>ONDF01000015.1 GCA_900316525.1 uncultured Bacteroidales bacterium
CGGCGTCCTCATCGGCCTGCTGCTCATGCAGCTGACGGGCTGGGCGTGGCTCGACCCCGTCATCGCCATCTTCGTCGCGGGCATCATCTTCCGCGCCGGGTGGCGCATGGTCGTCGAATCGACGCGCGAGCTCACGGACGAGAGCCTGCCGGCCGAAGACGAAGCGCGCATTGGCGCCATCTTCGACGAAATCCCCGAAGTGCGCGGCTGGCACTGCCTGCGCACGCGCAAATCCGGCTCGTACAAGCTTTTAGACGTCCACATCCTCTTCGACGGCAACATGCACCTCGCGAGAGTTCACGCCGTCTGCGACGAAATCGAGCAGAAAATCCGCGCCGAATTCGGCACGTTCGACGTCCTGATCCATCCCGAACCCGACATGGGGCATGCGGAGGAGACGAAGCAGAGCGTGTATCAGGAGGCGCATACTGCCACTCTTCAGCCCCCCTCATTGAGGGGGGAAGGGCCCGAAGGGCGGGGGGAGTCCCCTGCAAGTCAAAACAAGTAGCAGAACGTTTCTTCAAGGACTATTATCAGCCCATCGACGAGGAGTGCTTCGTGGCGATGCTCACCTCCTTCGACAAGTATGTCCCGGAGAACTTCAAGCCCGCCTATTTCAAGGAGAAGCTCGAGTCATACGGCAGCGTGAAGGCCTGGAAGGACGACCTGTACGGCAAGACCCTCTTCACCGACCGCGCAAAAGTGGCGGCGCTCACCGCTGATGACATGGAGAAGGTCCTCGCGGATCCGGCCATTGAACTCTATTCCGCTTTCGCACAGTGGTATAGCGAGGAAATCGCTCCCGACATCCGGGAAACCACCGAGGCCCTCCGCGTGGCCAACCGCACCTATATGAAGGGCCAGATGGAGTTCGAGAAGGACCATACGTTCTACCCGGACGCGAATCTCACCCTCCGGGTCGCCTACGGCCAGGTGGCCGGTTACGCCCCGTACGACGCCGCTTACTACTATCCCGTTTCTACGCTCAAGGGCATCATCGAGAAGGACAACCCCGACATCTTCGACTACAACATCCCGCAGGCGCTCCGCGACATCTATGCCGAGGGCGGCCATGAGGCCCAGCCCGTGTGCTTCCTCGCGACGAACCATACCACCGGCGGCAACTCCGGCAGCCCGGTCCTCAATGCCGACGGCAACCTGATCGGCATCAACTTCGACCGCGTGTGGGAAGGGACGATGTCCGACATCGTCTACGACCCGGATATCTGCCGGAACATTTCCCTGGACGTCCGCTACCTGCTCTTCGTCGTGGACCAGATCGGACACGCGTCCTACCTGTTCGACGAGATGGTGTTTGTCGATTAACAAAGCATTGACTATGAAATACTTGCATTGGGCGGTCGCGGCCTTCGCGGCCCTCTTCCTCGCCTGGCCGGCATCGGCCCGCAAGACCGTCATCCCCGTGGAGACGGCGGACACGCAGCTTGTCCTCGTCGCGCAGGAGAACGGCGTGCTGCAGACGGTCCATTTCGGCGCGAAGATCGCCGACCCTTCGGCCTTCGCCGCCTTCCGGACGGGACGGGGGACCGACAACGGGGAAGGGCCGATGACCTATCCCACCACCGGCGGGCGTTATCTCGGCGAGCCCGCCCTCCACGTGAAGTATGCCGACGGCTACCATAACACGGAACTGGTCTATGCAAATCACCAGGTCCGCGCGAATGGCAACGTCGTCACGACGGAAATCACCTTGAAGGATCCCGTCACTTCGCTGGAAGTCAAGCTGTGTTATGACGCCTACCAGAAGGAGAATGTCATCTGCGCCCATACGGAAATCAAGAATGCCGGCAAGAAGCCCGCGCAGCTGCTTAACTACGCTTCCGGCGCCCTGAACCTGGACGCGGACCAGTACTATCTCACGCACTTCCACGGTGGCTGGGCCGATGAGATGCAGATGGACGGAGAACTCCTGAAGCACGACACGAAGGTCATCGAATCCCGCCGCGGGACGCAGGTGACCCAGTGCTCGAATCCCTCTTTCCTGGTGAGCCTCGATGCGGACCGGCTGCAGGAGAATGTGGGTGACGTCGTCGCCGGCGCCCTCGCCTGGAGCGGCAATTTCCGTCTCTCCTTCGAGCAGGACGAGTCCGGCTGTCTCACGGTCCTGGCCGGGATCAGCCCGTTTGCTTCGACCTACGAACTCGCTGCAGGAAAGACGTTTACGACGCCTGATTTCATCTACACCTTCTCTTGCAAAGGGGCGGGGCAGGCCTCTCGCAACCTGCATGCAGGCATCAGGTGTATAGGGGCGGAGAGATCAATCCCACCCTCCTGAACAGCTGGGAAGGCGCCTACTTCACCTTCACGACCGAAACCCTTCTCCGGATGATCGACGACGCGGCCGCCATGGGCCTCGAGATGTTCGTCCTGGACGACGGATGGTTTGCGAAGGATTATCCCCGCAACGGGGACGCCGCCGGCCTCGGCGACTGGGAAGTGAACACCGCCAAGATTCCGGAAGGCATCGACTATGTGGCCTCCTATGCCCATCAGAAGGGCCTCAAGTTCGGCATCTGGATCGAGCCGGAGATGGTCAATCCCCAGAGCAACCTGGCGCACAGGCATCCCGAGTGGGTGGTCCAGAGCCCCGGCCGTGAGATCTACCAGAGCCGGAACCAATGGGTGCTGGACCTGAGCAATCCGGCGGTCCAGGACTTCGTGTACGGCATCTTCGACAACACGATGCAGCTGGCGCCGAACATCGACTACATCAAGTGGGACTGCAACCGGACGGTCGCCGATTTCGGCAGCACGTATTTGGGCAAGGAGCAGGACCGGTTCTTCGTGGAATACGCGCAGGGCATCTACAACGTGATGCGCCGCCTGCGCGCGAAGTATCCCGATACCATCGTCCAGTGCTGTTCGTCGGGCGGCGGACGCGTGGATTACGGCGCCCTGAAGTATTTCAACGAGATCTGGACCAGCGACAACACGGACGCCTTCACCCGCGCCTACATCCAATACGCCACGAACCTGATCTATCCGGCCTGCGTGATGGCCTCCCACGTGTCGGCCGTCCCGAACCACCAGACCGGCAACGTCACCCCGCTCAAGTTCCGGTTCGACATGGCCTGTTCCGGCCGGCTGGGGATGGAACTCCAGCCCCGGAACCTGTCGGAAGGGGAGCGCGCCCTCGCGGACCGCTGTATCCGTTCCTACAAGCAGTACCGCGACCTGGTCTTCACGGGCGACGTGTACCGCCTGGCATCCCCGTATGAAGGTGATTATTATGCACTTATGTATGTTTCACAGGACCGGCGCCGGGCGGTGGTCTTCACCTACTGCCTCAAGTACCAGAACCGGGCGGTCGGGGCCCATCCGTTCCGGCTGGACGGCCTGGACCCGGCCTGCAAGTACAAGGTGACGGAGCTGAATGTGAACCGTTCCTCGTGGTGGGGCTCCGGTGCGGTGCACGCCGGCGATTTCCTGATGAACGGCGGGTTCAACCCCGTGCTCCTCAAGACCTTCGACAGCGGCGTATTCTATCTGGAAGCGGATTAGGTATACAGCCCTCCGTTGACGGAGATGCATTCGCCCGTGACATAAGAGGCTTCGGGCGAGGCGAGGAAGGCCACCACGGCCGCCACTTCTTCCGGTCGTCCGAAACGGGCGGCCGGAATGTCTTTCTTGAGGGCGGCCTCGTCCAGGCCGTCCGTCATGTCAGTGGTGATGAAACCGGGGGCGACGGCATTCACCGTCACCTTCTTCCGCGCGACCTCCTGGGCGAGCGCCTTGGTGGCGGCGATGAGGCCGCCCTTGGCCGCGGCGTAGTTCGCCTGGCCGGGCAGGCCCTTGATGCCGCTGAGCGACGCGATGTTCACGATCCGGCCGTACTTGTGCAGCAGCATCGCCTGCAGGACAGTCCGCGTGACGTGGAAGAAACTGTTCAGGTTGGTGTTCACAACCTGCTGCCACTCATCGGGTTCCATCCAGATCATCAGGTTGTCCTTGCGGATGCCTGCGTTGTTCACCAGCACCTCGATATACTCCTCCGGATGGGCCGCCTGCCAGCCTTCGACGGCCGTGCGGACCGCCTCCGGATCGCCCACGTCGAAGCGGATCAGTTCGCCCTGGCCGCCGATGGCTTCCAAGGTTTCGCGGGCTGCGGCCTCGTTGGAGACGTAGTTGATGAGGACGTGATAGCCCATGCGGGCGAGGGCGAGGGTGACGGCGCGGCCGATGCCGCGGCTGCCGCCGGTGACGAGAGCGGTTTTCATCGTTGCAGGATTTGATTCAAGGTGGTTTCGCCGAGGATTTCCCGGCAAGTGGTAAGAGCGGTTTCCGCTACGCCCAGCACGCCGTGCAGGCCGCAGTTCTGGCCGGTCAGGTAGAGTCCCGGAACGGGTGTCTGGGGATGGACATAGCAGGCGGCGTCCTTTTTCCGGATGCCGAAGGCGCTGCCGCCGGGCGTCCCGGTGTAGCGCTCCCAGGTCGCGGGCGTGCTGGTCCAGTATTTTTCGACGGCGGGTTCCAGGCCGGGAACCTTACGGATCAGGCTTTCGGCGAAGGCGGCCCGGTCGGGGACCTCTTCTTCGCAGAAGGCGAGCAGGTCCGCGCTCCGGGCGAACCCCTGCCCGTCCGGATTCCCGTAATGGAGCATCACGTCGTCGTTATAAGTCGTGCACCAGGGCTTGTAAACCAGCGTTTCCGGGCATAACTTGCAGTAAACCGTAAAGATGCCGGGGCCGTCTTCCAGCACCTCCAGCCGGTGCAGGTAGGCCGGACGGACATGCCCCTTGAAAAGGGCGAAAGTCTGCCGGGGGTGGATGTCGGAGACGATGATCCCCTCGTAAACACTTCCGTCCTTGCATTGGACACGACCCGGTTCGATGGCGGTCGCTTCGCAGTGGCAGCGGATGGTTCCGTTGATTTGCGCGGCGAGCGCCTGGATGAGCAGATCCCCGGCCGGAAGCCGCCAGGAGCCGTTTTTGTAGGGCTCCATCACATGGGCGTATTCCTCTTCCGTCACTTCCGGTCCGGAGAGCCGGAGGGCGTTTCCCCGTGGATAGGAGAGGTCGGAGAGGTGGTGCGGAACACCGTCCAAGACGATTTCATCAGTCTCGGCCACCTGCTCCCAGGGAAGGTCCATCAGGCCGAGCGGACGGAAGATCCGCTCCAGCGGCCCGCCTTTTTGCAGGCCCGCGACGGAATGGAAGCCGGTGTCGAACCGGAGCCCTTCGCGGGTGAAAGTCTGGAGACATCCTCCAGGTTGCGCGGCTTTCTCCAGGACGGTGACGTGATATCCCGCCCGGGACAGGATCGCGCCCGAGAGAAGGCCGCCGAGGCCGGAACCGATGATGACGGCCTCAGACATTCCGGATCACGAGGGTGGAGTTCGTCCCGCCGAAGCCGAAGGAGTTGGAAAGGAACGTGTCGAACGGACGTTCGATGGTCTCCGCCGGAATCCAGAGCCGGGCGGAATCCTCGTCGGGATGCTCGAAATTGATGTTTCCGGCGATGAATCCGTTCTTCATCATCAGGAGGGAGTAGACGATTTCGCTGGCGCCGGCCATCCACATCTCGTGGCCCGTCTGGCTCTTGGTGGATGTGACCGGGACAGTGCGTTCGCCGAACACGCGGGCGATGGCCTTCGCCTCGTTCGCGTCCCCGACGTGCGTGGACGTGGCGTGGGCGTTGACATAGCCGATTTCGCGGATGTCGATACCGGCGCGGCTGACGGCCATTTCCAGGGAGCGGGCGGGGCCGTCCACGTTGGGGGTGGAGATGTGGTCGCCGTTCGCGGAGAAGCCGTAGCCGAGGACCTCGGCGAGGATGGGCGCGCCGCGGCGGACGGCCGACTCGTAGCTCTCGAGGATGACGGTCGCCGCGCCGCCGCCCGGCACGAGGCCGTCGCGGTCGCGGTCGAACGGCCGGCTGGCCTTCTCGGGCGCGTCCTCCCGGACGGAGAAAGCGGAAATGCCGTCGAATGAGCCGGTTGCGGCCGGATTGACCTCCTGTGCGCCGCCACAGACAACCATGTCCTGCAGGCCATTCTGGATGAGGAGGGCGCCGAGGCCGATCGCGTGGGACCCGCTGGCGCAGGCGCCGGAAACGGTGAGGTTGATGCCCTTGAGGTGGAAGATCACCCCGAGGTTCATCGTCACGGTGGAGTTCATCGACTGGAAGATGGCGCCGGAACCGCACAGCATCGTGTCTTTCTTCTCCACAATCTTGGCGATGGACTTGTACACGGCGTCGGCCGTGCTGTCGTTGCCGTACAGGAGTCCTACTTCATGGCTGTCCAGGTAGTCCTGGTCGATGCCTGCGTGCTTGAGGGCATCCCGCGTCGCGCAGTACGCATACTGCGCCGGCTCCGGCATGTATACCCGGAGCGGGCGGGGGAGTTCCTTCTTCAGGTCGGGCAGTTCCACCTTTCCGGTCAGTCCCGACCGGAATCCCATCTCCTTGCGGACCGGGTCCAGCACGATGCCGGACTTGCCTTTGTACAACGACTCCCGCACCGTCTCCAGGTCCGTGCCCAGGCACGACCAGATTCCCAGTCCCGTGATGACGACTCTTTGCATATCCATTCGCTTGATTCTGCAAAGATACGCTTTTTGGGGACATTATCGGTAATAGGCCACCTGAAATCAGAGCACCGGTTACGGAATTGGATTGATCTCGGGGCGGTATTCGAAATGCATCGTGTCGTAATGGTACCATCGTCCACCCCACACGAAACCATATTTCTCGAAGACTGCGACGATTTCCAGGGGAATACGGTTCGCATAGGCGATTTCCTGCGTCTCGGAGGCCTTGGGGTATTTCCACTGCCAATAGTCGGAATATTCCGTGTTGATATCGATGGCGATCCCATAGGAGTGCGCACTTTGGCGTTTTGCTCCTCGAACCTTGCGCCAGTAGAAAGTCCCGCTACTCTTCATATACTCTTTCAGTTCCGGATACTTTTCGGCGATTTCCGCGGCCACTTTTTCCAGCTGCCTGTTCGCCCCGTTCACGCGAGTGAACTTGACCGTCTGGCCGAACCACGCCACATCGACGAGATTCTTCCGGACCTTCTTCGAGGATCGGCCATACATTTTCTTGAACAGAGGCTCGCAGCGGCTCCGGCCGGCATCGGACAGATAGTCGGGCCGGCCGTTCCGGTCATAGGCGATGGAGAACATGTCCTCGACGTCAGACCGGTCCAGCTTGGTCACGAAGTCCTTTTCCACCCCGTCGTCGAAGACGATCGAGGTTCCGTCGGCGAAGATGAGTTTGTTGTCCTCGTAGGTGAACGATTGGTCCGGATAGGCCTGGATGATCGTCATCGCCTCCTTGGGAATCCCCGCCGCTTCCTTCCCTTTCCTGGATGTCCTGTGCGCACAACCATTGCCCAGACACAGGACCAGGACGATGACGACGGGAAACGAAAATCTATTCATGAATGACTGTCGACGCTGCTCGTATGATTTGAAAAACTCAACTTTTTTACGGATGCTTGCGCAAAGATAGCCATTTCTTGCCGGTTATCCCGCAAAATCACTATCTTTGTCTTTAGAAACGAAACGAACTTATCAGAATGAAGGTCATGAAATTCGGCGGAACCTCCGTAGGGTCCGCCTCCAGGATGCAGCATGTGGCGGGGCTCGTCTCTTCCGCCGGCCGGAATCTCGTCGTCCTGTCCGCGATGTCGGGCACTACGAACACCCTCGTGGAGATTGCCGGGTACTTGTACAACCACAACTCCGAAGGCGCGCGGGACACCATCAGCCGCCTGGAAGCAAAGTACCTGAAGGTCATCAAGGAACTCTATTCCACGGAGGAATACGCCGCCAAGGCGCGGGATTTCGTCCACGAGATCTTCGCCTTCCTGGGCACTTTCTCCAAGCAATTGTTCGGCCCGGTGCAGGAGAAGATGATCCTCGCGCAAGGCGAGCTGCTGTCCACGCACCTGATGCTCTGGTGCATGCAGGAGAAGGGCATCAACGCGGTGCTCCTGCCGGCGCTGGATTTCATGCGGACCGACATCCAGGGAGAACCGGACGGCGATTTCATCCGCGAGCATCTGACGAAACTCATCGATGAGAATCCCGAGGCGCAGCTGTTCCTGACGCAGGGCTTCATCTGCCGGAACGCGCACGACGAGGTGGACAACCTCCAGCGCGGCGGCTCCGACTATACGGCTTCCCTGGTTGGCGCGGCCCTGCAGGCGGAGGAAATCCAGATCTGGACCGACATCGACGGCATGCACAACAACGACCCCCGCGTGGTCAAGGATACGGAGGCCGTTCGGCACCTGCATTTCGAGGAAGCGGCGGAACTCGCGTATTTCGGCGCGAAGATCCTGCATCCGACCTGCATCCAGCCGGCCCGGTACGCGAACATCCCGGTCCGTCTGCTGAACACGATGGAACCGGAAGCCCCGGGCACCCTCATCAACAACATCCCCGAACCCGGCACGATCAAGGCCGTGGCCGCTAAGGACAACATCGTCGCCATCAAGATCAAGTCCTCCCGGATGCTCCTCGCGCACGGTTTCCTGCGCAAGGTCTTCGAGATCTTCGAGAGCTACCGCACCCCGATCGACATGATCTGCACCTCCGAGGTGGGCGTGTCCATGTCCATCGACGACACCCGCTACCTGGGCGAGATCATCCACGACCTCAAGAAGTACGGCACCGTGACCGTCGACCTGGACATGTGCATCATCTGCGTGGTGGGCGACATGGACTGGGAGAACGTGGGCTTCGAATCCAAGGCCCTCAGCGCCATGAAGAACATCCCCGTGCGGATGGTCTCCTACGGCGGCAGCAACTACAACATATCCTTCCTGATCAAGGAAGAAGACAAGGAAGAGGCCCTCAAAGCCCTCAGCGCCAGCCTGTTCGCAAAATGATGAAGGGCGATTTCCCGGTAGGGGAGTTCGCGGGAAGGAAGACGCCGTTCTACTTCTACGACCTGCCCCTGCTGGAGCGGACGCTGGATGCGGTCCGCAGCGCGATT
The DNA here is from genome assembly GCA_900316525.1 of uncultured Bacteroidales bacterium. Classification (GTDB taxonomy): domain Bacteria; phylum Bacteroidota; class Bacteroidia; order Bacteroidales; family UBA932; genus Cryptobacteroides. The sequence continues at coordinate 8,968 of ONDF01000015.1, forward strand.
GGAAACCGTCCCCTGTGGCAAGTCCACTACGCGGTCAAGGCCAATGCCAACCCGGAGATCCTCCGCCGGATCGCCGCGGCCGGCTTCGGCGCAGACTGCGTGAGCGGCGGCGAGGTCCGGATGGCGTACGAGGCCGGGTTCGCCCCCTCCGCCATCGTCTACGCCGGCGTGGGCAAGAGTGATGACGAGATCACGTATGCCTTGGAACTGGGCATCGGCCGGTTCAACGTGGAATCCTCCGCGGAACTGCTGGTGATCGAGGAGATTGCCGCGAAGATGGGCAAGGTCGCCCCGGTCAGTTTCCGGGTGAATCCCGACATCGGCGCCCATACCCATGCGAATATCACCACCGGCCTGGCCGAGAACAAGTTCGGCATCTTCCACGAGGTGCTGCCCGAAGTGATCCGCCTGGCGCAGGGCTGCCCGCACATCGCGTACAAGGGCCTGCATTTCCACATCGGCTCCCAGATCCTGGATATGAGTGATTTCGTGGCCCTGTGCAACCGGATCGACAACCTGACGGACCGCCTGGAGCGGCTGCGGCTGCCGGTCGGGGACCTGAACGTGGGCGGCGGCCTGGGAATCAACTATGAGCACCCGAACCATCTCCCCATCGCGGATTTCAAGGCCTATTTCGATACGTTCAAGCGCCATCTGCACCTGCGTCCGGGGCAGGCCCTGCACTTCGAGCTGGGCCGCAGCCTCGTGGCCCCTTGCGGGACGCTCATCTGCCGCGTCCTCTATGTCAAGCAAGGCACGACGCGCCAGTTCGCCATCGTGGACGGCAGCATGACGGAACTGATCCGTCCTGCGCTGTACCATGCCTATCATCGGATTGAAAACCTGACATCCAGCGAACCGGAACAGCTGTACGATGTGGTGGGACCCGTGTGCGAGAGTTCGGACGTGTTCGCCAAGGGCGTGAGCCTGGACGCCTGCCGGCGGGGCGATTTCATCGCCATCCGCAGCGCCGGCGCCTACGGCGAGTCCATGGCCTCCACATACAACGGACGGCCGCTCCCCGGGGCTTTCTTTTTTGAATAAAGCGGATAATTCCGTATCTTTGTTCCCTTGTAAACACAAGGGAATAGCTATACGTATGAATCTGTTTCCGGACATCGAAAAAGCCTATACGAAGGACCACTTGTCCGCCCGCGAGGCGCAGCGGCTGGCGCAGTACATCGCGTTCGGCCCCATCGTGTTCCAGGCCAGCCGCCTGATGCTCAAGTTCGGCATCCTGGAGCGGCTCCGCGACCGGGACATGACCCTGCCGGAGATCGCCGAGGCCGCCGGCCTGTCGGAGTATGCCGCCAAGGTCCTCGTGGAGGCCTCGCTTTCCATCGGCACGGTCCTCGTGGACACGGCGACGGACAGGTACTCGCTCTCCAAGACGGGCTGGTTCCTGCTGAACGATCCGGCGACGCGGGTGAACGTGGATTTCAACCACGACGTGAATTATGAGGGTTTCTTCCACCTGGAGGAAGCGCTGCGGGAAGGCCGTCCGGCGGGCCTGAAGCATTTCGGTGACTGGCCGACGCTGTACGAGGGCCTGTCCTCGCTTCCGGAGCAGGTGAAGAAGAGCTGGTTCGGCTTCGACCATTTCTATTCCGACCATTCCTTTGACGAGGCGCTGGAAATCGTGTTCCGGTACCGGCCGAAGCGGCTCATGGACGTGGGCGGCAATACGGGCCGGTGGGCTCTCCGCTGCGTGGATTACGACCGGGAGGTGCGGGTGACCATCGTGGACCTGCCCCAGCAGCTGGCGATGATGCGTGAGCAGACGGCCGGAAAGCCCGGCGCGGACCGCATCGACGGCTATGCCATGGACATGCTGGATCCGGCGTCCCGGTTCCCGGAGGACCTGCATCCGGACCTCATCTGGATGAGCCAGTTCCTGGACTGCTTCAGCGAGGAGGAGATCCTGGGCATCCTCGAGCGGGCGGCGGCGGTGATGGGCCCGGAATCCCGGCTCGCCATCATGGAAACCTTCTGGGACCGCCAGAAGTACGAGCCCGCCTCCTTCTGCCTCACGATGACGAGCCTCTATTTCACCGTGATGGCGAACGGCAATTCCAAGATGTACCATTCCGACGACATGACCCGCCTCGTGGAGCGGGCCGGCCTCCGGGTGGAGGAGATCCACGACGGCCTGGGACAGGGCCACAGCATCATGATCTGTAAACGTAAATAATATGGATATCAACGAGATACAAGAGAAAGTCAATGCCTTCCTCGTGGACGAGCTGGAGATTGACGAGAGCAAGATCGAGGACGATGCCCGCCTGAAGGAGGACCTCGGCATCGACAGCCTGGAAGTGGTGGACGTGATCGTCCTGGTCGAAGAGGAATTCGGCTTCAAGATGCAGCGGGAGGATTTCAAGGAACTCAAGACCTACGGGGAGTTCTGTCAGTTCATCGCCGGCAAGGTTGCCTGATTACGGACATACGGGTTGGCAGGGGTCCACGGACGGAACGCCCTGGATGCAGCGGACGCTCATCCGGCTTTTCCGCATCCTTCCCCTGGGGGCGCTGTACGGCTGTATGGCGCTGGTCATCCCGTTCTATATGCTTTTTGCGAAAGGTTTCAAGGCCTCGTACGGCTTCTATCGGAAGCGGATGGGCTACGGTCCCGTCAAGTCCTTCTTCCACGTGTACAGGAACGAGTTCGCGTTCGGCCAGGTGGTCCTGGACCGCTTCGCCGCGTACGCCGGGAAGAAGTTCGACATGGAGGTTCCGCGGATGGACCTGTTCCGGGAGCTCTGCGACGGGGAGGGCGGCTTCATCCAGCTGAGCTCCCACGTGGGCAGCTACGAGATGGTCGGCTACTCCCTGGTTTCGCCGAAACCGATCAACGCCCTGGTGTTCGCCGGAGAGACGGCGACGGTCATGCAGAACCGGGCCCTCCTGTTCGGCGCGACCAACGTGCGGATGGTCCCGGTTTCGGAGGACCTGTCGCACATCTTCGCCTTGAACAACGCCCTGGCCGACGGCGAGATCGCGAGCCTGCCCGGCGACCGGGTCTTCGGCTCGAAGAAGACGGTGCAGTGCCGTTTCTTCGGCGAGCCCGCCCCGTTCCCGGCCGGCCCTTTCACGCTGGCCGCGCAACGCGGCGCGCCCATCCTCGTCGTCTTCGTGATGAAGGAAGGGCGGCGGCGGTACAAGGTCCTGCTGGAGCGCCTTCCGGAGCCTGAAGGGACGATCCGGCAGGAGCAGGTACAGTTCCTGGCCGATGCCTACGCCTCCGTCCTGGAGGCGGTCGTCCGGCGCTATCCGGACCAGTGGTATAACTTCTACGATTTCTGGGAATGAGCCCCTTCCTCGACATAGACGCCGGCGAAATCCTCCCGCAGCGCGAACCGTTCGTGTTCGTGGACCGGCTCGTCCATTACGACGAGCGGGAGACGGTGACGGAGTTCCGCGTCGCGGAGGATCACCTGCTGGTGGCGGACGGGCATCTGACCGCGCCCGGCATCCTGGAGAACATGGCCCAGTCCAGCGCGGCCCGGATCGGCTATCTGTGCAAGTATGTCCTGCATGTTCCCGTGCGCATCGGCTATATCGGCGCCATCCGGAAATTCCGGGTGCACCGGCTGCCGGCGGTGGGGGAGACCCTGACGACGACGATCCTTTTCCGGGAGGATGTCTTCGGCATTTCCCTGGTCGATGCCGTGGTGCGCGTCGGAGAGGATCTGATCGCCGAGGCGTCCTTGAAGACGGCTCTTGGAGAAAAGGAGGCGGAATGAGGAAGGTCGTCTGCATCGGGGAGAGCATCCTGTCGCCGCTCGGCGCGACGCTCGCGGAGAATTTCGCGGCGGTGCGCCGGGGCGAATCGGCCCTGCGGCGCTACGAGGGGATGTTCGGGGTCCGCGAGCCCTTCGTGGCCTCGCTGATGGACCGTTCGCTGTGGACTTTCCCGGGGCGGACTTTCTTCGATTCAATCGTCATCGAGGCGGCGCGGCGGGCCGTCGAGGCCGCCGGCATCGACCCGGCCAGCCCGCGCACGGCCTTCGTGCTTTCCACCATCAAGGGAAATATCGAATTTATTGATACACAGGATGTGACGCTGGCGTGCTCCGCCCGGCGGCTGGCGGATGCCTTCGGCAATCCGACCCCCGCCGTGGTCGTGTCCAACGCCTGCATCTCCGGCCTGGCGGCCCTTCTGCAGGGGCGGCGGATGCTCCTCTCGGGCGGTTTTGACCACGTCGTGGTCGTGGGAGCCGAAGTGCAATCCCGTTTCATCGTGACCGGCTTCCAATCGCTGAAGGCGTTGTCCGAAGCGCCTTGCAAGCCGTTCGACGCGGCCCGCGACGGCCTGAATCTGGGCGAGGCGGCCGCGGCGGTCGTGCTCGGTTTCGGAGAGGATGGCTGGGAACTCGTGGACGGCGCCGTCCGCAACGACGCGAACCATATCTCCGGCCCGTCCCGGACGGGCGAGGGGAGTTACAAGGCCCTCCGGTATGTGCTCCGGCATACTTCTCCGGAAGAGCTGGCCTTCGTGAATGTCCATGGGACTTCCACCTTGTACAACGACGAGATGGAAGCCATCGCCATCGACCGGGCCGGCCTCCTGAATGTGCCCGTGAACGCGCTGAAAGGCGCTTTCGGCCATACGATGGGCGCGGCCGGCATCCTGGAGTCGATCCTGTCGATGCATGCGGTGGACGCCGGGCTGGTCCTGCCCACGCGCGGTTTCTCGGCGCTGGGCGTCAGCCGCCCGGTCCGGGTATCGGCCTTGGCAGGGACGACCGACAAGCGCGCCTTCGTGAAACTCCTCTCCGGCTTCGGCGGGGTGAACGGGGCGCTGCTGTTCAGAAAAGGAGGTGCGGCATGCTGACCATCAAGCAGTTCGCCTCCATCCCCGGCGGCACCGACCTGACCGCCCTGTACCGGGCACGGGTGGGGGATTACCCCAAGTTCTTCAAGATGGACACGGCCTGCAAGCTGGGATTCCTCCTGGCGGAGCAGCTCGCGGACGAACCCCGCTTCGCGCCCCGCGAGGACCGCGCCGTGCTGATGTTCAGCACCTGCGGCAGCCTCTGCAACGACCGGCATTACGAGGAGACGGTGCGGGAGTTCCCGTCCCCGTCCCTGTTCGTCTACACCCTCCCCAATATCATTACGGGCGAAATCGCCATCCGGAACAAGTACGAAGGGGAAACCTCGGCTTATGTGCTGGAACGGTTCGATCCCGGAACCTTCGTCGCCCTTGTGGAACAGGCGTTCCAGGACACGGTGACGGCGTCCGCCCTCTGCGGCTGGGTGGACTGCCGCGCGGACGACGATTTCACCGCCTTCGCCTTCCTTGTGGAGCGGGACGGAAACGGCAAAGAATTCAACGTGGATAACTTATATGGAACAGTTAATCAATGAGATCAAGCTGAAGCTGATCGACGCCCTGAACCTGGACGGGATGACCCCGGCCGACATCGACGACCACGCGCCCCTCTTCGGTGACGAAGGGCTGGGCCTCGATTCCATCGACGTCCTGGAACTGATCGTGCTCCTGGAGCGCAACTACGGCATCCGCCTGGCGAACCCGCAGGAAGGCAAGAAGGTCTTCCAGAGCGTGGCCGTGATGGCGGACTACGTGGCCGCCAACCGGACCAAGTAGATGGAGACGGTCATCCATGTCACCGGCGCCGGCGTGGTGAGCGCCGTCGGATGCGGCCAGGGAGAAACCCTGGACGCGCTCCGGCGCGGCCGTTCCGGCATCGCCCCGGTCCGCTACCTGCGTACGGAGGAGAAGGCTTTCCCGGTCGGGGAAGTGAAACTCTCCGACGCGGAGATGGCGGCGCGGTGCGGAGCTCCGCAGGACCTGTCCCGGACCTCCCTGATGGGCATCCTGGCCCTGGAGGAGGCCCTCGCGCAGGCGGGGCTCAAGGATCTCGCCGGGGTTCCCCTCGTCGGCGGGACCACGGTCGGCGGCATGGACCTGACGGAACGGATTTTCCCGGCGTATTCGCCGCTGCACGACTGCGGCGCGTCCACGGACGCCATCGCCGCGCATTTCGGCGGGGCGCCCTGGGCGACGACCTTGTCCACGGCCTGCTCCTCGGCGGCCAACGCCGTCATTTTCGGCGCGAACCTGATCCGGAGCGGGCAGGCGGAGATCGTCGCCGTGGGCGGCAGCGAGTCCCTGTCGGACTTCCACCTGCACGGATTCGGTTCCCTGATGATCCTGGACACGGCCCCCTGCCGTCCCTTCGACGCCACCCGCGCCGGACTCAACCTGGGGGAGGGCGCCGCGTTCTTGATTTTAGAGTCCGAAGCTTCCCGGAAACGCCGTGGAGCGGCTTCCCTGGCCGTTTTGAGCGGTTTCGGGAACGCCTGCGACGCCTTCCACCAGACGGCGTCGTCCGAGAACGGCGAGGGCGCTTTCCTCGCGATGCAGAAGGCCTTGAAGATGGCGGGCCTCCGTCCGGAAGACATCGACTATGTCAATGCGCACGGCACCGGCACGCCCAACAACGACGCCTCCGAAAGCGCCGCCCTGCGACGGGTGTTCGGGGAGCAGATGCCGCCGGTATCGTCCACCAAGGCCTTCACGGGCCACACGACGAGCGCTTCCGGCAGCATCGAGGCCGTCTTTTGCCTCCTGGCCCTGCAGGAAGGTTTTATCCCGGCCAACCTGAACTGCATCATGCCCTACCGGGGCGGCGATGCGTCATGCCCGGCCCCGACCCTGAAGCACATCCTTTGCAACGCCTTCGGTTTCGGAGGCAACGATTCATCCCTCTTATTCTCCCGATGATGCGGAAAGTGTATGTCCATGCCCGGTGCGAGCTGATGCCCGGCGACCCGGAACCTGACTATCGCAGCCTGTTCTCCGTGATGGAGGCCCGGCGGATGGGCCGGCTCCTGAAACGCGCGGTATGGACGTCGGCCGAGGCCTTGAAAGCGGCCGGCATCGTCGTCCCCGAGGCCGTCGTCATCGGCACGGACTTCGGCTGCATCGAGAATTCGGAGTCTTTCCTGAAGGCCCTGAAGGGCCTGGAGGACGCCCCGCTGCGGCCGACGCATTTCATGCAGTCCACGCACAACACCATCGCCTCCCTCATCGCCATCCGCCTGGGATGCCATGGCTACAACGCCACTTATTCGCACCGGGGCCGCTCCTTCGAAAGCGCCCTGCAGGACGCCGCGACGCAGATCGCCCTCGGCGACATCGACAACGCCCTCGTCGGCTGGTTCGACGAAATGACCCCGAACCTCTCCGAGAGCCTCCTTTCCCAGGGGATCGAACCGAAAGAACACGCCCTCGCGGTGGTCCTTTCGGCCAACCCCGAGGGCGCGCTCGATATTTTGTCATTCTGAGGAGGCCCGAAGGGCCGACGTGAGAATCTCTAGTATCCGAAGATATCCTCCAGCGTCACCTGCTGCACAGGACCCAGGGTCTTGAGGAAGTCCATGTCCAGGTCCGTGGGGTCGCCGAGGATGGCGTACACGTAGGGACGTCCCTTGATCCACTTCGCGTGCGTGGCGCGGAGGTCGTCCATCGTCAGGCTGTTCACTTTCTCATACACCTGCTTCTCGCGCGGCTCGGTGAGGCCGAGTTCCTGCGCGGTCAAGTAGCTGTACAGGACGCGGTCGCCGATGGTGCGCTGGGTGCGGAGCCGGCCCAGGATGGAGGCCTTCGCAATCTCCAGGTTCTCAGGCGCTTCCGGCAGAGTTTCAATGATCTCGTCGAATCCGTCCACCGCCTTCTTCAGCTTGTCGTTCTGGGAGGCGATGGTGGCGCGGAAAGCGTAGGTGTCGTTCTTGAAAGCGGGGCCGCTGAGGTTCGCGCCGGCGCTGTAGGCCAGGGCGCGGGACTCACGCATCTCCTGGAACACGATGGCATTCATGCCGCCGCCGTAGTACTCGTTGAACAGGTCGATGTACGGATCCTGCGAGAGGTCCAGCGTCTCGCCGCGGTCGGAGTACTGGATGTAGTTGAACTGGCGGGACTGGTAGGGTGCGAGGATCACTTTGGCGGCCGGGGTGAGCTGCTTGGCGGCGTACGTCTTCACGAGCGGCTCGAGGCCCTCGGTCGGATGGGCGGCCTTCACCATCTCCTTGACCTCCTCGACGGAGGCGGGGCCGTAGTAGAGGATCGTGGGCTTCTTGGTGAGGAGGTCCTTGACGGAATGGAGAAGCTCATCGGAGGTAAGGCCGGCGACGGCGGCGTTCGTGAGGGTCTTAGCCTTCACGTAGTCGGCGCCGTAGATCAGATAGTTCTGCAGGGCGCTGTTGCAGGCGCGCTGGTTCTTCTTGTTGTCCATGAGCTCGGTAAGGACGTCATCGTCGCCCACGGCCGTGCGGAAGAGGCTCTCCACGATGCCGAGCGCCTTGGGCAGGTTCTCGCTCAGGCCGTCCACACGGACGTTCGTCGTGTTGCCGCCCACGGACAGGCCATAGCTGCAGGCCAGGCCGTACATCTCGGACGCGATCTCGGCAGCGGACTTGTCCGGGGTGCCGAGGTAGTCGAAGTAGCTGGCGGCGAGGCCCAGGACCGGGTCGTTGTCGCTGCCGCGGTCATAGCGGAAGGTGAGCGTGGCGATGTCGTTCTTCTCGTTCTTCTTGTACAGGAGCTGCAGGCCGTCGCAGTCGGCGACGGTCATGTCCTTGGAGAAGTCCACGAACACGGGCTCGATGGGCGCGACCTCGGCGGCGGCGATGCCGGCGAGGAAGTCGCTCTGCTTGTCGCGGTTCGTCACGATCGGGGTGATGCGCGGGGCTTCGATCTTCTTGATGGAGGTGTCTTCACCGATGTGCTTGTAGGCGATGGCGTAAGCCTGCCCGCCCAGGAACTTGTTCGCGAAGTCGACGACGTCGGCCTTGGTCACCTGGGCGATGCGGTCCATCTTGCCCACGACGGTCTTCCAGGGCATCCGGTTGATGAAGGCGTCCACGAACTGGCTGGCGCGGCTGCGGTTGGACACGAGGCTCTGCATCTCCCGGAGCTTGTAGTTGGCCTTGGCGGCCTCGACGAGCTCTTCGGAGAAGTCGCCGTTGCGGAGCTTGGCGACCTCGGCGAGGAGGATGTCACGGACTTCCTCCAGGGTCTGGCCCTCCTTGGGCATGCCCTCGAGGATGAACAGGCCGTGGTCCACGCGGCCGTACGACAGCACGCCGGCGTCCAGGGCGGTCTGGTTCTGGACGACGTCCAGGTCGATGAGGCCGGCCTGTCCGTTCGAGAGGACGGATGCGACGATGTCCGTGATGTCGCTGTCGGTGGAAGAGGTGCCCGGCGTGCGCCAGCCCATGATCACGAATTCGGCCTCGTTGCCGAGGATCTGCTTCTCCTTCGGGGCGGTGACGGGCGCTTCCGGCTTCACGGTGAAGGTCGGGAGGTTCTTGTTGGGCTTCCAGTCGCCGAAGTATTTCTCGATGATCTTGACGGCCTCGTCCGGGTCGAAATCGCCGGAGAGGCAGATGGCCACGTTGTTCGGGACATAGTAGGTGTCCTTCTGCTTGCGGATGGCCTTCAGGGACGGGTTCTTCAGGTGGTCCTGCGTGCCGATGACGGTCTGGGTGCCGTACGGGTGGTTCGGGAAGAGCATCGCGTTGAGGGCGTCGAACGTCTTCTCGGAGTCGTCGGTCAGGCCCATGTTCTTCTCCTCGTACACGGCCTCGAGCTCGGTGTGGAAGCCGCGGAAGACGCAGTTCTTGAAGCGGTCGGCCTCGATCTTCGCCCAGTTCTCGAGCTGGTTGGAGGGGATTTCCTCCACATAGCAGGTCACGTCGTCGGAGGTGTAGGCGTTGGAGCCGCGGGAGCCGATGATGGACATGAGCTTGTCATACTCGTTCGGGATCGCGATCTTGGACGCCTCGTAGCTGATGGAGTCGATCTGGTGGTACAGGTCCAGGCGGGCCTGCGGGTCCGTCAGGGTGCGGTACACCTCGAACAGGCTGTCGATGGACGCGAGCATCGGCTTCTCGGCCTCGTAATCCTGCGTGCCGAACTGTTCGGTGCCCTTGAACATCATGTGCTCCAGGTAGTGGGCGAGACCGGTGTTGTCGGCCGGATCGTCCTTGCCGCCCGCGCGGACGGGCATGTAGGTCTGGATGCGGGGTTCGTCCTTGTTGACGGTCATGTACACGGTCAGGCCGTTCTTCAGGGTGTAGATCTTCGCGTCGAGCGGATCGCCCTTGACGGTTTCGTACTTGGGGCCGCAGGAAGCGGCGACGGCGGCCAGGGCCGCCAGCAGAAGCAATTTCTTCATGTCAATATGTTTGATCAGGCAAATTTACATATTTTCAGGCAAAAAGAAAGGCCCCGCAGCGTTTCTGCGGGGCCTTTGCGGGTTCGGACGGCTTATCCGGACGGGGACTCTTCCGGCCTGTACTCCAGAATGTCTCCCGGCTGGCAGTCGAGGGCGCGGCAGATGGCCTCCATCGTGGTGATCCGGATGGCTTTCGCCTTGCCGCACTTGAGGATGGACAGGTTCGCGGGGGTGATGCCCACTTTTTCCGCCAGCTCGCCGGAGGACATCTTCCTCCGCGCCAGCATGACGTCGATATTGATGACGATGGGCATTATTTCACCTCCTCCTGGACCTCGGGCTCTTTCTTGTCAGCGCCCTTCAGGTAGTTCGGCAGCTCCATGCCGGCCATGTTGAAGAGATCGTTCAGCGGGGGAACGGATTTCATCAGTCCGGAGATGAAATTGGACGTCGCGGTCTTGCCGTCGGTGCCGGTGCCGGTATCCCAGACGGTGACCTTGTCGATGTTGATACCCTTCACGGCCTCGACCTGCGTCTTCACCAGATCCGGGAGCTTGTCGGCGATCATCATCAGGACGGCCTTCTGAGCGTCGCCCTGGGCGGCTCCCACGAGCTGCTGGAAACCGGTCGCCTGCTTGGTGAGGATTTCGAGGACACCTCGCGCCTGCGCGTCCATCTTGGCGTAGATGGCGTCGGCCTCACCCTTCGCCTTGCGGCGGATCTGCTCGGCCTCGGCTTCGGCGTCGATGATGGCCTTCTCCTTCTCGATCTGGGCGGGAACCACGACATTGGCCTTCTGGGTGGCCTGCTCGCGTTCGGCACGGGCGAGTTCCGCGTCACGCTCGGACTTGTAGGCCTCCTCGAGGGCCTTCGCGGCCTGGACCTTCTCGGCGGCGACGGCTACGCGGTCGGCCTCGGCCTCCTTCTCGCGGCGGGTCGCGTTGGAGTTCGCGATGGCGATCTTGGAGTTGTTTTCACCTTCGACGGCGAGGGCGTTCGCCTCTGCGGTCTTGATACGGGTGTCACGGGTGGTCTCGGCGATCCGGATGTCCTTGTCCCGGTCGGCCTCGGCCTTACCGATCTCACCGAAGCGGTTCTGCTCGGCGACGGACTTCTTCGCGTCGTTGATGGCCTTCGCGGCGGCTTCCTTACCGAGGGCCTCGATATAGCCGGACTCGTCGCGGATATCGGTGACGTTCACGTTGATGAGCTTCAGGCCGATCTTGCGGAGTTCCGCTTCCACGTTGGTGGAGACGTTGGCGAGGAACTTGTCGCGGTCCGCGTTGATCTCCTCGATGTCCATCGTCGCGATCACGAGACGGAGCTGGCCGAAGAGGATATCGGTCGCGATGTTCTGGATGCTGTCCACGCTGAGGCCCAGCAGACGCTCGGCCGCGTTGGTCATGTTGTCCGGCTCGGTGGAGATACCCACGGTGAAGCGGCAGGGGACGTCGACGCGGATGTTCTGCTTGGACAGGGCGTTGGTGAGGTTGCACTCGATGGAGATGGGCTTGAGGTCCAGGAAAGCGTAATCCTGGAACACGGGCCAGATGAAGGCCGCGCCGCCGTGGATGCAGCGGGCGGAGGAAATGGAACCGGTCGCGTTCTTGCCGGTCTTACCGTAGATGACCAGGATCTTGTCGGAGGGGCAGCGGCGGTAGCGCTTCAGGATGGCGGCGAGCGTCACGAAGGCGACCGCCACGACGATGAGGATGATGTAAAGCTGTTCCATATGGTTAGATGATATAAGAGTTCAGTTCTTCGACCAGGAGCGTGTTGCCGTCGATGGCTTCGACGACCTTGACGGAGGTTCCGGTCTTGATTTCGTCGCCGTCGGTGACGGCGTTGTATTCGCGGACGGCGCCCTGGATGGTGATCTGGACCTTCCCTTCGCCGGCGCGTTCGCCCGGGATGCGGAGGTAGCACTTGCCCTGGCAGCCCACCGCGGCCTTGTACACGTTGATGTTGCCGCTCTGCTGCATGGAGTACAGCCATTTGAACATGTACATCACCAGGGCGACGAGGGCGATGCCCACCAGCACGGAGATGATGACCAGGACGGCGGTGGACTTCACCGACGGCTGCAGGATGATGGCCGTCCAGCCGAAGCCCAGGAAGAAATTGACAAAGTTGCGGAAGGTGTACAGGTTGGCGCCGCTGTCGATGTTCGACAGGTCGGATCCGTCCATGGAGGTGTCCACGTCCATGTCGAAGTCCGTGCTGTCCGCATCGGCGCCGAGGAAAGTCATCACCGTCTGGATGACGAAGATGAGGGTCGCGGTGAGGGTGACGCCCCACAGGAGTTTCATGACCGGGCTCAAATCGGCCCACCAAGTTGCGATCATATCGGATACAAATTAGGTTTGTGTTGCAAAGATAGAAAGAATTTATTGAAAAACAATAAATATTCGCAAAATCTCAACAAAAATATTTTAAAAACTTGAAAAGGGGAGGAGGGGGACAGAATTGCGTGAAAATTCCTATATTTGTAGGTTATGGAACAGGAAAGAAGCATCGACCGGCTGGCCCGGTACATTATCATCGCGGCGACCCTCGCCATCCTGGCGTGTCTGTGCTGGTATTTCAAGAGCGTCCTCATGTACATCATCGTGGCGTTCGTGGTGTCGTTGATCGGCCAGCCCGTGATGCGGCTGCTCCGGAAGATCCGCATCCGGGGCAAATCCGCGCCGGACGGGCTTCTCGCTATCCTCACCATCGTCCTCATCCTCGGGACCCTCATTCTCGTGGTCACGCAGGTCATTCCGGTCGTGACAGGCATTGTCCGGGACGCCGCCGTGCTGAACAGCGTCACGGTCGACGGAAATCCCCTGGACCGGGTCAATGACTGGATCGTGGGCCTGTTCCCGGGCCTCGGGCCGGACTTCAATATCATCACCATCCTGATGGACAAGCTCCGGGAGGTGACGAACGTGTCCAATGTCACGACGGTCATCAGTTCCGTGACCTCCTTCGTGACCAGCCTCGTCGTCGGCCTGTTCTCCATCGTGTTCATCTCCTTCTTCTTCGTGCGTGACGGGAACCTGTTCCGGAAGATCGTCTGCGCCCTGGTCCCGGACCGGATGGAGGCGAACCTGGCGAAGTCCCTCGGGGATATCGAAGGCCTCCTGTCCCGTTATTTCGTCGGCCTGCTGATCGAGATGACCGGTGTCGCCCTGCTGGATTTCCTGGGCCTGTGGGTCATCGCCCGGCTGGGCTTCTCGAACGCCCTGGGCATCGCCTTCATCGCCGGCATCCTGAACGTCATCCCGTATGTGGGTCCGCTCGTCGGGGAAGTGGTCGGCGTGGTCCTCGCCGTCATCCTCAAGTACGGCACGGGCGTCGGCCTGGGCGTGAACATCTGGGTCTTCGCCCTCATCGTCCTCGCCATCATGCTCACCACCCAGCTGGTGGACAACTTCGTGTACCAGCCCCTGATCTATTCCACCAGCATCAAGGCGAGCCCGCTGGAGATCTTCATCGTCATCCTCCTGGCCGGACACATCGGCGGCGTGGTCGGCATGCTGGTCGCCATCCCGGCCTACACGGTCGTGCGCGTCATCGCCAGCCGGTTCTTCCCGGACCTCAAGCCCGTAAAACGGCTGATTCCGGACCCTGCGGGGATCCGGAACCAGAAAAAGTAGATTTCCCGACTGCGATTAGAAACGGTCCATCAGGTCGAAGATGCGGCCCTGGACCTCCGCGATGGTGCCCACGCCGTCGATCTCGTTGTACCGGCCGGTTTCCTTGTAGAATCCCACGAGGGGTTCCGTCTTTTCGTGATAGGTGCGGATGCGGTTCTCCACGACCTCGGGGCGGGCGTCGTCGGCGCGGCCTTCGATGGTGGCGCGGTGCGCGATGCGCTCGTGGATCATCGCGTCAGGGATCATGATGGAGACCACGGCCGTGACGGCCTCGCCGGTCTTGGCGAGCATCGCGTCGAGGGCCTCGGCCTGGGCGATGGTGCGGGGGAAGCCGTCCAGCAGGAAGCCGTCCACGCCTTCCGTGCCCTGGAACTTCGCCTCGATCATGCCTTCGACGACTTCGTCGGGAACGAGGGAGCCGGCCTCGATGAGGGCCTTGGCCTGGAGGCCGAGCGGCGTGCCCGCGGCGATCTCGCTGCGGAGGAGTTCACCCGTGGAGAGGTGGCAGAGGTTGTACTTTTGCACCATGGCGCTGGCCTGGGTGCCCTTGCCGGCGCCCGGAGGGCCGAAGAGAATGTAGTATTTCATATTCAAAGCTTTGTATCCGTATCCAGGATGTAGATGTCCTTGTAATTGCGACCGAGGCCGTCGTAGTCCAGGCCGAAGCCCACGATGAAATCGTTCGGGATCTCCATGGCCACGTAGTCCAGGCCGATGGTCTTCTTGTACATCTCGGGCTTCAGGAGCAGGGTGCACACCTTGACCTTGGAGGCCTTGCGGGCGTACAGGATCTTGACGAGGGCCTCGATGGTGCGGCCCGTGTCCACGATGTCCTCCACGATGATGACTTCCTTGCCGGTGATGTCGCCGGTGAGGCCCATGTCCATGTGCACCGCGCCGGTGGAGGAGGTGCCCCGGTAGGAGGAGAGCTTGATGGACATCAGGTCCACGTCGAAGTCCAGGCGCTTCATCAGTTCGGCGGTGAAGAGGATGGAGCCGTTCAGCACGCAGAGGAGGACGGGCACGGTTCCGGTGCCTTCGTAGTCGGCGTTCATTCTGGCGGCGACGGCGTCGATGGACTTTTCGATCTGGTCTCCCGGGATGAGGGGTTTGAAAACCTTGTCGTGAAGTTTGATTCTGTCTTTCATGGGGTCCTGTTTTAGCAACACAAAAATAATAAGAAAAACACAAAAAATCATCGAAAACATTTATTTTGAACTGAAACAACGCGCGGACTGCGCCGGGGCCGGGAAGAAAACCGTATTTTGGGCCCATGAGAAGAAGAATCGCGCTGCTCGCGCTCCTGCTGGCCGCCGTGCCGGCCGCCGCCCAGACCGACGAAGTCGTCCGGGCGGCCCTGTATCTGACCGGGGCGGACGGCCCCGAAGCCCTGGACGACCGGCTGGTCGACGAGCTGGAATCTTTCCGGAACCGGCCCTTGCCCCTCAACCGCGCCTCGCGGGCCCGCCTGCTGGATAGCGGCCTCCTGACGCCGTATCAGGTTGCTGCGCTGGCCGAGTACCGGAGTCTTTCCGGCGACGTGCTTTCCTTCGCCGAACTGGAACGGGTGGACGGATTCGGGAAAGAGGCGGTCGCGGCGCTCCGCCCTTTCCTTTCCCTGGAATCCGCCCGCCGTCCCGGCGAGGCGGTCCGGGACACGCTTACCTTCCGCCATTCGGCCCTGGTCCGGGCCACGCTGAAGGATGTGGGCGCGAAATACCGCCTCACAGCCGGGAACCTGGAGGCGGCCGGGGCCTGGAAAGGCCGGAGCGGGACGTTCTATGGCCTTTACCGGCTGCCGAAAGGGAAGATCCTCATCGGGGACTACAATGTCCGTTACGGGCAGGGACTGGCCTTCTGGAGCGCCTTCCAGCTGGCGGGCCTGACCACCTTGGACGCTTTCTCCAAGCGGGCGAACGGCATCGCGCCTTCCTGGTCCTTCAACGGCGCGGGTACGCATCGCGGCCTGGCCTGGGACTATACGGGCCGTCATTTCCAATGGGCCCTGTTCGGGGCGCTGGACGGCACGGTGGGCGCCCATGCCGGCTGGCTGGGCCGGCGCGGCCAGGTGGGCATCACGGCCACACCGGCGCGGGTCTCCCTGGACGGGAAGGTCGGCATCCGCGGGGTGGACCTTTTCGGCGAAGCGGCCTGGGGCGGGAAGACGCCCGCCGGCCTGGCCGGCACCCTGTTCCCGCTGGGCGAACACTGGAAGGGCGCCCTCCAGGTCCGCGCGATACCCAGCGCCTATGCCGGCAAGAAAAACGGGGAATACGGCGCGGCGGTGGGCATTTCCTATCTCTCGGACAGCCGCGCCTTCAAAGCTTCCCTGACCGTCGACGGGGCCCTGCTTCCCAAACCGGCGACCGACACGGGCCGGAAGCAGGCCAAATCCACCGGCCTGCTGTCGTGGACGGTGACGGAGAACTGGCTGCTGGAGTCCCGGCTGGTGTACCGCTGGCGCAATTATGAGAGCAACCGGGCGGATGTCCGGGCGGATGCCACCTGGAGCCGGGACGTATGGACCGTGAAAGGGCGGTTGAACGGGGTCCACGACGGGGGATTCGGCCTCCTGGGCTATCTGGAAGGGGGATGGAAGCCGCCGGGCGGGTTTGCCTGGATCCGCCTTACGGCGCACGCTACTTCCGGCTGGCAGTCCCGGATCTATGTCTATGAGCGGGATGCGCCGGGCAATTTCACGGCGCCGGCCTATTACGGGACCGGGTTCTCGGCGATGGCCTACGCCGGCTGGAAGAGAAAGGTCCGGAAGACGAGCTTCAAACTGTACCTACGCGGCTCGTACCGGTGGCAAAAAGAAAAGCCCGGCGTGGCCGGGCTCAAGCTCCAGTTGCAGGCGGACCGCTAGCGCTTGCCCACCTTCAGCCGCTGTCCTTCGCGGATCCGGTCGCTCCTCAGGCTGTTCCAGGACTTGAGGTTTTTGACGGTCGTGTGATTCCGCGCGGCGATCTTCCCGAGGTTGTCGCCCCGGCGGACCTTGTAGTAGACCCACTGGCCGCCGCCGGAAGCCGGCTTCCGGGAAGAGGACGTCGACGTGCTCCGGCCGTTCCGGCCGTCGTCGATGGAACCGGAGAACATCTCGGCCGCCTTGTACTTGTAGATCGTGTCCTGGCTGTCCAGGAAGGCGTTGCTGTAGTTGAAGGGGAGGCGGAGGACCTGCTCGCCCTGGTTGCCCGGGACGATGTCCTTGTAATACTGCGGGTTCAGGTCGCGGAGGTCGTCGATCGGCACCCCGATCACCTCGCTGATCTGACGGAAGTGGAGGTTCTTGTTGACCATGAAGGTGTCGATGTGCGCGGGCATCTGCACCGGGGCGGGCTCCAGGCCGTATTCCTTCGCATAGTTCACCGCGTACATCGCGCCCACCATCGCCGGCACGTACCCGCGGGTCTCGCGGGGAAGATAGGGGTAGATGGACCAGAAATCACGCCGTCCGGCGCGCTTGATGGCCTTGTTCACGTTGCCGGAGCCGCAGTTGTAGGAAGAGATGGCGAGGCTCCAGTCGCCGAAGATGCGGTAGGCGTCCCGGAGGTACCGGGCGGCCGCGTCCACGGAAGCGACCGGGTCCATCCGGTCGTCGACGAACGAGTCGATCCGGAGGCCGTAGTTCCGGGCCGTGGAATGCATGAACTGCCACATGCCGGTCGCGCCGACGCGGGAGACCGCCACCGGGTTCAGGGCCGATTCGATGATGGCCATGTACTTGAGTTCCAGGGGAAGTCCGTACTTGCGGAAGGCTTCCTCGAAGATGGGCATGTAGTACTGCGCGAGGCCGAGGATCTGGCCCATGCGGGTGGGCATCTTCTCGGAATAGAGGACCATGTAGTTCTTGACGGTCTCGTTGTAGGGCAGCTGGATGAAGGAATTCATCCGCTGGAGCCGTTCGATGAGGACCTGGTCCGGAACCCCGGAGGTGAAATGGACGCTGTCCATGTTGTACTCGCTCTGCGGGTTCTCGCGGATCTGGCGGTGCAGGTACCAGATGCTCAGGAGGCTGTCGGTGACGTCGTCCGTGTAGTCGAGGCCGCCCTGCTGGTCGTCCACGTAGTCGCCGCCGCCGTACAGCGGACTGTCGAAATAGTCGACGGCCGCGCCCATCCCGGCCGCTTCCTGGTAGGGACCCTGGCCGTCCAGCTGCTTCTGGAGGCTGTCGCGTTCATGGGCGTCCGTCCGGAGTTCTTCCAGCTCGATCTGGATCTCTTCCAGGCGCTGCCGCAGCTGGAGGTTCTCCTTTTCCAGCTGCTTGCGGGTTTTCCGGTCCAACTGTATGCCCGCTGCGGCCGGAAGCGGGGAAAGGAGGAGGAAGGCCGCGCATATGATCGTTAATTGTTTCATCCGGGATCAGAATCTGAGGGTGAGGCCGAGCCCCACCCCGGGGGCCGCGGCATAGTCCGGCGAGATGACCGTAGGCTCCAGCCGGAGGGAGATGTCGTCGTCCACTTCGAAGTCCTGCATGTAGGCGAAGACGTTCGCGTCGACGACCTGGATCACATAGACTAGCGCCGTGGCCAGGAGGGAATAGTCCCGGTACCGGCGGAAGAGGTCGCGGTAGACCAGCGCGTTCTCCGCGGAGATCGGCGGTTTCTCGACGCCTTCCTCCGTGCTGGTGGCCTGGTCGTAGATCCATTTGTAGCGCTCATAATTGCGCTTGTTGTCCGTATAGAAGTAGATGCCGGCGGCCATGCCGCCCCAGTAGATGGGGATTTTCCAGTACTCGCCGTTGTACACCTGCCCGAGGCAGGGGAACAGGATGGAGTAGAGGGTGGCCTTGCCGGGATCGGGCTTCCGGTCCGTGGGGAAGGTGACGGTCATGTCCAGGAGGGAACCCCACCAGACGAGCCCGGCCCCGATGTAGGACAGCGTGCTGTATTTCTTGAACTTCTCGTCGCCGGTCGCCTTGAACTGCTTGTTGAAATGGATGCCCAGGCCGACGCCGGCGCCGATGCCGCCGTACACCACGGGCAGTTTCCAGTACTGGCGGTTGTAGATCTGGCCGCCGCCCACGAAGACGGTGGAGCCCATGAACAGGTTCTGGACCTGTCCCGGCCGCTTGTGGGCCAGGCTGCCGAAATACTGCTTGAAACTGAAGAGCTGCGAGCTGTCCGTCTTCGCCTGCTTGGACGTGTCCGCATAGTTCTGCGAGAAGGCGTCCCGCTTGAACTGGTCGTCCCGCGCCTGGCCGTGGAGGACGGCGGGCGCGAGCAGGGCAAGCAGCGCGGCGGCAAGGACGGAAGTGAGGCTTGACTTCATGAAGGGCTATCCACGGTTAGGGTCCAGGGCCTGCAAGAAACGTTCCATCTGCTCGTCCGAATCGAACCGGATGGTGATGGATCCCTTGCCTGCGGGGCTGCGCTTCAGGGAGATGTTGTCGCCGAAATAGCGGCCCACGTTCTCCAGGAGGCGGTAGTACATGTCAGGAAGCTCCTGCGGCTCTTTCTCTTCCGGCTGCGGGAGGCCTTTCTCCAGCGCGCGGACTTTCTCTTCCAGCTGACGGACGGAAAGACCGCGGCGCACGATGAGGTCGCAGAGCATTTCCTGCGCCTTCGGGTCGTCCACGCCCAGGAGGACCTTCGCATGGCCGACGCTCACCAGGCCCACCTTCAGGTCGTGCTGGACCTTGGCGGGGAGTTTCAGGAGCCGGAGCTGGTTCGCCACGGAGGCGCGCTTCTTGCCCACGCGGTCCGCCATCTGCTCCTGCGTCAGGCGGCATTCCTCCATCAGGCGCTGGTAGCTCATCGCCACCTCGATCGGGTCCAGGTTCTCGCGCTGGATGTTCTCGACGATGGCCATCTCCAGCATGCCCTGGTCGTTCGCGTCGCGGATGTAGGCGGGGATCATGTCCATCCCGGCCTTCGTGCAGGCGCGGAAACGGCGCTCACCGCTGATGATCTGGTACTTGGAGCCCTTCTTGCGGACGGTGATGGGCTGGATGAGCCCGAAGGTGCGGATGGAGTCCGCCAGCTCGAGGAGGGCTTCCTCCCCGAAGCTCATGCGGGGCTGGAAGGGGTTCGGCTCGATCAGGTCCACCGGGATGCGGAGGACGTCGGCCGTGACTTCCTTCTCCGGGGTGGTTCCGACCACTTCCTTGTTGATGTAGCCGACCGGCTTGCGGATGTCGCGGAGGTCCGCGGCGTCGTCGCCGAGGAGGGCGCTGAGGCCCTTGCCCAGGCCATGCTGTACTTTCGCCATCAGATGTCTTCGTTCTTGGTGAGCACTTCCTCCGCCAGGTGGAGGTAGTTGGAAGTGCCGTTGTTGGTCACGTCGTAAAGGACAATGGGCTTGCCGTGCGAGGGGGCCTCGCTCAGGCGGATGGAACGCTGGATGATCGTGTTGAACACCAGGTCCTTGAAGTGCTCGCGCAGCTGCATCACCACCTGGCTGTGCACCTTCGTGCGGCCGTCGAACATCGTCACGACGAAACCCTCGATGGTGAGGCCGGGATTGATGTTGTTCTGTACCAGGCGGATGGTCTGGAGCAGCTTCGCGAGGCCTTCCAGCGCGAAGAACTCCGGCTGGACCGGAATCATCACGGAGTCAGCCGCCGTCAGGCAGTTGACGGTGATGAAGCCCAGGGAAGGGGAGCAGTCGATGATGATGTAGTCATAGCGGTCGCGGATGGGCGCCAGGGCCTTCTTGAGGTAGGATTCGCGGTCCGGCCACTTGATCATCTCGATTTCCGAGCCCACGAGGTTGATGTGGGAGGGAATCATGTGGAGGTTCTGCAGTTCCGTCTGGATGAGGGCGTCCTCCGCGGGGATGTCCCCCCGGATGACCTCATACAAGGTGCGTTTCTCGTCGTTGTCCGGGGAGAAGTTGAGGCCGGAGGTCGTGTTGGCCTGCGGGTCCGCGTCGATGATGAGCACTTTCTTCTCCAGGACCGCGAGGGACGCGGCCAGGTTGATGGCCGTCGTGGTCTTGCCCACGCCGCCTTTCTGGTTCGCTATGGCGATGATTTTTCCCATATTCGTAGATGGTCCGCCCCTGGATGGGCAAACATTCTACAAATATAGGAAAATATCCCCGCCCCTGCAAGGGAATGTTCCACAAAAAGTTCCACGCCGCCCGGCTCCCGGGCAAATTTGGAATTGTAATTAAATTTTTGTTAATTTGCGGTCAGAATGGTTAGTAGTGTGTTTATAATGGCCTGCAAGGCCTTTTTGTACCGATTACAAACTGAACTTAACCTAATGTTTAACCATGAAAGGAATTAAGATTTTATTCTCGATTCTGGCCCTTTCCCTCTGCACGGCGCTCGCCGGACAGAACATCACGGTCAAGGGCACAGTGACGGACGCCTCGAACGGCGATCCGGTTCCCGCCACATCCGTCATCGTCAGCGGCACCACGCAGGGTGTCGTTTCCGACGTGGATGGTGTCTATTCGATCAGCGCCCCTTCGGACGGCGTCCTGGTCTTCTCCTCCATCGGCTATGAGACCATGCAGGTTCCCATCCGGGGCAACCGCCTCCTGAACGTGGAGCTCACTCCCAGCGCCGAATTCCTGGACGAGACCATCGTCGTCGCCTACGGCACGGCGAAAAAGTCCTCCTATTCCGGTTCCGCCACGATGGTCCGCTCCGAGGAGCTGGCCCAGAAGCCCGTCTCCTCCGTGGAGCAGGCCCTCCAAGGCAAGATCCCCGGCCTGCAGGTGAGCACCGCCTCCGGCCAGCCGGGTGCCGCGACCACCTTCCGCATCCGCGGTACCGGTACGCTCAACGCCTCCTCCTCTCCGCTGTACGTGATCGACGGCGTGGCCACCACGAGCACCAATTACTCCAAGAACGCCAGTGACGCGAACACCACCACCAGCATCCTGTCTAGCATCAACCCGCAGGACATTGAGTCCATCACGGTGCTGAAGGATGCCGCGGCCGCCTCCCTGTACGGCTCCCGCGCGGCGAACGGCGTCGTGATCATCACCACCAAGACCGGCAAGGCCGGCCAGGGCCACATGAATTTCAACGCCGCCTACGGCGTCTCCGCCGTCCCGCGCCAGTATGAGATGGCGCATTCCGCGGACTACTACAAGCTCATCTTCAACAGCTACATGGAAGCCGGCAAGGGCGCCGAGTGGGCCAACGAGCAGGCGCAGGGCACCCTGTCCTGGAACCCGTTCAACATGGCCAACCCGCTGGAAGCCAATGGCAATGTGGCCAGCGGCGCGAAGGTCGTCATCGACACGGACTGGCAGCGCGAGGTGATGAAGAAGGGCTATTCCCAGGACTACAACCTGAGCTACTCCGGCGGCACCGACAAGCTCAACTACTTCTTCTCCGGCGGCTACTTCGACCAGATCGGCACCACGCCCACGGCCCGCTACACCCGTTATTCCGGCAAGGCGAACATCGAGGCGCAGGTGAAGCCCTGGCTCAAGGGCGGCATGAACGTCGTGTTCTCCTACGCCACGCAGAACTCCGAAGTCTCCCAGAGCGCCGGCGCCTCCCCGCTGTACAACGCCCTCTCCTTCCCGAACGCCGTCCCGGTGTACAAGGTCGATGCCAACGGCAACTACGTCCTGGACGAGGCCGGCGAGAAGCAGTACAACTGGACGAACCCGGCCGCCAAGGACTTCAACCCGGTGGCCATCCCGCTGATGAACACCAACAAGGCCAATACGACCCGCCTGCTGGCCTCCTTCTTCACCGAGGTGAAGTTCATGGACGGCCTCACTGCCCGCACGACCTTCTCGCCCGACTACGTGTCCGTATACGATATCTTCTATTGGAACAAGTATCACGGTGACGGTCCGGCTTACAGCGGCCGCGGCGGCCGTACCCAGACCAGCGACCTGATGTTCACGAGCACCACCACGCTGAACTTCAACCGCAGCTTCGGCCTCCACTCGGTGTCCGCCATGGCCGGTTACGAGTACTGGCAGAGCCGGATCACCCGCTTCGACGGCGCCGCCACCGGCTTCGCCTTCGACTTCCTCCAGGAACTCGCCGGCGCCAGCAAGCCGCAGTCCCTCACTTCCTGGTACACCGACGCCGCCCTGATCTCCTACCTGGGCCACGCCGAGTACAACTATGCCGAGAAGTACTTCGCTTCCGCTTCGTTCCGTCGGGACGGTTCCTCCGTGTTCGGCGCGGACAACAAGTGGGGCAACTTCTTCAGCGTGGGCGCCTCCTGGCGGATGAAGCAGGAGGACTTCCTGAAAGACGTCGACTGGCTGAGCGACCTCAAGTTCCGCGTCAGCTACGGTACCTCCGGCAACAACGCCGGCCTGAGCCGCTATGAGTCCCTGGGTCTCTGGACGGCCAGCGACAGCTATCAGTACGGTTACAACTCCGGTCTCGGCCACACGAGCCTCTCCAACCCGGAACTGGGCTGGGAGAAGCAGAAGATGCTGAACATCGGCCTGGACTTCGGCTTCGCCGGCAACCGCATCAACGGTTCCGTCGAGTACTTCCGGAAGACTTCCGACGACCTGCTCTACGAGTTCCCGCTGCCCGCTTCCCACGGTCTCACCAGCGTGATGATGAACCTCGCCAAGGTGCAGAACCAGGGTGTGGAGTTCAGCCTGAACGCCGTTCCCGTGCAGACCGCGGACTTCAACTGGGACGTGAACTTCAACTTCTCCTACAACGCCGACAAGATCCTGGACCTCGCGGGTGACGACGACATCGTCATGGGCGACACCAAGAAGATCTGGAAGGTGGGCGAGAGCCAGTACATGTTCTACATGCCCACCTGGGTGGGTGTGGATCCCGCCAACGGCGACCCGCTCTGGAAAGGCGCCGACGGAAACACGAACAACTATTCCATGGCCGAGTACGAGCAGCAGGGCCGCTCGACGCCTTGGGGCTTCGGTTCCCTGACGAACAACTTCTCCTGGAAGGGCCTGAGCCTCTCCTTCATGTTCTACTACAACTTGGGCGGCAAGTTCTATGACAGCCTGTACGCCAACATGATGCACGAGGGCAACAACTCCGGCAAGAACATCTGCGTGGACGAACTCAACGCCTGGACGCCGGCCAACACCAACACCGACGTGCCGAAGTTCATCAACACGAACGACAACCAGAGCAACTCCCCGAGCACGCGTTTCCTGTACAGCGCCACCTACCTGAAGCTCAAGAACGTGAACCTCTCCTACAGCCTGCCCAGGAACCTGCTCAAGAAGACGGGCATCCTTTCCGGGGCCCGCGTGTACGTGAACGCCGACAACCTGTTCACGGTGTTCAAGGACAAGCGCTACAAGGGCTATGACGACATCGACATCTTCGGTGTCGGCGGCTATGACGCCTATGCGAACTACATTCCGCTCAGCCGGACCTTCACCTTCGGCGTAAATCTCACTTTCTAAAACGGACGCGCTATGAAAAAGATATTCTACATCGCTACGATCGCTCTTTTCGGACTGGCCTCCTGCAGCAAGGAAGTGCTGAACCCGGTCCCGTCCAACGCCGTTTCCGACACGCAGATCTTCTCGTCTGTGGCCTCGGCGGAGACCGCCCTCAACGGCGGCATCATGTACATCGGCTACTATATGACCAACACCCTGGGCACCATCATGTCCGAGGTGATGGGCGAGGACGCCCTGATGACCAGCGGCAACTACGGCATCGACACGTACAACTGGAACTTGTATTCCTACACCTATTCCCAGGTTGCCGAGGACGAACCCTGGTGGTTCGGCTATTCCAACTACATCTGGGAATATGACTACAAGGGCATCGACGCGGCGAACAACATCATCGCCTACGTGACCGACATGCCCGACGAGGCCGGCAAGGAGAACCTGCTGGGCCAGGCCTATGGCCTGCGCGCCTTCATGTTCCTGCGCCTGGCCCGCCTGTTCGCGCCGACTTACTCCATCAACTCCGAGGCCCCCTGCATCATCCTGCGCACCGAGCCCGCCGACGGCGCTTCCGAGCATATGCCGCGCGCGACGCTGAAGGCCACTTACGAGCAGATCCTCAAGGACTTCGAGTACGCCCGCCAGCACTGCAACGCCAACAATGGCGCCTACTTCACCCCGAAGGCTTGCGCCCTCTTCATGGCGCGCGCCTATCTGGACATGGGCGACTGGGCCAATGCCAAGAAGTTCGCCGAGGAGGCCGCTTCCAACAACTTCTCCGGCAGCAACCTGATGAGCCAGGCCGAGTACCAGGCCGGCTTCATGGACCCGAACGTGGAATGGCTGATGTACTACAACTTCAACCAGACCACCTCCAACTACTATGCGTCCATCCCGTCGTTCTACTACCTGGCGAAAGCCGCCTACAATGTGGACGAGACGGGAAAGGCCGATCCGGCGGACATCGAGTACCTGGACACGGCGCTGGAGGGCGACTACTTCGATGAGCCGCTCTACGGCTACAGCACCGTCCGCTGGACCAAGCGCTTCCGCGATTCTTTCGAGGACGGCGACTGCCGCAAGCTCTTCCCGTTCTACTTCTATGCGGAGGACGGCTGGTTCACCAGCAAGTTCAGCCACCGCGAACTCTCCATCGGCGACGCCGACTTCCCGCTGGCCCGCATCGCGGAGGCCTACCTGATCAAGGCCGAATGCGAGGCCCGCACGGGCGGCAACGCGAAGGCCGTGCTGAACGCGCTGCAGGTCGCCCGCGGCGCCACCCCGACGGACGGCTCCCTGGAGAACGTCCTGTATGAACGCCGCAAGGAACTCTATGGCGAAGGTTTCCGCCTGCAGGACATCAAGCGCACGCACCAGGCCCTCGACCGCACGAAGGATCCGGAGCACTGGGCTTCCGTGAAGACCCTCCCGGCCGACAGCCCCCGCTACATGCTGCCGATCCCGCAGAACGAGATGCTCTACAACAAGGCGCTCTCCGCTGCTGACCAGAACGAATTCTGGAGGAAGTAATGAAAACGACACGTATTATGGGAATGCTGCTGCTATCGGCAGCATTCCTTTTCAGTTCCTGCGCGAAGAAACAGGATGACGGGAAGGTCGCTTTCCTCGACCGGGAAGTGGACGTGAAATCCTTCCTGACCGGTTTCCCGTACTCCACCTGGGGATTCTATCTCTCCGACGACGCGACGAAACTGTACTATCTGCGCAACGACGAGCCGAGCCCGCTGGTGATGCTCGACCTCACGAAGAGCACCGACATCAGCCAGGGGGACATCATCTCGTCCGACGACTGGTCCAAGAAGAATTTCTGGAGCCCTTCCTGGAACGAGAAGGACGGCTTCCTGTACTGGATGGGCGACCAGCGGAACGACGAGAAGATCGACCTGTACCGGATGGACCCGAAGACGGGGGAGACCACCTGCTTCACCGACGTCCCGTACATCTACGGCTGGAGTTTCAACGACGCCAAGGACAAGGCCTTCTACGTGGCCCGCATCGACCAGGTGGGGGACGACCACGTGGACGAGTTCCACATCCTGGACCTCAAGACCCAGGAGGACAAGACCGTCTGCACGGACCGTCCGGACTTCCGGATGACGTGGACGGAAATCGCCTCCAGCCCGGATGACAGCGGCTGCCTGCTGACCGTCCTGAAGAACGTCAACCGGACCTTCACGAACATCGCCTACCTGGACTACGCCACCGGCGAGTACAAGGTGATCACCGATCCCTCCGTGGAGGCTTCCCTGGACGGCTGTGCGGTCATTTCGCCCTGGTACTCCCAGGACGTCGCCTACTTCCTGTCCGACCATACCGGCTATGCCAATGTCTACTCCTTCAACCGCGCCACCGGCGAGGTCCGTCCCGTGACGGCCTATCGGCAGGACCTTCGCGCGAAATGGCTGGAGGCCGACGGCAAGAAGTACCTGGCGACGGTGCGCACGAGCCCGGAAGGCTCGGACGTCGCCGTCCTGGATCCGGACGGGAACGAAATCGTTTGCGAGCGGTATCCCGCGACGCTCACGCTCAAGACGACGGTCGGGAACAAGATGTATTTCACGGCCGGCGCGACGGACATCCTCTTCCAGATGTGGGTGGTCGAGTTCGTCGACGGCCAGCTGAAGCAGTCCGTGCTGGTGGACCTCCCCGAGAACATCAAGTCCTCGATGGTGACCTCGCACGCGCAGAAGCTGAGCATCCCGACCTTCGACATCGATCCAGCCACCGGGGAGACCCGGATGCTGCACGCGTACCTGATGGTCCCCGAGAATCCGCTCCCGGCCGACCAGGCCCGCCTGATGGTGATGTCCTTCTACGGCGGAGACAACGCCTATGACATGGAGCATCAGATCTTTACGGCAGCGGGCATGTACGTGCTGAGCGCCTCGCCCCGCGGTTCCAGCGGGTTCGGGCGCGACTTCGC
Source organism: uncultured Bacteroidales bacterium (assembly GCA_900316525.1). GTDB lineage: Bacteria > Bacteroidota > Bacteroidia > Bacteroidales > UBA932 > Cryptobacteroides. The sequence continues at coordinate 36,075 of ONDF01000015.1, forward strand.
GGCGCTGAACGACCACGACCTGGGCGGCAACGAGACCATCGACATGATCTACTGCGCCCGCTATGTCTCCGAGATGCTGGGCATTCCGCCGGAGCGTGTCGGCTGCTTCGGCATGAGCCACGGCGGTTACGAGACGATGCGGCTGATGACCTTCCCGGGCGAGGTGAACGGCTTCAAGGCCTCTTTCCCGTTCGGGTTCGGCGTGGCCGTGGCCGGCTTCTGCGACATCATCTGGGAGCACTACCACTCCAACATCCCGGACTGGGACTACCTGGAGGCCGGCGACCCGGTGACCGAGAAAGACAAGCTGATGGACCGTTCGCCCATCAGCCACGTGGACAAGATCTCCGGGCCGCTCCTGCTCATCCACGGCGACCACGACGACCGCGTGGACATCGGCGGCTCGCAGATGCTCTACGACGCTTTGAAGAAGGAAGGGAAGCCGGTCGAGTTCCTGATCATGAAGGGCCAGGGACACGGCTACAAGGGCATCGACAACCAGATGCTCTATTACAGGACCATTCTCGATTTCATCGCCCGGAACTGACCTAGACCGGATCCACATCGACCGCCAGATGGGCGGTGTACTTACGCTCCTTTCCGAACGAAAGGAGCGTTTTTTCGAGCGTTTTCTTCAGGGAGGTGAGGGCTTTGTTGCGGGCGAGCATGACCCGGACCTGCCGGATGGATTCCCCGGCGATGCGGTCCACGGCGGGCGCATACGGGCCGATGACGGCGGGCGGCGTATCCGCCTCGGAGAATGCCGCGAGGAGGGCGTTCCGGAGCTCCTTGGACAGGAATTCCAGCCGCTTCTCGTTGCTGTCTTTCAGGGTGATATGGACGAGGCGGGTGTACGGGGGATAGCCGAACAGCCGGCGTTCGGCGAGGAGGTCCGCATCGTCGCTTCCTTGCAGGCGGGTGTAGACGGGATGCTCCGGCTCGCGGGTCTGGATGACGATCCGGCCGGGCCTGCCCCGCCGGCCGCTCCGGCCGCGGAATTGCTCCAGCAGCTGGAAGGCGCGCTCGTCCGCGCGGAAATCCTGCTGGCCCACGAGGCTGTCGGCCTGGAGGACGGCCACGAGGCTGAGGCCGTCGAAGTCGAACCCCTTCGTGATGATCTGGGTGCCCACGAGGATGTCGATGTCTCCGTCGGCGAAACCGCGGATGATGGCGGCTTCCTCCGTGTCGGGCGTGTCCCCGTCCAGCCGGGCGATGCGGCGCTCGGGGAACAGGGCCCTCAGCTCTTCTTCCACCTTCTGCGTGCCCGCGCCGAGCGGCTGCAGTTCGCCCTGGCAGGACGGGCAGATGCCCGTATACGGCTCCGTGTGGCCGCAGTAGTGGCACACCAGGCGGTCCGGCCCGCGGTGCAGGCTCATCGGCACGTGGCAGTGCGGGCACTTGGGAATCTTGCCGCACTCGGTGCACTGGACGGAGGGGGCATAGGAGCGCCGCGCGCGGAGCACGAGGACCTGTCCGCCGTCGTTCAGGGTATCGGTGATCTCGTGGATGAGTTTCCGGGAAAAACTGCCGGTCATGCCGCGTTTCCGCCGCTCGGCGATCGTGTCGATGAGGCGGATTTCCGCCTCCTCCCCGGCGTGGAACCTTTCCTTCAGGTCGACTTTGACAAACCGCCCTGTTTCAGCGTTGTACAGCGATTCCAGGGACGGAGTGGCGCTGCCCAGCACGACATTCGCCTGCTGGATGACGCCCAGCATGATGGCGCTCTCCCGCGCGTTGTAGCGCGGAGCCGGCGCATCCTGCTTGTACGACGTGTCATGCTCCTCGTCCACGATGATCAGCCCCAGGTTGTGGTGGGGGAGGAACAGGGCGGAACGGGTGCCGAGGACCAGGTACGGACCCGGCTTCCGGATCCGGGACGCCACCTGTGACCGGCGCGCGGCGGAGACGCCCGAATGGAACACTTGCACGTCCGGGAAGACGGCGGCGATGCGGTCCTCCAGCTGGCGCGACAGGGCGATTTCCGGGACCAGGAACAGGACGTTCCGGCCCTTTTCCAGCGTTTCCTGCGCCAGTTTCAGGTAAATTTCGGTCTTGCCGGAGCCGGTGACTCCGTGCAGGAGGACGGTCTTTTGGCCGGAAAAGGCTTTGCGGGCCGTTTCGGCGGCGGTTTCCTGGGCGGGGGACAGGGTGACGGGCGTCGGGATGGCCTCGGGTTTCTCCCCCCTCAGCAACGCCTCGACGGCCTCGATTTCGGCCTTGTACCGCTCCCGGGTATCGTCCCGGCGGGCTTTGTCGGCCTTGTCCTTCAGGCGCTCCAGGCGCGCTTCCAGCCGTTCCTTGGCCCGGGCTTCCACTTCCTCCTGGTCGATCTTCAGGGCGGGGTAGGCGGCCTTGTACACCTCACCGATGGAGCAGAGGTAATAGTCGCTGACGGAGCGCCAGAACTTGATCTCGTCCGGGAGGACCTTGGGCAGGCCTTCTTCCGCAGCGAGGATGGGCAGGATCCGGTTCTCGTCCGTCTGGGGCTGTACGCCGACGGCGCTGACGGCCCCGACATATTCCTTCCGGGCGAAGAGCACCCTTACCCGGTCGCCGACCCGGACCGTCGTCCCTTCCGGGACCCGGTAGCACGGCTCCCACTCCAGCCGGAGCGGCAGGATGACCTGTATGTAGGGGGATTCGGCCATTTACGCCACTTTCTCGAATTCCTTCAGGGCCTGGATGGCCTTCGGGCACAGGATGAGGATGGCGATGACGGTGAACCAGGCCATGAGGCCCACGCCGATGTCGCCGAGCTGCCAGACGACGTCCGCCTCGCGCACCGCGCCGAACACGACCGCCGCGAGCATCAGCACCTGGAAGATGCGGATGGCGACCTTCTCGCCCTTGCCTTCCCGCCCGCGGAACAGGTAGATGATGCTGGTTTCCGCGTAGAAGTAGTAGGCCATGATGGTGCTGAAGGCGAAGAAGACCATCGCGATGGACACGAACTGGCTGCCGAAGCCCTTGAACACCGTATCCACGGCGCTCTGGGTGTAATTCACGTAGTTGTTGGCGAGTTCCGGCGCGCCAGCGTACAGGAGTTCGCCGTCGCTGCCCAGGATGTTGTAGGTGCCGGAGCAGAGGATCATGAGGGCGGTGGCGGTGCACACGAGCAGGGTGTCGACATACACGGAGAAGGCCTGGGCGAGGCCCTGCTGCGCCGGATGCGGGACGTCGGTGGCCGCCGAGACGATGGCGCCCGTGCCCTGGCCGGCCTCGTTGGAGAAGATGCCGCGCTTGACGCCCATGGCGATGGTGGAGCCGATGATGCCGCCGCAGACGGGGTTGATGCCGAAGGCGTTCGTGACGATGGACGCGAACACCGCGGGGACGTCCTGGATATGGAAGCCGATGACTACCAGCGACATCAGGATGTAGCCGAGGGCCATGAACGGGGTGACGATGGACGCCACCAGCGCAATGCGCTTGACGCCGCCGAAGATGACGAGGCCCAGGATGACCGCGAGAGCGATGCCGGAGGTGAGGGGAGAGACCGGGAAAGCGTTCTTGATGGCCGACGAGACGCCGTTGGACTGGACCGTCGTCAGGAAGAAGCCGCAGGCGAGGACGGTGATGGCCGCGAACGTGATGCCCAGCCATTTCTTGCCCAGTCCGTGCTCAATGAAACTGAACGGGCCGCCCCGGTAGCCGGAGTGGTGCGGGAACTTGTAGATCTGTGCCAGGGTGGACTCCACGAAGGCCGTCGATGCGCCGAAGAAGGCGACGATCCACATCCAGAACACCGCGCCGGGGCCGCCGAAGGCGATGGCCGTCGCCACGCCCACGATGTTGCCGGTGCCCACGCGCCCGGACAGGGCGATGCAGAACGCCTCGAACGACGAGATGCCCTGCGCCCCCTCCTTCTTGGAGAACAGCGACTTGAGCATCAGCTTGAACCGGCGGACCTGCACGAACCGCGTCCGGAACGAGAAGTACAGCCCCGCGGCGATCAGCAGCACGACCAGCCCGGGATTCCAGACGATATCATTGACCAGGGAGACAATCTTTTCTAGCATAGTTCCAAAGATACGGAAAAAGTTTCGTATTCTCTGTCGTCCCGTTTGCAAAAAGACCGGTTTCGCCCTTTGGTGAGGCTTGGGTAGTCCATGGAGGGGCAACAAGGGGTAGTTTCGCCCCTTGGTTGGGGTGAATGTCCCACGTAGGGGCAAAAGACGTGGGTTTTGCCCCGCGGCCGGATGAAAGGTGAATGGAGGGACATAGGTGGCCGTATTTGCCCCTTCGAGAGGCGTGACAGCGGGAGCCGGGGGCTACTCCGACATGTTCTTCACATGCTTCGGGATGGGGAGGTCGCCGAAGCCGAAGAGGCGGCGGGCGTTTTCGCCCAGGAACTTCGCCTTTTCCCCGTCGGTGAGGAGCGGGCTCTTGATGATGAAGTCGTAGGACATCTTGTAGGTGATGGCCGTGATGGTGCGGGGGTAGTCGGAGCCCCACATGAGCTTGTCGACGCCCACTTCGTCCGCCGCTTCCCGGATGGCCTGCACGGCCGAGGGGAAGGGGTAGAACTCGTCGTTGAAGAGCCAGGTGATGCCGCCGCATTCCACATACACGTTGGGATGGCGGGCGAGGCGGATCTGCTCCATCCAGCCGGGCCGGGTGACCATCCCGAAGTGGCCGATGACGATGCGAAGCCGGGGGAATGCGGCGATAACCGCTTCCATCTCAGGTACTTGCAAGTTTCCGTCGGCCAGTTCCACGTGCAGGATCATATCCCGGTCTTCCATCAGACGGAACATCTCCATCATCTCGGGACCGTCCAGCCGGACGCGGCCTTCGGGCAGCAGGAGCCGGGCGGCGGGAATCTTGATGCCCCGGAAACCCCGGCCGACGAGTTCCTCCGCCTCGGCCAGGAAACCGGGCTTCCGGAACTCGCACATCCCGAACACGAAAAAGCGCTCCGGATACCGCAGTTCCACCTGCTCCAGGTAGTCGTTCTGCAGGCCGTCGATGAACTCCTGGGTGACGACGGCGGCCGACACCTGGGCGTAGTCCATGTTCGACAAGAACACCTCGGCCGTATTCCGGCCGTCGATGAGGAAGGGCGGAAGCATCTGGACCTCCGTGCCCATGAACAGGCTCCGGCCGTTCGGGAGCGGCCGGATCTCCTTTCCGTCCACCACGGCTTCCTGCCGGAGCCAGAGGTGGCTGTGCGCGTCGATAATCCGCATGGTATCAGGTATTTGACCAGGAAACACGGAACTGGTCGCCGATGATTTCCCGCACCTCCTGCACGAGCTGCAGGTCGATGGGCTCGTCCATGTAGGCGACATTCTTCCGGAGGTTCTCCGGTCGGGTGGTGCTGAAGAGGGTGGAGGTGATGCGCGGGTTCTGCAGGGAGAACTGCATCGCGAGCTTCTCGATGGGGTAGTCCTTGGCGGCGCAGTGCGCGGCGGCGCGCCGGCAGGCCTCCACCAGCGCCTGCGGCGCCGGGTGCCAGGCCGGCACGCCCCGCTGCGTCAGCAGCCCCATCGAGAACGGCGACGCGTTGATGACGCCGATCCCCCGCGCTTCGAAGAAGTCCAGGAAATCCACGAGCTTGTCGTCGTTCAGGCAGTAATGGCAGAAATTGAGCACGCTCTCCACCGTTCCGGCGGGCACATGTTCCACCATCCATTTCAGGTTCTCCAGTTGCAGGTCGGTGATGCCCACGTGCTTGACGACACCCTCTTCGCGAAGCTTGACAAGCGCCGGAAGCGTCTCATTGGCAACCTGATGGAGGTCCGAGAACTCGATGTCGTGGACATTGATCAGGTCGATATAGTCGATGTGCAGGCGCTCCATGCTCTCGTACACGCTGCGCGTGACACGACCGGCGGAATAGTCCCATGTGTTGTGCCCGTCCTCGCCGTAGCGGCCCACTTTCGTGGACAGGAAGAACTTGTCCCGCGGGATGTCCTTCAGGGCCTTCCCGAGCACGGTTTCGGCCTTGTAATAGCCGTAATAGGGGGATACGTCGATGAAGTTGACGCCGGCGCCGATGGCGGCGAAGACGGCCTCGATGCCCTTCGCCTCCTCGAAATCGTGGAAGACGCCGCCCAGGGAGGAGGCGCCGAAGCCGATGGCGGAAAGCTTCATGCCGGTCTTGCCCAATTCGCGGTAGATCATGGCTTTTCGGTTTTAGAATTCAACGAGGATCCGGAATACCTTTCCGGGGTTTTCATGCCAATGCCGCATCGCATCCGCCGCCTCTTCGGGCTTGACCACGGACGTAATCAGCTGGTCATACGGGCAGGTCCCGCGCTTCAGATACTCGATGACGGCCCGGAAATCCTCCGGACAAGCGTTGCGGGAACCGTAGATGTCCAGCTCCTTCTTGACGAAATCGGGCGTGCGGAAGGTGGTCTGGTCCTTGGCATAGCCGATGAACACGACGCGCCCCGTGAAGCCGACGATGGCAATGGCCTGCCGCTGCGTCACGGGCAGTCCCACGGCCTCGATGACGACGTCCGCCAGCAGCCCGTTGGTCAGTTCCGAGATGCCTTCCTGCACGTCCTCATAGGCGGTATTGACCGTATATTTCGCCCCGACCGCCTTCGCGACGGCCAGTTTCTCGTCGTCGATGTCCATCGCGACCACCGTCGCCCCGCGGAGCGAAGCGCCGATGATGGCGCCCATTCCGATCATCCCGCAGCCGAAGACGGCCACGACGTCCTTTTCCGTGACCTGGGCGCGGCTCACGGCGTGGAAGCCTACGCTCAGGGGCTCGACCAGGGCGCAGTCGCGGACGGCAAGCCCCTCGGTCACGATGACTTTCTGCCAGGGGACCACGAAGAATTCCCGCATCGCGCCGTCCCGCTGGACGCCCAGCGTCTGGTTGAACTCGCAGGCGTTGAAACGGCCGTTCCGGCAGGAGGCGCAGTGCCCGCAGGCCGTGTAAGGGTCGACGGTGACGGTCATGCCGGGACGCAGCGTGTCGGGAACGCCGGGGCCGACGGCGGCGATCTCCGCGCCCACTTCGTGGCCCGGGATCACGCCGGCCTTCGCCATCGCGTTTCCCCCGCGCCAAGTGTTCAGATCGCTCCCGCAGAACCCGACATACCGGATCCGCAGCAGCACTTCGCCTTCCCCGCAAGCGGGCATTTCGACATCGATGACGTTCAGTTCGAACGGTTGGGTAATCTGGATTGCTTTCATCATGACACAAATATACGATTTCTTCCCGATTTGCCGGCATCTTGCAGGTAGAGATTTGCGGAGAATTGTTATATTTGCATAATCATGAAAAGAGTGTTGATACTGTTCCTGCTGGCCTTCGCCGCCGTGCAAGCGGAAGCCCAGGACCTGACACAATATAAGAAGATCGTCAAGGATCTGAGTTCCTGGAGGTACCAGGGCCGCGGCTATGCCCGCGACGGGGCCAACAAGGCTGGCAAGTACCTGGAGAAGGCCTACCGCAAGGCCGGCGTGGATGCCGTCACCCGCCAGCATTTCACCTTGGACATCAACACCTTCGCCGGGGATATGAAGCTTTCTGTCGACGGGCGGAGAATGGTTCCCGGGACGGATTTCACCGTACGCGAGTACTGCCCGGGCGTGGAAGGGACCTATCCGGTCTATTTCATCGACACCCTCCATTACGATGCCGCGAAGATCTTCGCCGACCTGGCGAAGCCCGAGTACAAGGACGCATTCGTCGTGTGCGATTTCTGGTTCACCTACAAGCACCGGGAGGACTTCCAGAAGCTCCAGAGCGCGGACGGCGCCCCGAACGCGGGCCTCATCCTCACCTGGGACGAGCCGCTGAAGTTCTACAAGGCCTACGGCGAGAAGGTGAACCCCAAGCCGGTCATCTGGCTGCTCTCGAAGCAGATCCCCCGCGGTTCCCGGAGCATCACCGTGGACATCGACAACAAGTTCTACAAGAACTACCAGTGTTTCAACGTCATCGCCTCGGTGGAGGGCGCCCGCCACGACAGCTGCTATGTCTTCACGGCCCATTACGACCACCTGGGCAACCTCGGCCGCCGGGTGTTCTATCCCGGAGCCAATGACAATGCCTCCGGCACCGCCGCCCTCGTCACGCTGGCCGCCTACTTCGCGCAGCATCGGCCCAAGTACGATATGCTGTTCATCGCCTTCTCCGGCGAGGACGCGAATCTCCGCGGCTCGGAGTACTATGCGCAGCATCCGGTCTTCCCGCTGGAAATGATCCGGTACCTGATCAACGTGGACATGATCGGTGACAACAACCCTGTCCTGTACTGCGAGACCAGCGACCAGGGACAGCGGGGCTTCGAGCTGATCGAGCGCATCAACGCGGAGAAGGGCTATTTCAAGTCCCTGAACCACGGCAAGCTGGCGGCGAACAGCGACCATTATCCCTTTGCCAGGCGCGGGATTCCCTGCATCTTCCTGGAAGACGAGGATGGGGACGCCTATCCGTATTACCACACGCCGCTGGACAACTGGAAGAATGCCGTCTTTGACAGTTATGAGCCTGTTTTCAAGCTGATTACCGATTTCATTGAACAATATTAACACCTCGATACCCCTATGCTTATCGTCCTGAAACTTCTCGGCTCGATCGCCCTGCTGATCTACGGCATGAAAGTGATGAGCGAGGCCCTCCAGAAGATGGCGGGTCCGCAACTGCGTCACTTGCTGGGCGCGATGACCACCAACCGCTTCTCCGGTGTCGCCACCGGCGCGCTCGTGACCGTCGCGGTCCAGTCCTCCGCCGCTACCACCGTGATGACGGTGTCCTTCGTGAACGCAGCCCTGCTTACGCTCACGCAGGCCATCTCGATCATCATGGGCGCGAACATCGGCACGACGATGAGCGCCTGGATCATGTCGGCGGGCTTCTCCTTCAATATGGCGGATATGGTGTGGCCTGCCTTCCTCGTGGGCATCATCCTGATCCAGCTGGGCAAGCACCGCTACATCGGCGATTTCCTGTTCGGCCTCAGCTTCCTGCTGTTCGCCCTGGGGATGCTCAAGCAGACGGGCGTGGAGATGGACCTCGCCAGCAAGCCGGCCGTGGTCGCCTTCTTCTCGAGTTTCAAGACCAATTACGGGACCATCCTGCTGTTCCTGCTGATCGGCACGATCCTGACGGCGATGGTGCAGAGTTCGGCGGCGCTGATGGCCATCACGATGGTCCTTTGCGCGACCGGTGCGATTTCTATCTATCAGGGCATCGCCCTGGTGATGGGCGAGAACATCGGCACGACGGTGACGGCGAACCTGGCCGCGCTGAGCGCGAATACGCAGGCGCGCCGGACGGCGATGGCGCACCTGGTGTTCAATGTGTTCGGCGTCATCTGGGTGCTCATCTTCTTCTTCCCGTTCGTTCGGATGGTGTGCGGCCTGGTGGGGCTGGACCCCACGGCCGCCGAGCAGAGCCCCACGCAGCTTTCCTTCGCCCTGGCGACGTTCCACACGTGCTTCAACGTCATCAACACGGCCGTGCTGATCTGGTTCATCCCGCAGATCGAAAAGCTCGTGTGCTTCCTGATCAAGCCCAAGAAGACCGAGGACGAGGATGAATTCCGCCTGCAGTACATCCGCGGCGGCATTATGAAGACCCCGGAAATCTCCGTCCTGCAGGCGCAGAAGGAGATCGTGGTCTTCGGCGAGCGGATGGAACGCATGTTCGGCATGGTGAAGGAGCTTTACGGCATCCAGGACGAGCAGGCCTTCGACAAGCTCTTTGACCGCATCAAGAAGGTCGAGGAGGTGAGCGACAAGATGGAGAACGAAATCGGCCGCTACCTTGGCGACGTGGGATCGGCCCATTTGTCCGATGACACCAAGCAGAAGATCCGCGCGATGCTCCGCCAGATCGGCGAGCTCGAGTCCGTGGGCGACAGCTGCTTCAACCTGGCCCGCATCCTGCGCCGCAAGCGGGAGAACAAGGTCGTTTTCGGCGAGGAGCAGGAGACCGGTGTGGCCGAGATGTTCGCCTTGATCGACGAAGCCCTGGCCCGGATGAACGAATCCCTGGCCAACCGCCGGGAGAAGGTCTCCATCGTGGACTCCGAGGATGTCGAACGCCGCATCAACCTCTGCCGGAACACGCTCAAGCAGAAGAACATCGAGAACCTGGACGCCCAGGTGTACGGGTACGACCTCGGCACCGTGTTCTCCGACCTCATCGGCGAGTGCGAGAAGACGGGCGACTACATCATCAACGTCGTGGAGGCCCGCCTGGGCGCCGTCCGCAACGGCATCCGTTTCCGCGGACTGCAGATCGACCCGGACGCCAGGGAGGTTACCGCGGACGGAGAACTCGTGGAGCTGTCCATCCACGAGTACAACCTGCTGAAGCTGTTCCTGGAGAACGTGGGCGAGACTTTCTCGGTGCAGGAACTGCACAAGAAGTGCTGGTCTGAGAATACGGCGACGAATGACCGGGTCGTGGAAACCTATATCAGCCGCCTCCGCCGCAAGATCGGCCCTTATGCCGAGAATGTGATCACCAAGGAAGGGGAGGGGTACTGCTTCCAGTAGCCTTTTCCCTTACATAAGCATTGCTTCACAACCTTCCAGGATATCTTGGAAGGTTGTTTCGAAATCCCCCGTATACCACGGGTCCGCGACGTCCCGGCCGACGCCCGTGTAGGACATCATCAGGTGGATCTTCCCGTCCGGGTCGTCCGGGATGATCCGCTTGATGAGCCGGAGGTTCCAGGCGTCCATGCAGATGATGCGGTCGAACCGGTCGTAATCGGCCCGGGTCACCTGCCGGGCCCGCTTCTCCTTGTCGAAAGGCACGCCGTGCTGCGAGAGGCAGCGCTTGGCTGGCGGATAGATGGGATTGCCGATCTCTTCCGTGGAGACGGCGGCGGATTCGATATGCCAGGCCCTTTCCAGGCCGCGGCTGCGCACCAGGGCTTTCAGGATGAACTCGGCCATCGGGCTGCGGCAGATGTTGCCGTGGCAGACAAAAAGGACTCTCATTTCTTCAGGTATTGCTGGCGTTCCGCTTCGGGAAACTTTTCGATGGCATAACGGAGCATCGTCCGGGGCATGGTCTGCCAGCGGGGCTCCAGGTATTGGACGAGCGCATCCTTGTCGCGCTTCCCGGCTTCCCGCAGCAGCCAGCCCACGGCCTTGTGGATGAGGTCGTGCGGATGATGAAGCAGGATGTCGGCGATGTCGAAAGTGTCCTGCAGTTGCCCGTGCCGGATGAACGTCATCGTGCTGACGATGCCGATGCGCTGCTCCCAGATCGTCTTTCCGTTCCGGGCCAGGTCATACAGCAACTGCCGGTCCTTGTCCAGCAGCCAGACGCCCAGCAGGGGATAGCAGCTCAAGTCCACCAAATCCCAGTTGTTGATCCGGTCGGTATGGGCGAGGTAGAAATCGACGCAGTCCTGCTGCTTCATTCCGGGCTTGGTTTCTGTCCTTTCGGCCTTACCAGATGACCTCTTTCCATGCGAAAATATCTCGACCAACGTTAACAGCGCGGCCAGCCGCACCTCGTGATACTCGCTGGCGATGCATTCTTCCAAGTCCTGCAGGCTGGTTTCCCGCCAGCAGGCCTTCACAAGCTCCCGCGTCACGGGCACCTTGATTCCGAGGAACTTGTCACCCTCGCCATACTGTCCGGGCCCCGTCTTAAAGAACCTGGACAGACCTTCCACCTGGCTCGCATCGGCCCGCGCGGTGATTGCTTGAAGAAGAATATTCATGGATATCGCTGGCTTTGTTCGGCTTTTCTAAGACAGTTGCATTCTTTTTCTAAAGATACGAAAAAAGCCTGAAAACGGAAAATACCGTCACTATTTTCCGTAAATACACATCGCTGCCCAATCGAGAATGCACATATCGGTCCAAAGTATCAAATCGGTCCTTTCAAAGTCTCAATTTGATACTTTGAATTGTACTTTGGAGGAATTAGCGATCATCAAAGCAATCCAAGACAATCCTCATATCACGCAAGAGAGTTTGAGAAGCACCATCCATAAATCGATCGCTACGGTGAAGCGACTTATGGTGGCTTTGCAGGAAAAAGGGATCCTAGAGCGCAAAAAAGGAAAGAGCAACGGTGAACAGGTGGACAACGGATTGACAAGGCTTCTTCTTTTGACTTTCTCCGAATACTTCCTTTCCTCCAACTGTATTGTATTTCTGTCGCCCATTATGAACTTGTCTCGAAATTTTTTGTAAAATTGTAATAATACTGTTTGTAAATTACATTTATTATTTTACATTTGCAGAAAAATAACATGACAACAATTTTACAAATATTAAAAATCATGGCTACTACGCTTGAAGAATTGACTGCCCTCCGGGAGCAAATGGTTGCTGCAGGGCTCTCTACTGCCGAAATCGATGCTAAAATCGAAACTCTGAAAGGAGAGATTGCCATCGAGAATGACTATCCTTCTATCCTTGAATCAGTACAGGGGCTTATAGAGCCTGTGGTGAGCAAATGGCACTACAAGAATATAAACCTGACTTTTCGGTTTGACAACAAAGGGCTTTCACTCGCTTTCTCTGAGCTGGATGGTGATAACAAAATCTTCTATCAAAGGGAAGACGTACCTGTAGTCCAATTCCGTCAGGAGCGCGATACCTCTCGTTATCGTGTCAATGGTGCCGGTCCTTTAAATAAGAAAGAGATGGCGAGGACCGTTGTAGAACTATATGTCCGAGAGCATGCTACAGATGACGAAATGACCGTTAAAAGGGCGTTGATGGGCTTGGATGTGAGCATTACCAAGTTTATCCGGACTAAGGAAGAGTATGACTTGGAGAAGATAAAGTCCCGCGATAAGAACTTTGGCATTAGGGCTGTACCTGTTACGTGGGATAAGGGTATCCTTTATGTTTCCACCCAGTGGTCAGTGGACCGTTCGGATGAACTGATGGAGAAAGTAAATGCCCAGCCCTGGGGGATTAAGATTGAGAAGATCCAATAATCGCCATGAAAAAGATCATCATGACTTCTTTCCTACAAGTGGTTTGCATCGCGCTTACGATAGTCTCTATTCAAGCCGAGGTCTTGGGTGGAGCCATAGGATTCGGTATTTGCACCTTACTCTGCATTCCTACAATTATACGTTATTCGATAGAATATGGGGAAAAGAAAGTATGGAAAAAGACTGATTGAACAGGATGCACCTATCGACAATTGGGGTTGCTAATAAAGATCTGGCCCAACCGTTGATCGAAACGGCAATTTCGCCCTAAGATACGAAAAAACCCGCTGAATATCAGCGGGCTTTCGTGGTGCTGGGAAGAATCGAACTGCCGACACATGGATTTTCAGTCCATTGCTCTACCATCTGAGCTACAGCACCATCGTTTGGGATTGCAAAGTTAGGTATTTTTTCTGAGTTTGCAAATATTTTTAAAGTAAATCCCGCAACTGTCGGATTTTTTCCGGGGTCGTGGCCCAGCTGGTGGCGAAGCGGACAACGGTGTGAGTAGAGTCGTAGGGCTCCCAGATGTCGAAGCCGACTTTCGTGGAGAGGGCTTCCATGTAGTTGTTTTCCAGGATGACGAACTGCTGATTGGTCGGGGTTTCGAGGAAGAAGGGGATACCTTTTTCCTTGAGGACGGCGATCATTTCCTGGGCCCGGTCGATGGCGTTTGCAGCGATGCGGCCGTAGAGGTTGTCCGTGAAGAGGGTGTCGAACTGGACGCCGAGGAGGCGGCCTTTCGCCAGGAGGGCGCCGTGCTGCTTGATGGTGGTGAAGAAGTGCTTCGGGGCCTTCTTCGTAAAGACGACGGCCTCGCCGCAGAGGGCGCCGACCTTGGTTCCGCCGATGTAGAAGACGTCGCAGAGGCCGGCCAGGTCCGTCAGGGTGAAGTCGCAGGCGGGGCTGGCGAGGGCGTAGCCCAGGCGGGCGCCGTCGACGAACAGCGGCAGGCCGTACTTATGGGCAATCGCCTGGAGTTCAGCGAGTTCGGCACGGGTGTAGATGGTTCCGTATTCCGTGGACAGGGAAATGTATACGAGGCCCGGCCATACCATATGGTCCTTGTTCGGATCCGCGGCGGAGGCGGCGAGGAAGTCTTCCAGTTCGCCCGCGTCCATCTTTCCGTGATGCTGGGGGAGGGTCAGGACCTTGTGGCCGGTGTACTCGATCGCGCCTGCCTCATGGACGGCAATATGGCCGGTTTGCACGGCGACGGCGCCCTCGTAGTCCGCGAGCATCGCGGCGATGATGGTGGAGTTGGTCTGGGTGCCGCCCACGAGGAGATGGACCTCTCCCTCCGGACAGTTGCACGCATCCAGGATCTTCCGCTTCGCGCTTTGGGTGTACGGATCGTTGCCGTAGCCGTCCAGCTGTTCGAAGTTGGTCTCGGTGAGCCGCTTGAGAATCTCCGGATGGGCCCCTTCCGCGTAATCGCATCTGAATAAAAGCATATCGTTCATGATCAATGAATTATCTGTGTCTGAGCGCCAGCTCCCGCTCGATGTCCTCGACGGTGCAGCCCATCGATTCCAGCAGGACCAGCAGGTGATAGGCGAGGTCGGAGGTCTCGTAGATGAAGCGATCGCGGTTGCCGTCGACGGCCTCGATGACCATTTCCGTGGCCTCTTCGCCCACTTTCTTGGCGATGGCCTTGGGGCCCTTGATGAAGAGTTTCGTCGTATAGGAGCCGTCCGGCATCTGCGCGTGGCGGCCATGGATGAGCTTCGAGAGGGAGCGGATGAAGCCCTCGTCCTCCGGCGTGTCGAAGCAGGCCGTCGTGCCGCGGTGGCAGGTCGGGCCGGCCGGATCGGCTTGGATGAGGAGCGTGTCGCCGTCGCAGTCGATGAACATCTTCTTGACGGTCAGGAAGTTGCCGCTGGTTTCTCCCTTGGTCCACAGCCGCTGCTTGGAACGGGAGAAGAACGTGACGCGCCCTTCCTCGACGGTCTTGTCGAAGGCGGCGCGGTCCATATAGCCGAGCATCAGGACCTTGAGCGTGGTGGCGTCCTGGATGATGACGGGGAGGAGTCCGTCCCCGGTCTTGCTGAGGTTGAAATCGTCGAAAGTCATGACTGTCAATCTTTTATAAGCGAACGGGAATGCCGGCTTCGGCGAGCTGGCGCTTGACTTCCGCCACGGTGTACTGCCCGTAGTGGAAGATGCTGGCGGCGAGGGCCGCGTCGGCCTTGCCCTCGGTGAGGACGGCGGCGATGTCCGCGACGCTGCCGGCGCCGCCCGACGCGATGACGGGTATGGCCAGGGAGTCGGACAGGGCGGCGTAAACGTCGCAGGGATAGCCGTTCCGGGTGCCGTCGTGGTCCATGGACGTGAACAGGATCTCGCCCGCGCCGCGCTCCTCGGCCTCCTTGGCCCAGGAGAAGAGTTCCTTGTCGGAAGTACGGCTTCCGCCGTGCGTTGTCGCGTGCCAGAGGCCGTCCGGGCACGATTTCGCGTCGATCGCCACCACGACGAACTGCCGGCCGTACTTGGCCGCGATCTCGCCGATGAGCTCCGGCCGGGCGATGGCGGCGCTGTTCAGGGTGATCTTGTCGGCCCCGGCGTCCAGCAGGCGCGACGCGTCGTCCAGGCTCCGGATGCCGCCGCCCACGGTGAAGGGGATGTTGACAGCCTCTCCGACCCGGGCAACCAGTTCCGCGAAGGTCTTCCGGCCTTCCAGCGTGGCGCTGATGTCCAGGTACACGAGTTCGTCGGCCCCTTCCAGGGCATAGCGGCGGCCGAGTTCCACGGCATCGCCCACGTCCTGCAGGCCCAGGAAGTTGATGCCTTTCACCACGCGCCCGTCCTTGACGTCCAGGCAGGGGATTATCCGTTTTGCAAGCATGTCGCTAAGTCTTTGAGCGTGATACGGTTCTCGTAGATGGCCTTGCCCACGATGATGCCGGGCAGGCCCATTTCGTCCGCACGGCGCACGTCGTCCAGGGACGACACGCCGCCGCTGACGATCGTCGTCAGGTCCGGAAACCGCTCCTGCAACCCCTTGTAAAGGTCGAAGGACGGCCCCTGCAGCATTCCGTCGCGGGAAATGTCCGTGACGATGGCGCGCTTCAGGCCGGCCGGCAGGAACGTCTCGATGAGATCGTCCAGGCCGATGCCGCTGTCCTCGAGCCAGCCGCTCACGGCGACCTTTCCGTCGCGGACGTCGGCCCCGAGGATGACCCGGGCGCCCCAGCGCTCCAGCCAGGCCGTCATCCGCGCGGGCTCCTTCGCTGCGATGCTGCCGATGATGGCCTCGTCGGCGCCCGCATTCCAGACGGAAGCGAGCGCCTCGTCGTCCTTGATGCCGCCGCCCCATTCGAGCGTCAGGAGGCCCAGGGAGGCGATTTCCTCCAGGGTGCGTAGGTTTTTCGGCTTAGAGGCCTTGGCGCCTTCCAGGTCCACGAGGTGCAGCCGACGGACGCCGCAATCGGCATAGGCCCGGGCCCATTCGGCCGGGTCGCCGCCGTAATCTTTCTGGGTCGCATAGTCTCCCTGGGAGAGCCGCGTGCATTTGCCGCCGATGATGTCGATGGCCGGAATGATCTCGATCATATCGCCAGGAAGTTTTTGAGGATCTGTTCGCCCACGGAGCCGCTCTTTTCCGGATGGAACTGCGTTCCGTAGAAGTTCTCGTAGCGCAGCGCGGCGCTGAACATCACGCCCGCATACTTGCAGGTCGCAACCGTATCCGGGCACAGGCCGGCGTAGTAGGAATGGACAAAGTACACGTACGCGCCCGACTTCATATCCTTGAACAGCTTGCCTTCCAGGTTCCCGAGGTCGTTCCAGCCCATGTGCGGGACCTTGCAGCCGGGGGCGGGGGAGAAACGGCGAACGTGGGCGTCGAAAACGCCCAGGCAGGGCTTTCCGGGGGCTTCTTCGCTGTCCCGGCACAGCACCTGCATGCCCACGCAGATGCCCAGCACGGGCTGGCGCAGGGAGCGGATGACGGCCGGCAGCCCGCGCTCCACGAGGTTGTCCATCGCGAGGCCGGCGTGGCCCACGCCCGGCAGGATGACCTTGTCCGCCTGGCGGATGGTATCCGGATCGGCCGTCACGCAGTAAGTCGCGCCCAGCCGGTCCAGGGCGTTCTCCAGCGACCGGAGATTGCCCATGTCATAGTCGATGATGGCGATCATAGCGTGCCTTTGGATGAGGGGAGGGCGCCGTCGAATACATTGCGCCGGACGGCTTGGCGCAGGGCCCTGGCGAAGGCCTTGAAAACGGACTCGGCGAGGTGGTGGTTGTTCTCGCCTTCGGCTTCCACGCGAAGGTTGCAGCGGGCGGCCGTGCACAGCGACTTGAAGAAGTGCGGGAACATTTCCGTGGGGGTGTCGCCCACGTATTCGCGGGTGAAATTAACTTTCCATACGAAATCTGACCTTCCTCCGAAGTCAATGAGTACCATCGCTTTGCATTCGTCCATCGGAAGTACGAATCCATATCGCTCGATGCCGCGCTTGTCGCCCAGGGCCTGGCCGATGGCCTCGCCCAGGACGATGCCCACGTCTTCCATCGTGTGGTGCTCGTCCACCTCCAGGTCGCCCTGGCAGGAGACCGCGAGGCTCACGCCGCCGTGGTGCGGAATCTGCTCCAACATGTGGTCGAAAAAGTGCAGGCCGGTGCTGATTCCGGAGGGGCCTTTCCCGTCCAGGTCCAGCGTCAGGGTGATGTCCGTCTCGCGGGTTTTCCGGGCGATGGTCACCTGGCGGGAGCTGCTCCGGACGGCCTCGGCGATCTCCGCCCAGGTCATCGGCCCGACTTGCAGCGCCTTGGCGCCGAGGTTCTCGGCCAGCTTGACGTCCGTCTCCCGGTCGCCGATCACGAAGCTCGCGGCGAGGTCGTAGGAACCGTCCATATAGGCCCCGAGCATCCCCGTCCCGGGCTTCCGGGTGGGGGCGTTCTCGTGCGGGAAGGTCTTGTCGATCAAAATGTTGTCGAAGACGATGCCTTCGCCCTTCAAGGTGTTCAGCATCAGGTTTTGGCAGGGCCAGAAGGTCTCTTCCGGGAAGGAAGGGGTGCCCAGCCCGTCCTGATTGGAGACGAGGACGAGCTCGTACCCAAGCCCGGTCAGGGCCTTCAGGCCGGAGATTGCGCCGGAAACGAAGGCGAACTTGTCCAGGGCGTCGATCTGCTCGTCGGCGGGCTCCACGAGGATGGTGCCGTCCCGGTCGATGAAGAGGGCTTTTTTCAGGTCGCTCATACGGTATAGCTGGCTAAAGCGTTCAACAGGGATTCGTTCTCGGCGGGCAGGCCGACGGTCAGGCGGAGGCAGCCCGCGCAGCCGGGCACCCGCGTCCGGTTCCGGACGATGATGCCCTTGCCCAGGAGATAATCATAGAGGGCATTGGCGTCGTCCACCCGGACCAGGATGAAGTTCGCGTCGCTGGGAAACACCTGCTGCACAAAAGAGAAGCAGGGAAGGATGGAAGCTAATCTTTTCCTTTCATTAACAATCGTATTCACTTCATCATCAATGGATTTGTCCAAGAATTGAAAAGCCTTCTCCATCGCCGCCCGGCTCAGGTTGTAGGGGTACTTGACCATCGACATCAGGCGGATGACCTCCTCGCTGGAGATGGCGAGGCCGATCCGCAGGCCGGCCATCGCCCGGGCCTTGGACAGGGTCTGGAGGACGATGAGATTGTCCCGGACCGTCGCCTCTTTTGCGAGGCTTCCTTTCTCCGAGAAATCCGCATAGGCCTCGTCCACCACGACGACACCCGGGAAACGGTCGCAGATGTCCAGCAGCTGCTTCAGCTCGAAGGCGTTGCCGGAAGGGTTGTTCGGCGAGCACAGGAAGATGACCTTGGTACGTCCGTTGCAGGCGCCGAGGAGTTCCTCGCTGTCCAGGTTGAAATCCGCGTCCAGCCGGACGCTCCGGACCTCGACATCGTTGATGGCCGCCGCCACGCCGTACATGCCGTAGCTGGGCGCCATGATGACGGCGTTGTCCTTTCCGGGCTCGCAGAAGATCCTGAATACCAGGTCGATGGCTTCGTCGCTGCCGTTCCCGAGGAAGAGGTTCTTCACGGGGATGCCCTTGATGCCGCCGATGCGGGCCTTGAGCTCCGCCTGGTGCGGGTCCGGGTAGCGGTTGTAGCCGTTTTCATAGGGGCTCTCGTTGGCGTCGAGGAAGATGCCGATGGGGCCGTCGTATTCGTCCCGTGCCGTCGAGTACGGGGTCAGGGCCGCGATGTTGGGCCTGACAAGGGGAGTGATCCGGCTCATTTTCCTTCGATTCTGAGGGTGACGGCGCGCGCGTGGGCGTCCAGCCCTTCGGCTTGCGCCATGTTGACGATGGTAGGGGCGAGGGATTCCAGCCCTTCGCGGGTGAGTTCCTGCAGGGTCATCTTCCGCATGAAGCTGTCCATGTTGACCCCGCTGCAGGAGAGGGCCCAGCCGCTGGTGGGCAGGGTGTGGTTCGTGCCGGAGGCATAGTCGCCGGCGCTCTCGGGGCTCCAGGGACCGACGAAGACGCTGCCCGCGGCCGTGATCTTATCGGCCACTTCCGCCGCGTTCTTCCAGGTGATGATCAGGTGCTCCGGGGCATAGGCCTCGGCGAAGTCGATGACGTCTTGAAGGCTCGGGAAAACGATGGCGTAGCTGTGAGCCAGGGAGCCTTCGACCTGCTCGTTACGAGGAAGCTGTTTCTTTTGATTCTCAACTTCTTGCAGTACCTTATCGGCATAATCCCTTTCGGTGGTGACGAGCACCGCCGTGCTGTCTTTTCCGTGCTCCGCCTGGGAGAGGAGGTCGGCCGCCGCGAAGGCGGCGGGGGCGCTTCCGTCGGCCAGGACCATCACCTCCGACGGGCCGGCCGGCATGTCGATGGCGGTGTTCCGGCCGCTGACGATCTGCTTCGCGAGGGTGACCCACGGATTGCCCGGACCGAAGATCTTGTCCACCTTGGGGACGGTCTCCGTGCCGTAGGCCATCGCGGCCACGGCCTGGGCGCCGCCGACGCGGAAGATCCGCGTCACGCCGCACTCCCGCGCCGCGAACAGCACCTCCGGGGCGACGGAACCGTCTTTCCGGCAGGGCGTGCACAGGATGCGGTCGCGGCAGCCGGCCAGGGCGGCCGGAACGGCGAGCATCAGCACGGTGGAGAACAGCGGAGCGCTGCCGCCGGGGATGTACAGGCCCACGCGGCGGATCGGGACCGGCCGCTGGATGCAGACCACGCCCGGCGCCGTCTCCACGCGGATCTCGCGGGGAAGCTGCGCGCGGTGGAACGCCTCGACGTTCCGCTTCGCGGCACGGATGGCTTCCTGCACCGCTTCCGATACCTTCGTGCAAGCAGCATCTATCTCGGATTCAGTCACTTCCAGGGGCGCATCGACCTTGTCGATCTCCCGCATCAGCCGCTGCAGGGCGGCGTCGCCTTCGGTTTCCACGGCGTGGAGGATGGCTTCCACCCGCGGGCGGATGCCTTCGTAATCGACGCCTTGCCGCCGGGTCAGGGTCTCCCACGCCGACCGGGCCGGATTCTCGATGATTCTCATAGGATGATCTTGTCTACGTCCATCACCAGGATGCCCTCGGCGCCGATGGCCTTGAGCTGGCGGACTCTCGTCCACAGGTCGGCGGCGTCGATGACCGAGTGCAGGGAGCACCAGTCGGGGGACGCCAGCGGCATCACGGTCGGGCTCCGCATCGCCGGCAGGATCTTGATGGCCTCGTCCAGGGAAGCGCGGGGGATGTTCATCAGCAGGTATTTCTTGCCGCGGCTCACCGTCTCGGACTCGATGCGGAACATCAGGTCGTCGATGACCGCCTGCTCTTCGGGACAACGCTCCTTGTTCGCGATGAGCACCGCCTCGGATTCGAAGACGGTCTCCACTTCCTTCAAGCCATTGGCAATCAGGGTGCTGCCGGAGGAGACGATGTCGAAGATGGCGTCGGCGATGCCCACGGCCGGGGCGATTTCCACCGAGCCCGTGATGACCTCCACCTTGGCGTCGATGCCCCGGCTGATCAGGTACTTGTTCAGGATGTTGGGGTAGGAGGTGGCGATCCGGCGGCCGGAGAACCACTCGATGCCGGCATACTCCTCCGCCTTGGGGATGGCGAGGCTCAGCCGGCAGGCGCCGAAGCCAAGGCGGGCGATGACGTCCACGTCTGCGCCCCGCTCCTCGACCTCGTTCAGGCCCACGATGCCCAGCGTGGCCGTTCCCCCGGCGACGACGTGGGGAATGTCGTCGTCCCGGAGATACAGGGCTTCGATGGGGAAGGTCTGCGACTTGGAAACCAGCTTGCGCTTGGGCGCGTCGACTTCGATGCCGATGCTTTGCAGGAGGGAGAGGCTCTCTTCGTTGAGCCGGCCCTTGGATTGGATGGCGATTCTGAGCATGTCTATCTGTTTTTCGTTCTCTTCTTAAAATAAAAAAGCCCGCCTTGGGGTGGGCAGGTCTTCATCGGTCATTCCGCTTGCACGCATACAACAAAGTTCCGCCTTAATCTCTGGAGACCGGGTGATGATGGAGCTTGCTGATGTCGTTGCGGTTCATACTGTTGCAAAGTTAGTCATTTATCCCGGCAATCCAAATGTTTCCGTAAAAATTTTTAATAATTGCTTCCGGACGGAACCGTTGACGGAGCCTCCAATTTCTGCGTGACTATATCGTAATACGATATTAACAATTTTGTTATTGATATAAACAAATATGTTATATTAGTTAATAATAAGTTAGTTAAGTGTGAAAAGTGCCCCAGGAACGCAAAAACAACATTTTCCCGTATTTCCGGGGTAATTTGGCGTAAATCGAAAGGAAAATCAAGATAATTGTCTTATCTTTGAAAGATGAAACCGAGCTTGTTGATCGCCGATTTTACGGGCGTATATGCGGAGGAAGGTTTCCTGCAGAAACTGCGGGAGCGAGGGGTTCCGTACCGGCGGGTCGGGCTGGGTGACATCGAGGGGACGACCTGTTACTGCGACCCGGACGCGGAGGCGGAAATCAGCCGCCGCCTCGTGCCGGAACCTGGGGAGCGGATGCGGTGGATCGACAGCGGAGACTACCATTATGTCACCAAGATCCTCGCCGCCCGGGAACAGGCTCCTTTCACCCTGGTCCTCGTGGACAACCATCCTGACGACCAGGCGCCGGCTTTCGGCGGCGTGCTCAGCTGCGGGAGCTGGGTGCGGGACCTCCGGGAAGCGAGCCCGATGCTGGAGGAGGTCTGGACCCTGGGTCCCGACCATCGGATCCGGAACGCTTCCGGAACGGTGGACCGGGCGTTGGAAGCGGGGATTGACGACCTGTTGGAAGCGGTGGGAGGAAAGCGCGTCTACCTGTCCATCGACAAGGATGTCCTGGGGCGGGAATGTTCCCGGACGGACTGGAGCCAGGGGACGTACAGCCCGGCGCAGCTGAAAGGCTGGCTGGACGGCCTGCTGAAGCAGGATATCGTGGCGGTGGATGTATGCGGCGAGCTGTCTCCCGAGAAGGGGGCGACGCCGGAGGACCTTCGGGTTAATGGTGAATTGAATGTTGAACTGCAGGAGTTTATCCTGGGTTATTTGAAGAGATGAAGAAGATAGTGTTGTGGGCGGCCGCCCTGGTAATGGCGGTCTCTTGTGGCGGTGGCGGAGATGTTTCCGGCCCCGTGGACCTTTCTCCCTGGATGGGGGCGGATTCCGTGTATACGTTTACGGTGAAGGATGTCACCTTCTCCTTGGCGCCGGTCAAGGCCGGCACGTTCGCGATGGGCGAGACCTTGGACATGGGCCGCTTCCGGACGCCGGCGCTGCACCAGGTGCTCCTGGACGGCTTCGCCATCGGCACGACGGAAGTCACCCAGGCGCTCTGGAAGGCCGTGATGGGCTCGAACCCCAGCCCGAAGGATGTTCCGACGGCTCCGGTGACGATGGTCAGCTACGGCGACGCGCAGAAATTCTTGCAGAAACTCTCCAAGGCGACGGGCGTTCCGTTCCGGCTTCCGACGGAGGCCGAGTGGGAATATGCGGCCCGCCAGCGCGAAGGGATGGCCGGCGGCGCCTGGGAATGGTGCGCCGACCGTTGGACCGATGACCTGGGGGACCTCCTGACGGTCAATCCGCAGGGGCCCGAAGAGGGCGCGGAATACGCCCTCCGCGGCGGCAGCGCCCTGGAAAAGAACAACAAGCCTATCACCCGCAAGCCGATGGCTCCGACCACCAAGGCCGGCGACGTGGGCCTGCGCCTGGCCGTTTCCACCGGCGAAGCTTTCCCGCAGGAACTGTATGAGGTGCTCGTGGAGAACAAAGTCCCGCGCGAGCGGTATAAGATCACGGAACTCAAGCCCGAGACCTTCACGGTGAACGGTGTCAAGTTCGAGATGCTGCCCGTGGAAGGCGGCACCTTCCTGATGGGCGGTACCGAGCAGAAGGGCCAGGTCATCCGCGAGGACGAGCTCCCGCAGCACGAGGTGACGCTGGACCATTTCAAGATCGGCAAGTTGGAAGTCACCCAGGCGCTCTGGGAGGCCGTGATGGGGGAGGTCCCCTACGGCAACCAGGGCCCGGATTATCCCGTCGGCAATGTCTCCTGGTATGATGCGCAGGCGTTCATCCGCCAGCTCAACGCCTTGACCGGACGGAAGTTCCGTCTTCCGACCGAGGCCGAGTGGGAATATGCCGCCCGCGGCGGCAAGAAGACCCGCGGTTACAACTTTGCGGGCTCTCCTTTTCCGCAGGTCGTCGCCCAGTTCGGTTATGAGGACATGCGCACGCGTCCCGTCGCGCGGTACTCCCCGAATGAACTGGGAACGTATGATATGAGCGGCAATGCCTGGGAATGGTGCCAGGACCGCGTAGGACCGTATACCTCCATCGAGCAGCGCGATCCCACGGGCCCTGCATCCGTGCGGGAGAACGATCAGATGGACCCGCGCATCATGCGCGGCGGCAGCGTGGCCACGACGCAGGACAAGTGCCGCGTCAGCAACCGCGGCGAGTTCGATTCCAACCGGTTCCGCACCACTATCGGCTTCCGCCTGGCCTTGTAAGCAAATACTAACAACCCCAAATAACACTATGTCAGAAAACGTCAATCCGGCCGAGCTCCAGAAAACCTGCCTGTACGACAGGCACGTGGCGCTGCAGGCCAAGATGAGCCCCTTCGCGGGCTTCATGATGCCCATCCAGTACGATTCCATCACCGTGGAGCACAACGCCGTCCGGCAGAAGGTCGGCATGTTCGACGTCTCGCATATGGGCGAGGTCTTCGTCGAAGGCCCCGAGGCCGAGAAGTTCGTGAACTGGATCTTTACCAACGAGATCCGCGGCTTCGAGCCCGGCAAGGTCCTGTACGGGATGATGTGCTACCCGGACGGCGGCGTGGTGGACGACCTCCTCGTCTATCGCGAGTTCGCCCCCGAGCATTTCCTCCTGGTGGTGAACGCCGCCAACATCGACAAGGACTTCGCCTGGATCGAGGAGCACGCCAAGGGCTTCGACTGCGTGGTCCGCAACGAGTCCCCGGTGTGGGGCCAGATCGCCGTCCAGGGCCCGGAGGCCGAGAAGGTGGTGGTCGAGGTCCTGGGCCTTGCCAAGGCCGCTGAATTGGGCTTCTATACCTTCTATGATACCGAGTATCAGGGCAAGCGCATGATCGTCAGCCGCACGGGTTACACCGGCGAGGACGGCTTCGAGCTGTACACCTCCCCGGAAGGCACCGTGGACCTGTGGGACCGCCTCATCGCGGCCGGCGTCCAGCCCTGCGGCCTGGGCTGCCGCGACACCCTCCGCTTCGAGGCCGGCCTGCCGCTGTACGGCGACGAGCTCAGCGCCGACATCAGCCCGGTGATGGCCGGACTGGGGATGTTCTGCAAGTACGACAAGGACTTCATCGGCAAGGAAGCCCTCCTGGCCCAGAAGGGCGGCGAGATCGTCCGCAAGCTGGTCGGTATCGAGATCGAGGACAAGGCCATCCCGCGCGCCGGATATCCGGTGGAACTCGAGGACGGCACGGAAGTCGGCGTCGTCACGACAGGCTACCATTCCATCTCCCTGGACAAGAGCATCTGCTTCGCCCTCGTGGATAAGGCCTATGCCGCCCTGGACACCCCGCTGTGGATCCGCATCCGCAAGAAGGTCTTCCCGGGCAAGGTCGTCAAAAAACGCTTCTATCAGACGAATTACAAGAAATAAACACTTAAAACACAAAACATTATGAGCAAGATTGTCGAAGGACTCAAGTATTCCGAATCCCACGAGTGGGTCAAGGTCGAGGACGGTGTGGCCCTCGTCGGCGTTTCCGATTTCGCCCAGAAAGAGATGGGTGACATCACCTATGTGGACATGCCCGACGTGGACGACGAAGTCACCGCTGGCGAAGAGTTCGGTGCCCTGGAGAGCGTGAAGGCCGCGAGCGACCTCATCAGCCCGGTTTCCGGCAAGGTGGTCGCCGTGAACGAAGAACTCGACGAGGCCCCGGAGAAGGTCAACGAGGACGCCTACGAGAACTGGATCATCAAGGTGGAGATGTCCGACCCGTCCGAACTGGACGACCTGATGGACGCGGAAGCCTACAAGGCCCACATCGGAGAATAGGCATGGCCGGATTCCCGTATATCCCGCATACGGACGCCGATGTCCAGTCGATGCTGGACCGGATCGGCGTCAAGAAGGTGGAAGACCTCTATGCGGACGTTCCGAAGGAATTCGTCAAGAAGGGCGCCTACGCCCTTCCGGACGCGATGTCCGAGCCGGAAGTCCGCGCGTGGCTGAACGGCCTCGCCGGAATGAACGCCAAGATGAAGGTGTTCGCCGGCGCCGGCGCGTATGACCACTACACCCCCTCGGTGATTCCCTACATCACCTCCCGTTCCGAATTCCTGACGGCCTACACGCCGTATCAGTGCGAGATCTCGCAGGGCACGCTCCGGTACATCTTCGAGTATCAGAGCATGGTGTGCGAGCTCACCGGCATGGACATTTCCAACGCTTCCCTGTACGACGGCCCGACGGCCGCCGCGGAGGCGATGAAGATGACCGTGGCCTGCACCAAGAAGAAGACGCGCGTGCTTCTGTCCAAGGGCCTGCTGCCGCACGTGGTGAAGGTCGTGGAAACCTATGCGAAGTTCCACGGCGTGCAGATCGGCTACATCCCGGTGGCGGACGGCCAGACCTCCCTGGAGGCCCTGCAGGCCGAACTCGAGGCCGGCGACGTCGCCGGTGTCATCGTCCCGGAAATCAACCGGTTCGGCATCGTCGAGAACCACGCCGGTTTTGCCGATGCCGTCCACGCGGTCAAGGCGCTCCTCGTCGAGTACTGCGACCCGTCCACCCTCGCTGTCATCAAGTCGCCGGCGGAGTGGGGGGCCGACATCGCCGTGGGCGACGGCCAGTCGCTGGGCATTCCGCTCTGCTTCGGCGGCCCGTACGTGGGCTTCATGGGCGTGAAGAAGGAGTACATGCGCAAGATGCCGGGCCGTATCGTGGGCCAGACCACGGACAAGGACGGCAAGCGCGCCTTCGTGCTCACCCTCCAGGCCCGCGAGCAGCACATCAAGCGCGAGAAGGCCACGTCCAACATCTGCTCCAACGAGTCCCTGATGGCTCTCTGGGTGACGGTGTACCTGTCCCTGATGGGTCCGGAAGGACTCCGCGAGGTGAACAAGCTCAGCTGTGACGGCGCTCACTACCTGAAGAGCGAGCTGCTTGCGACCGGCAAGTTCGAGGATCCGTTCCCGGGCAAGCCGTTTCTGAAGGAATTCGTGCTGAAGCCCAGCAAGCATCCGGGTCTCGTGCAGAACGACCTGGAGAAGGCGGGCTTCTTCGCCGCGCTCGAAACGGAGGAGGGATACGTCTCCTTCTGCGTCACCGAGCAGCGTACCAAGGAAGAGATCGACCAGCTGGTCAAAATCGTGAAGGAGGGCTAGGCCATGAAGTACTACGACAAACTCGTTTTCGAACTTTCGCAGAAGGGCCGTGTCGGTTACTCCCTGCCTGCCAATCGTTTCCCGGCCGCACCGGAACTTCCGGTCGAACTCCGCCGCGAGGCTTCCCTGGACCTTCCCGAGGTCAGTGAGGCCGATGTGGTGCGCCACTACACGAACCTCTCCCAGATGAACTTCGGCGTGGACACCGGCTTCTATCCGCTGGGTTCCTGCACGATGAAGTACAACCCGAAGATCAACGAGGAGGTAGCCGCCCTGCCGGGCTTCACCGGTCTCCATCCGCTGATGCACGCGGGCCTCACCAAGGGCGCCCTCAAGGTGTACCAGGACATGAACAACTTCCTGGCCGCCATCACGGGCCTCTATGCTTTCACCTTCGATCCTTGCGCCGGCGCGCACGGCGAGCTGACCGGCCTGATGGTCATGCGTCAGTATCACATGATGCGGGGCGACCTGAAGCGTACGAAGGTCATCGTCCCGGACAGCGCCCACGGCACGAATCCCGCTTCCGCGGCCGTATGCGGCCTGGAAATCGTGGAAGTCAAGTCGCTGGAGAACGGCCGCGTGGACGTGGAGGCGCTGAAGCCGCTGCTGGACGACACGGTCGCCGGCATGATGATGACGAACCCGAACACGCTGGGCCTCTTCGAGACGCAGATCAAGGAAATCACGGAGCTGGTCCACGGGATCGGCGGCCTGATGTACTACGACGGCGCCAACATGAACCCGCTGATGGGCGTGGTCCGTCCGGGCGACATGGGCTTCGACATCATGCACCTGAACCTGCACAAGACCTTCTCCACGCCGCACGGCGGCGGCGGTCCGGGCTCCGGCCCCGTGGGCGTCGCCGAGCACCTGGTGGACTGCCTGCCCGACCTGCGGGTCTCCGGCTTCCACGGCAACTTCGGCGTGATCCTGCGGGCCTACGCGTACATCTTGATGCTGGGCAAGCAGAACCTCAAGAAGGTGGGCCAGTACTCGGTGCTGAGCGCCAACTACATCAAGGAATGCCTGAAGGACGCATACAAGCTCCCGATCGAGGGCGTGTGCAAGCACGAGTTCGTCTTCGACGGCCTCATCAACGACGGGGCCCACGACGACGTCCACGGCGCCACCACGCTCGACGTGGCGAAGCGCCTGCTGGACTTCGGATTCCACGCCCCGACCATCTATTTCCCGCTCCTGTTCCACCAGGCGCTGATGATCGAGCCCACGGAAACCGAATCCAAGGAGACCATCGACGCGTTCATCGACGTGATGCACAAGATCGCGGCCGAGGCCGCCGAGGATCCCCGGATCCTGCAGGAAGCGCCGCACGGCGCTCCCATCGGCCGTCCCGATGAAACCGCCGCGGCCCGCAACCCGATCCTCAAGTTCAAGGACGCGCAGTAACTCTGAAGATAGGGGAGGGGTCAGGGGTGTCCGGGCCCCTCCCCCTATACTTGTCCGGGGGTGGACAAGCCCCCGGACACCCCTGACCCCTCCCAAATTTCACAATTATTGCATAGATTCATGCAAGAATTGTAAATGGGAGGATTTATTGGTTGTATGAGAAAGTATTACATGCGAAATATAGGTTGGACGGCGGTGGTTGTCGGCGTCCTTTGGCTGCTTGCGGGTTGCTCGAAGGGAGGGGGTTACGATTTCCTTTTTCCGGGAGAGAATTATAGCTACAGCGACCCGCAGAAGGGGATGAGCAACGATCTCGCCATCGGGACGGTGCGTTCCCGGGACGGGGTGCGGTTCATCCGGCTGGATGAGAAGAGCTGCAGCCAGGTGATGAATCCTAGTGGGATCGCGGACATCAAGGATGGTACGCGGGTGTTCCTGCAGTTCCGCTATGTGGTGGCGGAGAACCTTGCCGGTTTCTGCACGGACGCCATCCTGGTGGAATGGTCCTCTCCGTTGGATGTGGGCGAAATCCGTTACGACATGCAGGCGCGCAGCGGGGATCCGGTGGACATCCTGATGGACTGGATTACCTCCCTGGAGGACGGCTTCCTGACTTTGCATTATTCGATCCCTGCTTCCGGGAGCGTAAAACATGATTTTTCGATCTATCCCGGCGTCGAAACCAATACTTATCGGCTCGTGCATGAGGCGAACGGGGACAGCAAAGGCTCCCTGACCGACGGGATTGTCTGCTTCGACGTATCCGGTTTGCTGCCTGATACGGAGGGGAAGACCGTGGAACTGCATTTGGACTACATCGATCTGAATCAAACGAAGAAACGGCTGACGATTGAATATCAGTCTCCGAAATAGCCGGTCCGAGGAAGAGCTGGTGCAACAGGTGCGCCGGCAGGACAAGACCGCGATGAAGATGCTCTACGATCGGTATGTAGGGTATCTTACCGCTGTTTGTGCCCGCTATATCCCGGACGACGACGAGGTCAAGGACATCCTGCAGGAGGCGTTCATCAGAGTGTTCCAGTCGATGGACAAGTTCACTTGGCGCGGGGAAGGGTCGCTGAAGGCCTGGCTGACAAGGATCGTCGTGAACGATTCGCTCAAGTTCCTGCGGCGGAAGAAGCCGCTGCCGCTGTCGGCGACGATGGCGGAGCCGATGGACGAGGAAGAGCCTGCGTTCGACGCGGTGCCGCTGGATGTCATCCAGGGGATGATCCGGAAGCTTCCGGACGGGTACCGGACCGTGTTCAATCTCTTCGTGTTTGAGGACAAGTCCCACAAGGAAATCGCTTCCATGCTGGGCATCAAGGAAAACAGTTCCGCCAGCCAGCTTTTCCACGCGAAGGCGATGCTGGCCCGGTGGATCAAGGATTATATCAAATTGAAGGACAATGGATAACGAGTGGAAAAAGAGTCTGCGGGGACGCTTCTCGGACTATGCTTCCCCGGAGCCGGAAGGGCTCTGGGAGGGCATAGAGCAGGGGATGGCCGGGAAGCCGCGCAGAAAGATGCTCCCCGTCTGGATCGCCTCCGGCCTGGCGGCCGCAGCCGCCGTCGCCCTCGTCGTCTTCCTCCATCCGGAGAAGACGCTGGAGACGCCCGGCCTGCAGAAGCAGGCCACCCTGGCCGAATCGGTCCAGGCCGAGCCTGTCGATACGGTCGTTGAGCCTGTCGAAACGATCGATGATTTCGATGCTTCGACGAACTCGGCATCCGAAATCGCGCCGGTCGCAGAGCCGGGCGCTTCGACAAGCTCAGCGACCGGCTCCAAGTCCGTTCCCTTCGCCGTCGCCTCCCGCCAAACCCTGCTGGCGGAGGCCGAACCTGCCGTGTCCGCCCCTGTCTCCGAAGAGACGGTTCCGGATGCTGTCAACGACCGTCATTCCCGGCCTGACCGGGAAACTGTGGTTGAACAAGCAACTACTGTTGCCGAGAAGAAAGAAGTGAGAGAGATGCCCGATCGGGTCGGGCATGACGATCTTATACCTGCAAGCAAACGCAAACGGTTCAGTATCGGCGCTTACGGAAATGGTGGGCAGGCTTCGAAGGAGCAGTTGCAGGGGTATGGGATGAATCGGACCGGGGAGTATCTGGGGACGCGCGCTACGGGCAGCAATGTCAAGAATGATGTGAGCGGGCTGATGCGTACGCTGGCATCGAACCGGGCGTCCAGTTTCGAAGCCCATCATGCGGCCCCGCTGCGGGTTGGCGTGACTGCGGCTTGGGAACTGGCCCCACACCTGAATCTCGTGAGCGGCCTGAACTGGACCTATCTGAACAGCGAATTCGAGGAAACCGCCAGCCCCATCCGGACGGTCGTCGGCCAGGATCTCGGCTATCTGGGCATTCCGCTGCGCCTGGAGACAGCCTTCAATGTTTGGAAGGGCCTCTGGCTCTCCGCCGGCGTGGGCGGTATGGTGGAAAAAGGCCTTCTGAGCTCGTCCTGGACGAATACCTGGGTGGATGGCCAGAAGGCAGAAACGGTCAAGAATCCGAAACCGGACACGGGCGGCCTGCTGTGGTCCGTCGGCGCTAATGCCGGCGCTGAATACCGCTTCAGCCCTTCCTTCGGCCTGTATTTCACCCCGGGTGTCGAGTATCATTTCGACAATGGCTCGGAGGTCCGGTCGGCCTATACGGAGAAGCCGCTGCACTGGAATGTGAACCTCGGCGTGCGTTTCCATTTCGGGAATTAGTTGTATCTTTGTCACGACTTAGCTTGTGACAATGGCTTCCAAAATCGGGAAAATACTGGTCGTCGATGACAACCTGGGCATCCGCCGGGCGCTGGAAATCCTTCTGCCTGTGCATTTTGCCGAGGTGAAGACGATTCCGTCGCCGGCGACGCTGGTCTCCTCCCTGGAGCAGTTCCGGCCGGACGTGGTCCTGCTGGACATGAATTTCAACACCAGCATCAACACCGGCAACGAGGGGCTTTACTGGGCAGGGGAGATCAAAAAAATGGTGCCGGACGTGGAGGTCGTCCTCTTTACGGCCTATGCCGACATCGCCCTGGCGGTGGAAGGCATGAAGCGCGGCGCCTTCGACTTCCTCGTGAAACCCTGGGAGAACGAAAAGCTCATCGAAGTCCTCACCGCCGCCCGGGACAAGGCCCGGAAATCGATGGGCCGGGATGCCCGTTCGGGGGCGCTCTCTGTCATTTCGAGCGATTCCTCTGTCATTTCGAGCGAAGTCGAGAAATCTCTCATGTTCTGGGGCGCCAGCCAACCCATGGCCGCCATCCGGAAAACCCTGGACAAGATCGCGCCCACGGACGCCACGGTGCTCATCACCGGCGAGAACGGAACCGGCAAGGACGTGCTGGCGAAGGAAATCCACGCCCACAGCCTCCGGAGTGAAAAGCCGATGGTGGCAGTGGACGCCGGCGCCATCACGGAGACGCTCTTCGAGAGCGAGCTCTTCGGTCACGTCAAGGGCGCTTTCACCGATGCCCATACGGACCATATGGGCAAGTTCGAGCAGGCCGACGGGGGCACGCTGTTCCTCGACGAGATCGGCAATATCCCGCTGCATCTGCAGGCGAAACTGCTGCGCGCCATCCAGAACCGGAGCATCGTCCGGGTGGGCGGCACGGAGGCCAGGCCCATCAACATCCGGCTCATCTGCGCCACGAACATGGACTTGGAAGCGCTTGTGCGTCAGGGCCGTTTCCGCGAGGACCTGTACTATCGCATCAACACGGTCCATATCGCGCTGCCCGCACTTCGGGACCGGCAGGAGGACATCGTTCCGCTGGCGGAAATGTTCCTGCACCGCTTTGCCGAGAAGTACCATCGGCCTTTGACCGGGATTGCTCCGGAGGCCGCCGGACTTTTGAAAACCCAGCGCTGGAGCGGCAACATCCGCGAGCTCCAGAACTGCATCGAGAAGGCGGTCATCCTGTCGGAAGGGACGGTCTTGACGGCGAAGGACCTGCAGATAGATGCCGGGTCGCAGCCCGGCATGAGGGGGACTGGGTCGGGCATGACGGATGATGGTCATTCTGAGCGCAGCGAAGAATCCAAGGTCCGCGAAGCGATGGAACGTTGCAACGGCAACATCTCCGCCGCGGCGAAGCTGCTTGGCGTGAGCCGCCCGACGTTGTATGCGAAACTGAAGAAATACGGGTTGTAATGCCTGTCTGGGCCATCATAGGGATTGCCGTGGCGGCCGCGCTGATTGCGTGGGTGCTGGCATCGGTCCATACCCGCCGGAAGGACATCAAGAAGGTGGCGTATATGATGGATGCGCTGGAGGACGGGGAGTTGAACTTCCGCTTCCAGGACAGGAACAAGTTCAACCGGACGCTGAACCGCATCCGGACCATCTTCGAGAAGCAGCGGCAGGCCCACGAGCAGGATTCCTGGACCAAGCTCATCCGGGTGCTGACCCACGAAATCATGAACACGGTGTCGCCAATCGCCTCCCTGTCCGACGCGATGGCGCAGTCCGTCGATGAGAACGGCCACAGCGAGCTGGACATCAAGGCGGGGCTCGAGACCATCTCCGATTCGTCCAAGAACCTGATCGATTTCGTGCAGACCTACCGGCAGCTCTCCGGCGTCGCGAAGCCCATTCGCAAGGCCCTGGAGCTGCAGGAACTGATGGACAGTGTCATCGGCCTGAACCGGGAATTCATCGCCTCCAACGGCGCGGAATGCGTGTATCGGCCCGAGGAACCGGATTTGATGATCTATGCCGACGAAGGGCAGATATCCCAGATTCTCATCAACCTCATCAAGAACGCCCTGCAGGCGGGCGCGAAGCGCATCGACATCAGCGCCCGGATGGACAAGGACGACGAGATGGTCGTCCGCGTGGCCAACGACGGCGCGCCGATCCCGGCATCGGCCCAGGAACAGATCTTCATTCCATTCTATACCACCAAGAAAGAGGGTTCCGGCATCGGCCTCAGCATCTCCCGGCAGATCATGCGGAACCACAACGGCACCATCGAACTCGTCCGCAGCGACGCCGCCCAGACCGTCTTCGAACTCCGGTTCCGGTAGTTCTCCATAGGAGAAAAAGTGTAAAGTGTAAAGCCGAAAGTGTAAAGAAGTGTAAAGGGCTTTACACTTTTTTCGGTTTGTGTAAAATCGTATTTTCTTGTCAATCAATATGTTAACTGTTTTGGCACGGGGTATGCGTGGGGAACAGGCGGTTAAACATAATTGACATGAAAAACCTTTTCATTAAGAGTGTAGTTATGGTTCTGGCGTCCGCCGCGACGGTGCACGCCAGTGCCCAAACTACGATGTCCCTGCACGACTGCATGGCGTACGCGATTTCCAATTCCACGAAGATGCGGATCCAGCAGGCGGCCATCGGCGACGCGCAGATCAGCCGCCGCGATGCGGCCCTGGCGCTGTTCACCCCGCAGATCAACGCGAACACTTACGCTTATTACAATTTCGGCCGCAGCATCGACCCGCAGACCAACACGTATTTCAATACGACCTCGTTCCACAACAATTATGGCGTGAGCGCCGGGTATGACCTGTTCGACGGCTTCAAGGCGGTGAACAACCTCAAGATCTCGAAGACCGGGCTGCTGATCGCCGGCTCCCAGGAAAAGCAGGTCGAGGCCGACATCTGCCTGGCGGTGATGGAGGCGTACTACAACGTCGTCTATTACAAGCGTCTGGTCGATGTGTACGAGGAGCAGGTCTCCGTGGCGGAGCAGGCCCTGGTCAAGGCCCGCCGCCAGGAGGAACTGGGCCAGAAAGGCCACGCCGACGTCATCCAGATGGAAGCCGACCTCGCCGACCGCGAGTACGACCTCATCAACACCCGCAACCAGTACGAGAGCCAGAAAATGACCCTCGCCGACCTGATGTTCTGGCCGGTGGGGGAGGAACTGGAGATAGATTTCTCCATTCCGCTTCGCTCCAGTCGAAATGACAATTCCCTTGTCATTTCGAGCGAAGCCGCAGGCGAAGTCGAGAAATCTGCCGATTCCGTCGTCGCCTTCGCCCTCGACCACAACCCCGCCGTCCAGATCGCTTCCTGGCAGGCGCTCAACGCGAAGCGCGAGCTGAATACGGCCAAGTGGCAGACGCTGCCTTCCATCGGCCTGTATGCCGGATGGAACACCAGTTACTATACCTATCAGGGTTCTGCGACGGCCACGTTCCGTGATCAGTTCCGAAATAACATGGGCGAATATGTGGAGCTTTCGCTGTCCATCCCCATCTGGAACCGCCTGAACAAGCAGTCGACGATTTCCCGCAAGCGTCACGCGTTTGAGAAGGCATCGGCGGAACTGGACCAGAAGCGGCGCGACGTGGAATCCGAGGTGCGCCGGGCCATCCAGGACCGCGACGGCGCTGCGACGGCCTATGAGCAGGCCTGCCGCAAGGCCGAAGTGCAGTCTGAGGCTTACACGCTCAATCTCAAGAAGTTGGAGCAGGGCCTCATCTCCCCGCTGGAGTTCCAGACGGCCAACAACAACTACCTCAAGGCTCAGGCCGACGAGATGAACAGCCTGTTCAAGTATCTCATCAAGCACGCCGTAGTGCGGTATTACAATGGTGTCGAATATGTAAATCAATAAATCATGGATAAGATTATCGAGAAGAAAACCGGATGGCGCGTCGCGTTCACGAAGAAGGCCCTGCCTTGGTGGCTGGGAGCGCTGCTGCTGGCGTTTATCGTGTATCTGATTGCGCGGCCGAACAACAAGACGCTGCGGGTGGACAAGGATACATTGACCGTCGCCAGCGCCGTGAGAGGGGAGTTCAACGACTATATCCGCATCAGCGGCCGCGTGCAGCCGATGACGACCATCCAGCTGAGCCCGCAGGAAGGCGGCATCGTGGAGAAGATCCTCATCGAGGAAGGCTCGCCGGTAAAGGCGGGGGATGCCATCCTCATCCTTAATAACGACAACCTGGACCTGCAGATCCTAAACTCCGAGGCCGAATTGGCTGAGAAGGAGAACATCCTCCGCAACACGCAGATCCAGATGGAGCAGCAGAAGCTGGACGTCCGCCAGAACGTGCTGGAGTACGGCACGCAGGTGGACCGGCTCAAGCGCGCCTACGAGCAGCAGAAGGCCCTGTACGAGGACAAACTCATCGCCAAGGAAGAGTATCTGAAGGCCGAGGAAGACTACAAGCTCGCCCTCCAGAAGTACGACCTCATCCGCGAGCGCTCCAAGCAGGACAGCCTCTACCGCGGCACCCAGATCGACCGGATGGAAGAGTCCCTGGAGAACATGCTCCTGAATATGTCGATGATCCGTAAGCGCAAGGGCAACCTGATTGTGAAGGCGCCCATCGACGGCGAACTGGGCCTGCTGGACGTGGTCCTGGGCCAGAGCATCGCCGCCGGCACCAAGATCGGCCAGATCAATTCCGTGGGCACGTACAAGGTGGAAGCGCAGATCGACGAGCACTATATCGACCGCGTCATCGCGGGCCTGGAGGCCACTTTCGAGCGCCAGGGCGAGACCTACTCCACCGTCATCCGGAAGGTCTATCCGGAAGTCCGCGACGGCAAGTTCAAGGCCGATTTCAAGTTCGACGGCGAGCAGCCCGACAACATCCGCGCCGGCCAGACCTACTACCTGAATCTCCAGCTCGGCCAGCCCGAAGAGGCGGTGATTGTCCCCCGTGGTACCTTCTACCAGAAAACCGGCGGAAAATGGATCTACGTCGTTAACAAAGAAGGCACCAAGGCCGTCAAGAGAGAGATCCGTATCGGTCGCCAGAATCCCCAGTACTACGAAGTGCTCGAGGGCCTTGAGCCCGGCGAAAAGGTGATTACCTCCGGGTATGATACCTATGGCGACAGCGACGTGTTGGTGTTCTAAGCAATGAAAGTATTCAGAAAAACAGGCGTTTCCACGCTGATCAATATCCTTGGGATGAGCGTCGCTTTTGCGGCGGCGATGATCCTGATGGTGCAGGTGCGCTGGGATACGACCTATGACGCTAATTTCGAAGGACACGAGCAGGTGTTTCGGTTGGAGAACAACTGGATGGACAAGGGGTTGTTCAGCACGTCCTTTTCCCGGCCGATGATAGAAATCGCCAAGACGGCCAGTCCCAATATCGAGGCTGTGGGGACTTACTGGACTATGCCTCAGGAGGCTACTCTGAACAAAAATGGTGAACAGACGATCCTATCCGTTCCCTCTGCAAGAGTTGACAGTTCCATGTTCTCCGTGTTCCCATTTGAGTGGGTTGAAGGTTCGGCGCGAGAATTCACCGCCGGCGAGACGGCTGTCGTGAGCGAGGAATATGCGAAGACCTTCTTCGGAGACGAGAGTGCCATCGGCAAGAGCTTTAAGGCCGGGAACGGAATGGAGGTTCAAGTTGTTGGCGTTTTCAAGGATATGCCCAAGAATTACAGTATGCATTATGGCGTTCTTGTCAATCTCGGTGACGATTTTCTGGATGATTCCAATGAGTGGTCCTTCCCCGCTTTTGTAAAGCTGAAGGACCCTTCCTTGGCCAAGGAGACGGAGGATGCGATATATACGGCTCTCGGGGAATACATATCGTCCGATGAAGAGCGCCGGGCCGAATACCGTAACGGATTCAGGATTTCTCAAATCCACGAAGCCCACTTTGAAAGGGATGTGAGGGCCAATATCCCCAGCGCCAACAAAGCCATTACCATTACGCTGGCCGCCATTGCCATCCTGCTCATTCTCATCGCCATCATCAATTTCATCAACTTTGCTTTCGCGGAGATTCCTTTCCGCATCAAGAGCATCAACACCAGGAAGGTTTTGGGCGAAGGACGCGGCTCCTTGATTGGAAGACAGCTGTTGCACGCCGGGCTTATCGCGCTCATCGCATTTGCGATTGCCTGCCTGATCATGCACGTCGTGGCTGGGACTTCCTGGGCATCGTATGTGTCGGACAGTCTGGCGCTGAAGGATAACATCGGCATTCTGGTGCTGATGCTCGGCGTGGCGCTGGTATCGGCCGTCATCGCCGGCCTTGCCCCGGCCCTGTATTCCACTTCCCAGCCTGCGGCTTTGGTCTTGAAAGGCTCTTATGGAACCAGCGTGAAGGGAAAGGCCCTTCGCAACATACTTGTGGGGCTTCAGTTCGTGCTGTCGTTCCTTTTCATCCTGATGGCCTTGTTCGTGAGCGTGCAGACCAAGTTTATGATTGGGAAGGATATGGGCTTTGACGAGGCGCGCGTTCTGCAGGTTTGGTGCGGATATCCGGCCGGTAACCAGAAAGACGCCCTGAGGAGCCACCTGCTTCAGAATCCTTCCATTGAAGACGTAACCTTCTGCGATAGTCCGATCGTCTCCGACGGGAGGATGAGTTGGAGCCGTACCGGGGATGATGGCAACCAGGTATTTATGGAAGCACTTCCCGTAGATGTCAACTTTGTGGACTTCTTCGGACTTCAGATGGTGGAAGGCCGTGATTTCCGGGAGTCTGACAATCAGAATGAGGCCGGCAGCATCATTCCCAATGAGACCTTCATGCAGATGTTCCCGCAGTATCACGTCGGAAGCCTTATGGACGGACACGTGGATAATTGTGAGATTGTCGGTGTGGTGAAGGATTTCAATTTCAAGAGTCTGCAACACGCGATGGGCCCGCTGGTGCTCTATAACTGGGGTAAAGATGGTTGGCGGTCTTTCGGAACGATGTATGTGCGGACTGCGCCCGGAGCCGATTTTAAGGAGGCCTCGGATTACATCAAAGAAGCGATTTGTAAGTTCGATCCCAGACGGGAACCCCATATGATAACCGTCAGTCATCTGGACGAATGGGTCGAGGATATGTACCAGAGCGAACAGTCGCTTGGGAAACTCATCTCCATCGCTTCCTTCGTGGCCCTACTCATTGCCATCATCGGAATCATCGGCCTGGTGTTCTTCGAGACGCAGTTCATCCGCAAGGAGATTGCCGTAAGGCGCGTAAATGGCGCTACTGTAGGCAGCATCCTGGAGATGATCAACAAGAAGTACTTGATCATGGCGGGTGCGAGTTTCGTGATTGCCGCCCCTGTCGCATACTGGCTAATGACTGCTTGGCGGAAGGGTTTTGCCTATCAGGCGCCCGTACCGGTGTGGATCTTCCTTGTGGCACTGATTGCGGTCGCTGCCATTACCCTGGCAGTGGTCACGCTCCAGAGCTGGAGAGCAGCCAATGCCAACCCGGTAGAATCGTTAAAGAATGAATAAACAATTAAATAACAACTCATTATGATTAAAGTTTCCAACCTTTGCAAAGTCTTCCGGACGGAAGAGATCGAGACCACGGCCCTCAACGGCGTTTCCTTCGAAATCAAGGACGGCGAGTTCGTCGCCATCATGGGCCCTTCGGGTTGCGGCAAGTCCACGCTGCTGAACATCCTGGGCCTGCTGGACAATCCTACCAGCGGCAGCTACGAGCTCCTGGGCACCGAGGTTGGTGGCCTCAAGGAAAAAGAGCGCACCAAGTTCCGCAAGGGCAACATCGGCTTTGTGTTCCAGAGCTTCAACCTGATCGACGAACTCAATGTGTATGAGAACATCGAGCTGCCGCTGCGCTATTTGAACATCAGCGCCAGCGAGCGTAAGGCCAAAGTGACCGAGATTATGAAGCGCATGGCCATCAGCCACCGCGCCCAACACTTCCCGCAGCAGCTCTCCGGCGGTCAGCAGCAGCGCGTCGCCATCGCCCGTGCCGTTGTCGCCGGTCCGAAGCTGATCCTCGCGGATGAACCCACCGGTAACCTCGACTCCAAGAACGGCAAAGAGGTGATGGACCTCCTGAAAGAACTCAATGCCGAGGGTACGACCATCGTGATGGTCACGCACTCCCAGAAGGACGCCGCCTGCGCCCAGCGCACCATCGACCTCTTCGACGGCCAGATCGTCTCCGACGTCAAGAACGAACTTTAATGAAGAAAAACTCAGATATACTAATCAAGGTACTGTCCCTGGGCGTGGGGCTGGCGGTGGGGATTGTGCTCATTGCCAAGGTGTTCTTTGAGCTGAGTTACGACAGCTTTTACAAGGACATCGACCGGGTGTACACGATTAACACCTGGTACTCGCAGAATGGGGATGAGCACGATTATGGACAGGTGAGCGGTGCCGTGTCCGTGGGGTTCATGGAAGAGGTACCGGGTGTCGAAGTGGGCACACGAACGACGTATGTGTTCAATGGCGATACCTACCTGGATGAAGACGGCAACAAGCTGAAAGCCACGCTCGTCTGTGCCGATACCTGTTTCTTCAAGGTCTTTGACCGGCCTATCCTGGCAGGCGATCCTGCAAAGGTTCTGGGGAAATGGGGGAGTGTGATGGTGAGCCGGAGCTTCGCGGAGAAGATGGGCGGCGTGCAGGAAGCCATCGGCAAGCAGGTCTACAACGAGGATATGGAAGGCCTGAAACTGTCCATCGAGGGCGTGTTCGAGGATTTCCCGAAGAACGGCAGCCTGAGCTACGACATCCTGCTGTCGATGGACACCTACGGCAAGCAGAGCACGGACAACTGGCTGGGCAACGATCGCTACAAGGGTTATGTGAAGCTGATGCCCGGCGTGAACCCGAATACCCTTTCCGATGCGATCCGGAAGATGCAGGAGGCCCATCAGCCGGTGACGGAAATGGAGACCAAGGGGCTGCGGCTGACGTATTTCCTGAAGCCCTTCTCCAAGATGCACACCTCCATGCCGGAGGTGAAGTCCCAGGTGATCCTGCTGTCCATCGTGGCGGCGCTGCTGATCCTCATCAGCCTGCTGAACTACATCCTCATCGTGATTTCGTCCATGGTGAAACGCTCCAAGGAAGTGGGCGTCCGGAAGTGCTATGGCGCTGAAAGCAAGCACATTTACGGGATGCTGTCCAAGGAGGCGCTGCTGCATATCGCGCTCTCGCTGGCCTTGGCCGCCGCCATCATCTTCGCCGGCCGCGGCATCATCGAGAACCTGCTGGGCGTGCCGTTCCAGACGCTGCTTGTGACCCGGAGCATCCTCGCCATCGGCCTCGTGATCCTGTTCGTGCTGGTCATATCGATTGTCGTCCCCGCCGAGCTGTACCAGCGGATTCCGGTCGATGCCGCGCTGAAGAACTACACGGAGAACTCCCGTCGATGGAAGCTGGGTCTCCTGGGGGTGCAGGTGCTGATCAATGTGTTCCTGGTGGTGATGATGCTCATCATCGGCCGACAATATCAGAAAGTAAACCACAGCAACCCTGGGTACGACTATAAGAACTTGTTCTATATCAACATGTTCGATGGCGACCGCCAGGCGCAGGTCAGGGCTGTGGAGACGCTTCGACGCCTTCCGGAAGTATCTGGAGTTGCAGCCAGCTATAACCTGCCTTACGAGGGTTCCAACGGAGACAATATCTACCTCCCGGACGACGAGCGGGAACTGTTCAACGTCGCCGACCAGTACGACTGCTCCGAAGGGTTCTACGACCTGATGGGCATCGAGTTCGTGGACGGCCGCGCGCCGAGGGATTCCACCGAGATGGCCGTGGACGAGAAGTTCGTCGCCAAGATGGCCGATTTCGTCGACTGGTCCGATGGTGCCGTGGGCAAGCGGGTTTGCATCACCGGCCATGACCATCCCATCGTCCTCTCCAATGATATGGGCGTGACGCCTTACACCATCTCCGGTGTCTACAAGAGCTATCTGATCGGCAATCTGACCCGCGTGGACCTGCGTCCCAGCGTCCTTTTCCGCGCCGAGATCGGGTCGATGTCCTCCTGGATGCCGCACATCCTGTTCAAGGTCGATCCCAAGGCGTTACCAAAGGTTCAGAGTGCATTGACACAGGCCCTGGAAGGCCGCGAAATCAACATCATCTCCTATGAGGAGCAGATGCGCGCGGCCTATGACGACAGCAAGAAAATGCGCAATACAATGGCGCTGGGGGCCGTTTTCTCCCTGCTGATCGCCCTGCTCGGCCTCATCGGCTTCATCCAGGACGAGAGCCTCCGTCGCAGCAAGGAAATGGCTGTCCGCAAGATCAACGGCGCCACCACCCGGGACATCCTGAGCGTGTTCGCCAAGGATATCATGATCCTGTCCGCCGTGATGGCCGTAATCGCTTGCATAGCCGCTTTCTTCGTAGCGCACAAGTGGCTGGAGCAGTTTGCCGAAAAGGTGTCGCTGAATCCGCTCTACTTCATTGGAGGTGCAGCCCTGGTGCTGCTGATTGTGCTGGGCGTGGTGGTGCTGAACTGCCTCCGCATTGCCCGGGCGAATCCGGTGGAATCACTGAAGAATGAATAAAACGATATGATACTACGAAACTTAAAGAGCCTCATCCGCCGGTATCCTGTTGCGGTGGTCCTGAACTTCACGGGACTGGTGGCGGCG
>ONDF01000074.1 GCA_900316525.1 uncultured Bacteroidales bacterium
ACCTTCGGCCTGAAGATGCCCGGCTGGGTGACCGACGGTCCGCAGATGTTCCGCACGCAGACGGGCAAGCTGGGCATGCTCTGGAGCACCTGGGGCAAGGAGCGCTACCTCCAGGCCGTGTGCTACTCCGAGTCCGGCAAGATTTCCGGCCCGTGGGTCCAGGAACCCGAACCGTTCCTCGCGAACAACTCCGGCCACGGCATGCTGTTCCGCACCTTCGAGGGCGAGCTCCGCTATGTGGTGCACCACGTGGAGGGCAACGGCCCCCGCAAACCGCAGTACTGGACGGTCGACGACTCCGGCGACAAGCTGGTGCTGGGCAAACAGATTATCGTACCTTAATCTTTTGGTTGGTTAGATAATATATGGTTTAAAATGGGCAGAGGGCATCCTTCGGGGTGCCCTCTGTTGTTTTTGTCGGCCATTGTCCATATCTTTACGAGGATTAACCCGTCAATTGCTTGAAAATATGCGCATTCAATCGCTTCTTCCGGCCGTCCTCACGGCCCTCGCGCTGGTAGGCTGCAGCCCCGCCAATCCCGTTCTCGAGATCGAGGGCGGAAAGATCCAGGGAGTCGAATCTACCGTCGACGGAGTCTATATCTACAAGGGAATCCCTTTCGCCGCCCCGCCCGTCGGGGACCTGCGCTGGAAGG
Source organism: uncultured Bacteroidales bacterium (assembly GCA_900316525.1). Lineage (GTDB taxonomy): Bacteria > Bacteroidota > Bacteroidia > Bacteroidales > UBA932 > Cryptobacteroides. Next base: position 657 of record ONDF01000074.1, read on the forward strand.
AACCCCAGCCCGTCATTCCCTGGGAAGGCGTGAAGGTGGCCGACACCTTCGGCCCGGGCTCCGTGCAAGTCAACCACGATTCCAGCAACCCCTGGACCAGTGAATTCTACTGGGAGGATCCGGAATTCAGCGAGGACTGCCTGTACCTGAATGTCTGGACCCCGGCCCCGGGCAAGCCGGGCAAGAAGCTGCCGGTGGCGATGTGGATCCACGGCGGCGCCTACACCGGCGGCTGGGGGTACGAGCCCGAGTTCGACGGCAAGGTCTGGGCCGAGAAGGGCGTCGTCCTGGTCACGATCAACTACCGGCTCGGCGTCTTCGGCTTCCTGGTCCATCCGTTCCTGACCACGGAGAGTCCGCACCACGTTTCCGGCAACTACGGCCTCCTGGACCAGATCGCCGCGCTCAAATGGGTCCATGCCAACATCGCCGCATTCGGCGGGGATCCGGACAACATCACGATCCTGGGCCAGAGCGCGGGCGCCGGCAGCGTCAAGGCGCTCGTTTCCTCGCCGCTGACGGGGGATCTGATCAAGAAAGCGATCATCCAGAGCGGCGGCGGTGTGAACCGGGTTCCGACCGGCCGGACCGCCCAGCCGCAGGGCGCCGTCTCGCCGCTGGATTTCGTGGGCAAGGCCACCAAGGAACTTTTCGACTGGGCCGGCTATGACACCCTGGAGAAGATGCGTGCCGCTTCCACCGAGGCGGTCTTCACGCTGGCGGACCGCTACGCCGCCGAGACCGGCGTCCCGTTCCGGCTGTCCGCCCGGCCCGTCGTGGACGGTTATGTATCGACAGAGAGTTTCGATGAGGCGGCCCAGGAAGGCCGGATCAAGGACATCCCCTACATGATCGGCTACACGCGGGATGACATGGGCAATCCGGAAGAGGGCATCCGCCGCTTCTGCGACCTCCGCAACGCGGCCGGCCAGCCCGTCTATGCCTACCAGTTCGCGCACGCCCTGCCGGACGACGAGTCGGGCTCCCACGACATGAAGGGCGCGTTCCACTCCTCCGAACTCTGGTTCATGTTCAAGTCGCTGGAGCACAGCGACCGGCCCTTCACCCAGGCCGATTATGACCTGGCCGAGCACGTGGTCTCCTGCTGGACGAATTTCGCCAAGAAGGGCGACCCCGGCCTGGGCTGGAAAGCCTATACGCCGGAATCGCCCGATTTCATGGTCTTCGACCTCAGCGAGGACGGCGCCCAGGATGCCTCTGCGATGGGCAAGCCGCTGCCGCGCCGGCAGTAACGATTAAAATCTGTCATCCATGAAAAAGCTCTTCTTCCTGTCGCTGACGCTCCTGCTGGCCGTGGCCTGTTCTACAAAGACCGCCCCGAACCCGGACAAACAGTATGAGGCGCTTGTAAACGCCGTGTATGACCGACTTTCCGTGGAGGACCGCGCGGCCCAGCTCTTTGGCATCTACCCGAGCGAGCTGATGGTCGATGGTGTCTTTTCCCTTGACAAGTGCAAGGAAGTGATTCCTTACGGCGCCGGCCATATCTGCCAGCTGTCCAGTTCCCAGAGCCTGAATGCCGACGAGCTCCGCAAGCTCATCGCCGACATCCAGGATTATATGGTCAACCATACGCCCGCCGGCATTCCGGCCGTCATTCACGACGAGTGCATCACGGGTGTCACCGCCAAGGGCGCCACGGCCTATCCCCAGCAGATGGCCGTCGCCTGCACCTGGGACCCTGCGCTGCTGTCCGTGAAAATGCGGCAGACGGCCCGCTCGATGCGCGACCTGGGCGAGCCGTTCGCCCTG
>ONDF01000012.1 GCA_900316525.1 uncultured Bacteroidales bacterium
CCAGGTGTTATCACAATCTTTTGATAACACCTGTTATCCAAAGACAATTGTTATCAAATCTTGACATAAACCGGTGTCCTCTGCATGGTTTTCAGCTTGTTGTGCCCAGCAGTGTTAAGGACTTAGATAACAAGCTATTCTTGAGGTGCACTGCACCTCTTTTTCTTTTTGTTCTTTATCGTATCTTTTGATAATCTCTATCGATAACAATTGTATGAAAAAGAACATCTCAAAAGAAAGGATCATCCCTCGATGTAGGGCGGTCCTCATTGCAAGTGGCTTCTCAGAAAGAGTCATTGTTGCATATGTCTGGGACGCTAGGCGTCTGATTGAATACATGACAGAAACAGCATGTCGATATTACACGCCATTAGTTGGGGAAAAGTATCTCAAGATGGTTGCAACCTCGTCGTGGAAAGACAGGATCAAGGTGCGAGCACATAAATTTATAAAGCGATTGAACTTAATCTTGAGCACTTCTTCCGATACAATATACCGGCGCGGAGCTTGTCCCAAAACTCGCTCGTTCCCTGGAGAAATCGGTTCAACGGCCCTGTCATTACTTGAGTCTATGGAGGGTCATGTTGGAACGGCAACTATTGCGCAATACAGAAGTTATCTAAGCTACTTCTGTGTCAGTATGCATGCGCAGAAAATCACACTAAAAAATCTGTCCAGGGACGTTATTGTCCGTTATATTGACTCTTCCAACTTCCAAAAACGTAGAATCCGTATACTAATCAAATCTTTATTAACCTTTGCGTATGAGCAGAACCTGATCAGTTATGAACAAAAGAGTTGTCTGGATGACATACATTATAAGGAGCGTCGAAAGCTTCCGTCGTTCTATAGTCCTCAGGAAGTTATAAAGCTTGAGTCTTCTATCGATAGATCTACCGCCGTAGGGAAGCGCGACTACGCTATGGTTCTCCTAGCTTCACGGCTCGGTATAAGAGCGGGTGACATCTGTTCTCTAAAGTTCTCAAATATTGACTGGGACAGGAACATAATCGAGATAGAACAATCGAAAACCGGCATATATGTCGCACTTCCTTTACTTGAAGATGTTGGCAATGCAATAATAGACTATATCCGAAATGGACGCCCTCCGACCGAGATAAAGAATATCTTCGTAAGCCATACATATCCGGACAGGCCTGTCACGACGAACCTAATTACATCCCGTGTCCATCGTTGGATCATAAACTCAGGGGCGGACATATCTGGGAGGCACGCTGGCCCGCATTCTCTAAGACATAGCTTGGCATCGACTTTATTGAATGACGGGGTAGAACTACCTGTTATATCAGAGGCATTAGGTCATGAGTTCACGAGTTCAACGATGCTATACTTGAATACTGACATAAACTCGCTGTTAGCTTGTTCTCTTGATGTTCCCATGGTGGATAGTAAGTACTACAATCAATATGGAGGGATATTGTATGGAGAAAATTGAGTATGACTTTGTCAGTCCCCTTGCTCCTTATATGAGAGCATACCTTGCCGAATATGAATCTCAAGGGAAGAATCCCAAATTGGTTGAGTTCGCACTTCGAACCTTTGATCAACACCTCGTGAAGGTCAACTATCAGGCTGATCAACTCCTGTCAGAGGACATATACAAGGGCTGGTTGGATAGATGGAACAAACTAAACCAGATAACTCTGTATCACGAGGCGGCTTATATGTCAAGGTTCCTCAAATACTTATGTGGTTGTGGGGTGCTATGTCATATCCCGCGGCTCCCCAAACCAGGCAAAAGAACCTTTGTTCCGTATATCTTCTCGTACGACGAAATGGCCAGAATCTTCCAAGAATGTGATGACTGGAGGAATCGACTATATACGAAAGACAGCCATCAACTCGTGATGCCGGCATTGCTTCGCCTCCTTTACAGCACCGGTGTTAGAATAAATGAAGCTCTTGGGATAGAGAATCGCGATGTCATGTTTGACAAGCATTGCATAGTCATACGAAACACCAAGAATAATAGCGACAGGTTCGCCCCAATCAACGAATCCCTAGAAACTGTACTACGAGAATACATAAAAAATAGGAGCAGAATCCATAAGCGAGGAATAGAAGACCCGTCAAGCCCCTTCTTTATAAAGGCTGATGGGACAAAATGTAACTCAGGGACTATCTTATTGCGCTTTAAGGCAATCTGCAGAAATGCCGGGATAGAACACCAGCAAGGCCGCCACGGTATCAGGGTACATGACCTAAGACATACTGCTTGCGTGCACGCCTTGATAAAAATGGTCAACTCTGGGAAAGATCCATATTGCTGTCTGCCATCGTTGGCCGTATATATGGGACATTGTGATGTCCAGGCCACGGAATACTATCTCAGGCTCGCTCAAATGGCGTATCCCGACATAATAAAACTAACGGAGCCGCTCTCCTGTTCTCTTGATGCTATAATAAACAATGCCGTTAACGCACACAAAAATGGATCAGTATAAAGACTTTGCAAAAGTGCTGGAATCGTTCTTCATGGGATATCTCGTGCAGGAAAAGGGATGTAGCACAAATACAATAAGGGCATATAGAGACGCCTTCACACTCTTCCTGTCATATCTGGAGGACGAACATCATATAAAGCCAGATAGAATATCATTGGCTAATGTCAATAAGGTCAATGTCTTGAACTACCTGGACTGGCTGGAAACCAACAAATCAGCCACGGTCAGGACAAGGAATCACAGATGTGTGGTCATGAAATCCTTCTGTAAATATCTGATGTACGTGGACCCTCTGCATATGGCCCAGTGGAAACAGGTGTGCTCTATCCAGAATAAAAAAGGCCCACAAGGATCAATCCATTATCTGACGATAGATGGTATCAAATCCGTCTTGGAAACCATCGACGTGTCATCCGTAAAAGGACGTAGAGACCTGACCATGTTATCCTTGCTCTATAATACAGGAGCAAGAGTACAGGAACTGATAGACCTTACTCCCTCCTCTTTGCGCTTGTCAAAACCTAGCGTTGTTATGATACACGGTAAAGGGAATAAAACGAGGATCGTCCCTCTGGACGGTAATATCGTACACCTCCTTGAGACATACCTTAATGAGCAGCACTTAAATCTTCCTGGTCGAGAATCACATCCCCTCTTCTATAATACCTGGGGAGAAAAACTGACTACCGCTGGAATAACATATGTCTTGAATAAGTACTATCATGAAGCTCAACTCCTTCATGATGAACTCGTCCCGAAAAAGATCAGCCCTCATGTCTTAAGGCACTCTAGAGCGATGCATCTTCTACAAGCTGGCGTAAATCTGATCTACATAAGGGACATCTTAGGACACGTGTCAATACAAACTACTGAGATATACGCAAGGGCAGACTCGGAACAGAAACGGAAAGCACTGGAAAACGCCTACGCTGAAGTTGGCTTAACCGAGCCGAAGGTCAAATCGTGGGAAAGAAATAGCAAGCTAAAGGAATACTTAAAAAGCCTGGTATAATCGTTATCAAAAGAGAAAAAGCAAAAGAGTTGCCCGTCATTAACCGTGATGGGCAACTTCAGTAATGTACTTGTGATAATCTATCTGTTGCTATAACATTCTTCTTAAAGGCATCTATGAAAAGCCGCGCATCATCCTTGGTACAATAAAGGACAAAGTGAACGTGGTTTGACATCAGCGTAAAGGAAAGGACTGTCACCCCAAGCAAGAACGACAAGACCGCGACATAGTTCATTCCCACCTTGTAGTCATCATCTTCGCGGAACCATAATCCCTCCTTCAGGTGTTCAGTCGTAACCAGCCAATAGTCTTTAGAACGACCATCCTTCGGACTCATCCTCCTCGTCGCTCTCATAATCGTCCTCCGTTTCGCCGTATTGTTCCATCTCAGCCTTTTCTCCTGCCATCCAGGACAGGAACCAACGGTGGCACTCTTGCTCGTGCTCCCGATGCTCTTCCTCCGAAAAACGATCCTGGACAGGGAAACGGACCTCTTCATCCACAAGTAGTTCCAGCGCCTGCTCATACTTGCCGATCAGGTTCGCCCGTTCAATGGCTGTTGGTTCTCTCAGGAGATACTTGTCATCCGTTCGCGGCACCCTTGTCTCTCTCCCCCGGATGTCAATTATCCAATGCTTCTTCCAGGGGAGGACATAGTATTGGGGACCGGACTCCTCTTCGTATTTCCCCGGATTCCGCAAGACGTCCAGCATATCCAGCAATTTATGGATCATCACGTTTCTGGCGATTCTGTTCTCACTGATTTTCCAGATATACTTTTCATAGGATGTGCTCCAAAGTGTTTCAGCGATCATCCAGTCCTGCCTCGCCTTCTCGTCCTCCAAAAGAGATTGCGGCATATTGGTTCCCAGCAAATCTTCAGATGGCACCTCATACTTCGACTTGGGCCGTTTCATCTTCAAAGGCGGTACGAAAAGATCCAAAGCCGCCTTCCACTCGGGTTCCCCATCTACATCGATATCAAACAGGGCCCTCGTATAACCGGATCCGGCATAGAAAGCGTGCATCATTCCCACCACCATCTCATCATAATTCTTTGCCATCGCCATCACCCGGAACGAATGGCCCACCATACTGAGGCGCTCCTTCCACGACCAATCCAAGGAAGTTAGCTGGATGATGCTCATACATTGACTCAAGACGCTCATATCTCACACACAAATAAAGTTGAACAAACGGATGCTGACAGCACCCGTTACAAATATAGCGTTTCACACAGAAACCGCAAGGTATTACAGTTTCTTTTGTCGACGAAAATAAGATGCACCGTGGCTATCGTCCCAACCGATGTAGGGCAAGCCATGAAAACCGCGGGAAATCGTGTCCATCGTCCCAGCAAATGGACCTGAAGCCACGCTGTTCCCCTAAAAAAGGATTCCCGCACATCAGTAGATGCGCGGGAGCCACATTCTGGATGGCTGAAGCCCCCCTACCACCCCAGCACGGACTGCCGGGTGGAGTAGGGTTCGGCCTCGGCGGCGGTGAGGACCTTGCCGGAGGCGTTGTGGCCGGTGATGGCCTTGCCGGAGGCGTCCACGGAGCCGTATTCGCGCCAGCCGGAGGTCGCGGTGGGCGTCGACGGGTTCGGGGCCTTGTCCGTATGCCAGCCGGTGGGAGCGATGACCGGGCCCATCGTGCAGTTCACGAAGACCACGTTGTCGAAGTACTCCGTCGAGCCGCCGGAACGGGCGAGGTACATCGAGCCGTCCTTGACACCGGATTCCGCCGTCAGCTTGCAGTTCAGGAACACGAATCCCTTGTTCGAGACCGAAGGGACGCGGGCCTGGATGAGGTAGCCGCCCGCCCGGGAGCGGATCTCGCAGTCCTCGAACAGGCAGGCTTCGGGATAGCCCCAGATGTAGTCCACGTGACCGGCGATCAGGGAGTTGTGCACCCACACCTTGCCCTTGCACAGGAACGTGTCCTGCCAGGAGATGAGCGAACAGTTCTCCACCGTCAGCTTGTAGTTGGAGTTGAAGTAGATCGTCTCCGCCTGGCCCTTGTGGGACGGGATCGAATACGTGTTCTCGATGGTCAGGTTCTCCAGCACCAGGTTGTCGCAGCTCTCCACCAGGAAGACGCTGCGGCCGCCGGACTTGCCGATGGAGGCGCCCCGGGACGGCTTGGCCGATAGGGAGCCGCCGGAACCGGTCTCGTAGGAGTCGTTGTTCGGGTAGGCGATTATACTCTTATCCCGGGACGCCCCCTTGATGGTGACATTGTTCTTGTTGCGGAGGAAGAGCAGTTCCTGGTAGGTTCCCTCCCCTATTTCGATGGTGACCGCATCGTCTTTCTTCACATAGCGGCTCACATAGCTGAGGGCTCCCTGGACGGTGCAGAAGTCGCCGGAGCCGTCGGCAGCCACCTTGAATGTGGCGCCGGAAGGGGCCGCTTTCACCGTGAAAGGCATATCGTCCTTCCCGACGGCCTTCCCTGCGACGGACGCGTCGACCGTCACATAATAGGACTCCCCGAAGGAAAGCGCCTCGTTGTGGAGCTTGATCTCCAGCGTCTTGCCCTTGACCCGCAGCGGCGTATAATGGACGATGCGGTACTGGCTGCTGTGGAGCGCGTCCAGGAAGGTGTGGAACGGCGAGTCATCGTTGATGGCGATCTTGCCGGCGTCGGCATCGGCCCCCTTGGGGACCATGGTGCCGTCGGAGAGGACATCGACCTTGGCGATGTCCGCCAGGTCGATCTTGTCCACCAGGGTGCCGTCGGCCTTGAACACCTGCACGAGACCGGAAGTCCCGAGGGTGGGCGCCGAATCGAAAGTGATGACCAGCGGCGCGTCCACGCACAGGACCGCGGCAGACGGATCGGGCGGAACCGGTTTCGTTCCCTTCGTCGTCCCTTCCACGACAGCGCTGTAGGCCGATGTCCCGCCGGGACCGGTCGCGCACACGGAGAACCCGTATGTGGTCGCTTGATCGAGGGAACTCACAGTCACGTTGCGGGTGTTGGCCGTTCCTTCGCCGGCAGCGGAGCCATCCTTTGTCAGCTTCCATTTGTAGGAAGCCGCCCCCTGGACCGCATCCCACTGGAACGTCAGACTGGTTTCCGTGGCGCTGTGCAGTTTCACGTTCTGCGGAACGGAAGGAACCGGCTGTCCCTGGTCCGGGACGGTCGGTTCCTCACTCTTTCCGCAGGAACTGATGGCGCAGAGCGCCAGCAATGCTGCGATTCCCTTTCTCATTACAGTTCCACCGGCTTGTACTTCGGCACGAGGGACTTCATGATGACCCAGGCGATCAGGTACGCCAGGCCGCAGAAGCAGAACATGATGAAGTAGCCCGCAGGCTTGCCTTCGAAGCCGAGGAAGCGGAAGGCGGGACCGGCGTTCTCCGCATAGGTGAACAGCTTGCCGGCGATCTTCTGGATGAACATCGAACCGACACCGCCCGCCATGGCGCCGATGCCCGTCACGGTCGCGATCGCGCCCTTCGGGAACATGTCGCCGATGGTGGAGAAGAGGTTCGCGCTCCAGGCCTGGTGGCCGGCGGCCGCGAGGCCGATGAGGATGGCGGGGATCCAGGCGGAGTTGTAGTGCATGCCCAGCGGCTGCGCCAGCAGGGCGCAGAGCGGGAAGAACGCGAAGATGAGCATCGCGAGCATGCGGCCCGGATAGGGATGCATGCCCTTCTTCTCGACGAAGATCTTCGGCAGATAGCCGCCGCCGATGGAAACGACCGTCACGATGAGGTAGAGCGTGAAGATGAGCCACTGGCCCAGCGGGGTCGTCACCGGCGCGTTGAACTGGTTGCTGAAGTAGGAAGGAGCCCAGAACAGGAAGAACCACCACACACCGTCCGTGAAGAACTTACCGGTGATGAACTGCCAGGTCTGCTTGAAAGTGAAGCACTTCCACAGGGAAACCTGCTTCTCCTCGGCAGCCTTGGGCGCCGCGTTCGCGACGGCCGCGTCGTCCGCGTCATCCTGGTGGATATACTCCAGTTCCGCCTCGTTCACGTGCTTGCTCTTTTCGGGCTTCTCATACATGAAGGCCCAGAAGAACATCCAGATGAAGCCCAGGGCGCCGATGATGATGAAGGCCATTTCCCAGCCGAACTTCATCGCGAGCGGCGGGATGCACAGCGGCGCGGCGAGCGCACCGACGGAAGCGCCGGCGTTGAAGATGGAGGTCGCGAAGGCGCGGTCCTTCTTCGGGAAGTACTCGGCGGTCACCTTGATGGCCGCCGGGAAGTTGCCGGCCTCGCCGAGCGCCAGGATGCCCCGGCACAGCAGGAACAGGTAGACGGAAGTCGTCGAGATGGCCAATGCGACGTTGGAAGCGACCTCGACCCCCTTGAGGGCGGCGAGATCCTGGCCGACAATCGCGCCCGTGGCCCAGCCGCAGGCGGCGTGCAGGCACGCGCCGGCAGACCAGACGCCGATGGCGATCAGGTAGCCCTTCTTCGTGCCCATCCAGTCCACGAACTTGCCCGCGAACAGGCAGGCAATCGCGTAGAAGATGGAGAAGAATGCGGTAATCGTACCGTAGTTGTCGTCATTCCAGTGGAATTCCGGCTTGATGAAGTTCTCGTACGTGAGAGACAGCACCTGGCGGTCCAGGTAGTTGACGGTCGTCGCCACGAACAGCAGCGAGCACAGCCACCAACGCCAGTTGGTCATCAGTTTTTTCTGTGTTTCACCCATAGTATTAAGCAATTACAGTTTTGACAGCGGCGCGCATGCCTTCGGCCTGGATGAGGGCGAGGTCGGCCTCGAGGAGGTCGGTCAGGCCCGGGATGGCGTTCAGGTTCTCGCCCCAGATGAATTCGTCGGCCAGGACGCCCTCGGCCACCTTGCGCACGTCGCCGGTCGCCCAGAGGTCCTTGAGCCGCTCCATGATCTTGGGATCGTCGTTCGGGACGATGTCCACATCCCCGCGCTTGCCGCCCTTGTAGTAGGTGCAGATGGCGGCGAGGCCGAGGACGATGCCCTTCGGGAGTTCGCCCTTGCGCTCCAGGTAGGTCTTGAGGCCCGGCAGGTCGCGCGTCTTGAACTTCGGGAAGGAGTTGAGCATGATGCTCGTCACGAAGTGCTTCACGAACGGGTTGCGGAAGCGCTCCATCACGTCGCAGCCGAACTTCTCCAGCTCTTCCTTCGGGAGGTTGAGCGTGGGAAGGAGCTCCTCGAACATGACCTTCTTCACGAACGGACCCACCTCGGAATCCTCGCAGCACTCCTTCACGGTGTCCAGGCCGCTCAGGTAGCCCACCGGCGACAGCACGGTGTGCGGGCCGTTGAGCAGCGTGACCTTCCGCTCGTGGTACGGAGCCTCGGACGGGACGAACAGCACGTGCAGGCCCGCCTTGTCGGCCGGGAACTCGGCGGCGACCTCCTTCGGGGCCTCAATCACCCACAGGTGGAAGATCTCGGCCTTGTCCAGCAGATGGTCGTCATAGCCCACGCGCTCGCACAGCTGCGCGGCGGTGTCCCGCGGATAACCGGGAACGATGCGGTCCACGAGCGTGGAATACACGCCGCAGGCCTCCTCGAACCAGGCGCGGAAGTCCGGGCCCAGGTTCCACAGGTCGATGTACTGGCTAATGCACTCCTTCAGGTGCTTGCCGTTCTCGAAGATGAGCTCGCACGGGAAGATGATGAAACCCTTCGTCTTGTCGCCCTTGAAGTACTCCCAGCGGTGGTACAGGAGCTGGGTGAGCTTGCCGGGATAGGACGATGCGGGGGCGTCGTCCAGCTTGCAGGCCGGATCGAAGGCGATGCCCGCCTCGGTCGTGTTGGAGATGACGAAGCGCATCTCCGGCTGCTCGGCGAGCTTCAGGTAGCCCTGGAAGTCCTCGTACGGGCTCAGGCCGCGGCTGATGACGTCGATCAGGTCGACGCTGTCCACGGGCTGGCCGTCCTGGAGGCCCTGGAGATTCAGGTGATACAGGCCGTCCTGCTCGTTGAGCCAGCCGACCATGCCCTTCTCGATGGGCTGGACGACGACGACGGAGCCGTTGAAGTCGGTTTTTTGGTTGGTCTTCCAGATGATCCACTCGATGAACGCGCGGAGGAAGTTGCCTTCACCGAACTGGATGACCTTCTCGGTGTACTTTTTCGCCTGCGGGGCGGTAGTTCTGTTTAATCTTTCCATATCTGATTTGTGGTTATATTATTCGGTTTCCGTGACGATGACCAAGATCACCGCCTGTTCTCTCTTCTTCTGCTGAATGGTGTACTCGGTGCCGCGTTCGAGCGTCACGACGCCCGAATCCCCATAGTTGTCATAGGGCGTATCCCAGACCAGCTCCGACCCACCGGTCGGAACGAGCCGGATTGTGGCATCGGATTCAGCCACCTTGCGGCGGGCGAAGTAGAAACGCACCGTCGTAGTCAGCGTCGCTGAAGTCGTGAAGGTCACTTTGCCCTGGCTGTCGAACTTGAATCCGCGCTGATAAGTCGTTCCGTCAATCTCGAAAGGACCGTGGTACTTGTCATCAGCGGGATTACGGAAATCGGCGGCCGAAGTCGAATACGTGAAATACGTGCTGCCGGCATTCCCGTCTACGGTAGAGACAGGCGACGCGGAATCATTCATATAGAGGACGTAGGTATGGGCACCCGTGTTTCCACCGGGGTCGTCGCCGCCGCCGGGCTGGTCCGGGTCGTCCGGATCGGAGCCGTTGAAGTCCGTAATGCCGCCGTTGTTCACGGCGACGGGGGCCTCCGTCCATCCGAGCTTGCCGTGACCGGCGCCGCCCTTGACGACCGTGGGAACATCCTCGGCCGGTGTGACGATGTAGTCATAGGCAGGCTTGAAATCGGCATAGGTAAGCGGGGTGATGGTCTCGCCCTGATAGGACTTGTACTTGACGTTCGTCAACGGATACGGGTCCTTGGCCTTGGCGGGACGGTTCACGAGCACGTCCTGCGTGGCGTACAGATAACCGGCCACGGAGCCCTGCAGATTGGACTCGTTGCTCTCCTTCGCCGGATAGGTGCAGATGTCGGTCGGGAGCTGGACGCCGTCGAAGTAGTTGTACTCCACCAGCACCTTGGCCCCGTAGGCCGACCCCACGCCATAGGTGGTGTTGCCGTCGAAGAGGTTGTTGTACACGTGGACCTTGCCGAAGCGCACGCGCGGGTGGCGGGAACTGGACTGGTCGAACCAGTTGTGGTGGAAGGTCGCCGTAATCTCCGTGTCCGTCGTCTGGCTGTTGGAATGGCCCACCAGGCAGCTCTTCTGGGTGAGGATATAGTGGTTCCAGCTCACGGTCACGTTCTTGGAGCCGTGCGTGATGTCGGTAGAGCCGTCCTCATAATCCTTGGTCTGGTTCAGGGAGGTGAAGGTGCAGTGGTCCACCCACACGCCTTCGCACTCCTGCATCGACACGGCGTCAGCGCCGTTGTTGGCCTTCGGCTGCCGGAAGTTGATGTTCCGGATGATGATGTTGCTGGCGCGGACGCAGAAGATGCCGATCCGGTCCATCACGAAGGAGTCAGTGCCGTAGAAGCTCAGGTTGGAGACTTCCTTGACATCGAACCAGGGATGGGCCTCGGAGAAATCACGGCCGTCCTCCGGTCCGAAAGTACCGCTGAGCCAGATGGTTACGGGCGTATGGTCGCCCTTTTTCTCGGCCTTGGTCCGATTCAGCAGCCAGGTCTGGAGGGCCTTGCCGTTGTCGAAATGGAGGATGTTGGCCGAGGTGGCCGCGTCGCCGCCGGTCACGCCCGTGGCATAGCCGTAGAGATGGTCCAGCTCCACCGTCCCGGTCTGGGGCGGATCGGGGCACTCGAGCTCGCCCTGCGGGTCAGGTTCCACGGGCGGTTCGCTTTCCGTCGTGAAGGCGAACTTGTAGAAGCGGAGCGCATTTCCGGTCGGATAGACCTTCACCGCGCCTTCCTTCACTTCAAAGGAAAGGACAGTCGGACTTGTCGAGGGAACCGCACCGACCTGCGAAGTTTCCGTACCATCGTTCAAAACAGTGACATAGCGGTCAGTCGCCGCAGTGCTGCCCGTATTGGACGCGGTCACCTTCAGGAAACCGTCCTTGGGCGCCGTGAAGGAGAACACCCGGTCGGTGGAAGTTCCGGCGCCACCGGGCTGGATGTACGCCGACGACCATTTACTGGACTTGCCGGAAGTATAAGTAAGACCTGCTAGGGACACGGACCAATTCGTCTGATTGGCATCACGGGCATCCGGGGCCTGGTCGGCCAGGGCCGCCTGCCATTCCGCCGTGGAGAAATCCCAGGTATAAGAGATGGCGCCGGACTTGTCCTGCACATTGTCGTCGGTGAGGGTGAAGTTCAGCGTGGTCACCTTGTTCTCGGGGAAAACGACCTCGCTCGGGAGGTTCACGCTCTTGGTAATCAAGAGGTTGTCGTCATCCGTCGTCACATCCACCGTCAGGACGGAACCGGCCGCGAGGGTGGCGGGATTCACCAGCAGGAACACGGAATTCGTGCCATCGATGGTGAAATCGTCCCCGGCATAGTTGCCGGCCACCGTCGCGGAAGGATACTCCCAGCGGGTGATGTCGCCGGTGGTGATTTCCACGTTGGCCCGGCCTGCCAGATTGGCCCCCGTGGCGGTCAGCGCCACGCGCTTGACCTTCTTGCCGGCGAGGAGGGTGGATTCGTCCTTGAGCGTCACCTTCACCACCGTGAAGACACGGCGGAAACGCATGTTGTCCACGTTGGCCTTACCGTCTGCGACCGTAAAAGTTTCGGGCATGCCCACGAGAAGGTCCATCGCAGGATCGAAGGAGGTCAGGGACGGAAGTGTCTGTTCCTCAGCGAGCACATACTTGAACACGCTTTCGGCGCGACCGTCCTTCAGATCCTTGGGGTACCAGGCGGTAAGCACGTGCTCGCCATCGGCAACATTGTCCAGGGTACCGGAGAAAGTGGCCGTACGGCCGTCCTCGGAGGTGTTCTTCAACCCATTGGGTTTATCGTAGGCATCATCCACCATCACGGCCAGCACATCGCCGGTGTTCCAGTACGGAATCCAGGCCGTGCCGTCGTTCTCGATGTAGGTGCGGGTTTCGGGGGCGCCGGCCGTCACGGTGATTTCCACCGTTCCTTTCGGGTCGACATTCTTTTCCCGCTGGCAGGCGACTGTCGCGGAAAGCAGCAGGAGGGCTGGAATCAACATTTTCTTCATACCTGCCTCCTCCCTAGAAATTATACTCGTCTCCCTCATCCAGGTCGTCGCCCGGATAGCCGTTTCCGCCGAAATCGCCGCTCGCGAGGAAGTTCTCCTCGGACTGATATGCCACGACCCTGCAGGAAGGGGTCAGGTACGGACGGATAGAATCGTTCTTTACCATATGACTAAAGCGTTACGCCGGACTTGAAGATGGCGATCTCGCGCCAGCCGTTCTTCTCGTTGTTCACCGGGGCGCCGGAGGCGGCGGCGAGGACGAAATCGACGAAGCGGGCGGCGACGTCCGCCATCGGCTCGCCTTGCGCGAGGACGCCGGCGTTGAAATCGATCCAGCTGCCCTTCTTCTCGAAGAGGGGCGTGTTGGTCGAGATCTTCATCGTGGGCACGAAGGTCCCGAACGGGGTGCCGCGGCCGGTCGTAAAGAGGACGATCTGGCAGCCGCAGGACGCGAGGGCCGTGGAGGCGACCAGGTCGTTGCCTGGCGCGCTGAGGAGGTTCAAACCCTTGACGCTCAGGCGCTCGCCGTACTTCAGGACACCGCGGACGATGCTCTTGCCGCACTTCTGCGTGCAGCCGAGGGACTTCTCTTCCAGGGTAGAGATGCCGCCGGCCTTGTTGCCCGGCGAGGGGTTCTCGTACACCGGCATCCCCTGCTTCATGAAGTATTCCTTGAAGTCGTTGATCAGATGGACGGTCTGGTCGAACGTAGCCACGTCCTGGCAGCGGTTCATCAGGATCGTCTCGGCGCCGAACATCTCGGGGACCTCGGTCAGGACGGTCGTGCCGCCCTGGGCGACGATCCAGTCGGAGAACACGCCCAGGAGCGGGTTCGCCGTGATGCCGCTGAGGCCGTCGGAGCCGCCGCACTTGAGGCCGACGCGGAGTTCCGACACCGGAACGTCCACGCGCTCGTCCTTCGAGCACACGGCGAAGATCTCGCGGAGCTGCTGCAGGCCGTATTCGATTTCATCGTCCACTTTCTGGGTGACGAACATCCGCACGCGGCTTTCGTCGACCGGGCCCACCAGCTCGCGGAAGGCGTCCAGTTGGTTATTCTCGCAGCCGAGTGAGACCACCAGCACGCCGCCTGCGTTGGGATGGTGCACCATGTCGGCAAGGACGGTGCGGGTGTTCTCGTGGTCAGCGCCGAGCTGGGAACAGCCGTAATTGTGCGGGAAAGCGACGACGGCGTCGACACTCCCCTCCTTCCCGGCGATTTCCGCCTTGAAGCGCTCCACGATGGTCTGGCAGATGCCGTTCACGCAGCCCACGTTGGGGATGACCCAGATCTGGTTGCGCACGCCCACCTGCCCGTCCGCGCGGCGGAAGCCTTTGAAGGTCCGCTTCACCGAGGCTTCCGGGATGTCCACCAGCGCAGGCTGGTAGCTGTAATCCAGCAGGCCTTCCAGGTTCGTCTTGATGCAGGTGTGGTCCACCATCGTGCCGGCGGCCGCATCCCGCGTCACATGCCCGATCGGGAAGCCGTACTTGACGACGTTTTCCCCGGCCTTGAGGTCGTGGAGAACGATCTTGTGCCCGCGGGGAATGTCCATCGACAAGGTCACACCTTCCACCACGGCCCCCTTGGAGAGGTCCTGGAGGGCGACGGCGACGTTGTCGGCGGGATTGATCTTGATATAGTCCATCTAAAAGTTAAAGTAATTCTTCGCGTTGTTGTAGGAGATGTCCTCAACCATCTTGCCGATGAAGGCGAGCTCGGAGGCCGGGAGCTTGCCCTGCTCCACGTCCTTGCCCAGGACGTCGCAGAGGATGCGGCGGAAGTACTCGTGGCGCGGGTAGCTGATGAAGCTGCGGCTGTCCGTGAGCATGCCCACGAAACGGCTCAGCAGGCCCAGCGCGGACAGGGAGTCCATCTGACGGCGCATGCCCACTTCCTGATCCAGGAACCACCAGCCCGAACCGAACTGCATCTTGCCCGGGAAGGTGCCATCGTTGAAGGTGTAAGCCATCGTCATCATCACGGCGTTGTCCTTGGGATTCAGGCAGTAGAGGATGGTCTTCGCGAGCTTCCCTTCCAGAGTGAGCCGGTCGAAGAAACGGTGGCCGGCGGCCGCGATTTCCGGGTCGTGGATGGCGTCGTAGCCCGTGTCAGGGCCCACCGCATTGAACATCTTCGTGTTGTTGTTACGGATGGCGCCGATGTGGAACTGCTGGGCCCAGCCGGCCTCGGCGTCCATCACGGCCTGGTCGTGCAGGAACGCGCTGCGGAACTTCTCCAGCTCCTTGGCGTTCGGGGCGATGCCCATCAGGACCTTCTTGAAGATCAGTTCGATCTCGATCTCCTTGTAGTCGGCGGCGTAGAAGTTCTCCAGGCCGTGGTCGGAGAGCTTGCAGCCCATCGAAGCGAAGAAATCGTGGCGCTTCTTCAGGGCCTCGCAGAGGTCGGCATAGGAGTCGATTTCCATGTCGGCGGCCTCGCCAAGCTGCTTCAGATAGGCCTTGTAGGCGGCCGGGTTTTCGATCGCCATCGCCTTGTCCGGGCGCCAGGCGGGAATCACCTTCGTGCCGAAGGGGTTCTCCGCGATCATCTTGTGCCAGCGGAGGTCGTCGGCCGGGTCGTCGGTGGTGCAGACCACCTCCACGCCGAACTTGCGGATGAGGGCCTGGCCGCGGAACTCGGGCGTCGCCAGCTTCGCGTTGCACTCCTCGAAGATCTCGCGGGCCGTCGCCGGGCACAGGAGCTTGTCGATGCCGAACACGCGGCTCAGCTCCAGGTGCGTCCAGTGGTACAGCGGGTTCCGCATCGTGTACGGAACGGTCTCCGCCCATTTCTCGAAGGTTTCCCAGGCGGTGTGCTTGCCGCCGGTCAGGTAGTCCTCGGAAACGCCGTTCGCCCGCATCGCGCGCCACTTGTAGTGGTCGCCGTAGTGGCCGTCCACCAGCCAGAGCTGGGTGATGTCGCGGAACTGGATGTTCTCGGCGATCTGCTGCGGCACGAGGTGGCAGTGGTAGTCGATGATGGGCATTTTCGCCGCGTGCTCGTGGTAGAGCTGGCGGGCGGTCTCCGTCTGGAGCATGAAGTTGTCGTTGATGAAGCTCATATCTGTCAGTGTTTTTAGAATCTTGGAAGAGAGTCGGGGTATCACCCCCGGCTCCCTTTATCAATACCTGCTACTTGTTCGTGTAGTAGATGTGGTAGAAGCGGAGGCCGTTCTCCGGGGCGGTGATGACCACCTCGCCGGCCGGAACGCTGAACTCGAGTTCGGAGGGGCTGTTCGAGGAGAAGCCGCCGGGCTGCGCCTGGGCGTCATCCCCCACCGCCACCTTCACCGTGCGGTCCAGCGCCTCGCTGCTGCCGGTGTTGGAGACCGTGATCTTCAGGGTGCCCTGGTCCGGAGCCGTGAACTTGAAGTAACGGTCCATGTCACCGCTCTTGCCGCCGAACTGGATGTAGGTCGCGCCATACTTGCTCTTGGAGCCGGAATGGAACGTCAGGCCCTCCACCGTCAGGTCGATGTTGGTGATGTCCGCGCCGGCGGCGCCGAGAGCGCCGAGAGCGTCCTGCCAGTCAGCCTGGGAGAAGTCCCAGTCATACTCGACCGCCGCGGCCGCGCCGGTCTCGTAGGTGAACTCGACCTTGTAATAGCGGAGGGCGTTGCCGGTGCAGTAGATGTACACGTCGCCGGCCATGACACTGAACTCGCACACGGCGGGCTCGCCGCTGGACGGGACACCGCCCGGAACGGAGACTTCCTCGCCGTTCTGGTTCACGGTCACCATGCGGGTGAGATCCTCGCTGCCGCCCGTGTTGGAGGCCCACACCTTCAGGGTACCCTGCTCAGGCGCGGTGAACTTCATGTAACGGTCGCTGGTCGAACCCTTGCCGCCCCACTGGAAGTAGGTCGTGTTGTACTTGGACTTCGCGGTGGAGACGATCGTCAGGTTGTCGTAGGTGAGGTTCCAGTTGGTGATGTCCGCACCGGCGGCGCCATAGGTCGCGAACTGCTCCTGCCAGTCGGCCGCGGAGAAGTCCCAGGTCCAGGTGACCTGGACGACCTCGCCGCCACCGCCCTTCGGCTGGATGGCGAAGGAGGCGTTGCCCTTCTCGGAAGCCTGGTAGTACAGGTCGGACGCAGCCGGGAAGGCCTGCACCGTGAAGGAATACAGACCGGCCTTGAGCGCGGCGATATCCTCGGCGGGAACCGTGAAGCTGGTCTCCGTCTGCGGATCCTGGGTGCGCTTGTTGAAGACGACCACATAGTGATCGGCGGCGTGGATGGGCTCCCAGGAGATGGTCACCGCGGTCTCGTCGCCCTCGGTCAGGGTGACGGGCTCCACGACAGGCTTCGGGGTCTCCAGGACCTTGTCCAGGGCGAGCACATCCTTGCTCCAGCCGAGCTTGGTGATGGTCACCGCACCGGTGGAATAGAGATAGACGGTACCCTCGCCGGCGACCTCGGGAACGACGATCTTCTGGACGCCAGGATTGGCGGAAGAGGCCACGGCGCCGCCGAGGACGGAGAGACCGTTGTCGTCATACAGGGCGACCACGACGCTGGCGCCGGTCTTGCCCGGGTCGGAGAGGAGCATGTCCACGGAACCGGGGGCGTTCACCTTGAAGGAAGCGTAGCCTTCGGTCGGGACACCCTTGCGGGTCAGGACGGAAGCCTGCTTGAAGGTGATACCGCCGTCCGCATTGAGCGGGGTGGCCTCGGTGCCGACAAGCATCAGCTCGTCCCGCACGCGGGAGTTCTTCACGTCACCGGCGAAGAGGGTGGCGTTCTGCAGGTTCCAGGTGTGCGCCTCGGTGATCACGTGCTGGGTGAGGTCTTCCGGCTTCTCCACGTACTGGATCCACCACTTGGAGGCGCCGACCTTCTTCTCGATGAGATCCTGGGCGGCGAGCTGGAAGAAGTTGCCCTTGGCGTTATAGCACGGATCCACGTTCATCACCACGAAACCGGCGGCCTGGGCGGAAACCAGCGCGAAGAAGTTCTCGCCGTGAGCGTAGCTGTAGTTGCCGGAAGCGTTGCGGAAGGTAGGGACGACCGTGTTCGTGTTGTTCTGGAAGAGCTGCGCCCGGTCGGTGCCATCGTCCTTGCCGCCGTTCTCGAACAGGAACAGGTTGTTCTTCAGCGTCATCTCGTGCGGGACCCGGACGGCGAAGACACCGCGGTTGTTGCCGTCGTCGATGGTTGCGATGTTCTTCACGGTGTTGTTCTCGAAGTCGATGTGGCCGATCTTGATGGCGTCGGAGGCGTCGATGCGGAACAGCGTGCGGATACCGTCGTACATCGTGTTGTTCACGAAGGCGATCTCGTCGATCTCCGTGGTCTTGCGGATGTCGAACGCGTCACCGCCGCTGCCGAGGATCCCGTACATGTCGCAGGAATCGAACTTGAAGGTGCCGATCTTCACGACATTGTCGTTGTTGCCGTAGAAGAAGCCGGCGAGGAAGTTCGTGATTTCGCAGTTGACGAAGATGATGCTCTCCAGGACCGGGGAACCGCCCGTGTGCTCCACGATGCGGGAGCCGGCGGCACCGTCGAACTGGATGTTCTCGAAGTATAGCTTGGCGTTGGCCTCGGTGAGGTCGGCGGTGAGTTCCACCTTGCCGGCCACGACAGGCTTGGAGCCGTCGGGACCGAGCTCGCCGATGAGGGTGAGGTCGGCGGTCGGCTTGGCCGTGCCCATGGAGTAACCCGCCTCGTTGTAAGGCAGATAGTAGTTACCGCCGGCGACGACGGCCGACTTGAGTTCGTCGGAGGTCGTGATGGTCACGGCGCTCCCCTGCTCGGCCTTGGTCCAGGTATCGACGGTACCGCGGGAGGCGCTCATGTAGAAGAGGGTGATCTGGTACTCGGTGGAAGGGTCGAGACCGTCGATGGTCGCGGCGGCCGCAACGGCCTCAGCGTCGGCGAGTTCCTTCTTCACCGTCTTGCCTCCCTTCACCGGGACGGCCCGAAGATCGGTCACCTCGGAGAAATCCTGCACGTCCTTGCTCCAGGCAAGAGAGACGGAAGTGGTCGAACGGCCCTTGACCTCCAGGTAGAGGTTGTCCTTGACCGCATAGGTCTTGAAGGAACCGTCATAGACGGAAACCTTGGACTCGGTGCCGGGCACCTTGACGCCGTCGGCGTTCACCCGGTAGGCCTGGACCGTGAACCAGTACTCCTTGTCCGCAGTCAGGCGGGTCGTGTAGGGAACTTCGCCGGGCTCGATCGGCCAGCTGTTCTCCAGATCCGTCATGGCTTCGTCGGTGTAGACGGCGAGTTCGTAGCCGCCGGCGTCCTTGTTCACGTCCCATTCGAAGGTGACGACGTCACCCTTGGTAGCGTCGACACGGGCCGCGAGATTGCCGGGAACCAGGCAGCGGGCGAGGTTCAGTTCAGTGATCTCGTTCCACTCCTTGTTCACGCAGCCGGACAGCGTGGCGAGGCCCAGAAGGGCCGCCAGGGATACTTTCAGTATATTCTTGTATTTCATATCGCGTCGGTATTAAAGGCTCTCGTAGCCATAGTCGTTCTTGATACGGCCCTGGCTGTTGGTCATCGTGTCGTTGTAGATGGGCCAGAACATGTACTGCTCCGGATCCCGGGCGTAGATGCCTTCCACCAGCTCGTTATACAGGCCGGTAGGCTGGCCCTTGCTGTCCTCGACCTTGGTGAAGTACTCGCTCTTCTTCTCCCAGGCGCCGGCCGGCTTGACGGCTTCGCCGGTGAACCCGTAGACGATGAGATTCTTGCCGTCCACCCGGTAGTAGACGTCGCCGCCCAGCATGTTCACCTGGGCGTATTCGCCGGTCAGGTCGCGGAGGTTCTTCATCTTCTGCTTGGCCTCGTCCATCTTGGACTTGAGGAGGCCCCAGCGGATGAGGTCGAACTTGCGGGTCATCTCGCCGCAGAACTCGAAGGCGCGCTCGTCCACGATGGCGTTGAACATCGCCTCCTTGGAATTGATCCGCTCCACATAGGTCTCGGCCTGGTCCTCATGGCCCTTGAAGGCGCGCTCGCGGACCTCGAGGAGATAGCTCTTGGCATCGGCCAGCTCGCCCTGCTCGTTGGCGATTTCGGCCGCCATCAGCAGGATGTCGGCATAGCGGAGGACCACGGGCTTGGCGCCGTCGTCATTGCCGCCCTTGTAGGGATTGCGGGTCATCCAATCCCAGCGGTACTTGCCGAAGTACCAGCGCTGGATGCCCACCAGTTCGGGCTCGTCGTCGGCATTCCAGCGCCAGTTGACGCAGGTGATGTCGCGGCGGACGTCGTTCTTGTCATAGTCGAACCACATCGTCGGGACCGGACCGGCATCGCCGCCGCGGGTGACGGTGGCGCCGCCCGCATAGCTGGAGCCCTCGGAACGCACCGCGAAGGTGTAGTTCCAGCGGCCGCGGCCGTCGGAGAACGGAATCACGAACAGGGACTCGTGGCCGGGGCCGGCAACGAGGTTGTCCTGGTTGCTCTGGTTCTTCCACAGGGTCTCGAAGTCCTCGAGGGAGGCGGTGCCGGAGGAAATGGCATCCTCCAGGTAGGCCAGGGCCTTGGGATACAGGACGCTCTTCTGGAGGTCCGGATCGTTGGTGAGGCGGTTCGTGCCCAGGTCGCCGGTGCCCACCATGCCGTCGTCCGGACGCTGGGCGTAACCGGAAGCCATCAGGGCGATGCGGGCGTACAGGCCCTCGGCGAACAGCTTGTTCACGCGGTCGGTACGGGAAGTCGCGGCGGTGGCGCCGGGATACGGGATGTACGGGATGGCCTCTTCGAGGTCCGCAAGCAGCTGCTTGAAGATCACGTCGCGGCTTTCCTTGGCCTTGTAGATGGACTCGCTGGTGGTCGCATCGAAACGGGCCGGGACATCACCCCAGGCGCGGACGAGGTCGTAGTAAATCATCGCCCGGAGCGTGAGGGCCTCGCCCAGGAGGTACGCCATGTCCTTGTTCGTCTCGGGGTTGCCGTATTCGCGGACGCCCTCGATCACGAGGTTGGCGCGCTCGATCGCCTCGTACATCTTGGCGAAGGGGCCGTTGTTCAGGTTCAGCTGCGCGTTGTTGGGCAGCTGCGCATAGCCCGCGATCTGGTATTTCTCGTCGGTGGGCTTATAGGTGTTGTACCACTCGATATCGCTGTTCAGGCCGATCCAGGGGAGGTAGCGGCCGCGATAGTTGTTCGTCTCGCCGAAGGACTGGGCGATGGAGAAGATGGTATTCTCCGTGAGGGAGTAGTTGGAGTAAACGGTCGCCGCGTCGAACGTGGACGGGGATTTCGAATCCAGGAATTTCTCACAGGAAACCGCCATCACGGCCACCAGGGCCGCAAAAAGGATATTCACAATCTTTTTCATGTCTGCAGCGGATTAGAAGGTGAGGTTGATGCCGGCCACGAAGCCGATGCTCTTGGGATAGGCGGAGTAGTCCACGCCCGGGGTGAGCGGGGTCGAACGGCGGGTATCCACTTCCGGATCATAGCCGGAGTACTTGGTCAGGCAGAACAGGTTCGTGCCCGTCACATAGAGGCGGAGCTTCCGGATGTGGATCTTCTTGGTGAGATCCTCCGGAAGGGTGTAACCGACCGTGGCGCTCTGCATGCGGAGGAAGGAAGCGTCCTCGACGGCCCAGTCGCTGAAGATCGCGCTGCCGACGGCGGGGTTCCACATCGTCTTGCCGGCGTTCACGCTCTTGAGGAGGGCGGGGTCGGTGATCAGCTCGCCGGTGGCCCAGTCGATGTTCGTCCAGCGCTTGTCCACGTCCATCTCATGGAGAAGGTTGCGGTTGTAGTACTTGCGGGAGGAGGTGAACTCGATCTTGTTGGCGTTGTACACCTGGTTGCCGATCATGAAGTTGAAGTTCGCGCTGAAGTCGAAGCCGTAGGCGAAGCCGCTGAAGTTGAAACCGCCGGTGAAGTCCGGGGAGGCGTTGCCGATGACCTTGCGGTCGGCCACGGTCACCTTGCCGTCACCGTTGAGGTCCTTGAGCTTGATCGCGCCAGGACGCAGGTAGGCGTCACCGAGGACGGAGGAAGCGTTCGCGACACCCTCGTTCAGCACCCACTTGCCGCCGTCATAGGTGAAGTCATCGACGGAATACATGCCGTCGTTGACGTAGCCGTACATGTTGCCGAGCGGCTGGCCCACCTGGACGATGTAGTCGTCACCGATCTCGGTGGAAGCCCAGTAGGACTGCGCCATGATGGACTCCAGGCCGCCGAGGTCCGTGACCCGGTTGATGTTGTAGGCGATGTTGCCGCCGATGTTCAGGGAGAAGTCCTTCTTGGAGACGATCGGGGCGTTCAGCGTGAGCTCGAGACCGCGGTTGCGGGTGGAACCCACGTTCTGGTACTGGCTGTCATAGCCGGAACCCGGGATCGGGAAGTTGATGAGGAGGTTCTTCGTGTCGTTCTGGTAGGCCTCGACGCTACCGGAGAGGCGTCCCTGGAGCAGGGAGAAGTCCAGACCGATGTTGTGCGTGTAGGTGGTCTCCCAGGTGAGGTCCGGATTGTTCAGGACCTTGCCGGCGGTGAAGATGTTCTGGGTCATCGACAGCCAGGCGGTGGTGGAGGAGGCGTACTGCTTCATCAGCTGGCCCGACGGGATGTTGTTGTTACCGGCGGTACCGAAGCTGTAACGGAGCTTGAGCTGGTCCAGCCAGCTGTGGGCGCTGTCCATCCAGGGTTCGTTGGAGATGGTCCAGGAGGCGGCGGCAGACGGGAAGTAGCCCCAGCGGTGACCGCGGGCGAACTTGGAGGAGCCGTCGGCACGCAGCGTGGCGCCGATGGAATAGCGGCGCTTGTAGTCGTAATTCACGCGGCCGAAGAAGGAAAGGAGCTTGTCGTCCGGGGCGTAGTGGTTGTTGGAGGAAGCCGGAACGCCGGAGGACATGAAATGCCACGCCATCTCGGCGTCATAGAAGGTCGGGAAACCGTCCACGAGGTCGGTGATGGTGTTGCTCTTGGTGATGGTCATTTCCTCACCGAGGAGGGCCGTCAGCTGATGGTCCTGGTTGTTGATGAGGTCCGCGAAATCGTAGTTCAGGGTGTTCGTGTTGCGGTAGCGGGTGCGGAAGGCCTCCTTGTGCTCGGTGGAAGGCGTGTTCTTCACCGTGGACTGGTTCGCCACATAGTAGGTGGTGAGGCCGTAGAAGCGGTCGTCACCCTGGCGGTAATCCTCGAGACCGCCCTCGATCTTGAGGCGCAGGTTGTCAATGATGGTCCAGTTGAAGGCGGCGTTCGCGTTCCAGGTGGTGCGGACGCGCTTGGAATCGTTGTCAGAGACGGACAGGAGCGGCGGCGCGTTGTCGCCATAGTCCTGCTCCAGGTCGGAGTCCGTCGAGACGGCGGCCACGGGAATCGGGGCGTAGGCGACGGCGTGCTTGAGACGGCCGTTACCGGAGGTCGTCGCACGGTCGTTGATGCCGTTCGCGCCGGAGCCGCGGGTGTTCACGCGGGAATAGCGGATGTTCGCGTCGATGCTGGTCTTGTCGGAAGTCTTGAAGTTGCCCTTGAAGTTGAGGTTGTCGCGGGTGTAGGTGGAACCCACCATGATCGCGTCGTCCCCCGTGTGGGCGTAACCCAGGTTCCAGTTGTAGTTCTCGCCGCTGCCGGAGACGGAGAAGTCGGCGCTCATCGAGGAACCGACCTTGCCGAAGACGGCGTCCACCCAGTTGTTGCCCTGGAGGCCCTTGTACAGGTCGATGTCGGCGAAGGGACCGAAGTACGGGTTGTAGTTGTTCTCCACGTTGCCGCGGATGGAAGCGAGCTCGTACTGGAACTTCACGAAGTTCTCCGGATCCATCGCGACGATCGCACCCGCGTTGGCCATCTTCTTGAGGCCGTAGTAGGCGTTGAACTTCACGGAGACCTTCTGGCCCTTTTCGGCGCTCTTGGTCGTGACGATGACGACACCGTTCGCGCCGCGGCTGCCGTAGATGGCCGTGGAGAAGGCGTCCTTCAGGACGTCGATGGACTGGATCTCGGAGGACGGGATGTCATTGATGGACTCCACCGGGAAACCGTCCACGATGTATAGCGGGCTGTTGTCCTGGGTGATGGAGCTGCCACCGCGGACGCGGATCTTGACATCGGCGTCCGGGTCGCCTTCCGTCGTGACGACGGAGACGCCCGCCATCTTGCCGGAGAGGGCCTGGGACACGGAGGTCACGGGCTGCTCGGTGAGCTTGTCGGAACCGACAGAAGCGACGGCGCCGAGGAGGTCGCGGCGCTTGACCGTCTGGTAACCCACGACGACCACTTCGTCGAGGAAGGTCGAGTCTTCCTTCAGGACCACGTTGATGACGGTCTGTCCCGCGATGGGAATCGTCTGGTCACTCAGTCCGATGAAGGAGAACACCAGGTTCACCGCGTCTGCGGGCACGGTCAGCGAGTAGTCGCCGTCGATGCCGGTGATGGTGCCGACGGTCGTACCCTCGACAACCACACCCGCTCCGATGAGCGGCTCACCGGACTCGTCCGTCACCACGCCCGTGATGGTCGTCTGGGCGGACAGGGTCCATGCCGAAACCAGGCCGAGAAGCGCAAGAGCGAGTTTCTTGACTGGATTTTTCATGAATGGATGGTTTTAAGTTGGTTATTGATGATTGAGTTAGAGTTTCATATAGCTGCCGCCGGCGTTCTGGCCCGCGACGATGTCCTTCACCAGGTAGTGGAGGTACATCTCCAGGTTGGTGTAGCGGTTGTTCTTGTCCAGGGTGATGGTCCCGGCGTCGGTCTTGTCGGTCTTGCTCAGACCGAACTGCTCTTCGAACCAGTCGGGCATGCCGTCGGAGTCGGAGTCCTTGATCTTCGCCTTCTGCTCGTCGGTGGCGGTGTACACCGGCCAGCCGTTCTTCCAGGTGGCGTCCTGGACGTCGGTCTGGGTGTCGATGAGGCCCTTCGTGGAACGGTCGCTGGCGGTCGTATTGCTGCCCTGATAGGTGGAAGTGCCGTCCTTCGTCTCCTTGGCGACACGCGTGTCGATACCGTCACGCGCGAAGCTGGCGCCCGCATAGTTCAAGACGGGATCCAGGCAAGCTGCGCCGGTATGGACACTCTGATAGGTATCCGTGGCGAACCGGGTCGTCTCCTTGATCTTGGCCGCATCGGCCTCGCTGATATAGACGGAGACCGGAGAACTCTTCCCAGCCTTCCAGTTGTCGGCCGTCAGGTCGCTCTTCCCGTGCATCACGTTGCCGTCCAGGTAGAAGTGGCCGGGCAGGATCGTTCCGCCGCAATTGCTGCAGGAAGTCGTGGGCTGCAGGAACCAGATGTGGTTGGAGGGCGTCACCGGACCCGGCTTGTAATAGTTGTTGAACAGGTTGTATTTCCGGTGGTCGGTCCCATATTTGTCAGAGCTCTCGCCGCCGTAGGTGCTGTTGCCCTTCCAGTTGTAGATCACGTTGTTGAAGATGGACACGGGGCCCTTCTGGGTGGACACGTAGTCGTGGTCGATGCGGGGATTGCGGCTATCGTGGTGCGCTAGCAGGTTGTGGTGGTAAGTGGCGTTGTTGCCGCCCCAGATGCCGCCGTAGCCGTGGGAGCCCTTGTCGTGGATGGAGTTGCGGAGGCTCTCCGAAACGATGTTCCACTGGAAAGTGAAATCCTTCATCCCGTAGAAGGAGGCGCACTCGTCGGTGCACCAGCTCACGGAGCAATGGTCGATGATGATCTTCTCGTACTTGTCGTCGTCGTGGCTCATCACCTGCATGGCGTCGTCTTCCGTCTTCTTCTCATCGCCCATCCGGCAGCGGATGAAGCGGACGATCACGTTGCTGGCGCTGATGCGGAAGGTGTAGTTCTTCAGGCAGATACCGTCGCCGGGGGCGCTCTGGCCGGCAATGGTCAGGTCTCCCCTGGAGATATTGAGCTGCTTCTCGAGGGCGATGGTGCCGGCCACGTCGAAGACGATGGTCAGCGGGCGGTCTCCCTTCTCGATGCCATACCGGAGGGTGCCCTGCGTGCTGTTGTCCTCCAGGGAGGTCACGTGGTAGATCTTGCCGCCGCGGCCGCCGGTGGCGTACATGCCGCCGCCTTCGGCGCCCGGGAAGGCGCGGGCGACGCCGTCCTCCTCCGTCGAAGGGATGGAGAACTGCTCATAGTACTGGCCGGACGGCGGGGTGGGCGGTTCGGGATCGTCCGTCCCTTCCGTCTTGGCATCGACCCAGGTCATGGAAGAAGAGCCGCCGGCGTTGACGGCCTTGACGCCGAACCGGTAATTCGTCGCCTTGGTCAGGTCAGATATGGTGGTATTGCGGGTACCGGCCGTTCCCTCTTTCTCTTTGGCGCCGTCTTTCTGGAGTTCCCAGGCGTAGGAAGCCGCGCCCTCGACCGCGTCCCACTGGAACTGCAGGCTGGTTTCCGTGGCCTTGTGCAGCTTCACGTTCGCCGGAGCGGAAGGAGCCTTGGGGGTGTCGGGCACCACGACCGGATCCTCCTTCCCGCCGCAAGCGGCAAGGATGAGGGCGGAAAGGGCCATCAAAGTCAGTTCTTTTCTCATAGCTTCTCGTATTCGAGCGAAGCCCAGATGAAGGGACCGACGCCCTTCGGGTCATTCTCGATGATCTTCTCGTTGATATAATACTCGAAGGTGCCGCTGCGGTTCTCCTTGCCGCCGAGGCCGGCGACGGCGCAGCAGTCGGTGAGATTCAGGGTGCCGTCCTTGTCCTCGCGGATGAACTTCTTCACGAGGGCCTCGTAGAGGGCCTTCGGATCGACGGAAGCGGGCACCGCATAGCCTTCGCGGGCGGACCGCAGATAGGCGTAGGTGAACATCGCGGAGCAGGTGGCCTCCAGGTAGTTCCCTTCCCGGCCCGGGCTGTCCAGGACCTGGTACCACATCCCGGTCTCGGGATCGGCATATTTCGGGAGCGTGGCGAGGATGCCTTCCAGGATGCCCTGCAGCTCGGCCTTGCCGGGATGGTTCTCCGGGAAGAACGGCAGGACCTCGACGAGGGCCATCGTGTACCAGCCGAGAGCGCGGCCCCAACAGTGGGCGGACTGGCCCGTCACCGGATCGGCCCAGAACATCTGCCTGGACTCGTCCCAGGCGTGGCGGTACAAGCCGGTCGCCGGGTCATACGTCTTTTCCGCCGCCACCTTGAACTGGGTGACGACATCGTCGAAGATGGCGTCCTCGTGGGTGATGTTGGCATACACCGCATAGAAAGGTTCCGCCATATAGAGGCCGTCCAGCCACACCTGGTAGGGATACGCCTGCTTGTGCCAGAAGGCGCCCGCCTCGGTGCGCGGCTGGTTCTTGAGCTGCCTGCGGGCCGTCTCGATGGCCATGGCGTACCGGACGTCCGGGGTGGCCTGATACAGGCCGATCAGCGTCCGGGCCGGGCAGATATGGTCCAGGTTGAACTTTTCCAGGTCGTATTTGCCGCCGATCTCGCCGCCCTCGTCCAGGACGCCATCGTACCAGGCGCGCACATACGCGTCGAATTCGGGAATGTCATAGGTACGGGAAACGGCCAGGAAGCTGCGCAGCTCCAGGCCGGTGGTGTAGTTCCACTTGTAGTCCCCCCCCTGCCCGTCCAGGTAGGTGGCTTCGGGCGCCCGCTTAATCTCCGAACGGACCATCCGGACGGACATGGGGCCCGTTTTCAGGTCCGTCTTCGGCGCGCAGGCCGCAAGCAGCAGGGCTGCCAGCAATGCGATTCTTTTCATCTATCGGTTGTCAAAAGGGTTCCAACGGATGCCGTCCTGCGCCTGGTACATCACCTTCTCGAAGGTGTACTCGGCGGCCTGCTTCGCGGTGAGGGTGTGCGCCCATTTCACGCGCGGGCCGCGTGCGCCGGGGCCGACATTCTGATATTCAGCGTAGTAGGAGTTCTTCTTGGTATTGGGTTTCCCTTCCTTCTCCCAGTCGTGCCAGCCGTCCGCGACGATGTGCGGGCCCAGCTCGCAGCCGATGAACACGGTCTTCGCATAGGCGCCCCAGGGACGGCCCAGGTAGCACTTGTCGATGCCGGGAGCGGCCGTCAGCTTGCAGTTCTTGAACACGTAGCCGTACTTCTGGCCCTGGAGGGTGGAAGCGGCGGTCACGTAGCTGTTCTTCTTGCTATGGATGTGGCAGTTCTCGAAATAGGCAATGCTGGGACCGAAGATGAAGTCCGTCGTGCCCTCAATGTAGCAGTCCAGGAAAAAGTTCCGCTTGATGCCGCCTTCCTTGCCGAAACGCCCGTAGGTATAGAGGGTGTCCTGATTGCCGATGAAGCGGCAGCGGTGGAAGAAGAGGAAGTCGCCGTCGGTGAACACCGCCACGGCCTGGCCGATTTCCTTGCCCTCCCCCGCCGTGTTCTCGAAGGTGATGTCCTCGAAGGTCACGTAGCTGGAGTGGATGTAGATGCTGGCGCTGCCGGAAGTGCCCACCTTGAAGTCGTTGTCCGGCCACAGTTGCTGCGCATAGCGGTCGTAGGTGAGGATGGTCTTGTCCGCGCCCTGGCCCATGATCTTCATCCGGAACTTGGTGTGCGGGATGTCGATGGCCTCCTTGTAGGTGCCGGCCTTGATGAGGATGGTCGTGATCTTGTCGTGGCTGTAGTTCGGAACCGCATTGATCGCGTCCTGGACCTTCATGTAGTCGCCGTGGCCGGTCTGGTCCACGACGATGTCGTACCGCACGAGATGCTCGCCGATCGCGGGAACCTGCTTCTTGAGAGCCTCGCAGACGATTTCCGTCACCTTGCGCGCCCCGCAGGCGACCGTATGGGTATTGTCGTCCTTGCCGGTGGAGATCATGAAATAGGCCTTGGAGGCCTCGTCGCCGATGCTTTCGATCCAGTCCAGGGTAGGCGTGGTGATGTCCAGGAGCGTCACGCCCATCTCCTCGGCCACCTGCTTCATCGCGGCGGGATAGTCGGTGTGGCAGTTGCGGTCCAGCTTGCCGTTCTTGAACCAGCGGCGGGCCACCGGGGTGAGGAGGATCGGCGTCGCGCCCTTTTCGCGGGCGCCGCGGATGAAGGTCCGGAGATTGTCCTGGTAGGCGCCGAAAGCGGGCGCATAGCGCTCAGGGTCGTCGGCCTTGGAATCGTTGTGGCCGAACTGGATGAACACATAGTCCCCGGGCTGGAGCGCGTACTCGACGATGTCCCAGAGGCCCTTGTCGATGAAGCTCTTCGTGCTGCGGCCGTTCTGCGCGTAGTTGACGACCCGGAAAGTGTCGTCCACGAAGTTCGGGAACATCATGCCCCAGCCGCGCTCGAGCTTGCCGTCGGAGAGGTCTTTCTCCGCCATGGTGGAATCGCCCATCAGGTGGATGGTCGTGAAGGAGCTGGCGACGAGCCAGACAGCGACGAGATAGAGGATCCTTTTCATAACTTGGTACCGTTGACAATGACGTTCTCGAAGTTGACGTTCTCGTAATAATGGGTTTCCACGCCCTTGTCGGCGGTGAAGTTGCTGTTCCGGATGGTCAGGTTGCGGACGGGCATCTCCGGGAGACCATTGACGAACACCGCCTGCTTCGCGCCTGCGCACGTGATATCGGAGAAGTAAAAGTCGCGGAACTCCGGCGTGGTCTCGTCGACCGGCTGGATGTCGCTTTCGCCGTCCTTGGACATCTCTGAGGCGGAGACGCCCATATAATACAGGTTGAAGATGACGCCGTAGGTGACGATGTCCTTCATATAGATGTGGTCGCACCAGATGTCCTTCACCACGCCGCCGCGGCCGCGGGCGCTCTTGAAGCGCAGGCCCACGTCCGTGCCGATGAAACGGCAGTTGGAGACGCGGATGTTCTCCACGCCGCCGGACATTTCGCTGCCCACCACGAAACCGCCGTGGCCGTGGTAGACGGTGCAGTCGTCGATGATGAGGTTGCGGCACTTCTTCCCGTGGTTGCGGCCGTCGGCGTCCTTGCCGGACTTGATGCAGATGGCGTCGTCGCCCACGTCGAAGGAGGAGCCGGTGAGGATCACATTCTCGCAGGCGTCGATGTCGATGCCGTCGCCGTTGGTGGAGAAATGCGGGTTCCGGACGATGATGTCCTGGATCACGACATCCTTGCAGTACAGCGGATGGAGGTTCCAGCACGGGGAGTTCTGGAAGGTGCAGTCCTTCAGCAGAACGCGCTCGCAGTTACGGAAGGACAGCAGCACGGGACGGAGGAATGTCTTGATTTCCTGCTCGTCCAGGGAAGGATCCTGGTAATTGAGCGAGCCCGCGGTGGCGCGCGCCTTCGCGTATCCTTCGTCCGGGAACCAGGTCTTGCCGTCCTCCGGAATGTAACCGCCGCGCTTGAGGATCTCTTTCCACTGGTCGTCGGAGACCTTGCGGCGCTTGACCTCGCGCCAGTATTCTCCGCTGCCGTCGAAGATGCCGCCGCCGGTGATGGCGATGTCATGCGCGCCGGTGGCGTTGAGAGGAGACACGCAGCGACGCACATCCAGGCCCTCGAAGTTCGTGTCGATGATGGGATACAGGTCCTGGTCCGGGTCGAAGACGACGATGGCGTCCTTGTCCACGGACAGCTCGATGTGGCTCTTGAGCTCGATGGGGCCGGTGCGCCAGACGCCGGCGGGAACCACGAGGCGTCCCCCGCCCTTCTGCACGAGCGCGTCGATCGCGGCCGCGAAGGCGTCTGTGTTCATCGCCACGCCGTCGCCGACGCCGCCGAAGTCCGTCAGGACGACGGAGCGATTAGGGATGGACGGCAGTTCAACCCGAGGCATATCGAAGGGAAGTCCCTCATACAGAGCGGCGAATTCATCTTTCTGTTTCCCTTGGCAGGCCACGGCCAGGGCCAGGATCGGAAGGAGGAAGAAGCGTGCTTTCATCTGTGGTTACTTTTCAACGGCTACAAATATAGAAACTTTTTTTCAATTCCGTGCACGGTAACGGAATTATTTTTCAACATCTTATGTTAATAACGTTCAGCACATCCGTTACCGTGCACGATTTTTCCGATTTTTCTTGGAAAGTCAAATTATTATTCGCAGATTTGCGAGCGGAAACCACTATGGCACAGAACGAAAAGATCACCATCAACGACATCGCCCGTCGCACCGGCCTCTCCAAGGGAACGGTGGACCGCGTGCTGCATAACCGCGGCGAAGTCTCGCGCAAGAGCTATGACCGGGTGATGGAAGTGATCCGGGAACTGGGCTACGAACCCAACGTGTACGCTTCCCTCCTCGCGAAGGGCAAGAAGCACCTCGTGGCCGTCCTCATTCCCGCCAGCGAGCCGGGCTCCTTCTGGGAGCTGGCCGCTTCCGGCATCGGCCGGGGTGTCGATTCGATGACCGCCGCCGGCGTGGAAGCCGTTCCGTTCCCCTACGACCAGTACGACATCGAATCGTTCCGCGCCGCCTGCGCCAAAGTGCTCGAGGCCGAGCCCTCAGGCGTCGTCCTCGCTCCCCTCTTCCAGGGTGAGACAGAGGTTTTCACCGGAAAACTGGCCGAAAGCGGTATCCCCTACTGCTTTATCGATTCAAGACCCGACTCGAACGGCTATCTGGCCTATTTCGGCATGCCGCTATACAAGAGCGGTTACTTGTGCGCGGACCAGCTCACGCGCGAGCGGAACATCCGCGGCGCCCTGATCGTCCGGGTCCGCCGCGACCGCTACCAGCAGTCGGATCCCACCGTGAACCGCCGCGCAGGCTTCCTGGACTATATGCTGGAGAATGCCCCCGACTGCAAAATCGACAACGTGTTCGTGGACCCGAACGACCCGGATGGCATCTACACCACCCTGGACGGGTATTTTTCGGAGCATCCGGAGGTGCGGCACATCGTGATGTTCAACTCCCGCATCCACCTCCTAGTCCCGTGGCTCGCCGCGCATCCGGACCCGGATCGCCGCGTGGTGGGATTCGACAACCTGAAAGCGAACATGGACGCCCTGCGGGACGGCACCGTCTCCGTCCTCATCGGCCAGCGGCCCGACGAGCAGGTCCGCCTCGCCATCGAGGCCCTCGCCGAGCACGCCCTGCTGGGCAAAGTTCCCCCGCGCAAGGATCACTTCATGCATATGGACATCCTCACGCGCTACAACGTGGAGGATTACTAGAGATTCTTGTCCGCGAAATCCAGATACTGCAGCCAGTCGTATAGCAGGATCTCGTGCCGGCCGGCACGGATGTGATAGCCGTTGCGGCCCTTGGTGACGGGCTGTTCCACGGCCGGCCATTCTGAAGGCGCAAAACCCTCATAGCCATACAGTCGATAGACCGGGGCGGCATTCGCCAGGCCCAGGAATTCGCCGTGCGGGTCGGACCAGCGGTCCTCGCTGCCGCTTTCCACATAGAGAGGTCGCGGCGCGATAAGGGCCAGCAGTTCGTGCTGGTCGAAAGGAAGCATGGACTCGTTGTCTCCGTACTTGTGGAAATTCTCGCAGAACCAGTACGGGAAATGCGTGTTGATGCGGCGGACGGTTTCGCCGAAGCGGCGGCGGGAAAGGGCCGCTCCCCCGCAGCCGGAGGCGTTGGAGACGACCATCGCGAAGCGGGTGTCGCGGGCGCCGGCCCAGACCGCCGCCTTGCCCATCCGGGAATGGCCGAAGACCGCCACGCGGGCGGCGTCGACCTCGGCGTCCACCTCTAGATAGTCCAGGGCGCGGGACAGGCCCCAGCCCCAGGCGGCGAGGGCGCCCCAGGTGTAACCGTCATAGTTCAAGCGGATTCCGGGATAGCCGTCCGCATCGGGGACGACATCCTCGCAGCAGAAGGTCGCCACGGCGTAGCCCCGTTCCAGG
This sequence comes from uncultured Bacteroidales bacterium, assembly GCA_900316525.1. GTDB lineage: Bacteria > Bacteroidota > Bacteroidia > Bacteroidales > UBA932 > Cryptobacteroides. The sequence continues at coordinate 32,264 of ONDF01000012.1, forward strand.
ATCTCCCGGAGCGGCCAGCGCTGCTGCTGGGAGCCGCGGGGATTCACCGTAAAATCCTTCCGGTACCGGACCGAATCCGGCAGGAAGATGCCGGGGTCCGTGCTGATGGTATGGTTCCCAAAGAAATTGACGCCCAAAAAGGCCGGCGCCGGGCCTTTCCGACGGTTCGGAATGTACAGCAGAAGGTCCTCGTAGGCCGATTCCTCGCTGTCGAAGAAGATCCGCACCTGCCGCCGGGTGGCCAGGCCGTCCAAGGCGGCAGGGTCGTTGTCGCGCACCTGGAAATGCAGGCCCACCGGCTTACCCGGAACGCTGCCGTACATCTCCTCCTCGAACAGTTTCACCAATTCGGGACGACGCTTCTTCTCCCAGTCCTTCACGGTGCGGGTTCCGGCCAGCAGGTCCGGTAGCGTAAAGGACGGGACCTTCTCTTCGTCATAAAGAAAGCCCTCCAGCGGGTCGAAGGCCGGCTTGACGACGAGGTCCGTCACGTCCACCCAGCCGGAATCGTTCTTGGCCGCGAACCGGTTGCACCAGAAGCCGAACTTCGCGCCCACCCACAGCTCGGGCTGCGCAAAGAAGCTTCCTTCCACCTTCGTAAACCGCTTTCCATCAAGACTGTAGCTGAACCGGCAGACGGCGTCGGGGACATTCCCCTCCACCGCCTTCGCCCGGACGTCCAGTTCCACCCAGACGACGACTTCGGGCACATCGGGATAGCTCACCAGCGGAACATTCTTCGACTCCCGACTATGCGGGAGCGGTTCGTACCGATAGGGCAGCACAGCCAGCTCCCGGACGGTCTCAGCCGCGCCCTCATTGGCCTTTAGGCATTCGACATAGTCCAGGACGGCGCCCTTTCCGGTATCGGTCAGGCGCAAGCCGGCGTAATCGTTCCCCATCACGGCGAAACCGGCCTGCTCGCCCCGCTCCTTGAGCTGCGGGTTCGGCCGGAAAGCGAGCTTCGCCCGGACGGTGAACCGCTCGGCCGGGAACTTCTGCGCCAGGAAATTCGGGCAATCCCACAGGCTCCGGTAGGGCCAGGTCTGCTGCACCGAATACAGCCGTACGCCGTCCTGCAACGCATAATGCCAATACGGCGACGGCAACGCCGGATACTGCCATTCCAGGCCGATGCCGTAGGGTTTGTAACCCTTCTTGTCATTTCGAGCGGAGGCGGAGCCGGAGTCGAGAAATCTAAAGTCCCCCACCGGCTGCCCCACGCCGTCCCCGTCGGGATCCACGCCGATGAGCGGCCAGCCATCGGCCTGCCAGGTCATCGGCTGGAGGTGCAGGATGCGCCCGTAGGCGCCCTTGTCCTGGAAATGGAGGAACCAGTCCTCCCCTTCCGGCGTATCCACCCAGGCGCCCTGATGCGGGCCGTTGATGGTACCCGGCGCCCAGGCCATCACGATGCGCTCCTCGTAGGGGCCGAACGGGTTGTCGGCCCGCAGGACCGTCTGCCAGCCCGTGGCCACGCCGCCGGCCGGCGAGAAGATGTAATACTTCCCGTCCCGCTTGTAGAACTTCGTCCCTTCGATGGTCGGCTGGCTCAGATGCCCGTCATACACGATGCGGGAAGGGCCGAGGAGGCGCGTCCCGTCCGGCGCCATCGGCGCGACGAACAGGATGCTCTTGTTCCCCGCCCGGGAACCCGCGCAACCGTGTGACAGATAAGCCTTTCCATCTTCATCCCAGAAAGGGCAAGGGTCGATGAACCCCTTCTCCCGGACCACCCACACGGGCGGTTCCCATGGGCCTGCCGGATCCTGCGTCCGCACCATGAAGATGCCCCGGTCCGGATCGCCCACATAGATGTAGTACCAGCCTTCGTGGAACCGGATGGCCGGCGCCCACACGGCTTTGCCGTGGTGCACCACCGTCCGGAAATCGTTCTCCGGACCTTCCCAGCCGGCGCCGGGGTACTCCGTGAGCGCCGCGCCCACGAGCTCCCAGTTCACCAAATCCCGCGAATGCAGGATGGGCAGGCCCGGGAAGCAGTTGAACGACGACGCCGTCATCCAATAGTCCTCCCCCACCCGGCACACGTCCGGATCGGAATAATCGGCATGCAGCACCGGATTCTGATACCGGAACTGGGCAAAAAGGCCGCCGCTTACGAGCACGGCGGCCAGGAGAGAGAGGATTCGTTTCATACTTACGCCTTAAACCAGTCGAGGCACTTCGCGCAGAGGGCGGAGACGGAGGCCCAGTCGCCGGCCTTGATGACCTCCTTCGGGAAGAGCTTGGAGCCCATGCCCACGGCGGTGACGCCGGACTTGGCCCAGGCCGTGAGGTTCTCCTCGGTGGGTTCCACCGCGCCGGTGCACATGATCATCGCCCACGGCAGCGGGCCGAGGACGTTCTTCACGAACGCAGGACCGCCCACGGTGCCGGCCGGGAACACCTTCACCAGGTCGCAGCCCAGCTCCATCGCATGGACAATCTCCGTCACGGTGCCGCAGCCAGGGCTGTACGGCACGCCACGGCGATTGCAAATCGGGGCCACCTCGTCCACCAGGCACGGCGACACGATGAAATCCGCGCCCAGCTGCATATACAGCGCAGCCGTCGGTGCATCGAGAATCGTCCCGGCGCCGAACGCCATTTCCGGACACTCCGCCCGCACAAAGGAAATCACCTCCTTGAACACCCGATGGGCGCCGTCGCCCCGGTTCGTGAACTCGAACGCGCGGATCCCGCCGTCATAGCAAGCCTTGACCACCTTCTTGGTCAATTCCACATCCGCATTGTAAAACACAGGTACTATTCCAGTACCCCTGATGATACTGATGGTATCAATCTTTCTGAATTTCGACATATTTCTACTTGTTGAGTGCTGATGGCGTATATGGAGTGTCGGAATGGAGCCATCAGCACGGAGTTAACGGGAAACCCGGCCGGAACCGCCGCCGGCGATGAGACCTTCGACTTCGGCGACGGTGACGCGGTTGTAGTCGCCGATGATGGTGTGCTTGAGGCAGGAGGCCGCCGCCGCGAACTCGATGGCCTGCTGGTCCGTGTCGTAGGCCAGGAGACCATAGAGGAGACCGCCCATGAAGGAGTCGCCGCCGCCCACGCGGTCGACGATGTGGGTGATGTCGTAGCGCTTGCTCTGCCAGAGGGTGGTGCCGTCATAGAGGACGCCGCCCCAGGTGTTGTGGTTCGCGTTGATGGAGCCGCGGAGCGTCACCGCGACCTTCTTGCAGCGCGGGAAACGGTCCATGAGCTGGCGGCAGACGCTCTCGAAACGGGTCTGGTCGATCTCGCCGCCCGTCTTCTCCGCGTCGAAGCCCTCGGGCTTGATGCCGAACTCCTTCTCCGCGTCCTCCTCGTTGCCGAGGATGAGGTCGCAGCCTTCCACGAGGGCTGGCATGACCTCGGAGGCGGACTTGCCGTACTTCCACAGCTTCTTGCGGTAATTGAGGTCGCAGGAAACCTTCACGCCCATCTCGTTAGCGACCTTGATGGCCTCCAGGCAGGCGTCGGCCGCGCCCTGGCTCAGCGCCGGGGTGATGCCGGTCCAATGGAACCAGTCGGCCCCCTCGAGGACCTTGCGCCAGTCCACCATGCCGGGCTGGATCTCGGAGATGGCGGAATGGGCCCGGTCATAGACGACCTTGGAGCCACGCGCCACGGCGCCGGTCTCCAGATAATAGATGCCCACGCGGTCACCGCCCCAGACGATGCCGTCGGTGCCGACGCCGAAGCCGCGGAGCTCCGCGACGCACATGTCGGCGATGTCGTTCTTGGGAAGCCGGGTGACGAACTGGGTGTCGATGCCGTAATTGGCCAGGGAGACGGCCACGTTGGCCTCGCCGCCGCCGAAGGTGGCGTCGAACTGATGGGCCTGCGAGAAGCGCAGGTAACCGGGGGTGGAGAGGCGAAGCATCACTTCGCCGAAGGTAACTACTTTAGGCATATTATATCGATAGGTTTTGTTGCTTGTTGCGGCAGGAGGATTCCCGCACTTTCAGTTCCATGGGCACGACGACGGTCCCCTCCTCCCCGGCCAGGAAGGCCTGGGCGGCCTGACGGCCCATTTCGAAGGGATTCAGGGCGAGGGAGCTCATGGACGGGGTCATCAGGGCCGTGAAGGCTTCGTTGGCCGTGCCCACGATGCCGAAGTCCTCCGGAATGCGGAGGCCCCGCTCCCGCGCGGCCTCGATGGCGCCGAGGGCGGAGAAGTCGCCGGCGCTGTAGAGCGCGTCGCAGCCCGCGTCGATGGCCTTGAGGCCCGCCTCATAGCCGGTTTCCCGGACGATGGTGTCGTAATGGACGATGGATTCGTCCACAGGAAGACCGCTGTCCCGGAGCGCCTGGCGGTACCCTTCCAACCGGGCGGCATACGCCTCGGAGTTCATATAGCCCGCGAGCGTGCCGATGCGCCGGTATCCCTGCTCCACCAGATGCTTCGTGGCGGCATAGGCGCCCTCGAAGTTGTTGCTGACGACCTTCGCGCCGGGCAGCTCGCTGAAAACGCGGTCGAACTGCACGAGCGGGATCCGGTCGCCGAGCACTTCCAGGATATGGTTTCCGTTGTCCGAGCCGATGGCATGGGACATCAGGACCCCCGCCACCTGGTTGTTCTTGAGCGTCCGGAGCGCCTTCACCTCCGCCTCGAACCGTTCGTGGGTCTGGCAGATGAGGACGCAGTAGCCGGCCGCTTCCAGGATAGACTCGGCCCCGCCGATGACGTTGGAGAAAAAGTTGCGATGGATGCGCGGGACGATGATGCCGACAATGTCGGACCGTCCCTTCCGGAGATTGGACGCGACGATATTGCGTTCATAGCCCATTTCCGCCGCCATCTTTTCGACGGCCAGGCGGGTTTCCTCCTTCACGCGCGGGCTGCCGGAAAGCGCCCGCGAAACCGTGGACGGCGTCACCCCGAGGGCGGCGGCTATGTCGGAGATCGTCACCATTGCGGTGCAAAGATAGGGAAGATTCCGAAATAATACAAACGTTTGTACAAACTTTCCGAAAAAAGCCCGGCGGGCGGCCGGGCTATCATCAGACTACTTGAAAATCTCGGCGAGCTTGGCCTCGAGGGCATCGCCGCGGAGGCAGCGGGCCACGACGGTTCCTTCCGGATCGATCAGCAGGTTGTCCGGGATGGAATTGACGTTGTACACGTCGGAGGCGACGGTCTTCCAGTACTTGAGGTCGGAGAGGTGGATCCAGGGCATTTCCCATTCCTTGATGGCTTCCACCCAGGGCTCCTTCTCGCGGTCGAAGGACAGGCCCACGACCTCGAATCCCTTGTCGTGATACTTCGCATAGGCGTTGACCACATTGGGCATCTCCGCCTTGCAGGGGCCGCACCAGGAGGCCCAGAAATCGACGAGGACCCACTTTCCCTGGCCCACGTACTCGCTCAGCTTGTGCAGGTTGCCGTCCGGATCAGCCTCCTCGAGGTCGAGGAACTTCTGGCCGATGATGGCCTGCTTCTTCTCCTCGGCTTCCTTCTGGCGGGCGACGGATTCGTCAATCTTGCGCTTGAGGTCGAGCACATACGGATGCTTGGCGAACACCGCATCCGATTCCAGCAGCTCATTGAACTTGTCCGGTCCGGCGAGGGAGCGGACATTGCGGATGAAGGCGACCGGAATCAGGTTGTCCTGATTCTCCTCGACAACGCCGAGGTAGCAGTCGCGAAGCTTTTCAATCCAGGCGTCATACTCCTTCTCCTTCGCATCTATTTCCTCTTCGGGAAGTTTCATCAGCTCGGACACGAAGGCGTTGTATTCCTGCATCATGGCATCGGTCTTCGCATCGCATTCGGCGAGCTTGTTGTTGAGGTCGGAACCCTGGAGGGTATTGTCAGCATAGTTCACCTGGATGGGCTTGCCGTCATTGAAGAGCATGAAACTCCAATTGGACTTGTCGGAGGTGATGTTCAGGAAGGCATCCTTCGGAGCCTTGCCCTTGAAAGCGAAAGCGCCGTTCGCGACGACGGCCGTGTCGATGGCCTCGCCGGTAATCTGGTCTACCAGAAGCACCTGGGCGCCGTCCTCGAGGCCCGTGCCGCTGATGGCATACTTTGCGGTATCGTTGGCGCACCCCACGGCCGCCATCACCGCCAGAAGAGCAATGATAATCTTTTTCATTTTCAGTAATTTTTGGTAAAGATACGAAAAATCCTGCTAGTTATCACTTCCGCACCTGCAGGTTCAGTTCCTGGACGGCGGGCTTGAAGAAAGCGTCGCCATCGGCCTCCACGCATAGCGTAATGCCGGACCACAGGCGCTCGGGATCCGTCCCGAAGTAATCCGGGTCGATGCGGAAGGTGTACTCGCCTGTCTGGATGGCGGGGCCGGAAATGAGCACGACACGGGGGCGTACGGCGGCGTGGTCGCCGCCCGGCGCGTTCCGGGTCTCATCGACAAAGACCGGTTCCACCGTGAAGGTGTCCCCCTGGACGGTCGCATTCATCTTGATGTGCTTGTCCGGGTCGTAGACCAGCAATTCACCATTGACACGGGCGGACAGATACTGCATCCGCTTGCCCCGGACGGCCGCGTACCGGGCGCGGGCCAGGCGGACCATTTCCTCGTCAGGGTACCAGAACTGCTCGTGCGGGTCCATCGTCTCGTGTCCGTCCTCATACCAGCGCGAGAAGTACACGCCGCCTTCCGGCCGGGGATTCTGCAGGGCCTTTTCGATGAACTTGGCGATATAATCCTGCGTCTCGGGGCACAGGTCGAAATGTCCCCTGCCGGCGTCGCACAGGAAGGAGATGCGGCTGTCGGGATACATCATCCGGAAGGCCAGGGCCGGCAGCAGGCGCGCCTCCCACCACTCATATTCGCCCATTATCATCAGGCCCGGAATCTTGTCGATGTTCCGGGTCCTCCCCCACTCTACGTTGGCACGCCCGTACCCGCACAGGTTCGTACGGGGCGCATCCCCGTGGTAGGAGATGATGCACAGCGTCCGCTCCGGATTCCAGGCGGCGAAGTTCCACGGGAAAGTCGCCTGCGCGGAATGGCCGAACGGAATGACAGGAGCTTTCTCGATTTCCGGATGCCCCGTCCCCCGGGCGAAATCGGCTATCAGCGCCTTGAAGCGCGACTGGCAGTCCGTCGCCGGGTCCCAGTTCTGGGAGCCGCGCTGGACGAAGGCCATCGCCACGCCCAGCCGGTCCATTTCCCGGCAGAAAGGCTCGCTCCGGAACAGCACTTCCTCCGTCATGTTCTGGTGGCAGTAGAGCACCGCCTTGACCTCGGAAGCGCCCTGCGGCAGCCGCAGGTACGCCCGGCTTCCCGGCTCGCCGGTGGCGTAGTCAAAATGCGGCTGCGCCCCCGCAGCGAGCGGGAGCACAGCAAGCAGGAAAAGGATAATTCTACGAATCATAATCAGTTACGGAAGAAACTTGAGGCCTTCCACATGCGACCCTACATACATCGGCACGTAATCGCCAGTGGCGTACCAGGCGGGCTTGCCGGGCATCTGGTCGTAAATCTTGACCCCGTTGATCCGCAAGTCCTCGAAGGTGACATTCCGGACTGCGTGGTCAGCATCGTACCCGCTGATGACCGACATCCCGGTTCCGTTCCCGTAATAGCGGATGGTCCTGAACAGGACGTTCTCGATGCCGCCTCCGGGAGCCGTGCAATACTTGCTGTTCCAGCCCACGCGCACCTGGAAGAGGGATCCGGTGCCGATCTGCTCGATGCGGATGTTGTCGAAGACGACGTCGCGGACGAGGTTGCCGTCCCCGCAGTTGATGGTCATGCAGCCCTGGTACTCCACCTGCGGCTCGAACTGGCCCAGGATGTCCAGGTTGTCGTAGCGGAGGCCTTCGATGACATCCCCCACTTCGGGGTTGCCGTGGATGCCGATCATGATCGGATGGGCGACATCGGCCCAGAGCGTGGAATTGGTCATCCGGACGTTCCGGACGCTGCCGCTGAAGCCTTTCCGGGTGGCATAGACCGTGGTGCAGTCGTCGGAATTGCGGCAGAACACGCGGTCGAAGAGGATGTCCGAGCAACCGCCGAACACGTTCAGGCCGTCGCCCCACGAAGGGTGGGAGATGCTCCGGACGTCGTGGACGGTCACATTCGACGACTCCCCGATCGGGCATGTATTGACGATGAGGCCGTCCACCACGACATTCTTCGACCGATAGATGTGACAGCCCTCGTAGCCGGAAGCCGGACGGGCGACGCCGCGCCCCAGGATTTTGACATTCTCCGCGTCCTCGATGGCGAAGGTCCCTGCGAAATAGCTTCCGCCGGCCAGATAGACGACGGTGTTGGAGGGGACGGGAATGGTTTCGTCGGGATAGAAACCGGGCCCATAGCAGTGGAAACTGCGGCCGGTGGCCTCGGCCTCTTCGCGGGCCTCTTCCAGGCTCACCGGCGGCTTAGAGGTGAACACCAGCAGGTTGTCGGTGATGTCGCCGTCAAACTCGACACTCACATTCTCGGGCTGGAACAGGAGGAACTGCACGGTGGAGTCGTTCTTCACCTGGGCAATGCAGCCGCGATAGTCCGGGCGGACACGGGCCGAGGTGAACTTCTTGTTCTTCGTGACCACGCGCACATTGACATCGCCGGTGAAATCGAAGAAGCAGTAGGAAATCTCGCTGACCTTGTGCTTGTTATCACCCACCGGCGCATTGACCTTGGCCATATAGGTGTCAATCCGGGTCCATTCCTGATGCCCGCGCGGCAGGAGGTACACCTCGTAATCGTGCTTCAAGGGAGCGCCTTCCGGGGCAGGGTAAGTATAAATCGAATGGAGCTTGGCCCCTTCCTTCACGCCCTTCACCGAGAACTGGTCGGCCTCGGGATTGCGCGTCATCTCGCCGTTCTTCTCCGCCTTGGCCTGCAGGGCCAGGACTTTCTTGGTATAAGGCATCTTCAGGCCCTTCCGGCCCACATAATGGGCATAAGGAAGGTCGTAGATGCAACGGATGCGGCCACGGCCCATCTCGCCGGGCTCCGTCCAGTCATTGTACAGGCCGGTCCAGTCGGTCCAGGTCTCGAAGGGGACGTCATTCCCCAGATTGTACTTGGCCGTATATTCGATGCCCTTCATCAGGCGGTTGTCCAGGGCGCCCCAGAGGTCGTCGCCCTGCCCCCACGCCATCTCGCAGATCTCGCACATCGCCCCCAGGCCCAGCTGCGCGTGGCCCTGGTCGCGTCCCGTCTCCTGGCACTGGCCGCTCTCGGCCACATAGCCCGGCAGCGAGCCGTCGTCCTTTGCGTGGAGATAGACATCGACCGCGTGCTGATACAGCTCCTTGTCGTCCAGGAAGATGCCGCAGGCCATCCGGCAACGGTTCACGATATGCCCCCAGTTGCCGTTGGCGTAGGGGCTGTAAGCCTCGAAACGGTCGATCACGGGCAGGATGGCGCGGCGCACCATCTCGCTCCAGGCCGGCGTCTGCCGATCCTTCAGGATGATCATGCCACGGAGCATCCAGTAGGCCTGGATCAGGCACAGCGGTGCGTCGTGGCCTTCGAAACGCTGCAGGGTGCCGGCATAGGCGTTGATGATTTCCAGCGCCTTGGCGTCCTCGCCGGCCTTGGCGCACTGCCAGGCCTGCCACATGTCCTTTTCGCTGCCGCCCTTGGTCTTGGCGTACTGTCCGTCACGGGCCACGACCTCGAAGGGGCCGGCCATCTGGTAGGAGCCGTCCTGGGCCAGGGCCGGCGTCAGCAGGCCGGCCGCGAGCAGGGCAAGAAGGAGGATTCGTCTCATAAGTTCTTCAGTCTGAGCAGCGCTTCGATGAAATAATAATCGGCATAGACGATGCTGTAGTCGATCTCCTTGCCGGCCGGATGATGGCCGGTGGAGTGCAGGAGGAAGCTGTCGCACCCTTCCGGGGCGCGATAGTTCTCATACAGGGAACGGAGCATGGCTTCGGCATCTGCACGGTACTTTCCGTCGGTATACGTGGAAAGTTCCAGCAAAGCCGATGCCACAACGGCCGCGGCGGAAGCGTCTTTGGAGGCGTTCGGTATCTCCGGGTCGCAGAAATCCCAGTAAGGCACCTTGTCTTCCGGCAAGCGGGCCAGATAGACGTCGGCAATCTTCTGCGCGAACTCCAGGAAGCGGGGTTCCCGGGTGAAGCGGTACACCATCGTGTATCCGTAGATGCCCCAGGCCTGGCCGCGGGCCCACATCGAGTCGTCGGCATAGCCCTGGTGGGTGCAGCTGTACTTGTGGGCACCGGTCTCCGCGTCGTACACCGCCACGTGGTAGGAGGTTCCGTCCGGTCGGAAGTTGTAGCGCATCGTCGTATCGGCGTGCGTGATCGCGATGTCCTTCCAAGCGGGGTCTCCCCCGTTCTCGGCGGCCCAGAACAGCGTTTCCAGGTTGAGCATGTTGTCCATGATGGTGTTGTGCCCGCCGAAATTGGGCACCTCGCGCGGCCAGCTCAGGATGGTGCCCACCGCCGGATTGAACAGGGCGGCGAGGCGCTCCGCCGTGGCGAGCACCGCCTCTTTGTACGCCGGGTCGCCGGTCAACCGGAACCCGTTGCCGAAGGAAGGGAACATGATGAAGCCGATGTCGTGGTCGTAGGCCGGCTGCCGGGCGATGAAGTCCAGCGCCTCCGTGTAACCGCGCGCGGCGGTCTCCAGCGCGGCATTGCCGGAAGCCTCGTACGCATACCAGAGGATGCCCGGCCAGAAGCCCATCGTCCAGTTCTCCTGGCACACGGGCGTCAGGTTCCAGCGGCAGTCTCCCGGCGCGATGTTGCGCGGCGACTCGCCGTAATCGGCGCCGAGCCGTTCCTGGACACCGGTCACCTTCTTGACGCAGTAGTCCAACGCCTCGTCAGCCAGGGAAGCCGGCCGGGCGCAGGCGGCAGCCAGCAGGAGGCCGGCAGCGAGATAAAGCGGTTTCATCATTCCTTTCATGGCAGTTCCCAATAAACTTCGTAACGCTCCTCATGCAGGCTCCACAGGGGTTTCAGCGCCGTGAAATCACGGGGCAATTCCTTGAACCCCAGCATGGAACCGGGAATATGATAATCGTAAGTGTAATAATCGTTGTATTTGGCGGGGTCCGATACGGGCTGCGGAGGCACGAAGCCCTCCGTTCCCAGCGGAAGGGCCAGCACCAGCGGGCCGCGCATCACCACCCCGAGCGTGGGATCCTGCAATGCAGGTTCCACGTGGTAGGTCATTGGATACGAAACGCTGATCCGGTCGCCCGCCTTCCAGTTCCGGTGGAGCGTCAGGTACGACGTTCCCGTCACTTTCACCCGACGGCCATTCACTTTCACGACCGGCGCGGCGCTCCAGGAAGGCCGACGGAACGCGATTTCCCGCATTCCCGGCGTCTCCACCGTGAGCGTCACTTCCCCATCGGCCGGGAAAGCGGTTTCCAGACGGACTTTGAACCCATCCCAATCCAGGGTGGAAGGGATGAAGAGGTTCACATAGAGCTTATTCCCCGCGTGGGCATAGATGCTTTCCGCATATTTGGCGTGCGACTCGAAGCTGCTGCCCACGCAGCACCAGAAAGAGTCGTACGGCGTGCTGTACACCTTGTGCGTCCCGCTGGCGAGCGGCAGGAAATAGGCGGCCATCCCGGTCCGGGGATTCTGCGAGCCCAGGATATGGTTGCAGAGCGCCCGCTCGTAATAGTCCATCACGGAAGCGTCCCCGGTCCAGGCGAGGATATGGCGGGCCAGCCGCAGCATGTTGTACGTGCAGCAGCTCTCCCCCGTCACGCCGGTGACGTGGTTCCGGAAGTCGGCAGGATCGAAGAAATGCTCCTTGTCGGACAGGCTGCCCGTCGCATAGATGTGATGCGTGAGCATCTCGTCCCAGAAGAACGCGACGGCAGTCCGGGAATCCTCCGAGCCCGTCAGCTCGTACCGGCGCGCCTCGGCGATCACCTTGGGAATGAAGGTGTTTGTATGCTTCGTCCCGAAATCGGCCTTCTGCGCCTTCAGCGGGTCGATGACATCGTCGTGGTAGAAGAACTCCGCCAGCCACCGACACGTCTCGTCCCGGGTGATGCCATACAGGTTCCACCAGGCCTCGGGGATGCCGCCGAACTCGTTGCGGAGCATCAGCCGGCGGGTTTCCTCCGACAGACCGGAGAGCTTCGCCTGCGCCCAATGGGCCATATCCTGGGCTTCCGTCAGGGCCAGTTCCGAGCCCGCCAGTTCATACTGGTCGATGAGGCCGGCCAATATCTTGTGCAGGGTGTACCACGGGGCCCAGACCCGCTCGCCCCGGATGTTCCGGTTGATCAGTTCCTCCGGGAAAGCGCTCAGGTAGCCGTTTCCATGAGCAAGCTGCACTTCCCGAAGCCCGAGGACCAGGCTGTCCCCTTTCGCCTTGTAGGCGGGATTTCCGGTCGATGCGTACTGGAGCGCGCAGGCGCTCAGCACGTGTCCGGTGGTGTGCCCGCGGAGCTCGCAGTCCAGCGATTCCCAGCCACCCAGCTTCTTCACGGTCATATAGCCACCCTCGTTCCCGGCCCAAACGCCGGCCGTGGTGCGAAAGCTGTGCAGGAGCCGGTTCACGTCGATGCTCCTGAGCCAGGCGCCCGAGCGCTCCTGATTCTCCTTGAAGGGGCTGTCCAAAAGGCGGACGTCCTTCAGCGGAAACCATTCCACTTGGGCGGAAGCGCCCAGCGGCAACAGCGCGGCCAGTATGAGGGTGACAATACGCATTTACAGGATGGTCTTCTTTCCCAGTTTCTTGAATGCCTTCAGATCGGCCTTCGCGGCCGGAGTGAAGGAGGCGGCGGCGCCGCCGCGCGGAAGCAGCAAGAACGGGAGGACATCGCCCTTTCGGACGATGAATTTCCGCACCGCCACGTGGGTGGCCGTGTCCACGGACGGATCGTCCGTATAGACGGTCATCACAAAGGGCGTATCCGGCGCGAGCCAGTCGGCGGTCAAGCGCAGCGACTGCGCCTCGTCATTGCCCAGGACGCCCAGATACCAGTCGGAGCCGCTCCGGCGGACGATGGCCGCCGTGGTGCCGATATGGTCGTCCACCACGCGGGTCTCGTCCCACACGGTGGGAACCGTGTCGAAGAACGCCAGTTCCGGCGTCTCCTTGATGCGGTCCGGCGTGTCATACCAGTACAGCGTCTGGAGCGGCGAGAAATACATCACCGGCAGGGCCAGCTGGTGCGCGTGGGTGTTCTTGAGGCGCGGGTCAAAATAACAAACCGTATAGTCCGCCGCCCCGCAGAGCATCCGCGTGAACGGAAGCTGCGTATCGTGGGTGGCAGAAGGCCACTCCTCGTTGCCGCAGATTCCTTCCTGCGTCAGGAGGTTCGGATACGTCCGGGAATAGCCCGTCGGACGGTATTCGTCGTGGATGTTCACCATGATGTGGCTGTCCGCGGCGGCGCGGACGAGTCCGTGCACCCAGTCCGCCCAATGCTGGTTCGTGAACTGGACAAAACCGAACTTGACGCCTTTCAGGCCCCATTTCTCATACACGGGGAACAGCGAGGCGCCCTGCTTCTGGAGCGCATGCTGGTTGACATAGACCCACACGCCGACGCCCTTGGAGGCGCCGTAGCGGACGACTTCCGGCATGTCGATGGCCGGAATCACCGTCGTCGCATCGGTCGCGAAGTCGTAGGCGGGGCCGTACCATTTCCAGTCGTACAGGATGTAGTCGATGCCGTGCCGGGCGGCGAAGTCGATGCAGGCCTTGGAGTTTTCGGTGGTCAGGCGAGTTTCGCGGAGGATCTTGCCGGGCTTGATCCAGTCCGTGTCGGAGAGTTGGCAGGATTCGTTCAGGTTAAGGTAGATGTCATTCTGCTCCAGCAGACCGCCCAGGCGGTCGGAAGCCATCACCACGCGCCAAGGCATGGCATAGGGCGTAACCAGGTCGGTACCGGTGTCGTTCAGGGCGACAGCCAGCACATTGGGCCGGACAAGACGGAGTTTCCCGCGCGGGAAATCGACCACGCCGGCCTCTCCGACGGCCGCATACAGGTCGTCGGCGAGTTGCAGCGTGAGCGGACGCTCGCACTCTTCCGTCCATCCTTCCAAAGGCCGTTTCTCATAGAAAGCCTGGGCCCAGAGATGGTACCAAGCCTCGGTCCCGGCCGGGAAGGCGAACTCGGTGTTGTCGGCGACGATCCGGTGGTACAGGGCGTCCGGATGCATCGGCAGGAAATAGCGGAAGGCGATGCCCCCGTCATAGGCCCGGAACTCGATGTCCAGCCCGCACAGGGACGTGTCGTCCTTCGTGAAATGCAGGACGACGCCCCGGTACGCATCCCGGACCTCGCTGCGCTCCCCGAAGGGATTGCGCCACACGGTGTCCCGGGACACGGTTTCGGTCCCCGCCAACGAAAGATTGTCAAACCAGCGGTCCAGGCGGGGTACGGACCGCTTTCCGGTCGCCATCTCCCAGACGTGGTTGTCCACGGTCAAGTCCAGGGCCGACGGGAGCACCACGGCACGGCCGTCGAAGGCCGTGGCGTAAGTGATCCGCGTGCGCCCGTTTTCCGCCGTCACCTCGATCCGGGCGGTCTGGCGACCGTCCGGAGAGGCGATGTCGAAAGTCTGCGCGCCCAGGGCCTGCCCCAGGAACAACAGGAGGGATATGACGGCCGGCGTACGCATCACTCGCCCTGATAGAAGAGGAGGGTGCCCCAGCCGATCTGGTCGAAGGCGCTGTTGGAGGAGCCGTAGCGGCTGTCGCCGGCGCCGCAGTCACCGGTGAGCTTTCCGCTCCGGTAGCGCAGCTGCTCGGCGAAGAGCTTCGTGTAGTAGCAGGTGTTCGCCGGCAGCTTCTTCTCCTTGATGTAGTGCGCGTAGATGAGGTCCCAACCCGGACGCTCCTTACCGCGCCCGTCGGCGGAGATCGCCGTATGGGTCGCGCCGTGGCTGTGGTTGGAACAGGAGCAGTCCACGCAGTACTTGTACTCGGTGAAAGGCATCGAGGTCGTGATGAACGTGCCGTTCTGCTTCACGTTGTACTTGGCTTCATACTCGAAGAAAGCCAGCACGCGGTTGTTCTCGGCGCCCCAGAAGTCCAGGCCCACGTTCTGCGCCATCCGGCACAGCTCGGCGGTCTCGGCCACGCACAGGGTGGCGTGGCCCTGGTCGCGGCCCGACTCCATGCACTGGGCGATGAAGGCGGACTTGCCGGAAGGATCCGCAATGGGATCGTACGGGACGAGGTGCTTCACGGCCCCGCTCCCCTTTCCGGACAGGAACTGCTTGTTCACGTAGTTCACCATCTCCTGGTCCTCCAGGTAGATGCCGATGGCCATGATCGAGGCCAGGTTGCAGAGCTCCCAGTTGGACCAGTAGTGCAGGTCGCACACGCCGGAACCGCCGTGATTCTCGATGAACCAGTAGTTCTTCGCGTACCAGATATCCTTCAGCCACTTCCCGAACGTGGTCTGCTCGGAAGCGGACCAGCCGGTATAGCTCCGCAGGAGCTCGGCCGCATTGGCGAACGTATAGCCCTGAAAACCCGTCAGCAAGTACTGGTTGTTGTCATTGGCCGTGATCTTCTTGCACACGCGGGCCCATTCGTTGAGGATGGCGCGGGCCGCCTCGGCGTACTTCGCGTCCCCGGAGATCTGCCAGCGCAGGGCCAGCTGGAAGGCGGCGCCCGCCTGCTGGCAGCACAGGATGTAATTCTCCGTGGTGCCTGTGCCCGTAGGATCGCCGCGGACGACGGTCTCGAGGGCGCTGGGCGCGATGTTTTCCTGGGCCCAGGGGCTGGCGCACAGCTCCTTCCAGGAGGCGAACACCGGGTCGTTGGCGTCCGCCGCGGCGACGTGCTGCTTCACGCGGGCCAGGTCGGCCGCATTGACATACGCGCCGGGGTGGCTGAACTTCACCGTCACGTCGGGAACGGGCTTCTCCACGGGGGTGAGGTCCACTTCGCCCTGCTTGGGCAGCTTGTTGCAGGCGGCCGCCCCCGTGAGGGCAGCCGCTGCAAACAGCATACAAACCAACCTATTCATACGTGATGCCGGTCTTGTTGGACCACTCGAGCAGATAGGCGTTCATCTCATCCATCGAGCGGAACGTGTGATGCCAGAAGAATCTGTAATACAGGTTGTTGATGTCCTGGAGATCGGCCTTGTCGGAGTTGCGGATGTCCGCGTACTTCAGCTGCCAGGTGGTGAAGGTGATCACCGTGTTCTCCGGGAAGGCGGTGCCGTTCTGCCAGTTCTGGTCCACGAGGCTGTACACGAGGATCGCGGAGCCGTCGGAGCACTTGAACTTCTTGAACCACTTGTTGTTGGAGCCGCCGTAGTTGCCGGAGTACTTGGTGCCGTCCTCGGCCGTGCCGGAGGTGTCCAGGTTGATGTTGCGGGCGAACTTGCCCTTGCCGTTCTCGTCCATGCGGTCGTTCACGTCGTCCACGCGGATGGTGATGATCGGGTACTCCTTGGAGATGAAGGTCTGGCCGGCGTGTCCGAAGTCGCCGCGGCCGGTATTGGCGTTGGCCTTGTTCGGGACGATGTACAGGTAGCGCTCGCCGGCGTCGCTGATGCGGAGCTCCTTCGTGGCGCCGTTCGTCTTGGTGATCCACAGGTCCGGATTCTCGTTGTGCTCGCGGTAGAAGCCGGCCGGGACGTTCACCTCGATGGTGGCGGAGGAGACATAGCCGGCGGGAGCGGCCTCGGAAGACTGCGTGCTCACGGTGACCGTGGCCTTGCCGTACTTCTTGATGGTCACGACGCCCTTGTTCACGGTCAGGACTTCCTCGTCGGAGCTGGTCCAGACCAGGCGGGACTTGGTGCAGACGGCCGGATAGGTCTCGTAGCCGAGCTCATACTTGCCGTCGGAAACGGAGAGGATGACGCTGTTCTCGGCCACCTTGATGCCGGTGGGCTCGATGATCTTGTCCACGATCATCTCGTGGGTGGCGGTGGCGCCCTTGCCGTCCAGGGCCGTGGCCTTGACCTCGATCTTGCCGTAGGCGACACCGTGCAGCAGGCCGGTGACTGGATCGATGGTGGCGTTGGCAGCCGGCGTCACGCTCCAGATGACCGTCTTGTACGTGGCGTCTTCCGGGGAAATGACGGCCTTCATCTGCATCGACTCCCCTTCCGCGACCTTCGGCAGGCCGTAGATCTCGTCCACGCCTTCGGAGGCGTCGATGATCTGGATGGAAGTGGCGGGAACCAGGGTCTGGGACACCTTCACGGTGATGGAAGGCAGGCAGGTGAGGTTCCTCGGCTTATGCTCGATGGAGATGGACGTCGTGCCGGCGCCCACGGCGGTGATATGGCCGTTCTGGTCCACGGTGGCGACGGAAGGGTCGCCGGAGGCCCAGACGATCTCAGGGTTGGTGAGCTCCTCCAGGGAAGGAGTCACCGCGTAGGAGAAGTCCACGGACTCGCCCACGACCATCGGGAAGACGGTCGATCCGTTCTCATCCGTGTAGAACTTCGCGGCGTCGGTGTCGGAATAGGTGAATTCCAGGGTCTTGGCCATCACCACGGAATCCAGCACATAGGATTCCTTCTTCTGGCAGGAAGCGAGGGCGGCGAGGCCGGCGGCGACGAGGATGATATACTTTTTCATATCGCAGTCCATTGTTTAGTTCCAACCTTTGTTCTGACCGAGCTCGGGGTTGAGCTGCAGCTCGTCGCTCGGAATCGGATACAGATAGTTCTTCTCGGCCCACACGCGGCCGTCGTAGAGGATGATGCTGCCGTCGGCGTCCAGCGGACGGGTCTGGTTGGTCCAGTTGGTGGCGAACCAGCCGGTCATCGGGATGCCCCGCAGGTTCTGCGGCATCTCGGTCTCGGCGGTCTTCCAGCGCTTGAGGTCGTCCACGCGGAAGCCCTCGAGGGCGAGTTCCACGGTGCGCTCGGCGCGGATCTCTTCGCGCATCGACAGGCCGTTGGCGGAGACCAGGCTGTTGGAGAGCTTCACCATGTCCGGATTGGAGCGCTGGCGGACGAGGTTCAGGGAGAGGTCGAGGTCGGCGTCGGAGATGCTTTCGCCCTGCTCATACACGGCTTCGGCGTAGTTCAGGAGCACTTCGGCGTAGCGGATGACCGGATAGTCGTAGCCTTCGTTGGTGTCGTCGACCTTGCGCTCGGTCGCCCACTTGTTGTTGATATAGCCGGACTGGGAGCGGCGGTCGCAGGTGAGGGCGTCCTCCTCGTCGGCGGCGGTCCAGGTGGTGCGCCACTTGCCGTCGTTGTTCCAGTACTTCTGGCCGTGACGGAGCAGGGTGGCGTTCATCCGGTTGTCGCGGTCGGCGAACTCGGTGTTCTGGCCGGCGTAGCCCTGGAACTTGGGAGACTTCGCGATCGGCAGGCCGTCCTGGCAGCGGTACATGTCCGCGAGCTTGCGGGTCACGTACACACCGCTGTTCTGGGCGCCGTGGGTGATGTTGGTGCCGATCTTCTTCGTGGCCTCGTCGTGGCGGTGGGAGAAGATGTACTCCTTGTTGTCCGCCTTGGTGAGCTTGGCCGGGTTGCAGTCGGTGTTCTCCAGGATGAACATGTAGCGGTAGCTGTCCTTCCCGCCGAGAGCGTCGCTGTAGAAGAGCGAGTAGGCCTTGCTGTCGATGACAGCCTTCGCGGCGGCCGCGGCGGTGGCGAAGAGCTCGTTCGCGGCGGAAGCGTTGTTGTTGTGGAACTTCTGCCAGGAGCCCTCGTACAGGGCGACACGGCTCAGGAAGGCGTTGGCGGCGCCCTTCGCGACGCGACCGTCCTCGGTCGGCATCTCGGGAAGGAGCTCGGCGGCCTTCTTCAGGTCGTCCACGCAGTGGCGGATCACCTCCAGGCGGTCGTTCCGCTTGCCGTACAGCTTCTCGGAGTCCATGTCCAGCGGCGTGTCGGTGTAGATCACGTCACCGAAGATCTGGACGAGCTCGAAATAGAAGTAGGCGCGGAAGAAGTAGGCCTCGCCCATCGGGATGGCGATGTCGGCCTTGGGCTCGAATTCCGCGGCGTTCTTGAGCAGCAGGTTCGTGTAGTAGATGCGCTTGTACAGGGTCTTGTAGTTGCCGTCCGTGGAAGGGATGGAGTTGGAACCGGCGCTGTACACGTTCAGGTTGGGCGTGGCGACGAGGTCGGAACGGGTGTCGGAATGGACGCCGTCCGTCCAGCTGCACATATAGTCGGAGCCCTGGAAATCGCGGGTCCAGCCGTAGAACTGGTTGGCGAACAGGCTGTAGTTGGCGGGACTGGACCACACCTGCGCGTCAGAGAGCTGGGCTTTCGGGGAAAGGTCCATGCAAGCGGACGCAAAGAGGGCGGCGGCCGCGATGCTCAGTATGTTGATGATTCTTTTCATATCGCGTCAGGATTAGAAGGTAACGTTGACACCGAAGGAGTAACCCCGCATGAACGGATACCGGGAGGTGGAACTCGGGGCGCTCTTGGCTTCCGGATCCCAGCCGTCCAGGACCTTGGTGTACTCCCAGAGGTCCGTGCCGGTGAAGAAGAGGCGCAGGCCGGAGATGAAGCCGACGCGCTTGACCGCCGTCTCGGGCAGGTTGTAGCCCAGGGTGACGTTCTTCAGACGGAGATAGAAACCGTCGGAAACCGACCAGGTGGAAGTCTGGTAGTTGTAGTTGTTGATGTTTCCGTTGGAGGTGTAGGGCGGGTAGTAGCCGTCCGGATTGGAGGCGGACCAGACATTCCCGATCGTATAGGAGGAAGTGTTGGTGTACAGGGCCCGCATCGGGACCGTCCAGTTGTTGATGCCGTTCCACATGATGCGGTTGGCGGCGCCCTGGAAGATCACGGCGAGGTCGAAGCCCTTGTACTGGACGCCGGCGTTGAAGGAGTACTGGATTTCCGGCGTGTCGGTGCCGAGGTACACATAGTCGTTCATGTCCAGCTTGCCGTCGCCGTTCTGGTCGACGTACATGTTGTCGCCGAGGCGGAGCTCGCTCGGCATGCCGATGCCGTTGCCGTCATAGTACTTGGAAAGATAGGCTTCCCGGACGGAATCGCTGGTGATCTTGCCGCCGTACTGCAGGCCGAACAGGGAGTTCAGCGGATAGCCTTCGCGGTTGGAGACGAACTTGTTGTTCTCCACGGTCGCCTGACCGCCCAGGTTGACGAGCTGGTTGCGGGCGAAGGTGAAGGTGCCGCCGAAGTTGTAGCCGAAGTCGCGGCTGACCTGGTGGCGCCAGTTGAGCATTCCCTCGTAACCCCAGGCCTTGAACTTGCCGGAGTTGGCCTTCGGCGCGGTGTCGCCGAGGATGGACGGGAAGTCGATGGACACGAGCATGTTGTCGTTCTTCTTCTGGAAGACCTCCACCGTACCGGTGAGGCGGTTGCCGAAGAAGCCGAAGTCGAGACCCAGGTTGTAGTTCTTGATCCGCTCCCAAGTACGGGACGTGGAGGCGAAGGAACCGTTGGTGCTGATAGTGGAAAGGAGGCCGTTGCCGACGAGAGCGCCGGTGGAAGCCGCCGTGTTGTACAGCTGCACGCCGTCGTAGTTGGCGATGCCGCTCTGGTTACCGACCTCGCCGTAGGAGGCGCGGAGCTTGAACTCGTCGAGCCACTCGACATCCTTCAGGAAAGGCTCCTGGGCGATGCGCCAGGCCAGGGAGCCGCCCCAGAAGAAGGCCCAGCGGTTCTGCGGGAGGAACTTGGAGGAGCCGTCGTAACGGGCCTGGAGTTCCACGAGGTAGCGGGACTTGTAGTCGTAGTTGGCGCGGCCGAAGAAGGAGGCCACGGCGAACTGCCAGCGGTTCGGGCTCACCAGGGTGATGTCACCCGCGCCGTTCACGACCTCGAGGCCGGTCTGGATGTCCTTCGCATGGGCGCCGAAGTAGCGATAGTCCTTGAACTCGTACTGGGTACCGAGGGTGAGGCTGGTGTTGTGCGCGTCGGCGAAGCTCTTGTGGGCGTTCAGGTAGGCCGATGCGGAGTAGAAGTCGGTCCGGGAGGCCGTCTGCTCGTAATAGCTGTTGGCAGCCGTCGGATTGAGGGCGAGCATCTTCGTGCCCGTGTAGTTGTAGTATTCGACGGAGTGATTGTCCTTGTTGCGCATGGCCGTGTCGGTGTTGTAACCGAGGTTCACGTTGGCGTCGAGCCAGGAGGCCAGGCGGAACTTCAGGGTCTCGCTGAGCGTGAAGGCGGAGACGGCCAGCTTGTTGTCGCCGCCGAACTCGGCCTGGGCGGCCGGGGAGTTCCAGGTACCCCAGCGGTAGGCCTTGCCGTCCTTGGTGAAGAGCGGAAGGCCCGGCATCGGGACGGTCGTGGACAGGAGGGCGCCCACGTCCACCGGGGCGATCTGGTCCTGGCGGTTGTAGCCGATGGAAGAATCGATCGAGAACCAGGAAGTGATCTTGAACGTATTGTTCAGGCGGAAGTTGTAGCGCTGGTTGTTGTTCCGGCCGTACTGGAGCGGGGAGCCGTCATAGGCATAGCCCAGGGAAAGACGGTAGGTTGCGGCGTCGTTGCCGCCGGTGACGCTCAGGTCGTGGTTGGTGGACCAGGCGTTGCCGAACACGGAGCCGAACCAGTCCACCTTGTCGTCGAACACGAAGTCCTCGACATCGGTGAAGGCGGTGGTGCCGTAGGGGTTCGGCTGGTTCTGCAGGTCGATGAAACCACCCTTGTACTGCTTGGCGAGCTGGGCGTAGTAGTACCACGTGTGCGCGGTATTGTTGTCATTCTCCAGGGCCGTCATCACGGAATCGGCCCACTCGTCCAGGGTCATCAGGGAAGGAAGGCGGCCGACGGTCTTCATCGTGACGGAGCCGTTGTAGCTGATCTTCACCTTGCCCGCCGCGCCTTTCTTGGTGGTGATGAGTACGACGCCGCCGGCCGCGCGGGAACCGTAGATGGAGGCCGCCGCGTCCTTCAGGAAGGACATCGAGGCGATATCGTCGGAGTTCAGCAGGCGGAGGGCGTTGACGCTGTCATAGGCGACACCGTCGATGATCACGAGGGGTTCGGAGTTGTTGGCGGAGACGGCGCCGCGGAGCGACATCGACCAGCTCTCGTCGCCAGGGGCGGAGGAGGCGCGGGTGATGATCACGCCGGGAACCTGGCCCTGTAGGGCCTGCACCGGGCTGGAGAGCGCTCCCTTTTCCTGGAGCATCTCTTCCTTGACCACGGCGACGGAACCGGAGAGGGATTCCTTCTTCACGGTGCCATAACCCACGACGACGACTTCATCCAGAAGTTCGTTGTCCTCTTCGAGGGTGACGACCATGCCGGGAGCGAGGACGGTGTGGACATCCTTGTAGCCGATGATGGTCACGGTGACGGGAGAACCGGCCGCAGCCCGGAGGGAGAACCGGCCGTCGAGGTCGGTGGCGACTCCGTTCGTCGTCCCGTCCACGATGACGGTGGCGCCGATGACCGGCTGCCCCGCCGTGTCGACGACCTGACCGCTCACGGTCTGGGCGAAGGCCTCCGCTCCGAAAAGCAGGGCCGCGCCCACGGCGGCGAGCCGGAGGACGTGCTTGAGAGTGTTGGACATTTTCATAAAGATGTTTGGTTATTTGGATTGATTGTTCGAATCCGTGGTTGCTGTTGCAAAGGTCGCGATTAATTTAAAGGTGCAATCGTTTGTATGTAACAAATAAGGGGATAAAATGTCACATCGTCACGTCTGACGAGCCGTTTTGTAACAAATCGACCTTTCTTCCGCGAAAGATTTTGAAATGAATACAAACGTTTGTATCTTTGCATCGGCAACCGAAAATCGCTTAAAACCTTATAACATCATGACCAATCCTTTCTCCCTCGAAGGCAAGAACGCCTGGATCACCGGCGCTTCTTACGGAATCGGTTTCAGCATCGCCAAGGCGTTTGTCGAGGCGGGCATCCGGAACATCATCTTCAATGACATCAACGAAGCCGCGCTGGAGCGGGGCCTGAACAACTATAAGGAAGCGGGCATCACGAACGTGCACGGGTACGTGTGCGACGTGACCAAGGAAGACGACGTGAAAGCCCTCGTGGAGAAGATCCACGAAGAGGTGGGCCAGATCGACATCCTCGTGAACAACGCCGGCATCATCAAGCGCATCCCGATGCACGAGATGAAGCGCTCCGAGTTCCAGGCCGTCATCGACGTGGACCTCGTCGCCCCGTTCATCGTTTCCTCCGCCGTGCTCCCCGAGATGATGGAGCGCCGCGAGGGCAAGATCATCAACATCTGCTCGATGATGTCCGAGCTCGGCCGTGAGACCGTGAGCGCCTACGCCGCCGCGAAGGGCGGCCTGAAGATGCTCACCCGCAACATCTGCTCCGAATACGGCGAGTACAACATCCAGTGCAACGGCATCGGCCCCGGCTACATCGCCACGCCCCAGACCGCTCCCCTGCGCGAGCGCCAGCCCGACGGCAGCCGCCATCCCTTCGACAGTTTCATCTGCGCGAAGACCCCGGCCGGCCGCTGGCTCGAGCCATCCGAACTCGGCGGTCCCGCCGTGTTCCTCGCCTCCCACGCCTCCGACGCCGTGAACGGCCACATCCTGTATGTGGACGGCGGTATCCTCGCTTACATCGGAAAACAGCCCAAGTGATATGAGTAAAGTGAATTGCACCGTCCGCCAGGCGTCCAGCAACGTTGACGCCAAGCATTACGACACCGAGCGCATCCGCAAGGAGTACCTCGTGCAGAACATCATGGTTCCCGGCGAGATCAACATGGTCTATTCCATATTCGACCGCATCATCGCCGGCGGCGCCGTCCCGGTCGACGGGGAACTCGTCCTCGAGGCCCCGGAAGTCCTCCGCGCCGAATACTTCACCCAGCGCCGCGAGATCGGCATCATCAACGTCGGTGGCACCGGCGTCGTGAAAGTCGGCGACGAGGAATACGAGATTCCCTACAAGGAGGCCATCTACGTCGGCCGTGGCAACCGCCACGTCTCTTTCCGTAGCATCGACCCCGCGAAGCCCGCGCACTTCTACTTCTGCTCCGCCACCGCCCACAAGGAGACCGGCGTGAAGAAGGTTTCCAAGAAGGACGCCGTGGTGATGCACCTCGGTTCCCTGGAGGAGAGCAACGAGCGCACGATCAACCGCCTGCTGGTCAAGGAGGTGGTCCCCTGCTGCCAGCTCCAGATGGGCATGACCGAGCTCGCCCCGGGCAGCACCTGGAACACGATGCCCGCCCATACCCACGACCGCCGCATGGAGGTCTACTTCTACTTCGAGCTTCCGGAAGACGCGGCCGTGTGCCACTTCATGGGCGAGCCCCAGGAAACGCGCCACATCTGGATGCACAACGAGGAGGCCGTCATTTCCCCGCAGTGGAGCATCCACTCCGCCTGCGCCACCCGCAACTACACCTTCATCTGGGGCATGTGCGGCGAGAACGACGACTACAACGACATGGACTGGTGCGCCACCAAAGACCTGAGATAGCATGAAACGGATCCTCATCCTCCTCGCGGCGGCGGCTGCCCTGTGCGCCTGCTCCCAGGAGAAGAAAGTGATGGCCCGCTTCGTTCCCGAGCGGTCCGACGACTTCGTCTTCGAGAACAACCTCATCGCCGGCCGTTTCTACGGCAAGGCGCTGGAGGGGAATCCCACCTCCCCCGGCCTGGACATCTGGGTGAAACTCCCCGGCAAGCTCGTCGCCGACGAGTGGTACAAGGGCTTCGAGACCCAGAGCGACGAATACTACCACCACGACCATGGCGGGAAGGACTGCTACAAGGTCGCGGTCAGCCTGGGCGGCGGCGCTTCGTCCCCGCTCATCGACGGGAAACTGTGCTTCCCGGCCACGAACTACCGGTCCTGGGAAATCGTGGAGGAAAGCCCGGAGAAGGTGGTGTTCACGCTCCACTACCCGCAGTGGCAAACCCCTGACAGCGTGATGGTTGCGCTCGACAAGACCGTCACCGTAGTCCCGGACACCTACTTCTGCGCCGTGGAGGATGTCTATACCTTCGAAGGAACCGACACCCTCGCGATCGCCGCCGGCATGAACATCCACGCCGCGCTGGAGACCGTCGAGAAGCAGCTCGTCCAGCCCGGCCGCGTGGCCATCTGGGAGCACGCTTCCGACCAGACCTTCGAACCCGAGGACGGCATGCTGGGCGTCGCGGTCGTGATGCCTGACGCCGAAGGCACCAGCCTCTCCGAGGACGGAACCCATCTCCTCGTCTGGAAGTACGTCACCTCCGGCCAGCCCGTCCGCTATTCGTTCGGCTCCTGCTGGTCTAAGGGCGACATCAAGACCGCCCAGGACTGGTTCGAACTCGTCGCCGGTCGCTGACCTGCGCACGCTGCGAATCATCTGAAGGCTCCGTCATCGACGGGGCCTTTATTTTGTTCTTGCAGATGCCTTTTTTATTTCGTAAATTTGTGCATATAACGAATTTAACAACGTATTTATTCACAATTCTAATCTTCTTTTCGCCATGCGCAAGCCCATTCACCTGCTCAGATGGCTGCTGGCAGTATGGATTCCCCTCCTCCTCGCGGCGGGGTTCTCATCCGGCCAGGCCAGCAAAAGACTCGTCGAGAAGACGGTCGCCAAGATTACCCCCGAACAGAGGCTGGAACTGGTCTCCTACAAAACCAGGTCCGTCGCCAGAAGCGGCGATAACGAGGATGAAAAAGGCATCTGGATCTTCGGAGACCGGAGAATGCTGGTTACCTTCAAGGCCGAAATCATCGCCGGCCTGGACATGAAAGATTTCAACCCCCAAAAGGACATCATACTCAAAAGGAAGGCCAAAAGCGCCTGGATCAGACTTCCCGATCCCGTGATCCTCAGTTGCGAGGTTCCGTTCGATGATATCAACAAGGAATTTGAGGAGGTAGGTTTCCTCCGTTCCCCCATCAAATGGGAGGAAGTAATCAACGTGGCGATGCAGGGAAAGGAAACCATCCTGAAAGAAATCCAGGACCACAAACGATATCCGATCCTGGACGATGCGAAGGCGAATGCCCAGCGCACGTTCACATCCCTGTTCAACTCACTGGGCTACGACGAAGTCGAAGTCGTCTTCTCTTCCGAAGTGGCACAGAAGCCCCCGAAGGGGAAGAGCCGGGAGAAGGCTGTCGGGGCATCCGGCCCGGAAGAATCGACGGAAACAGAAGAAGAAATCGAAGCAGTAGGTTAGGAGGACACGGCTATGAGTATCATGTCACAGCTTTTCAAGAAAGTTTTTTCCGAGATGAACACCAAGACGATCCTGATCATCTCCGCCATCGTCGTCCTGGTGGGAGGCGGGTGCGCCTTCGCCCTTTTCCGATATTTCAAGACCCATCCTTTCAGGCCCCATCAGCAAATCAAGGAAATCAGCACCGTCATCAATGGCGTCGTTGCGAAAAAGGACCTCGTGACCGCCTGCTACTACGAGGATCTGGTCGTCAGCGGCAAGAAGACCGATCTGGTAGAGAATCCCGACCGGGACAAGAAAGGCAGGATCAAGACCCCGGATCCCAAGGATGAAGTGGTGGTGATCGTGAGCGCCGTCGTGAAGGCCGGCATCAAAATGGACGACCTGACCCAAGACAGTTTCCGCATCGAGAAGGATTCCGTGCTGTTCATCACCCTTCCCGAACCGGTCATCCTGGGAATCTCCGAGGATGTAGAAGGGGTGGAAGAATTCTCCCGCAGAGGCAAATGGGACATCAAGCAGGTCCAGGAACTCACTCGGATACGGTCGGCCCGCCTGGAGCAGGATGCGCTGGAAAGCGGGCTGCTGGACAGGGCCTACGAGAATGCCATGAACCTGTTCTCGAAATTCTTAGAGCCGCTCCCCTACCGGATCGAGTTCACGCCGCGTTCCATCCCGGCCCCTGAGGCCGCCCCGGAAGTCGTCCCTGAAGACGCCCCGGTCCCGGCCCCGGCGCAATAGCCGGGCATCCTTTTTTCGCTCACTTGTTTTTCGTATCTTTGCCCAAAGATGCGGAAGATGCTCCATACGGTTTTCCTTGCGCTTCTCGGCGTCATCCTCCTGACGGCGCCGGGATGCGGAGGCCATTCCGCCGTAGAGGAGACGGTGCAGCGTGAAATCGAGGCCATCACGGCGATGAAGCAGCTGAGCCTGGTCGAATACCGGGTCAGCAAGATCATCAAAGCCGATGACGAAGGCGCCTGGTACAAGCTCGGGGACCGGAAGATCCTCCTCAGCTGCACGGCCTACCTGAAAGCCGGCATCGACCTGGCCACCTTCGGCCCGGACGATGTCGACATCGACTGGACCGGGAACCGCGTGACCGTCACCATCCCCCACGCCACCCTGCTCTCCTTGGATATGCCGGCCTCTGAAATCCGGGAAGAATATGACCATGTGACGATGTTCCGCCACTCCTTCTCCGCCGAGGAGCGCAACGCCCTCCTCCGTCAGGGAGAAAAGCAGATCCGCAGCAGCGTCCCCTCCCTCGGCATCCTGGAGAAGGCCGATGAGAACGCCCGCCGGTTCTTCGCGTCCGTGTTCGGCAAGATGGGGTTCGAAACCGTCGAAGTAGTATTCAGATAGGAGGGCCCATGGAGAAGAAAATCGTCGTCAAGATCACCCCGGCGGCCGTTTTGCTGGCTGTCCTGATCCTTCTGGCCGCCCTCTTCCTCACCCGGGGCGACGGCCGCGTGAAGCGCTCCCTCACCATCGACGACACCCCGGTCATCATTACCAAGATCCGCTCGCTCGGCGAGCTGACGACGGCCTGCTACTACGATGAGATGGTCCTTTCCCGGACCAAGGAGAACGCCTTCTCCTCCTCCGCCCTGGGCTCCCTGGCCGAAGGACTCGGCAAGGATGTGGACGACCACCTCGTCCTCATCGCGAAGGGGACGGTCCGCGCCGGCCTGGACCTGATGGACATGACCGAGGAAGACATCCGCTTCGTGGGCGACACGGCCTGGATCCGCCTTCCCGCGCCGCAATACCTCGACGTGATCGTGAACCCGTCCGATTTCGAGGTCTTCGCCGAGACCGGCAGATGGACGCACGAGGAAGTCACCGGCCTGCTGGAAACGGCCCGGACGCGGCTCCTGATGGGCGCGGACCATTACGGGCTCAAATCAAAGGCGTACGCCGGCGCCATGGACGCCGTCACCGAACTCCTCGCCGCCTCAGGCTACACCCACATCCACTTCGACCACCCCGGTTCCTACATCCGCATGCCCGTCCCGCGGGAATGATCCCGCCAATCCGGACGGGTCCCGGCCGACGAAAGGATCTTTTTTCGTATATTTGTGGGATTAACGGACAGAACGATGACTGAAACGGCTTCTCCCCTGATGGCCCGGCGAATCCGCCGGATCCTGCTGGTATGCAACAACTATGACAAGTTCGCCCTCGAAGAGGACGGGCGCATAGAGCCCCGGATTACCGCGGAGTATTCCGAACTGAACCTCTCCAACCCGCCGGTGCTCGAGCGGGCGGAATCCACCGTGGAAGCATTGGAGATGATGGAGAATGGGGCGCAGTACGACCTCGTCATCACGATGTACAACGTGGGCGAGGTGGACGTGTTCGACTTCTCCCAGCGGGCCAAGGCCATCGACCCGGACACCTCCGTCGTCCTGCTCACCGCCTTCGCGAAGGAGATCTACAAGAAGATGGAGAGCCACGACCTGAGCCATTTCGACGGCATCTTCTGCTGGAACAACTCCACGGACCTGATCATCGCCATCATCAAGCTCCTGGAGGACAGCCGGAACGCGCCCGTGGACATCCTGGAGAACGGCGTCCAGTGCATCCTCCTGGTGGAGGACTCGGTCCGCTTCTACTCCATCTACCTCCCCGAACTGTACCGCCTCATCCTCCTGCAGAACAGCGAAGCCATCCGGGACGCCCTCAACGAGAGCCAGCAGAGCCTCCGCAAGCGGGCCCGTCCGAAAATCCTGATGGCCACGAACTATGACGACGCCGTCGCCCTGTACGAGAAATACAAGAGCAACATGCTGGGGGTCATCTCCGACATCGGCTTCGTCCTGCACCGGGGCGACAAGCCCTCGCAGGAGAAGCTGGACGCGGGCATCGACCTGTGCCGGATGATCCGCAAGGACGATCCCAAGATGCCCATCCTGATGCAGTCCTCGCAGGAAAGCATGCGTCCGGTGGCCAAGTCCCTGCAGGCCGGCTTCCTTATCAAGCGCTCCAAGACCCTCAACCACGACCTGGCGGAGTTCATCGGCCGGGAGTTCGGCTTCGGCGACTTCGTCGTCACCGATCCCGAGACCGGCGAGGAAACCGCCCGCGCCAGCGACCTGTACGGAGCCGAGCGCATCCTCGCCGCCATCTCGGACGAGGACCTCGACCGCCTGGCCTCCAAGAACTACATCTCCCGCTGGCTGCTGGCCCGCGGCCTGTTCGAGGTCGGAAACCGGGTCAAGAAGAGCCATTTCGACAACTCCGCGGACCGTCGGGAGACGACGATCCGCTCCATCCGGCGCTACCGGATGGAGCAGGGACTAGGCGTGGTGGCCCGCTTCGAGCCCGAACGCTACAACGACGCCATCCGCTTCGCCCGCCTGGGCGACGGCTCGCTGGGCGGCAAGGCCCGCGGCCTCGCCTTCCTGAACCAGATGCTCCAGCGCTACGACCTGTACGACAAGTGGGAGGGCGTGCGCGTGCTGGTTCCCCGTACCCTGGTGATCACGACAACTTTCTTCGACCGCTTCATCCTTGAGAACGGTCTCCAATACGTCATCAATGCGGACCTCTCCGACGAGGAGATCCTCTCGGAATTCGTCGCCTCCACCCTGCCCCAGGACCTGACGGAGGCCCTCCGCATCTTCATCCGCCATGTCCGCAAGCCGCTCGCCATCCGGTCGTCCTCCAAGCTGGAAGACTCTTACTACCAGCCGTTTGCCGGGGTCTATTCCACCTGCATGGTGCCGGCCACGGAGAACGAGGACCAGGAGCTTCGGCTCATCTCCAAGGCTATCAAGAGCGTCTACGCCTCGGTCTACTACGCTTCCGCCCGCAGCTACATCCTGGCCACCGGCAATATGATCTCCGAGGAGAAGATGGCCATCGTCCTGCAGGAAGTGTGCGGCAGCGAGGACCACGGCCTGTGGTTCCCGACCCTCTCCGGCGTCGCCCGGTCGCTGAACTTCTATCCCGTGGGCCACGAAAAGCCCGAGGAGGGCATCGTCCGCCTGGCCTTCGGCCTTGGGAAGGCGGTCGTGGACGGCGAGCAGACGCTCCGCTTCTCCCCCGCCTACCCCGGCCACGTCATCCAGACCTCCACCCCGGAACTGACCATGCAGGAGACCCAGCAGTACATGTACGGCCTGAACCTCAAGCCAGAGACCTTCAAGACGTCCGTCGACGATGCCGTGAACCTGGCGAGGCTCCGCATCAGCGAATGCAAGGACTTCCGGAACCTGCAGAAGGTCGTCTCCACCTTCGACTACGAGAACCAGCGGATGGTGGACTCCCCCCTCCCGCGCGGTCCCAAGTTCGTCACCTTCGCCCATATCCTCCGCTACAACACCTTCCCCCTCGCGGACATCCTGAAGGAACTCCTGGAGATCGGCCAGCAGGAGATGAAGTGCTGCGTGGAGATCGAGTTCGCCGCGAACCTGGACAAGCCCGCCGACCGGTCCGCCACCTTCCATGTCCTGCAGATCCGTCCCATCTCGTCCGACAGCCTGGACACCGAGGTGGACTGGAACGGGGTCGACGACAGCGGCGCGTTCCTCCGTTCCGGCAGCGCCCTCGGCACCGGCTGGGTGACGGACGTGAAGGACATCGTCTACATTCCGAAGGAACGCTTCGACAAGATGGAAACCAAGGCGATGGCCGACGAGATCGCCGCCATCAACAACCGGATGCGGGACGAAGGCCGCGGCTACGTCCTGGTCGGCTACGGCCGCTGGGGCACTAGCATCCCGTCCCTGGGAATCCCGGTCAAATGGAGCGACATCTCGGAGGTGAAAGCCCTCGTGGAATGCGTCCTGCCGGACTTCCGCATCGACCCGAGCCAGGGCACGCACTTCTTCCAGAACCTCACGTCCTTCAACGTGGGCTTCGTCCATGTGGACCCGTTCGCCCGCCGCGAGGACGAGTTCGACACGTCCATCCTGGACGCCCTTCCCGCCGCCGAGGAGACAAAATACTGGAGGCTCATCCGCCTGGACGAGCCCCTCAAGATCTGCATCGACGGCCGCAGCGGCCGCGCGTTCATGAAAGTCTGACGCCTATCCCTTGTTGTACTGGGACGGCAGCACGCCGAACATCTCCTTGAAATAGCGGGTGAAGTACTTGGGCGTGTTGAATCCCACCATGTCCGCCACTTCGGTCACGGAGAGGTTGGGGTCGTCCGTGAGCAGCTGGGCGGCCCGCTTGAGCCGCATCGTGCGGATGAACTCGGAAGGCGTCATGCCGTACAGCGACTGGATCTTCCGGTACAGGTTCATCCGGTGCATGCCCACGTCCGAGGCCAGCTCCTCCACCGAGTATTCGGTGTTGTCCAGGTTCTCCTCCAGTTTCTCCGTAATCCGCGCCATCAGCTTCTGGTCCACGGTCGCGACCGTCACGTGCATCGGGGACACCTCGGCGGTGCCGGAGAAGGACCGGATCCGTTTCTCGCGTTCGTCCAGGAGGTTCTTGATGCGGACCTGGAGCATGTCCATCTTGAACGGCTTGGTCAGGTAGGAATCCGCGCCGCACTCGTATCCCTCCGTCCGGATATCCTCGGACATCCGCGCGGAAAGCAGGATGACGGCGATGTGCGACGTGTCGACATCCTCCTTGATCCGGCGCGTGAGCTCGAATCCGTTCATATTGGGCATCATCACGTCCGTCACCACGATGTCGGGACGGACCGACGGCAGTTTGCGCAGGCACTCCTCCCCGTCAGCCGCGGAGGAAACGCTGTAGTCGCGGGAAAGCTCCTCGCACAGGTAGTTCCGGAAATCCGCATTGTCATCGACGACGAAGATGCGCTTGCGGGTTCCGGCCGTTTCCGGCGTGGAAACCGGCTCCGCCGCAGCGGCCTCCTCGGTTCCCTCGGAGGCGCTCTCCTCCAGGTCCGTGGGCAGCAATACCTTGAAAGTGGTCCCGTTCCCCTCCTCGGACTGGACGGATACGGTTCCCTGGTGCATTTCCACATACTGGCGTACAAGACTCAGGCCGATGCCCGAACCGAGTTCCGTTCCCGCGTTCGAACTCCGGTAGAAACGGTCGAAGACCTGTGGAAGGTCGGCCGCAGGGATGCCGATGCCGGTGTCCGACACCTCCAGGAGGACCTTCCGGTCCGGGGCGTCGGAGAGGCGCACCTCGACGGAACCGCCTGCCGGCGTGAATTTCAAGGCGTTGGAGAGCAGGTTGTTCACCACCTTCTGCATCATCGAGCTGTCGAACGCCATCATCGGATTCGAGGAGGTGTCCGTCAGCACGAGGCCGATGTCCTTCTTCGCCGCCGCGTCCTGGAAGGCGTCCAGCACCCCGGCCACGAAATCCGAGAAATTGCCGCTGCGGAGGCGGATTTTCTCGCCGCCCATCTCCACCTTCCGGAAATCCAGCAGATGGTTCACCAGGTCCAGCAGGGACTTCGCATTGCGGTGCATCGTATCCAGCCGGGAATACTCCTCGGTTCCCTCCTTCTCCTTCATCAGGCTCTCCAGCGGGAGGATGATCAGGGAAAGCGGCGTGCGAAGCTCGTGGGAGATGTTCGTGAAGAACCGGAACTTCATCTGGTTCAGTTCCTCCTCCTGCCGCCGCTGTTCCTCCGCCGCCTGGTCGGCCATCCGCCGTTTCTCCCGCATATAGAAGAACCGGATGACGCTGAACAGGATGCCGGCGATGAGCAGGGCGTACAGGGCGTAAGCCCAGGTAGTCCGCCAGAAAGGCGGCTTGATCTCAATCGGGAGCGCCGTCTCAGGGCTCCAGTCCGTCCCGTTGTTCGCCGCCTGCACCCGGAACGTGTATTTTCCCGGTTCCAGGAAGGTATAGCCGACCGTCCCCATGGGCTGGGACGTGACCGTATGCCATTCCTTGTCGAAGCCTTCCAGCCGGTAGCGGTAGGTCGTATGCGTGGGATTCGCGTAATTGAGGTTCGTGAAGGAGATGTCCAGGGAAGCCTCGTTATACTTCAGGACCACATTGTCCGCGCTCCGCTCGGCGCCTTCCACCTTGAAGGAAGAAATCATCGGAGGAATCCCATAGTCCGACAGGACCATCGCCTCCGGGTCGATGATGCAGAATCCCGCCGCACCGCCGAAATACAGATGTCCGTCCGAATGGCGCAGGACGGAATTCTGGAAGAACGCCCCGCAATCCACGCCGTCCGACTGCCCGTAATCGGTCCGGGAAACCGTCCCGTCCGGGGCGAACGACAGGCGGATGAGGCTGTTGGTGGAAGAGGCCCAGATGTTGCCCGCGGCGTCCTCGGAAACCGCCATCACCATCCCGGACTGCAGGAGGCGCCGGTTTCCGGACCGGGCATCCCGGATGTAGAGACCGTCCGACTCCGCCAGCCAGACCCTTCCGGCGGCGTCTTGGAGGATCTGGTTCGTCAGCGCATAGGCGTCCGCCGTGTCCACCTTCGCCACTTCGTCCTGCGCCGGCCGGTACAGGAAACGTCCGTTGTCCCCGGCCGCCACGAGGGCGCCTTCCTCCCCCAGATAAAGGTCCCGGACCACCATGTACCGCGCCAGCTCCGGATGGTTTTCCCGGAGCAGGTCGATCCGGCCGGTTTCCGGATCGAACCGGCCCACGCCGCCATAGACGGAGATCCAGTACTGCCCGTTCCCGTCCTCCCGGAGGAGGCGGACGCAGTTCAGGTTGGGCGTGGCATGCTGATAGGAGACGTCCACGTTCGAGGGCTCGGGATAGCTGTAATGCCGCACCTGACGGCCGTCGATCCGGTACAGGCCGTTGTAGAAGGTGCCCGCCCAGATCCGGGCCCGGGAGTCCACGAACAGGCTGATCACCAGCTCATCTTTCAGTTCAGGATACGGAATGTCCATCCGGCGGGTCCCGGGGTCATAGCGGAGGAGACCATGGATCGTACCCACCAGGACGCTTCCGTCCGGGGCCTCCGCCAGGCATTTCACGCTCTCGTCCGGCATCGCGCCCCCGGAAAGGGACTGCGCGTCGACCGTCCGGATCCGGATGATGTCCCGGTGCCAGTAGAGGATGCCTTCCTGCTGGGTGGCGATCCAGACGCCGCCCTGCGGGTCCGCGTAGATCTTGGAGATGTCCGTATGGGGATAGACCGGCTTCCCGTCGATGCGGTCCAGCCGCGGCAAGCGGTAGGAAGAGCCGTCCTTGTACAGGATCCGGACGCCGGAGCGGGCGGTTCCGATCCAAAGGTTGTCCTCCTTGTCCACGGCGATGGAGGTGAACAGGTCGTCGCTGCCGACGGGAATCGTCTCCCGTTCGGTCAATTGTCCCGTCTTGGGATGATACAGGATGATGTGCTTGTCCGACATGAACCAGCGGCGGCCGTCAG
Source organism: uncultured Bacteroidales bacterium (assembly GCA_900316525.1). Taxonomy (GTDB): domain Bacteria; phylum Bacteroidota; class Bacteroidia; order Bacteroidales; family UBA932; genus Cryptobacteroides. The sequence goes on from ONDF01000012.1 coordinate 66,548, forward strand.
AGGATTCCGCCGTCTCGGTCCGGCTGGAGAGATCCTCCGGGAAGAGGCCGGCCGGTTCTCCATCATCCGGCGCTGCAGGCTGCGGAACATCGTAGAGGAACGTCTGCGTCGCCCGGTCAAAAGCCCAGGAACGGTCTCGCGTATGCAGGAGGACCCGGTCCGTTTCCGGATCATAGGCGAGCCGGTTCTGCCCGCTGTACTCCGCGTAGGGAACCCGGACGGGGTCCCAGCGGTAGTTGCGGCAGGCGGCGCCGTCGAAAAAGCACAGGTAGGAGGTCGTCTGGATACACATCAGGCCGTCGGGCAGCATCAGCATATCCCGGACATTGTTCTCGGGGAGGCCGCCCGATGCGTCCAGCATCCGGAACTCGTACTGCGGTTGCGCCCGCAGGAGCGCGCAGACAAAAATTACGGCCGATATGAGGGCAAAACGTCTCATTCGGCCGTAAAGTTAGTCAAAAATCGCCGGAAAAGGAACTACTTCTCCTCCTTCGGAGGCTGCGGGGGCCAGTTGAAGCGCTCGCCGAGGACGGGATCGCCCATCGCGGAGGCTTCGTTGTCGGCCTCGTCCAGCTTGAAGACCATGAACTTCGGGTTCTCCTTGGTGTAAGGGGTCCATTCGCCGCCTTCCGGGCCGTTCGGGTCGCCGTACTTGCAGAAGTTGGCCCAGTAGGTCACTTCCTTCTCGGCGAGATCCCAGTCGCCCTTCGTCCAGGGACGCCAGCAATGCTTCAGGGACTTGAACACGTACCAGAGGTCGGAGGAGTGGAAAGCGCCCTTGAGGACATACACCTTCTGGCTGCCGTCGTCCGGGAGCGGACGGGCGAACTGGTAGGCGTAGCACTTGCCGCCCTTCTCCTGACGGTTCAGCGCGAAGTTCGCGATGCCTTCGGTCATGTTGCCCATGTCATCCTTGGTGAAGCCCATCATGTACGGGACATCCGCCAGGGAACCGTCGATGGCCGCCTCGTCGAAGGACTTCAGGGAGACATAGCCGTCCACGATCGGGGCGCCCGTGAGGGCGGGACCGGCGCCGAACATGCCGTTGCCGCCGCTGAAGCCGTTCGCGCCGGCATAGATGGTGCTGAGGGCGTAGATGGTCTCGGTGCCGGCGGCGCGCATCTTCTGCAGGTCGGTCAGGCCGGCCCAGTCGAGGATCTTCTTGTTGTTGTTCTGGATATCTTCCAGGGTGAGCGGGCCGAAGTTCATCGGCGGGCGGGCCGTGGCGGGACGGGCGTTCGCAGGAGCCGCAGGCGCCGCAGCCGGACGACGGCCGCCGCCCATGCCGCCCATGCCGCCGGCGCTCATGATGACCGCCTTATTGAACAGGCCGCGGGCGAGCGGGGACTCGACCAGGGTGCGGACGGCGCCGCCGCCGGCGCTCTGGCCGAAGATCATCACGTTGTCGGGATCACCGCCGAACTGGGCGATGTTCTCCTTGACCCACTTCAGGCCCTGGATCATGTCCAGGACACCGTAGTTGCCGGACACGCCGTGCGGGCTCTCGGCCGCCAGCTCGGGATGGGCCAGGAAGCCGAAGACGCCGAGGCGGTAGTTGATGGACACGAGGACCACGCCGTGGTTGGCGAACTCTTCCCCGTCGAACTCGGGCTCGGAGCCCCAGCCTTCGCGGTAGCCGCCGCCATGGATCCAGTAAGCGACCGGGAGTTTCTCGCCGGGCTTGCCGGCCGCCGTCGTCCAGACGTTCAGGTACAGGCAGTCCTCACTGCACTGGGCCTCCTCGCCATAGCCCCACTCGGTGAAATAGCCGCCGGGATAGTGGACGGCCTGGTAGCCGGGATGGCCGAACCGGTCCGCGTGCAGCACACCGTCCCACGCGACGACGGGCTGCGGCTCTTTCCAGCGGAGGTCGCCGATCGGCGGCGCGGCGTAAGGGATGCCTTTGTACGCGAGGACACCGGGAATGTCCGTCGCAACACCCTGGACCTGACCACCCGTGATGGTCAGCACAGGAACCTTCGTTTCCGTCTTGCACGCGGCAAGAAGCAGGGCCGCAAGGGCCAGGAAATAGAGTTTCTTCATATCAGATGAGGTTTGGTTTTGTGTCAAATTATCTTGCTTGTAGCAAAGTTACACAACAATCCCCCCTTGATTTTATATAATCGCACCAAATCCTTTCAAATTCTCTTCATGTTTTGGTGGATACTCCCTAAAAATGTACTTTTTTAAAAATGTCCACCATCTTTTCTAATTTTTTACCTATTTTTGTTTGCAGATAACCAATACCACACCACTATGAAAAGAATCGTCCTCTTCCTGATGACCCTGGGCATCTGCTGCTGGGCCGGGGCGCAGGAGCATCTTAAGTTCAAGAACATCCCGATCGACGGTCCCGAGAAAGCCTTTGTCGAGGCCCTCTGCCAAAATGAATTCCACCTGGTGAATGACGGCCAGTTCGGCGCCGCGCTGCGCGGCCGTTTCACGGGCAAGACTGTGGACGTCTTCGTCATACCCACCAGCGAAGGGACGACAAGCCGCGTAGCGGTGAACTACCCCTCGCCCGATAACTGGGGCAGCCTCCGGCTGGACTTTTACACGCTCCTCCGGAGCCTCTCCTTCAAGTACGGAGAGCCGGTGGAGATGACGCAGGAATTCCAGCTCCCCTTCTCCGACGGGGACGGACGCGAACTGGAAGCGCTCCGCCGGGGCCGGGCCCGCTGGTACGCCCGCTTCGTATCTCCGGAAGGCACGATTCACCTCGTGATCGCCAACAACCCGATGACCCAGCAGCCGGCCATCAACCTCCTCTACGAGGACGCGATCAACTGCCGCCGCCAGGACGAGCTCAACAGCCAGGACCTGTAGTCCCAGCCACCGCCGCATGGATTTTACCGGGAAAGACGTTGTCTTCCCCGGTTTTTTTTGGCGGACCCGTCAAGTTTTCGTAACTTTCGTGATTGGAAACAAAGGATGAAGCCGATGAAATACCTGTTGCCGGGCCTCGTGGCCCTTTCCCTCCTCGCCGCCTGCGGCGTGACACCCCAAACCGACTTGACAGACTGGCAGTTCTCCAAGGACGGGGACCAGTGGGAAGCCGTCACGGTTCCCCACTCCTACAACGCCCTAGACGGCCCCACGCAGAAGTATTACCGCGGCAAGGCCCATTACCGCCGGGAAGTCTCCTTCCCCTCCGGAAAGAACGCCTTCCTGCTCTTCGAGGGCGCGGCCCAGGCGGCGGAAGTCTACCTGGACGGCACGCTCCTGAAAGCCCATAAGGGCGGCTACACGCCCTTCGTCGTGCCCCTTCCGCACAGCGGCCAGGTGGAAGTCGTCTGCGACAACACGGAGGACATCGAGATGATCCCCGTCAGTTCCGACTTCAACAAGAACGGCGGCCTGCACAATCCCGTCCGCCTGCTGGTGTATGGCGATCTGTTCTTCTCCCCGGAGGAGTTCGGGCCGTACCGTCTCCATGTCGTTCAGCAGGAAGTGACTGACGACAAGGCCGTCGCAGAGGTCCGCGCCTATATCCGGAATACCGGGAAAGACCGGTCGGAGGACGTGACGACGCTGCTCAAGGACGCCACGGGGAAAGTGGTCGCGAAAGAGACCGCCCGCATCGACCTTCCCGCCGGCGCCGGCCAGGCGTTTGCCACGGCCCTGACCCTGGACAACCCGCACCTCTGGAACGGCGTCCCGGACCCGTACCTTTATACGGTCGAAATCCAGGTCGGCAAGGACGTCGCCTGCACAGAGGTCGGCTTCCGCTATTTCAGCGTCGACAAGGAGAAAGGATTCAGCCTCAACGGGAAACCTTACCCGCTCCGAGGCGTGTCCATGCACCAGGACATGGCCGGGAAGGCCTCGGCCCTCACCAAGGAGGACATCGCGAACGATTACGCGATCGTCAAGGAACTCGGCTGCAACTTCCTCCGGCTCGCGCACTACCCGCACAACGACGAGGAATTCCGTCTGTGCGACCGCATGGGCATCATCGTCCAGACCGAGATTCCATGGGTCAACATCTGCGGCACGAACGCCTCCGAGGCCTATTTCGACAACATCCACCAGCAGATGCGGGAGATGGTCACGAGCCTGTACAACCACCCGTCCATCTGCTTCTGGGGCATGTGGAACGAGCTGGACAGCTGGGGCAACCGCCCGAACTACCAGGGCTGGCTGGACACGGACCGCGTGGTGGCGGAGACCGCCCGGCTGTATGACTATGCGAAGTCGCTGGATCCCACCCGCCTGGTGGGCCTGACGGACGATTCCGTCTTCGAGCGCGACCGCTACACCGAGCTCAAGGCCGACTACTTCTCCGAGAACCGCTACCACGGCTGGTACTACAATTACGGCGATTTCAGCGGCCTCACCGCGGACATGACCAAGATCCGCGACGTCATGGGTCCGGCCAACATCTCTGAATACGGCGTGGGCATCAACCCTTACTGCGAGACCTGGGACGAGAGCGCCGTCCGCCGCGACCGCACCGACTCCCTCCACTTCGAAGCCTACGGAAACCGTTCCCACGAGGCGCACGCGCAGCAGATCGCCGAGATGCCGTGGCTGAACTTCACCTCCCTCTGGATCCTGTTCGACTTCCCGGTCGCCGACCGGCACGAGGGCTTCGTGGACTCGGAGGACGGCGTGAACTTCGTCGTGAATCCCGCCCGGATGTACATGAATGACAAGGGGCTCATCACCCGGGACCGCCAGACGAAAAAGGACGTGTTCTACCTGTACAAGGCCTGGTGGAACCAGGAAGTAAAAACCGTCTATATCACGGAGAGAAGGCTGCATTACCGTCCTGCGAATCAGCAGTTTACGCTTACCGTCTATGCCAACGCCCCGAGCCTCACGCTGTACCGCGACGGCGAGAAGGTCGCCGAGCTGGCCGCCACCGGCGAGCCCACCGGCGTCATCTGGAAATTCAACGGCGTGACCATGGGCGCGGGAGACACCGCCTTCAAGGTCGTCTCCCCCGACGGCACCGCGGACGAAGTCACCTGGAAAGTATTGTAACAGAAGCACAACCCGATGGACAGAAGATCATTTTTCAAGTATTCGGCCGGCGCCATGGTGGGGGTATCCCTCCTGGGCCGGGCCACCAGCGCTTTCGCCCGGGACGAAAGCAGCTATTCCGCCGTCATCCTGGGTGATACCCACTACGATGCGCCGGATCCCGAAAAGTATCATGCGGGCTATACGGACCCGAACCCGACCCGGGAAGCGAACCACCGGAAGGAATTCAAGCGCAACGCCGACATGTGGGATTCCCGCTGCCCTTCCCTGGTGAAACGGGCGGCGCGCCTGGTGGGCGAAGACACCCGCTTCGTCCTGCAGATGGGCGACCTCATCCAGGGCGACACCGCCACGGCGGCCATCCATGCGGCTTTCCTGGCCGACGCCTACGAGCTCCTGAAGAAGGAAGTCTCGCCGAACCTCAAGTTCATCACCGTCGCCGGCAACCATGACGTCCGCGGCAATGACGACGCCGTCGCCGCGAAGGCGTACAAGGACTACATGACGGCCCGCCTCTCGAAGGAGATGGGCAAGCGCATGCAGGACAACAACTTCCTGTTCCCCGCCGGCGACGACTCCTACCTCGTCGTCGACTTCAATCATCCGGACATGGAACGGATCGAGCAGCTGCTCACCGAATCCGAAGGCGCCCGCCACACGTTCATCGTGGTCCACTGCCCCGTATTCCCCTATGACAGCGCCTCCTACTGGTGGTGGTTCCTGTTCGGCAGCCGCGACGACAAGCGGGCCGAAGAGCGCCGCCACATCCGCCGGCTGCTGGCCGAGCGCGAGGCCATCGTCCTGTGCGGCCACACGCACAAGACCGAACTGCTGGACTGGTACGGCGACGGCGGCCGGATCACCCAGATGACGATGTCCAGCGTCTGGGCCAAGGAGTCCCAGGGCGTCTGGACCGAGAAGGTCTCCTCCCCCGAGGGCTACGGCTCCCAGATGCTGAACGGCCATCCCGAGCTCGGCGAGCCGGGCCCCGTCCAGGACCTCTTCAACGAGTACCGGCCCGGCGTCCAGCGCTACAGCTGGGCCGATGCGGCCGGCTCCTACAAGCTCCTGGTCAGCCCCAAGGAAGTCTTCGTGGACTTCTACGCCGGTGACAGCGAGCTCCTTTCCAACCGCTTCCAGCTGCGATAGCCGTGCGGGCCGGATTTCTCGCCATCCTTGCGCTCGTCATCGCCTTGACGGGTTACGTCTGCTGGCACCTGGGGCGGATTGCGCCGCCCGGGTGGAAGCTGGCTGTAACCGGCCTGTTCCTGCTCTGGATGGCGACGATGTTCGCAGGCTTCGCCTTCACGGAGCGCGTCCCCGTCAAGGTGGCGGCCGTCCTCTACGAGGTGGGCAACACCTGGATGATCGCCTTCCTGTATCTGCTTATCGTGTTCCTCCTGGCCGATATCGCCTCCCTCTGCCATCTCCTGCCCAAGACGCTCCTGAAGGACAGCGCGGCGGGGTTGCTGGGGGCCGTCGTCATCGTGGCGCTGGTCATGACGCTGGGCGCCATCCATTATCCGCACAAATACCGCGAGGAACTGACGCTGGAAACGGATAAGCCCCTGGAAAAGCCGCTCACGATCGTCCTGGCGAGCGACCTGCACGTCGGCTACCACAACCGACGGGCGGAGCTGGGCCGTTGGGTGGACCTCATCAACGCGGAGAAGCCGGACCTCGTGCTCATCGGCGGCGACATCATCGACCGGAGCCTGCGGCCGGTGACAGAAGGCCGCTACGAGGAGGAATTCCGGCGCCTCGAGGCGCCTGTCTGGACCGTCCTCGGCAATCACGAGACCTATGCCGGCCTGCCGCAGGCGGAACAGTTCTTCGAAGCCGCCGGAATCCGGGTCCTGAAGGACTCCGTGGCCCATTTCAAGGGGGTCGACGTGATCGGCCGCAAGGACCGCTCCACCCCGGGCCGGGCCGCCCTGCGCGACCTCGCCGACGGCCTGGAAGGCTTCACCCTCGTCCTGGACCACCAGCCGAGCCACCTGGAAGAAGCGGAAGCGGCGGGCGTCGACTTCCAGTTCAGCGGCCACACCCACCGCGGCCAGGTCTGGCCCGTCTCCTGGGCCACCGACCTCATGTTCGAGAAATCCTGGGGGCATCACCGCAAAGGGAACACCCGCTATTACATCTCCTCCGGCCTCGGCCTCTGGGGCGCCAAGATCCGCGTCGGCACCCGCTCGGAGTACCTGGTCCTGAAACTGAAAGGAAAGAATGACTAAGATCCCCTACACCGGCACCAACCAGGCCGAATTCAAGGCGATCCTGGGCGACAAGGTCCTGGATCCCTACTTCTGCATGGGCCTCACAATCCTGTCCATCCTGACGGACGAAGGTTTCGTGAACGTCCAGGAAGGAGACATCGTCGTCATCGACGACGACGGAAGCATCCGAATCGAATAATCAAAAGCATACCATGAACAAAATCCTGATCACCCTCGCCGCCCTGGCATTGACCCTCACCGCCTGCGGCCAGAACAACAAGAAAGAGATGAAAACCCTCGTCGCCTATTTCTCCGCCACCGGCACCACCGAGGCCGTGGCCCAGGATCTCGCCGAAGTCACCGGCGGCACCCTCTACGAGATCAAGCCGGAAGTCAAGTACACCGCCGCCGACCTGGACTGGCGCGACAAGGCCTCCCGCAGCTCCGTCGAAATGCAGGACAAGAGCTCCCGCCCGGCCATCGTGAAAGACCTCAAGGACGCCGACAGCTATGACGTGGTCTACCTCGGCTTCCCGGTCTGGTGGTACACGGCCCCGACCATCATCAACACCTTCCTCGAGGCCTACGGCTTCGAAGGCAAGACGGTGATCTTCTTCGCGACCTCCGGCGGCAGTTCCATTGACAAGGCCAACAAGGACTTCGCCGAGGCCTATCCCGCCATCCACTGGAAAGCCGGCAAGACCCTGAACGGCGCCTCCAAGGCCGACATCAAGGCCTGGGTGGACGGGCTCAAGTAAGGGATGAAGCCCGTTTTCCGGCCCATGCGCCGGTCGAAGCAGGCCCTCCCGGAGGAAGAATGCCTCCGGATCCTGGCCTGCGGCTACCGGGGCTTCCTCTCCGTCATCGGCGATGGCGGATATCCCTACACCGTGCCCATCAACTTCGTGTTCGAGGACGGGAAACTCTACTTTCACTGCGCCAAGGAAGGCCACAAGCTGGACGCCCTCCGCGCCTGCGACAAGGCCTGCTTCACGGTCCTGGACGAGCCGGAAAAGGAGCCCGGCGACTGGTGGTATCACGTCAAGAGCGTCATCTGCTTCGGCCGCGTCCGCATCCTGGCCGATGACGCCGACCGTCTCGCCCGCCTCCGCTCCCTGGGCAGGAAATACTTCCCCGACGGCTACGACACGGAAGCCGACATCGTCAAGAACAGCCCCCGCGCCGAAATGCTGGAATTCACCATCGACCACCTGAGCGGCAAGGCCGTCCGGGAGAAATGAACGAATCAAGATGAAACCGATCCCCTTTATACTGATCGCATTGACCCTTATGAGCTGCGGAAACACCCCAAAGAATACGGAGGACCTCCGGGAGAAACCCTGGCAGGAGATCACCCCGACCGAGATCGACCTGAATCCGGTCCAAATGATCGACCAGGACTGGCTGGAAGTATCTGCCGGGAAGGAAGGGAACCTGAACTTGATGACGATTTCCTGGGGCTCCATCGGCGAACTCTGGAACAAGCCCGTGTTCATCGTCTATGTGTCCACCAGCCGCTACACGCACAAGTTCATGGAAGAGAACGACTACTTCACGGTCACGCACTTCCCCGAATCGATGCGGGACAAGCTGGCCTATCTGGGCCGTGTCTCCGGACGGGACGAGGACAAGGTGGCCGGCGCCGGCCTCACCGTCGAATTCACGGAACTGGGCAACCCCATCTACGCGGAAGCGGACCTCGCCATCGAGTGCAAGAAGATCTACGGCCAGCAGTTCGACGCGGACCTGATGCCCGCCGAGCAGCGCCAGTGGTACGAGCACAACGGCCTCGGCATCCACTATATGTACATCGGCGAGATTGTCCACGTCTGGAAGAAATAACCAGGTACAGGGTGCGAACAAAGCACGCTTTTTCCTCCGCGTTTACACATAATCGGCCTCAGAAGGCGGTGAAAGTGTAAACGCGGCATCGTCTTAGGCCGATATCGCTGTTTTCATTGCCGCGTTTACAAGAAAATGTCCACCCAGTGCGCTGGGATTGTAAACGCGGACGGGCGGCACGAAAAAAAAGCTGGCGCGTGATGCGTCAGCCTTTTTTGTACCCGCAACCGGAGCAATATCGAACCAATTCCTGGAAGACCTGGAAAGGATTTGGGCGTTGAGGAATGTGATTCCGAATTCCTATCTCATATAACCCTCAACCCGATAAACCTTTTCCATCACTTTCCTTTCATCCCCGGTCTTGGCGTCCCGGTGCCAGACCTCGATACGTGCGGCATAATAGTCTTCCCAGTCGCCTTCGGAAATGACAAACCTTTTTTTCTCGACCAGCTTGGAGAAGGAAGGTTTTGCATCGATGTGGACGGTGGTTTCATCCGGCAGTCTTTCTTCCGATAGTGGACAGTTCTCGGTCACTTCATAACAACGAAGGAAGACATCACCAGCTGGGAGTGTGCCGTAGGAGAAGTCATAATAGTACACTCCCCTATCGCCCCATATCTGAAGGAAAGAAGATACGTCCAAAGAATCCATCTCCACAGACGAAAATGTATCCCTAAGGTAATCACTCTCTGGACGCTCAATAGGAAGGTAATATTCAAGCCCATCAGGAATGGGATGCTTTTTCCCAAATCCATCGGGGCCGGTCATGGCACCTATGACAAGCGGGAACCAAAGCAGGCAGATGATGCCAACGGTAAGAGCAAATGACAACAAGCATTTCCACCATTTCTTGTTCACGAGCAAGACGACCCAAGACGCGATAAGACAAATCAGTACCAAAAGCAACAAAAAGCCGACAATACTCTCCAATACAGTCGGTTCGTGGGTAAACAAGAACCCCAACCCCAACAGGCAGAGGAACAACAATATGGGAAGGGCCCACCAATAATTGAGGATAAGACGCTTCATACATACAAAGATATGCATTCTCTACGTTTACACAAAATCGACCTTATACTTATATAGGTTTACCGACCTGGAACCGTTATTATCACATTCACCTGATTATCAACCACTTACAAAAGAGCTGGTTCCCAACCCCACTGGCCCTATACAGAGGGGATTTCGGAGGGCGTAGCCCGACGCAGGGAAGTTTGAGGGGGTCCGCCCCCCTCAATGAATAAAACAGGAAAGACTGGCGCGCATGCGTCAGTCTTTCCTAGTACCCGCAACCGGAGTAATACCGAACCAATTCCTCGAAGGCTTGGAAAGAATCTGGAGCCTGAGGGATGTGATTCCACTGTCCTAATCTTTTTCTTTGATCTTGTCCCCCCTCCTTTCTTCGCTGTCACACGGTTTCGACAAGAACTAAAGGGATACTTTCTGTTTTAGACATTCTCTCGAGCCACCTATTGATGATGTCCTTTTCATCTGTGGATGGCTGTTTAAGCCTGAGTCTTTCTGCACCACTTATGATGACGGCACGAACAAACTTACGGTGAATCAGACCACATACTTTCTTGATCACAACGGATACATCGGGATTCTTCTGATTGAGAAACTCAATGAGTTCTTTTCGCTCGTCGAGAGAGAGGCAAAGCACCTTGGTGTTCCACTTGTTTCGCAGGTCAATAGCCATTTCAGCAACAATAATAGGAGCACTGAATTCACTGGCGCCAATCCGTTTTACTGAGCCATTTTCATAACCGGGGATTTGAGTGATTATTTCTGTCATATCTTATTTTTTTTCGACAAAAGTAATCGCGGCTTCGGCAAAATTATGGCAGATACTATAAATAATACTGTTCCTTAATCCTTGAATAATAAGGAGAATTCTCAAGCTTTCCGATGATATCGTTGTACTTGAGTGCCTCAAAACTGAAATTGGGGAAATCAAGATGCACGGTAATGAAATCATTCAGCAGAATCTCACAACGGCCGGCTTCTTCCCTAATGGTCTTTCTCCGTGAATCAAACTCTGCTTTGACTTCATCGACAAAGATATCAGTAAAACCATCCGGCATGTCCCAAGTGATGCTGCAAAGCTTAACTTTCTTATTCTCATAGAACTTGGGACACTTCCACATATCCTTGGATATCGCCAATAAATGTCGGCAGAGTTGTGTAACGTTAAAGTACTTGAAATCTTTAGCTTTAGAGAAAAGATCTATCCACGACAGAGGAGAATCCTTGGTGTTTTTGGAATACTTCGATGCGAACATGTATGCGTCACGCGGAGTCTCATTCCCAGAATAATAGGGTTCCAGAAACTTGGATTCTATAAAGGTGATCGTGTCATGTTCTCTGACGACCACATCAATGTTGGCAGGACGACCATATCTTAACGGTCTCTGTTTTTGCCACTCAAACTCAACTGAGGAATCCGGGTGACACAATTCATATGCCCGCCAGAAGTTGACGGCCAAACCAGCAGAAGAATTGATTTGCCGCATCTCTGATTCGGGGTTTCCACTACCTTCTTTCAGTGCCTGCATCTGGGCATCTGAAGGCTGACAGATTAAACCGATCAAGAAAGGTTTCCCACACTCAATAAGTCTTTCAGTTAAAAGCTTATATGCATCCATATAACTCACTTAGTTTAACTATTTGTTCTTTGACTGCGTCTCTTAACTTCATTGGCTCCAGCACTTCCACACTATCTCCAAACGACAGAATATCCTGCTTGAAGTCATAGTCAGGAGCCAGGTAATAAGAGAAGATGCTATAGCCGCGTTTGGTCTCAATTTCCTCCTGGCTACTATGAAGCGGAAGAGAACGAAAATACTGCACCTGCTTCCCATAAACCTTCAGTAAGACCTTCTCCCGTTTCATATCCCGATACTTCCTGACTCCGTATAAGGACCGGAACCACGCCTTCGCATCAAGATCCTCTGGCATCTTGAAAGAATCCTGCATCACATCTACATCCAGCATCCGGTCAAGGGCATACATGTGAGGTTTGGTATCCCCATCGTATTCTTTATGCCCATACAAATACCATCTACGTTTGAACTCGCGGATGAAATATGGTTCAAGTTCGTAGGTCATTTCCTCTTTCATCTTATAGCCTTGGTACCTCACTTTCAATTTCCGGTTATCGCGGATAGCCTGAATGATTGTGGTCAAGAACTGGTGACTGGAGGGAACGTTCTCAAAGAAGATTCGGTCCTTCATGCCTGCACTTTCGTTCAGAAGGGAATTCAGGCTCAGGGCATCAAGCATCCAGGCTCTGATACCTTGACCATCCAAATCCTCGCTATTCTCAATGCTATATTTATTGTTTCGCCGGTCGCAGACTATATCAATACCAAAGATATCGGCAATCGCTGCCACATGGTTTGAGAAGGTGCGAGTAGCAAGTTCCTTTCCATCTTCATTGACGGAACTCCTCGTCCATAAATCCTTGATTTCTTGCAAGGTAAGAGGGCCACGACTCTGAAGTGTTTCCAAGAGCCAGATGTATGATTTGAAGTAATTCTTTGCCATAACTAATTGCAAAGATAGGAAAAGCATCGGCAAAAAAAAGGCAGAAGCAAAAAGAATGCATCTGCTAGATTCTTGCCGCTTCTCAACAGACCTTTGCCTTCAAGATAACAAGCAACAATATGGAAATCAAACAACTGGAACCGAAAGATAAAGTTCTTACCTTCTTTGGCGAAATAAAGAGCAATACGGTCGAAAACACGATCAAAGACATTGTGAAGATCAACCTCGCAGACAGAGACTACATCAATAAATGTAATCAGTGGGCGATAGACAATGGGCAGGAACCATTCCCCGTCCGGCTTAACCCAATAGAACTATATCTTTCCACCCAGGGAGGAACCTGCTATGATGGGATAGCGCTTCATGATGTAATTGCAGCATCTACCACCCCCCTGGAAGTAATCTGCTCTGGAAAGATTATGTCGATGGGTGTGATCGTCGCTTTGGGAGCCAACGTTCGCAAGGCTTATAAGAACACAACGTTCATGATCCACTAGGTTCAAGGTCTTACCATAGGGTCGCTTCGTGAAATGGAAGATACCCTGGCAGAAGTCGGCCGTATCAATAGAATGCTCTTCAAGATCATCCAAGATAAAACCAAGGTCTCGGAAGAGCAGCTCAATGATGTCCTGAACAACAAGAAAGACTGGTTCTTGACAGCAGATGAAGCCTTGAGCCTGGGAATATTGACAGAGATCATCTTGTGAATCATGTAGCTTAATCCGCGTTTACAGAGAATCGCCCTTAGATGGCAGTGCAAGTGTAAACGCGGACGGGGTCAATACTTGACAACCACGTCCGTCAAGGAGATGCAACCGGACTCGTTGATGGGCTTTCCGGCGCAGGAGTCATCGGCGTAAAGCCGGAAAAGAAACGTTGCTTCACGCAACAGGCTACTCAAATCCTTCTCTGATTCGAGCTGCATAGTGAGATGGACAGAAGAAGTTCCACTTGCCAGAGAAGGGGGCAGGAGGACCTTATCCCAGGTACAAGTAATACCCGGGTTGACAACGATGTCTTTCAGTTCGAAGAAGAACGGAAGCGTGGATGTCAATGTCCCTTCCAGAATGGCTTTATGCAGAGGGGCGTCCTCCTTGAATATGTCTCTCGGGAAATAAACCGTGAGTCCTGTCAGAGCGGAGAAATCATTCCCGGCCTGGAGAGGCGTGGTGACTTGTCCAGTCAACCTGAAATACGCCTCTTCGAAATCGCTGACCTTTATGTCGATGATCTCATCGGGGTCTCTTTCAACCCGGAGATTGGTGAAGCGGATGTCGTCCGGATCTCCGGCGAAGAGGCTTGCGAGCCCATCGACCTGAAGGGAGACATGTTCCTGATAGTCCGGGAATTCCGAGCCCGGGAAGCTGACCGGAAACCGGTCGTACTCGCTGAGGAAGATCGTTTTTTCACAGACCCCTTCATAGCTCCAATTGGCACGGTCGGCAGCGAATGGTAACGCTTCGATAGGGCTGTCGTCTCCAAAGGGTATCGAATGGAGGACCTCTCCATTCTTATAAGATGCGACGGTCCCACGGAGCCGGACATGGAACGGGCTTTTATTCAAGAAGTCCAGCCGTATCCGCGTGTCATATAAGTGGATGTTCGAGGAACCCTCCTGGAACAGGAAAGGCCGGATCTGCAAGTTATAATGATAGGAAATATCCGGAACGGTGTACGCCGAGGGAAGGTTGAACAGTCCTTTTGCCCGAAGAAGGGCGCCCTCATGCGCGAAGGAGAAGGAAAAATCCAGATGGTCAGGCCATTCCCGGCCTTCCTTCAAGCTTTTTTTCTCCAGATGCAGCGTTCCACTGATCGTAAGATTCGAGTCCATACGGATGGCTCGATCCGGCAGCGACTGACACTCGTCCGAGACTTCGAAGGAGGCGGCCATGGAAACATCCTCATGGGAAGGTCCATAATACTGGACGTAGAATCGATATCCATTCCCTTCCGGCATGACATTGAGATCCTCGGGGTCGGGAGACATGCATGGCGGAAGATAGAGCCGGATATCCGGAATGATAGTGATGAAAGGCAGATCCTCCCCAAAATCATATCGAAATTCACCCCGCTGGTACAGTCCGATTTCGAACAGGCGCTTGTAGACATCGGGTACAGCGTCAGCAGACAAAGACCATGGAACCTCGAAAGAAAAAGGGACATCCATCGACGCGGCCTCTCCGATGGGCGGGATATCGATCCTCACGGTCTTCTCCGCTCCTCCTTGCATCGAGAAACCAAGGAGGTCGTCGTTCCTCATCCAAAGGCTCCGCGCCGTGCTTTCCTTTCCCAGCTGAATCTTCAGATCTCCCTTTTCATCCGGGACAACCCAATCGGACATATTATAGTAGTCGCTCCGCCGGAAGATCTCTTTCGCGTCCAGCGTTTCATGGAACTCCCCCAGGGGTAAGGTCGTAATAGAGGATGGCACCTGCTTTTCCTCGCAGGATAGCAGCAACAGGAGCGTCGCACCAACGACGAGATATAGGATGGAATGCTTTCTCCGCATATAGTTATCTGTCCATTTACATCAAGTAAAATCAAAGATAACAATAATCTTGCAAGAGTGTTCTAAAAAAAGCCAGGCTTTATTCCTCCGCGTTTACACATAATCGGCCTCAGAAGGCAGTGCAAGTGTAAACGCGGCACCGCTTTGGGCCGATTTCGCCGATTTCCTTGCCACGTTTACAAGAAAATGACCACCCTGTGCGCTGGGATTGTAAACGCGGACGGGCGGCACGAAAAAAAGGCTGGCGCGTGATGCGTCAGCCTTTTTTGTACCCCCGCTCGGAATCGAACCGGGACCGTCAGAACCGGAATCTGAAATTCTATCCTTTAAACTACAGGGGCATTCCCGGTTAAGGGATTGCAAAGTTAACAATTTTCGTTGATTTGCAAGCAATCTTTCCGGATTTTTCGCGGGCCGGGCCCCATGCCCTGCCCCGGGCAGGGCCCATCGCCCAGCCTAGAGCCGCGAGGCCGGAACGCCCTCGAAGGTGATCCGCACCGGGAGGATGCGGCCGGACGCATCGAAATGGAGCCGTTCGATGCACACAACGCGGTTGTTGCCGTCGGTGGCGCCGAGCGGATGCCGATGATAGACGATGTAGTACTCGTCCTCGCCGCGGCCGCGGATGACGGAGTGGTGTCCGGCGCCCGTGGCGACGGCCGGGTCGGACTCCAGGATCGTCCCTTCCCGCTTGAAGGGGCCGAAGGGGCTGTCGGCGCGGGCGTAGGCCACGTGGTAGTCGGGGCCGGTCCAGCCCCCCTCACTCCACATAAAGTAGTAGGTCCCGTTTCGCTTGAGCATGAAAGGACCCTCCACATAGCCCTGCGGCGTCACTTCCTTGTAGATGCTCCCGTCCTCGAAGGGGACGAGGCTCATCAGGTCGTCACCCAGCTTCACCAGGTTGCAATGCCCCCAGCCGCCGTAGTACATATAGTACGTCCCGTCGTCATCCAGGAACACGAACTGGTCGATGGGCTGCGCTCCGTTCACGACCTCGTCCACGAGCGGATGCCCGAGGGCGTCCTTGAACGGACCGGCGGGGTTGTCAGCCACGGCGACGCCGATGCCGCCCTCCCCTTTCTCGTGCATGTCGTTCGCCCCGAAAAAGAGGTAGTACTTCCCGTCCTTCCGGACCACGGAAGGCGCCCAAAGGGCCCGCCAGAGCCAGGATATGTTGTCCTTCGACAGCACCTTGCCGTGCTTGGTCCAATGCACCAGGTCCTTCGACGAGAAAGCGTCCATGAACAGCTGCTCCTCGTAAGGATGCGAATACGTGGGATAAATCCAGTATTCCTGCTCGAAAACGACCGCCTCCGGGTCCGCATACCAGCCGTCGAAGAGCGGATTGCCGCTCGTATGCGACACCTGATAGGCCTCGCACCGCTCGGCGATGTTCTCCCGCAGGGACTCCCCGTACCAGCGGATCTCGAAGGTATGGTAGCAGCCGTCCTCGAAATAGGGTTTCCAGGCATAGCCGGTGCCCTCGAAGCCATCGACCAGCAGGAGCTTGGTCTCCGGGTCCAGGGTGACGGTCAGGGAATCGAACAGCACCGCCGGGGTGGCGTCCGTGCACCAGTTCACCGGGTTGATGGCGACGGTGTTGCCGCTGCTCACGAAGCTGGCGTGCTCGGGCGAATCGACGGAATTGTAGCAGATGGTGACGCCGGTGTCGTCGGCGCCCTGGGCGGGCCGGATGGCGGAGGAGGCGGCCAGGTCCTCCGGGGTGATCTTCCACCCCAGGACATAGGCCGCGACGAGGCGGTCCTGCAGGCTGTCGGGCAGCTCCTTCAGCAGTTCCACGAGGAGTTCTCCGCCCTGGCTGAAGCCGGCCAGGACGAAGGGACGGCCGTCGGAGCGCTCGTCGACATAGTGCTTGAAGGCCGCGCGGACATCCTCCATCGCAACCGGGAAGCGGCTGTCAATCAAGGCTGTATCCAGATAGGTTTCCATCGACATCTGCCGATAGAAGGGCGAATAGAAGTTCAGGTCGCCCGCCAGGATCCGGTCCACGCCCTCCATTTCGGCGCGCATGCCGGGGCAGGCCGCGGAATCGGCCGCCTGGGCGTAGTGGTACACCTTCCGGCCCACCGTCGCATCGAAGGTTTCCGTGGAGCTGATGTAGAACAGGTCCACGTCCGCTCCGCGGTCGGTCACGTACCACGCCTCGGGCGAATCATAGTCCGGCGCGGCCGGAATCCGCTCGCGGGGAGCGCAGGAAACCACGGCCGCCAGCGCGGCGAAAACGAGCAGTCTTATCTTCATAGGAACAGTTTTTTATCCAGTTCGACCGACGGCCGGAAGTCGTCGGAACGCATATAATCCAGGACGGCCTTGTAGAACTGCCGGCCTTCCGGATAGACCTGCACGGATTCCAGGTCCGAGCAGCACACCAGCAGCTTCCCCTTCCCCGCCGCGAACTCGAACACGAGCCCGAGCCGATGGTTCCGCTCCACGTTGTCGATGACCTGGACGATGGGCTTGTACCCCCGCAGGGCGTCCAAGATCATCGGCCGGGAAGCCTTCAGGACCGGGAACCACTGCCAGTCCGTATGCTCCTCCGTCGGGAACTCCCGGAACAGCGGGTGGGCCGGGTCGGTGAGGATGCCCAGGGTGCCGGGCGAAACGGGCTTGCCGTTGCTCTCGCAGATCTGCTTGAACATCCGGTAGTTCCAGTAATCGGTCTGGAAGAGCCCACCCACGGTGCCCGTCGTGTCCGACGGCATCAGGAGCACCTTCTTCCCCGCTTCCAGGGCCTTCAGGGCGGCATTGTCCAGTTTCCGGACGATGGTGATCCCGCTCCGGTCGGGCTTGTTATCGGCCGGATACACCCAGATGGGCCAGGAATTGACGCCCTCGTGTCCGGCGGTCCGGGCGGTCAGTTTCAGGTCGATGCGCGCCGGAGCCTTCAAGGTATCGAGCAGTTCGGAAATGGGCTTGTCAATGTCATACACGCCCTCCCCGTCGATCAGTTCCTCGCCCGTATAGTTCGCAACCTTCACGTGCGCGTGGAAAACCTCGTCTTCCGTCCAGCAGTACTTGTCGAACTCGGCCAGCGGGACGAGCTCGCTGCAGAACTGCCGCCATTCGGCGGGATCGACGTCGCCCTTGGCGTCCATGAACGCGTCCAGGATGCCCACATAGGCCGATCCCTGCCCGGGATAGTCCTGGATGTCAAGCAGTTGGAAACCGCCGAGGCCCGGGGTGCGGAGGCACATTTCCACATCGGCCTTGTACAGTTCGAAGGCCCAGCGGAGGGAGGCGCGGTGGAACGCGGCCGCCTGGTCCGCCATCCCGGCGATGTCCAGCCGGTGGCGGAATTCCATCAGGTTGTACGGGGCCAGCGGACCGGTGTATTTGTCGATCTGCGCATAATCCGGATAGCTCTGGAACTGCCCGGTCTCGTGGCTGATGACCGGCATCGGGACGCCCTCCAGCGCCTCGCCGAAGTTCCGGGTGGTACCCGGATAGAAATGGTTCAGGATGCCGCCGTCCATCGCGTCGCAGAAAGCGAAGGAACTACGGACATGGGTGTTATACTCGCCGTATGCCTCTCCCCGCGTGCGGCAGGTAGCGAAGAAATCCATTCCGTCGACATAGCCCTGCCAGCCCAGGAAAGCGTTGGTACCATTGGTATACAGGATTTGCGGGGCTTCCTCCCGGAAGGCCGCGACCAGCTCCTGCATCACCGCCTTCTCGCCCCAAAGCTCGTTGCCCAGGGAGAACATCGCGAAAGAGGGGTGATGCCCATAAGTACGGACGATGTTCAAGCCCTCTTTCCGCAGGAACGACAGCAGTTCCTCCCCTTCCAGCGTCCCCCAGAACGGGAGCTCCGGCTGGAGGTAGATCCCGAGCTCGTCCGCAGCCGCGAAAGCGGCCTCCGGCGGGCACCAGGAATGGAACCGGACGTGGTTGATGCCGTATTCCTTGCAGCGCTGGAAGTAATTGACCCAAGAGGCTTTGTCCATCGGCGTGTGCCCCGTCAGCGGGAAGACGCAGGCGTCGTGCTTGCCGCGGAGGAAGACCGGCTTCCCGCCGGCCATGAAACGGCCGTCGACGACCTCAAGACGCGGCATTTCCGGGACCGGAAGCCGCTCGGAGAAGGCCTCCATCGGCCCGAACTCAATTCGGCCGATGACGCCGTTCCAATTCGTCTGGGTGTCATCGGAATAGAGGTGCGAACTCTTGATCACCTGCAACGGCACGCCCCCGCCATTGTCCACGCAAAGGGTGATCGTATGCACCCCCGGACGAAGCTTGCCCAGGTTGTAAAGTTGCGGTGTGGACACGTCGTTGCAGGAATCCACCAGGGCGCCGTCCAGGTACAGTTTCGTGGCCTTGGTGCGCTCCAGATACAGCGCCAGGTCCTTCTCCCGCCACACGTACGGCGCCACGACCTTCTTCCGGTACCAGGCCTTGCCCACGAAGGAATGCCGGCGCGTCAGCCGGCCGGTTTCCACAGGCTGGCCATACTGCGGCTCCACGGCCGCAAGCCCCTTCCCCGCGAGGTCCGTCGTCCCGGGCAGGACGATGGTATCGGCAAACAGCGAATCGGCCCGCTCCCCCAGGAGCGAATCGACCGTCACCACCCCCGCCGGATCCAGGTACAACCCCCACTCCCCGGAGACCTCCATCTCCGGCGTACAAGCCACGGCGGCCAGCACGGCCATTGCGATAGAAAAACCACGTTTCATATCGCAAAAATAGTGTTTTTCTCCGAAAGAAAAGCGAGTTACACCGGAACCGCCGAAGAAATGGGAACGGTCGACGGATCGAAATCGAAAGGGCGGCTCTCCATATCCTGGTTGCAGACGAACACCAGCGGAAGGTCGGAGCGGGGCCCGTCGTGCGGAAGGGCATAACAGCCGATGGCGTCCTCGTCGGCATCGACCTCGGTCCGGAAATCGCGCAACTTGTCCAGGAAGTCATCCAACGGGATATCTTTCCGGAACAGCGCCAGGAAACGCCCGTCTGGCAGGCTGTACAGGAACATCCGGTCATCCACTTCGAAGTGCAGGTCGACCTCCCGGGCACGGGAACAGACGATGAACGCTTTCCGGGCCGACGTGGCCAACCGATCCCGAAGGATCAGCGGCTCACGCTGCTGCTCCTCCTCCTTCCGGGTTTCCGCCTCCTCCTTGCGCCGGGTACCGTATAAACCCCAGGCGCCCAATGGGAAGAAGGCCAGAAGCAGGAGAATCCTGCCCGACTGACTGACGGAGCCGCCCGGCTGAAAAACGAGCGGAAAAAGGGACATGGCCAGTGAAACAATCTTGGTCGCTTCGGTCAGGGTCAATGCACCCACCTTTGCGACCCTCTCAGGCTTCCGCCTTTTGACGATGGACTCCCTGACCAGAAAGAAAACACCTACCAGGAAGAAAACGATTCTAATCCACCCCTTGCCGATGAAGTGAATGCACAACCCTTCCAAGGCGAACGTTCCGGCACCCAGGACTGTCACCCAGATTAAAAGATCCCAAAAACTGTTGTTCCTATTCTCCTCCATATCACAAAGATAGCAAGAATTATTGAATTACAATAAAATTTTACCAATATTTGTTTTTCTCGGCTCTATTTGGTTTCTCGGCGATCGTCGTATCTCCCCAACCCAAAATTCGCAGCGCATCCCCATCCCAGCAGCACGCCCCTCAGTGGCACATCGCGATGCTCCGCGCGGCAATTTTGGCTGGCGGAGCATCGGATTAGGCCGTACAGGGGCCTCAAGGGCACATTGACATGCTCCGCGAATTTCGGGTTGGGGCCGGGCTCCTTTTCCCGGCACCCCCGCGCAGGTCCCAGGCTTCCTTGGCGCAGGTGTGTTTTTGGAAGGGGGACCTGCACCGCAAATCGGCCTCCTACGCCCTCCAGTGGCGCAGGTCCCCACCCATTTTCCACACCTGCGCCAAACACCCCAGACACCTGCACCAAGAATCGACACTACCTGCGCCAACCATCGTGCTTCCCGGTAATTAGGGTTTTTCGCCAAAATGCCGCACGGGAGAGCCGGTCCTACGCGCCAGGTTGGGGGTTGCGGTGCGCCAAGTGCCGATATCGGCCAGTGGCGCACCGCGACCATAGACACATAGCGCAGGAAGGTGCTTCCTGTGCGCCTGTTTGGCAACGGGCAGCGACGGGGCTCCCAGCGCGACAAGGCTTTCCGGTCAGCTTGCGCGCCCCTCAGTGGCACATCGCGATGCTCCGCGCGGCAAGGCTTCCCGGCTGGTTTGCCCGTAGGTCCAGGCGCGGCACCTACGGGCAGAAAAAACCGCGAAAAAACACCCCGTCGGTCCCTCAAGTGGACCTACGGGCACACTCAGGGGACGAGCAGGTCGTTGCAAGAAAGATTAGCAAGATATCCGAACAATTGTTATATTTGTGAGTTACAAGACAATTCCACCCCGTTAAGGTCCAAGATGATTCCACGTATGAAAGCACTCAACATAGGCGGCGTCAGTGCACTCGCCCTCGCAACCACATTCGCCATCGCGCTCGCGGTTCTCGCCGGATGCAGCCGTCCGGTCAATCATATCCCCGAAGGGGCCGAGAAGGTGTTCGACCTCCGCAGCGGAGACGAACTCAGCGTCAAGAAGGCCGCGAAGGCCGACGGGTTCTACGGGACGATCCATGAGGACGGCCAGTTCATCGCATTCGTGCGGTACAATCCGGCCGCGTTCCAGACGACCGTCGTGACGGCCGAGCGGGACCAGGCCGACAGTACCAGTGCCCTGTGCCTGAAGTATGACGCGTTCGCCGGCATCAATGGCAGTTACTTCAACATGGACAGTCTCACGCACGTCACGTTCGTCAAGGACGACGGCTTCGTGACCGGCGCCACGACGGCGAGGGAGACCTTCCGGACGAACGGCGCGCTCGTCCTGAACCCGGAAGAGATCCGGGTCGATGCCTGCGACACGACTGCGGTCTTCGAACAGGACTGGGAGGTCCTCGCGAGCGGTCCGGTCCTGGTCGATGACGGCGTGACGGCCACCTACGGCGAGGAAATGCCGAACTGGAAGTCGTTCTACAAGAAGCGCCACCCGCGCTCGCTCGTGGGCAAGGACGCCGACGGCGGCGTGTGGCTCGTGGTCGTGGACGGCCGCTTCCCCGGCGAGGCGGAGGGCATGTCCATCGCGGAGCTCACCGCCCTCGCCGAAAAGCTCGGCCTGGTCGAAGCCCTCAACCTGGACGGCGGCGGCTCCTCCACCCTGTGGACCCTCCCGGGCGGCGTCCTGAACCACCCCTGCGACAACGGAAAGTTCGACCACGTGGGCCAGCGCATCGTCCCGAACGCCGTCGTGGTGCGTTAGGGGGCAAATTTTCTTCTTTCAGGTTTTTAGCGTATCTTTGCAGCCCTTTTGACAAGGCTGTGATGAAAAAAGAGTATACGAAACCTGAACTGCGGGCCGTCGATCTTTCCCTGGAGACGACCTTTTGCCTCAGCAACGTGGACGGAACGGGCGGCAGCCTGCCCGGCTACGGCGAGGATGACGAAAACATTTTTTGACCGATGAACAAGCTGCTCGCCTTCGGATGCATTGCGGCCGTGTTCACCGCGATCTCCTGCCAGAAAGAGGCCGATACGGCCCATACCGCTCCCGCCACGGGCAAACTCGTTCCCGTGACGGTCGAAGCGACCGTTCCCGAAACCCGGGTCACCCTGTCCACCGGCGGGAATCTCCCCGCCTGGACCCAGGGAGACAAGATCGGCATTTTCACCGCCGACAAGGTCCTGTGCCCGCCCTTCACCGCCAAGACCGGCGGTTCGGCCAGCACGACCTTCTCGGGGCAGAAGCCCGAGTATTCCCACCTGACGACCGCTTTCTTCCCCTATGACGCGAACGCCACCCTGGGCGCCGCCGGCATCGGCCTCACGCTCCCCCAGAGCCAGTCCGGCCGGATCGCCGACGCCATGATGGTGGGAACCGGCAACGAAAACGACGGTTTCACGTTCCAAAATGTCTGCTCCGTGCTCCGGATGCAGATTCCCGCCAGCCTGAACCTCCGCATCACTTCCAGCACTCCCTCCTCCTATCTGGAGAAGCGGGCGGAAGTGGCCGGGACATCGGCCCTCTCGGGCGAGATCCTGCTCAGCGTCCTGCCCTCCACCAGCAAAACGCTCCAGATGGCCCTGACCCGGTCCGACGGGAAGGTCGCCTTCGTCAATACAACCTTCACCTCCGGCAAGGGCTTCGAGGCCGGCCGGATCAAAAACCTCGGTCAGGCAAGCGCCTCGTTGACCTTCTACGACGCCGCGCTCGTCGCCGATCCGACCAACCAGCAACTTTAAGCCCTATGAGAAAGACCTTTGCACTCTTTGCAGCGGCGGTCCTCCTCTCCGGGGCCGCGCAGGCGCAGAACCGCCCCCAGATCACCAACGGAGACTTCGAGACATGGACCTTCGACGGGGCGAACCTGCCCAACTACTTCAACTCCTTCCAGACTGCCGACGGAAGTTATTCCTCCTACGGATATGACTCCTCCAACCGCCAGGTCCAGCGGTCCACGGACAAGCGCCCAGGATCGACCGGAAGATACTCTTGCAGCATCTGGTCCCGCCAGGTGGTGGTCAAGGTCCTCGGGATTACGGTCGCCAAGGCGAATGCACAGGGAAACCTCACGACCGGACGTGTCCATGCCGACGGGACGTCTGCCACCAGCGAGAAGAATTACAATTACTCCGATCGGGATGGCTACAACACCAACAACGGCTTCCGGAATCCCTGCGCGATGCCCTTCACCGGCAAGCCCGACTCCCTGGTCGTCTGGGTGAAGTTCACCCCGAACGGGACCGATTCCAGCCACCCCTACGCGAAGGTGACGGCCACCATCCACGACGATATCGACTATGTCGACGGCTACCAGAACACATCCCCCCAGTCCCACGTCGTGGCCACGGCCATCAACATGACCATCGCCAAAACGAACGGCAAGTGGAAGAGACTCTCCATTCCGTTCAATTACACAAACAACGGTGCGCAGCCCAAGTACATTCTCCTGAGCGCAGCGACCAACGCCTACCCCGGCGGCGGCCACGAGAACGACTACCTGTATCTCGACGACATCACGCTCGTGTATAAGCAGACTTACCAGTTGAGCATCCCCTCCCAGGGATGGGCGACGCTTTGCCTGGATTTCAACGCAAAAGCGCCCGCCGGCGCGAAGGTCTACACCGTGACCGAACTGGTTGCCGGCTACGCGAAACTGCAGGAAATCCCCGCCGGAAGCATCATCCCGGCGAACACCGGCGTTCTCGTCCGTTCCGACGCCACCTCCGTCACCTTCGAGAGCAGCATCATGGATCCGGCGTCCATCAGCGGCAACCTCCTGAAGGGAAGGACCACGGCCGGCAGCTGCCAAGCCGGACAGTACTACGTGCTCTCCCCCGCCTCCACGAAGGAGCGGGCCGTCTTCGGCCTCTACCAAGGGACTTCGCTGGCCGCCAACAAGGCCTATATCGAGGTCCGATAGCAACTTTTTCGCCGGAACCCTTGCAAATTTGAAGAAATAGTCTCATCTTTGCAGTCCTGTTTCAAACAGACAGGGGCGTAGCTCAGCTGGTTTAGAGCGCTTCAGTCACATTGAAGAGGTCATCGGTTCGAATCCGATCGTCCCTACAAGGCACCCGAAATCGGGTGCCTTTTTCCGTTTCCGGGGCTTGGGGAATTCGCCGATTATACCTATATTTGTACGATATTAGATTTTCGTTCTGAAACCGTATGAGCAAAGCATATATCTTTCCCGGTCAAGGCTCCCAGTTCCCCGGTATGGGGAAGGCGCTCTATGAGCGCAGCGCGGAGGCCCGGGAGATGATGGACCGGGCCAACGAGATCCTCGGTTTCCCCATCACGGACATCATGTTCGGGGAAGACGCCGAGGCCCTGAAGGCTACGCGTGTCACCCAGCCTGCCATCTTCATCCACAGCGTAGTCCTCGCCCTTTGCAGCGGGCTGGAGGCCCCGGCGATGGTGGCCGGGCACTCCCTCGGGGAGTTCTCCGCCCTCGCCGCCGCCGGCGCGATGGACTTCGAGGACGCTCTCCGGCTCGTCGCCGTCCGCGCCTCCGCGATGCAGAAATGCTGCGAGCAGGTCCCCGGCACCATGGCCGCCGTCATCAAGCTTCCGACCGAGACGGTCGAGGAAATCTGCGCCTCCTGCGCGGGCCTCGTCATCCCGGCCAATTACAACAGCGAAGGACAGATCGTCATCTCCGGCGAGGCCGAGGCCGTGGCCGAAGCCTGCGCGAAGATGAAGGAAGCCGGCGCCAAGCGCGCGCTTCCGCTGGCGGTCAGCGGCGCCTTCCACTCCCCGCTCATGGAACCGGCCCGGCTGGAACTGGCCGAAGCCATCGAAAAGACGCCGTTCCGCGCACCCGCCTGCCCGGTCTACCAGAACGTCACCGCCCTCCCCTCCACGGACCCGGACGTCATCAAGGACAACCTCCTGCGCCAGCTCACCTCCCCGGTCCGCTGGACCCAGACCGTGCTGAACATGGTCGCGGACGGCGCGGACAGTTTCCTCGAAATCGGTCCCGGCACCGTCCTGCAGGGCCTCGTGAAGCGCATCGCGCCTGAAGTCGCCGACATCCAAGGAATCTCAGAATAAATCCACATAACTTTTAACTATCAATTATGGCAAACGAAAAGAAATTCATCACCTGTGATGGTAACTTCGCCGCTTCGAACATTGCGTATCTGTTCAGCGAGCACGCCGCCATCTACCCGATCACCCCGTCCTCGACCATGGCCGAGAACATTGACGAGTGGGCCGCCCACGGAAAGAAGAACCTGTGGGGCGAAACCGTCAAAGTGACGGAGATGCAGAGCGAGGCCGGCGCCGCCGGCGCCGTGCACGGTTCCCTCCAGGCTGGTGCACTCACCTCCACCTTCACGGCTTCCCAGGGTCTCCTCCTGATGATCCCGAACATGTACAAGATCGCCGGTGAAATGCTCCCGACCGTGTTCCACGTGTCCGCCCGCGCCCTCGCCAGCCACGCCCTGTCCATCTTCGGCGACCACCAGGATGTCATGGCCTGCCGCCAGACCGGCTTCTGCATGATCGCCTCCGGCAGCGTCCAGGAAGCCCAGGACATCGCCGCCGTGGCCCATCTGAGCTCCATCAAGGCCAGCCTGCCGTTCCTGCACTTCTTCGACGGCTTCCGCACGAGCCATGAGATCCAGAAGATCGAGGCCCTCCCGGAGGACAAGCTCCGCGAGATGGTTTCCGAGAAGGCGCTCGCCCGCTTCCGCGAGCGCGCCCTGAACCCGGACGCCCCCGTCACCCGCGGTACCGCCCAGAACGGCGACGTCTACTTCCAGGCCGTCGAGACCCGCAACCAGTTCTATGACGCCGTTCCGGACATCGTGGCCCGCTACATGGGTGAGATTTCCGAGCTCACCGGCCGCAGCTACCGTCCCTTCGAGTACTACGGCGACCCGACCGCCGAGAACATCATCGTCGCCATGGGCTCCGTCACCGAGACCATCAAGGAGACCATCGACTATCTCGCCGGACAGGGCCGCAAGTACGGTCTCGTCACCGTGCATCTCTACCGTCCTTTCTCGGAGAAGTATTTCTTCAAGGCCCTTCCCAAGAAGGTCAGGAAGATCGCGGTCCTCGACCGCACCAAGGAGCCCGGTGCCCTCGGAGAGCCTCTCTACCAGGACATCAAGACCGTATTCCAGGGATGTGACAAGGCCCCGCTCATCGTAGGCGGACGCTACGGCCTCTCCTCCAAGGACACCTCTCCCGCACAGATCGTCGCCGTATTCGACAACCTCGAGCTGGCTGAGCCCAAGAACGGCTTCACCATCGGCATCGTCGACGATGTCACCTTCAAGTCCCTCCCGATCAAGGAAGAGATCTCCATCGTCAAGGCCGGCACCACCGAGTGCAAGTTCTACGGACTCGGCTCCGACGGCACCGTCGGCGCCAACAAGAACACCATCAAGATCATCGGTTCACACACCGACAAGTATTGCCAGGCATACTTCGACTACGATTCCAAGAAGTCCGGCGGCTACACCTGCTCGCACCTGCGTTTCGGTGACCTGCCCATCAAGGCTCCGTACCTCGTCTCCACTCCTGACTTCGTCGCCTGCCACGTACCTTCGTACCTGCAGAAGTACGATGTCCTGAAGGGTATCAAGGACGGCGGCAGCCTCCTGCTCAACTCCCTTTGGGACGAGAAGGAGACTCTCGAGCGCATCCCTGACAATGTCAAGGCCATCATCGCCAAGAAGCACGTAAGCCTCTATATCATCAACGCCACCAAGATCGCTGCCGAGATCGGCCTCGGAGGACGCACCAACACCATCCTCCAGTCCGCCTTCTTCAAGATCTCCGGCATCATCCCTTACGAGGATGCAGTGAAGTACATGAAGGACGCCGCCCTCAAGAGCTACGGCAAGAAGGGCGAGAACGTCGTCAACATGAACTACGCAGCCATCGACCGCGGCGGTGAGTACACCAAGGTCGAGGTCCCTGCCGAGTGGGCCGAGATCACCGCGAAGTTCGTCAACCCCAATGCCAACCGCATGGCTCCGGCATTCGTGAAGAACGTCGCCGACATCGTCAACGCCCAGTGCGGTGACACCCTCCCCGTCAGTTCCTTCCTCCCCTACCAGGACGGCACGATGCCGGCCGGCACCGCAGCCTATGAGAAGCGCGGCGTCGCCGTCAACGTCCCTGTTTGGGATGCCGAGAAATGTATCCAGTGCAACACCTGCGCCTTCGTCTGCCCTCACGCCGCCATCCGTCCGTTCCTTCTCACCGACGAGGAGGCCGCCGCTGCTCCGGCCGGCACCAAGATCGCCCAGGGCAAGGCCAACCTCAAGGATTACAAGTATGCCATCGCCATCTCGGTCGACGACTGTACCGGTTGCGGCAACTGCGTGGATGTCTGCCTCGCCAAGGAGAAAGCCCTTTCCATGGCTTCCTATCAAGACAACAAGGGTGTACAGGCTTCGTTCGACTGGTTCAACTCCAAGGTTGGATACAAGGACACTGTCCTGAACAAGGCCGCCAACATGAAGGACTCCCAGTTCGCCCAGCCTCTCTTCGAGTTCTCCGGCGCCTGCGCCGGCTGCGGTGAGACCCCTTACATCAAGAATATCACCCAGCTCTTCGGCGACCACATGATGATCGCCAACGCTACCGGCTGCTCCTCCATCTATGGAGCATCCTTCCCGGCATCGCCTTACTGCACCAACGCCCAGGGCCATGGACCGGCCTGGCAGAACTCCCTCTTCGAGGACTTCTGCGAATTCGGCCTCGGCATGCACCTCGGTTCCGACCGCATCCGCGAGACCGTGGCCGCTTGCATGCAGCATATCGTGGACGAAGGCAAGCATGAGGAGGCGGCATCCCTCGCCGCCAAGTGGCTTGAGAACCGCAATGACTACGCCGTGACCCGCGACGTCGCCGACAGGCTCATCCCTCTCATCGAGAACAAGCCTTGCGACTGCGCCAAGAAGCTCGTCGAGCTCAAGAACTTCATCGCTGCCCGCAGCCAGTGGATCTTCGGTGGTGACGGTGCCAGCTATGACATCGGTTACGGCGGTCTCGACCACGTGCTTGCCTCCGGCGAGAATGTCAATATCCTCGTCCTCGACACCGAGGTGTACTCCAACACCGGCGGTCAGTCCTCCAAGGCCACCCCGGCCGGCGCCATCGCCAAGTTCGCCGCTTCCGGAAAGAAGATCCGCAAGAAGGATCTCGGCATGATGGCCATCAGCTACGGCTATGTCTATGTGGCCCAGGTCGCCATGGGCGCCAGCCCTGTGCAGTACCTCAATGCCATCAAGGAGGCCGAGGCATACGACGGACCTTCCCTCATCATCGCTTACGCCCCTTGTATCAACCACGGCCTCAAGGCCGGTATGGGCCTGAGCCAGAAGGAGGAGAAGCTCGCCGTCGAGTGCGGTTACTGGCATCTGTACCGCTACAACCCGGTGCTCGAGGAGCAGGGCAAGAACCCGTTCATCCTCGATTCCAAGGAGCCGGATTGGAGCAAGTTCCAGGACTTCCTCAAGGGTGAGGTCCGCTTCGCATCCCTCTACAAGTCATTCCCTGACAGGGCCGGTGAGCTTCTGCAGAAGACCGAGGAGTTCGCGAAGATCCGCCTCAACACCTATAAGAGACTCGCTGCGATGTAATTGTTGAGTCCCATAAACGAAAAAGCCCGGCCTACGAGCCGGGCTTTTTCATTGTCATAAACCATTACTTCAGGTCTTTGTCCGTCATGGCACAGACGCAGGAGTCGGACCAGACATTCTCTGCTGTCTCGACCATATCCACTATCGTATAGATGGGAAGGATCATGCCCATGACTTCCACCGGAGCTCCTACACCTGTCAGCAGGGAAACGGTCAGAAAGAAGCATCCCATCGGCACGCCGGCATTGCCTACGGCGGCGATGACGGAAACCAGGGTCCATAGCAGCATCTGCCATATGCTGAGGTCCATGCCGCCACAGTTCATCACGAAGAGCGAAGTCACGAGGATGAAGGCGGCACATCCGTTCATATTTATGGTCGTACAGATAGGAAGAACGAAGCGCGAAACCTTGGGATTCACTCCCAGCCTCTCCTCTGCCGAGGAGAGCGTTACAGGCAGCGTAGCCGCAGAACTCTTGGTAAAAAGCGCCATCATCACCGCAGGGCTCATAGCCTTGAACACCCGGACAGGATTGATGCCTCGGACAAGCAGGAAGAGCGGCAGAACGATGAAGAACTGGGATAGATTTCCCGCCAGTATGACTGCGGTCCATTTGCCGAGGGAA
>ONDF01000031.1 GCA_900316525.1 uncultured Bacteroidales bacterium
GCATGTATTGCTACACCCGCTGCCCCTCGACTTGCATGTGTTAAGCCTGCCGCTAGCGTTCATCCTGAGCCAGGATCAAACTCTTCATTGTATAATTTTTATAAATCTAGCTTGTCCTTGGCACTGTTTCTCTAAAGAAACTGACGCTCGTTTAAAGTGAAATCTGTTACAATTTCTCGGTACTTGCTTGTACTTTTAGTCTTTCAGTATTTTCAATGATCTCGTTAAAAAATCCCGTTCTCTTCAAACGGGACTGCAAAGGTAGAAACTTTTTTTGAACCGCCAAAATTTTTTTGAAGAAATTCTTACCTTTGTATTCACTATGGAGAAGAACAAGGTTTCATTGTGGCAGATCTTCGCCGTGTTCGCCAAGATCGGGGCGTTCACGATCGGCGGCGGGTATGCCATGATCCCGATCATCCAGAACGAGATGGCGCGCCGGGGATGGATTTCCGAGGAGGAACTCCCCGACATCGTGGCGCTGTCCCAGTCGGCCCCGGGCGTGATGGCCGTGAACATCTCGATCTTCGCGGGTTACCGCCTGCGCGGGGTCAAGGGCAGCATCGTCGCGACGCTGGGGTCCATCACACCGTCCTTCCTGTTCATCCTCGCCATCGCGATGCTGTTCACCACGTTCAAGGACAATCCCTGGGTGGAAAGGGCCTTCAAAGGCATCCGTCCCGTGGTCATCTCCCTGATCGCCGTGCCCATGGTGAATATGGCCAAGAAGTGCTGCAAGACCTGGTGGGCGTGGGCCCTGGCCGTCGCCGCCCTCGTCCTCGTGGCGTTCCTGAACGTCTCGCCCATCTATATCCTCCTGAGCGTGATCGTCGTGTCCTTCAGTTTAACCTATTATAAGGAGAAATGGAGACGCTGACGCTGCTGCTGCAACTGTTCGGGACCTTCTTCCTGATCGGCGCCTTCACCATCGGCGGAGGCTATGCGATGCTGTCCCTGATCCAGGCCGAGGTCGTCACGGGCCACGGATGGATCTCTGAAAGCACCTTCACCGACATCGTGGCCATCTCGCAGATGACGCCGGGGCCCATCGGCATCAATTCCGCCACCTACGTGGGCTACGACGTCCTCGCCCACGCCACGGGCAGCCACCTGATGGGCGTCCTGGGATCGGCCACTGCCACCCTCGCCCTCGTCATCCCCTCCTTCATCCTCGTCCTGCTGATCGTCCGGTTCTACACGAAGTTCAAGTCCAGCGTCCTGTTCGAGGGCGTGATGGGCGGGCTCCGGCCGACGGTGGTGGGCCTCATCGGCGCCGCCGCGGTGATTCTCATCGTGAAGACCACCTGGTTCCAGGGCGCCCCCACCTTCACCGTCGTCGCGGAAAACTTCCCCGACTGGAAGAGCTGGTGCCTGCTGGCCGCGGCCTTCGCGGCCTCGATGTGGGGAAAAGTCAATCCCATCCTCGTGATTCTGGGGGGCGCCGTGCTCGGGCTGTTGATTTATTGATTATCTTTGTGCACTTACTACGACTTAATATGAAACACACACTTCTTACCCTCCTGACCATCGCCCTCGCCGTGGCTTGCAGCGAAAACAAGCAGCCGCAGCCTTTCAGCGTGATTCCGATGCCCAACGACGTAACCCTCGCCGAGGGCTCCTTCAACGTGGCCGGCGCCCTGGTCACCTGTGACGAAAACCTGGACGACGCCTCCGCCAAGGCGGTCCAAGGCTTTGTCAAGACCCTCGAAACCGTGACCGGAAAGCCCTGCAAGAGCGACAAGAACGGGATGGTCCACTTCGGCCTGAACCCGAACCTCGGCGCCGAGGAATACTTCCTCCAGGTCAAGACCGACGGCGTGAACGTGGAAGCGTCGGCCTTCGGCGGCTTCTTCTACGCCATCCAGACGCTCAAGCAGATGCTCCCGGCGGAGGTCTACGGCGGCAAGAAGGCCAACGCCGCCTGGCTCCTCCCCTGCGTCACCATCCTGGACGCCCCGCGCTTCGAGTACCGCGGCATCCACCTGGATCCGTGCCGCCACTTCTGGACCATCGAGGAGACCAAGCGCTATATCGACATCGCCGCCGCCTACAAGCTGAACCGGCTCCACTGGCACCTCACCGAGGACCAGGGCTGGCGCATGGAGATCAAGAAGTATCCGAAGCTCACCGAGGTGGGCGCCTGGCGCAGCGGCACCTGCATCGGCAAGGACTTCGACTCTAGCGACGGCATCCGCTACGGCGGTTTCTATACCCAGGACCAGATGCGCGAGATCGTGGCCTACGCCGCGGAGCGCAACATCACCGTCATCCCGGAGATGGACCTGCCCGGCCACATGGTCGCAGCCCTGGCCGCCTATCCGGAGCTGGGCTGCACCGGCGGCCCGTATGACGTCTGGACCCGCTGGGGCGTCTCCGAAGACGTTCTCTGCGTGGGCAAGGAGGAAACCTTCACCTTCCTGGAGGACGTCCTGACCGAGATGCTGGACATCTTCCCGTCCGAGTACATCCACATCGGCGGCGACGAGTGCCCGAAGGTGCGCTGGGAGAACTGCCCGCTTTGCCAGGCCCGCATCAAGGAGCTCGGCCTCAAGGCCCACGGCGACATCTCCGCCGAGCAGGAGCTCCAGTGCTACGTGACCGCCCGCATCCAGAAGTTCCTGAACGACCGCGGCCGCAAGATCATCGGCTGGGACGAGATCCTGGAAGGCGACCTGGCGCCCGGCGCGACGGTGATGTCGTGGCGCGGCACCCAGGGCGGCATCGAGGCCGCGAAGCGCGGATTCGACGTCATCATGACCCCGAACAGCCATATGTACATCGACTACTACCAGAGCCAGGAGCGCGACAAGGAGCCGCTGTGCATCGGCGGTCTCGTCACGGTGCCGAAGCTCTATTCTTACGAGCCCTACGACGGTATGGTCCCCGGCACGGAAGACCACATCCTCGGCGTGCAGGCGAACCTGTGGACCGAATACATCACGTCCAACGAGTTCCTGGAGTATATGCTGCTTCCGCGCATGTGCGCCCTCTCCGAGGTCCAGTGGTGCGACAAGGACCGCAAGGACTACGCCCGTTTCGACGCCTCGCTCGACCACACCTTCCAGATGCTGGACGTGATGGGCTACACCTACGCGAAGCACGTGCGCGGCATCATCGGCCTGCCCGGCCACGAGCAGCCCGCCCGCTCGGAGGAAGAACTCAAGAAATACTTGGAAGAAAACCCGATCGGCTGGTAATATGAAACACTCTCTCACACTGGCCGTCCTCGTCCTCCTGGCCGCCTCCTGCGGAGGCCGGCGGGGGCAGGGCGCCGACGGATCCCTGGCCGACTCCCTGGCGACCGAGGAGCCGGCGGCCACCGCGGCCAAGGAAAGCCCGAAGTCCGCGAAGGCGGACACCATCTCCGCGGCCAACTACAAGAACCGGCTGCCCCAGGAGCCCATTTTCGACATCGTCACCAACATGGGCACCATCCGGGTCAAGCTGTACAAGGACACGCCCAAGCACCGGGACAACTTCGCCCGGCTGGCGATCACGCGCTACTACGACGGCCTCCTGTTCCACCGGGTGATCGACGGATTCATGATCCAGGGACCTCGCGGGTCGAGGAATGGGGCGAGGGCGGCCCGGGCTACACCGTCGACGCTGAAATCCTGCCGGAGCACCGGCACAAGAAAGGCGCCCTGGCCGCCGCCCGCCGCGGCGACCTGGCCAACCCGATGCGGGAATCGTCCGGCTCCCAGTTCTACCTGGTCCAGGATTCCACGAACTGCAAGCACCTGAACGGGGAATATACCGTCTTCGGCGAGACCATCGGCGGACTCAACGTCATCGACCGGATCGCCCGCGTGCAGACCGACCGGCTGGACCGTCCCGTACGTCCCGTCGTCATCCAGCGCATCCGCCCGAACGAGCAGATGAACAAGCGGGCCCTGGAAGAGGAGCAGCGCGCCCTGGAGGAAGCCGCGAATCCGACGGAGCCCGAAGCGGCCAAGAAAGAGAACACCAACCCGGAAGAGGAAATCCTGCTGGACGTCCAGACCGAGCTGAAGGATACCTCCATCCTCGGCGGCCGGAAGCTCAAGCACCGGGGAAGCAAAAAATCAAAATAATTTCCCGCGAACTTGACCTTTGGCACAGTATTCGCAATAAAATTAGTCGAATAGTTTTTTCATAGGTTAAGTTTTAGGTTAGAATTGCGACCGCCGCTTGCTGGGAAGCACGCGGCGGTTTTTCTTTTTTGGCCGCCCCCGCGTTCCAGGTCCGAAAAAAATGCGTATCTTGCAGAATAATGCATTGAAAACTATGAAAGGACTGTCCATTCTTACCACTTTGCTGCTGATTTCCATGTGCACGACCAACAACTCCACTGTCAAGGACGGGAACAAGTACGTCCCTTACGACCAGCGGGACGGCGAGGAAGCCGTGGTCTATTTCACCCGCAACCTCTCCCCCGAAGGGCTCATCGCCGCGTATGAGAAAGTCAGCGGCGACATCGAGGGCCGCGTGGGCGTCAAGCTCCACACCGGCGAGCAGAACGGGCCGAACATCATCCCCCGCGAATGGGTGAAAGCTCTGATCGAGAAGGACCTGCCGGAAGCGAACATCATCGAGACGAACACCTACTACGAGGGCGACCGCTACACCACGGAGGCCCATCGGAAGACAATCCAGGTCAATGGCTGGACCTTCTGCCCGGTGGACATCATCGACGAGGAGGACACCCTCACGCTGCCGGTCGTCGGCGGCAAGTGGTTCGACAAGATGTCCGTGGGAAGCCACCTCGTCAACTATGACTCCATGGTGGCGCTCACGCATTTCAAGGGCCACACCCAGGGCGGCTTCGGCGGCAGCAACAAGAACATCGGCATCGGCTGCGCCGACGGCCGCGTGGGCAAGGCCTGGATCCACACCACCCCCGGCCAGCCCAACCAGTGGGACATCGCCGAGGAGGAGTTCATGGAGCGGATGACCGAATCCACCAAGGCCACCATCGACCATTTCGGCAAGCACGTGACCTATGTCAATGTGATGCGCAACATGTCCGTCTCCTGTGACTGCGAAGGCCTCGCGGCCGAGCCCGTGGTCACGCCCAACGTGGGCATCCTCTCGTCCACCGACATCCTGGCCGTGGACCAGGCCTGCGTCGACATCGTCTACGCGATGACGGCCGAGGAGCACCACGACCTCGTGGAACGCATCGAGACCCGGCACGGCCTCCGCCAGCTTTCCTACATGAAGGAACTGGGCATGGGCCACGACCGCTACATCCTCATCGACCTGGACAACGGCGGGGCGCGCATCACCGCCGCCGACGCCGCCAAGGGCCTGAAACCGTTCGTCCAGCAGTAATCGGTTGACCAAAGAGACCAAAACCCTGTTCCTGCTCCATACGGCTGTGTTCCTGGCCGGATGGACGGGCATCTTCGGGCGGCTGATCACCCTCGGAGGGCTGCCGGGGAAACGGTAACGGTTTTTCCGGAGCGTACACAAAAGACTACCGCCGCGTGCTTCCCAGCAAGCGGCGGCCGCAATTCTAACCTAAAACTTAACCTATGAAAAAACTATTCGCTATTTTTCAATGCGAAATCCGTGCCAAAAACTGCGCTTCCTTCCCTAAAAATTGACTAACTTTGCATCCGCGTAAAACTTTTTGCGACATGACCATCGAACTTGAACAGAAACAGATACCGGTCCTGCTGCTGACCGGGTACCTCGGGAGCGGAAAGACCACCCTCCTGAACCGCATCCTCTCGAACCGCAAGGGCATCAAATTCGCCGTGATCGTGAACGACATCGGCGAGGTGAACATCGACGCGGACCTCATCGAGAAGGGCGGCATCGTGGGCCAGACGGACGACAGCCTCGTGGCCCTGCAAAACGGATGCATCTGCTGCACCCTCAAGATGGACCTCGTGGCCCAGCTGTCGGAAATCTCCGCGATGCGGAAGTTCGACTACATCGTCATCGAGGCCAGCGGCATCTGCGAGCCGGCGCCCATCGCCCAGACCATCAGCACGCTGCCGATGTTCGGCCCCCAGTATGTCCATGAGGCCCTCCCCTACCTGGACTGCATCGTCACCGTGGTCGACGCCCTGCGGATGCGGGACGAGTTCGAAAGCGGCGGCGCGCTCCAGAAGGAGGACATCGGCGAGGACGACCTCGAGCGCCTCGTCATCGAGCAGGTGGAATTCTGCAACATCGTCCTGCTGAACAAGGCCGCGGAGGTCTCCGCCGATGAGCTCGGCAAGCTGCGGGGCATCATCGCGAGCCTCAACCCGCAGGCCCGGATCCTGGACTGCAACTACGGCGACGTCGACCTGGACGAAATCATCTACACCGGCATGTTCGACTTCGACCGGGTGGCCACTTCCGCCGCCTGGATCGCCGCCATCGAAGGCGAGGGCGAGGAGGAAGAGGCCGAGGGCGAGGCCCTGGAATACGGGATCGACACCTACGTGTACGCAGCCCGTCCGGCGCTGGACATGAACAAGTTCGACTATATGGTGGCCCGCAAGTGGCCCGCGAACATCATCCGCGCGAAAGGCCTCTGCTATTTCTCCGACGACACGGACAAGTGCTACCTCTTCGAGCAGTCCGGCCGCCAGAAGAGCATCCGCGACGCGGGCCTCTGGTACGCGACGATGGAGGAGGAAGACCTGAACGAGCGCCTCGAGCGCGACCCCATCCTCCGCCGCGACTGGGACCCGGTGTACGGCGACCGGATGCAGAAGATCGTGTTCATCGGCCAGCACCTGGACAAACCGGGGATCAAGAAATTGATGGACGACTGCCTGGCGGAATAAAAAAAAAGAATCCGGCTCTTTCGAGTCGGATTCATTTTTTAAGGAAGACCTCTTAGTCGGCGAGGGAGAAACGCTTGAAGGCGAGGACCTTCGCTTCCGGATCGACGGCGGCGAGGGCGGCCTTGACAGTCTCCTTGTTGTCGCTGAGCTGGTACTCCTGCTCCAGGAGGGTGTTCTCCTTCAGGAACTTGGCGACGCGGCCCTTGGCGATGTTCTCGATCATCTGGGCGGGGAGGTTCGCAGCCTTCTCGGCACCGACGGTGGCGATGATCACGCGGGCCTGCGCGGCCTGCTCCGGAGTCAGCCAACCCTTGGCGGTGTTGGACTCGATGTGATCCTCGCTGTCCACGTGGGCGGGGTTGATACCGGCCTTCTTGAGGGCGGCGTCAACGGCCTTCTGGACCTGCTCGTCCTTGGTCTTCTGGATGGCGACGGTCTTCTCGGACTCGAGCACCTCGGCGGGGACGGAAGCCTCGTCGACGGCGACCGGGTTCATGGAAGCGACCTGCATGGCGATGCCGCGGGCGATCGAAGCGGGGACCTCCTTGTTGAAGGCGACGATGGCGCCGAGCTTGCCGTTGAAGTGGACATACTCGGTCACGAACGGGGCCTCGAGGGCGGCGTAGTAGGCGAGAACGTGCTTCTCACCGGTCTTGCCGGCCTGGTTGGTGATGTCCTCGTCGAGGGTGTAACCGGTGTTGGTCTTCACAGCCTTGAGGGCGGCGAGGTCGGCCGGGAACTCGGCGATGGCGGCGTCAGCGATGGAAGCGGCGAGGGCCTTGAAATCCGGGGTGGCGGCCACGAAGTCGGTCTCGCAACCGAGGCAGACGAGGATGGCCTTTCCGCCTTTCACGCGGGAAAGGACGGCGCCCTGGGTGGTTTCATTGTCACCGCGCTTGGCGAGGGTGGACTTGCCCTTCTCGCGGAGGATCTCGACGGCGCGCTTGAAGTCGCCTTCGGCCTCGGTGAGGGCTTTCTTGCAATCCATCATGCCGGCGCTGGTCATGTCGCGCAGCTTCTTGATGTCAGCTAAAGAGATGTCAGCCATTGTTTTATTCTTTTTTAGGTTAATTACTCAGCCTGGGGAGCCTCTTCGGCAACCTCGACCTTCGCAGCGCGGCGGGGACGGAGCTTCTTGGCGGGAGCGGCGGCCTCCTCAGCGGGGGCGGGCTGCTCCTGGGCTTCCTTCTCCTTCTCCAGCTTGCGCTCCTCGAGACCTTCCTGGATGGCGTTGCAGAGCACTTCCATCACGAGGGCGATCGACTTCGTAGCGTCGTCGTTAGCCGGGATCACATAATCAATCGGAGTGGGATCGCAGCAAGTGTCAACCATGGCGATCACCGGGATGTTCAGGCGGTTGGCCTCCTTGACGGCATTGGCCTCCTTCTGGACATCGACGACGAAAAGGGCGGAGGGGAGACGGCTCATGTCGCGGATGGACCCGAGGTTCTTCTCGAGCTTCGCGCGCTGGCGCTCGACCTGGAGACGCTCTCTCTTGGCGAGTTTCTCGAACGTACCATCTTCCTTCATCTTGTCGATGGTGTTCATTTTCTTGACGGCCTTGCGGATGGTCGGGAAGTTGGTGAGCATTCCACCCGGCCAGCGCTCGGTCACGGACGGCATATTGACGGCGGCAGCCTTCTCGGCGACGACGTCCTTAGCCTGCTTCTTGGTGGCAACGAAGAGGACTTTACGGCCGCTGCGGGCCATCTCCTTGAGCACTTCCGCTGCCTCGTCGATCTTCACGACGGACTTGTGCAGGTCGATGATGTGGATTCCGTTCTTCTGGTCGAAGATGTACGGAGCCATTTTAGGGTTCCACTTGCGGGCGAGGTGTCCGAAGTGTGCGCCTGCATCAAGCAGTTCCTGGAAATTAGTTCTGGACATAATGTCTTTTGATTCTTTTTTGTTTTTCTCTTTCTTCAATCCGGAGTAGCGCCTTCAGGCGGTCTCCGCAATTTTACCGCAGTCTCGGCAATCCTTGTTGCAGCTCGGGAAGATTCGCATCCTCACCGGGATCGCAGGATTTGAGTGACCGGACTGTGCAAAAAGTAAATCAGTCCGATTCGCAAACTAACGCTTGCTGAACTGGAAGCGACGACGTGCGCCAGGCTGACCGGGCTTCTTACGCTCGACCTCACGGGCATCGCGGGTGAGGAAACCGGCGGCCTTCAGGGAAGCGCGGTAGGCCTCCTTGTCGACCTCGCAGAGGGCGCGGGAGATACCCAGACGGACGGCCTCGGCCTGTCCTTTGGTACCACCGCCCACGAGCGTGACCTTGACATCAAACTGACCCGTTGTGCCGGTGACCTCGAACGGCTGGTTCACGATGTACAGGAGGGCGTCCTCCTTGAAGTACTCGTTCACCGGGCGGCCGTTGACGACGATATTGCCAGTGCCGGCGACAACATAAACACGAGCGACTGCTGATTTACGTCTTCCAAGGGCGTGTTTCTGTTCCATGTGCTCTGTTTAGATTTCGTTTAAGGTAATGGTTTTGGGATTCTGCGCCTGGTGCGGGTGCTCAGCGCCTGCATACACATACAGGTTGTTGATGAGCTTGTCACCAAGACGAGTCTTCGGAAGCATTCCGCGGACGGAACGGCGGATGAGTTCGGCCGGCCGGGACGCAAGGATCTCCTTCGGCGTGGTGAAGCGCTGTCCGCCCGGATAGCCGGTGTAACGGACATAGACGCGGTCGGTCATCTTCTTGCCGGTCAGACGGATCTTGTCGGCGTTGATGACGATCACGTTGTCGCCACAGTCCACATGCGGGGTGAAGCCGGGCTTGTTCTTGCCGCGGAGCACGAGGGCGACGCGGGAAGCCAGGCGACCCAGGATGAGGTCGGTTGCATCAATGACGAGCCACTCCTTGTTCACAGTCGCCTTGTTCAGGGAAACTGTTTTGTAGCTAAGTGTGTCCACTGTCTTGATAGTTAATGGTTTAACAATAAAAAAATGCGATCCCCACACTTTTTGGGGACCGCAAAGGTAGTAATTATTCGGGATATATCCAA
Organism: uncultured Bacteroidales bacterium; assembly: GCA_900316525.1. Taxonomy (GTDB): domain Bacteria; phylum Bacteroidota; class Bacteroidia; order Bacteroidales; family UBA932; genus Cryptobacteroides. The sequence continues at coordinate 9,785 of ONDF01000031.1, forward strand.
ATAATATCAGAAGGGAAGGGTGCCGTCGACCCATTCCACGTCCGTCTCGGGATAGTTCATCTGGGAGACGAACTTCTTGCCGGTCAGGGTGCGGCCGTTGCCGGACTGGTCGGCGATGGTGTTGCCGGCGCCCTCGTTGAAGTACCAGGAGGCGATGAGGTCGGAGCCGGAGGCGTCCTTCTTGTACATGTTGCCCGAGATGTCGGAGGCCGAGCGGGCGCTCTTCCAAACACGGGTGTAGGCGATGTTGCCCTGCACATAGCGGTTGCCGTCGCAGGCGTTGCCGATGATGAAGGAGAACGGGAGCTGCCACTTGGCGCCCACACCGTTCATGTCCACGCCGTGGTCCTTGAGGTTGGCCGTGGCCTTCTGCTCACCGTTGACATACAGGTACGCCTTGCCTTCGCTGCGGGAGTAGACGGCGGCGAGGTGAACCCATTCGCCGGTCTTCCAGGCGGTCGCGAGCTTGATCTCGTTGTACTCGCCGTTGGACTTCTTGTCCCCGCCGCAGATGAGCTGGAACTGGCTGTCCTCGGTGCGGAGGAGGAACACGCCCTCCACGCCTATGATGGACTCGTTCTTGCCGGGGTTGCCCGCGGTGTTGACCCAGGTCTCCATCGTCACCTCGTCGAGGGTGGCGAGGTCGGACGGCCAAGTGTAGTCGAAGAAGGCGGTCTTCATGTTGACGACCTTGGCCTCCACCGGCTGGGGCTGGCCCGGAATGTAGTGGAAGATGGCGTACCGGCCGTCGAAAGCCGATCCGGCCGCATCCACGCCCACGGCGAAGGCATAGTACTCGTCCTCATCGCTGCCGGAGTAGTCATAGGTCTGGTCCGGCAGGCTGGAGGAAGCATAGTAGCTGAGCCATTCCTCGTTCTCGGCCGCGCGCGCCTTCATGAAGCCCACCAGGTCGCTGCCCACTTCGCTGGCCTGGGCCATGAAGATCATATGCATCGGCGAGGTGCAGGCGGTCAGCTTGAAGCCGAAATAGGTGCTGCCCCACTGCTCGACATTGCCGAAGGTGCCCTTCCAGGTGCTGCTGCAGTCGGTCCAGATGAGGTCGTCGCCCGTGACCTTCACGGGGATGGAGGCCTCGAGTTCGCCGAACTTGGCGATGATCTCGGCTTCACCCGTATTGACGGCCGTGACCGTGTAGTAATTGCTGTAGTACACGCGCAGGGTCACGACGGTCTCGTCGGAGGAGGAGAAGGTGATGTCGCCCGTATCGGTGCAGTCGTCCGGCAGGAGCTTGGCGCTGAAGTAGTTCAGGGTCTTGCCGGCCTTGAGCTCGATGGAGGAGATCGGCGTGTTGTTCCAGCCCTGGGTGAACTGGATGCCGGTCGCGTGGACCGGATCGGGCTCGCGGGCGGTGAAGTTGTACACGAGGTACTCGCCGGTGAACTCGAACTCGGAGTCATAGCCAAGCACGTAAGCGACGGCCTCGCCCTTGTCCTCGTAGGTCTTGGTCTGGGTCTCGCCGGTGCCGAAGAGGTTCTTCGGGCTCTGGCCGGCGTCCTTCCGCTCTTCGACCTGCTCGTACACGGTGTTGGCGATGGCCTCGACATCCGTGAACTTGTCGGCGGAAACCACGCCGAAGTAGGCGTATTCCCCGTCGAAGCCCTCGAGCTTCACTTCCTCGTTGGAGCCGGAGATCCGGCCGTACCAGTCCTTCTTCCACTTCGGGGTGTCGGTGATGGTCCACACGCCGGTGCGGTCGATGAGCTTGATCTTGTCGGCCACGGTCACCTTGCAGGAGGCGGTCAGGCCGTTCTGGGAAGCGGTGATGGTCGCCTCGCCGAGGCCGACGGCCTGGATGAAGCCGTAGCTGACGGTGGCGACGTTCTCATTGGAGGACTTCCACTCGAAGTCCTGCTTGTCGGTCGTCTCTTCCGGCAGCAGGGTGGCCTTGACCTTGGTGGCGCGGCCGACGAGAAGGTTGATTTCGCTCTTGTTGAGCTGCAGTTCCGTGGCGGGAACCCGCTCGGCGAACACGTTCACGATGGCGGTGACACTCTGGTTGCCGGCTTCCGCCGTGATCAGGGCGACGCCCTTGGCGAGGGTGGTCACGTTGCCTTCCGCATCGACGGAGGCGACGGACGCGTCGGAGGACTTCCAGGTGAGCTTGTCCACGGAGGCGTTCTCCGGAACGAGCGCGACGGTGAGGGCCACCGGCTCGCCGATGACCACGTAGCTGGTCTTCGGGCTGATGGAGAGACCCTGGAGGGTTTCTTCGGCCGCCGCAGGGACCGGAAGCGGATTGGTCGTATCCTCATAGGTGTCCACCTTCGTGCAGGCGAAAGCGCTCATGAGGGCCGCAGCGGCAAAAATGGAAAATATCTTTTTCATTTCTTTGTCTTTTATAAAGTTCCTTTGATATGGAGCGGCGCGGTCGCCACCCCGTTGACGGTGATGGTCAATGTTTCCTGGACCTCGGTCCGGAGGCGCTTCCACCGGGCGTCATAGACGCCGCGGAGGTCCGCCCGGCTCCGGGCCGGGATCGTGGCCGGCGCGTAGAGCTTCACGCGGCGGGGCGCGGTGATCTCCAGGGTCATTTCCTCGTCCGTGTCGTTGTACAGGGGGATCGAGAACGCGAAGTCCCCGAAGGAATCCCAGGCCAGCGCATTGACGGACGTGTCGGTCCTGAGGCCCTGCCCCAGGTCTTCCGCATAGCGGATCTTCCCTTCGGACTCGTCACGGAGCACATAGCCTTTCACGGCGATGGAGCTCAGGACGTTGTCGGTGCCGTCGGAGGTGACCACGGTCAGGTAGCGGGTCTGGTCGCCATAGAGGCTCTTGGGGTCGAAGACCGCCACGAGGACGCCTTTTCCGCCGGGGCGGAGGCTCCGCGTGTCCACCTCGCCGGTGAAACACCCGCAGGTGGAATGGACCTCCAGGATGGTGACCGTCTTCCCGGAAACATTTTCGTAAGGGTAACGGAGGGTGATGGCGCCGCTGTCAAAGCGTACCGTGTCCACAGCCTGCTCCGGCTCGGAGAAGCGGAGCAGCGCACTCCCCTGCGCCCCCGCCGCCAGCGGCAGGCAGAGGCACAGAAGGATCGCTATGGTACGGATCTTTTCCATTATTCGGGGCAGCGGATATTGGCTTCGGTATAGGTGACACTGCCGTGGGCGATGCCGTCATAACCGTTGCCGGTGAGGTCCTTGCCGCGGTTCTCGGCATCCAGCTTCCAGTAGCCCAGGAGCTTGTTCTCGCGGGCTTCCTTCACCGGGTCGGCGATGGAGCACTGGCCGTTCACGAGCTCGGTCGGGGACAGCAGGCGGCCCCACACGCGGGCCTCGCTCACCTGGCCGTTCAGGTAACGGCCCTTCTCGGACATGCCGATGGCGAACTTGGAGTTGTAGACCTTGCCCAGGTTGATGCCCTTGCCGCCCATCGGGGTGGAGCTGTCCAGCTCGCCGTTGATGTACAGGTCGCAGGTCTGCTTGATACCGTCGGCGACCACGGCAATGTGGTACCACTTGCCGGTGTCGAAATGGGCCTTGGAGGTGATGGACACGCCCTGGCCGGCCAGCTGGAGCTGGTTCGGGTCGCAGGAGATGTCGCCGAAGCGGAGGAGGAAGTTCTCCTCGACGCCGATCACCGAAGAGATGAACGGGTTGGCGGAGGCCCAGCTGTTGGCCTTCACGCGGATTTCCATCGTGCAGACTTCCAGGGAGAGGGCCGGGTCGGAGACCGTGGTCGGCATCTCGAAGTAGGAACCGCCGGGGAGGTTCGCCGCGGAGGCGTAGACATAGCCGCGGATCACGAGGAAGGCGTACTCCTCGCCCGGAACCGGGCGCTGGGAGGTGCTGGTGCCCGTGATCTTGAGGGGCAGACAGTAGATGACGCCGTTCTTGAAACCGTCGATGTTCACGTCGGCGGTGACGGGCTCGGAGACGGCGCTGCCGGCCTTGATGACGGTGCTCTTCCGGTTCAGGGAGACGTTGGCCTCCGGGAGGAACCAGTAGTTGGTGCCCTGGGCCTGGTTGAAGGCCGCGAGGACGGCCGTGTCGCGGACCGGCTCGAAGTTCACGGTCACATCCTTGTCCACCTTGACGGAGGAAGCGATGGTGAAGGTGACGGGGCCGGAAGTCTCCAGGAAGGCGGCCATCTCGCCGCTGTCATTGGCCTGGAAGGCGACGATTCCGTTCTCGTAGAGGCCCTCGGAGTCGATCAGGCTCTTCTGGCAGGCGGCCAGGAGGGCGATGGCGCTAAGCGCTATGATGATCTTTTTCATACGATGGCTTATTTATAGTATTCGACCTGGGACTGGGCGCGGATGCCCATGATGTGGTGCTGGTAGCGCATCTTCTTGCCCTTCTCGGCGCCCTCGGCCTCCAGGCGCCAGTCGCGCTGGCCGTGGAAGGAGGCGAAGCCGCCCTTGTGGCCGTACTGCTGGCCGCAGGTGGAAGGCTGGAACTGCGCCATCTGCTCGAGATTGTGGCAACCCTCGGAATAGGTGTCGCCCACGTTCTCGGTGACGATGATCTGCGCAGGGACCCAGCCGTTCTCACGGTCGAGGTTGCTGCCGAAGTCGCCCTGGGAAGCGGGGCTCGCGCCGCCGGTGGAACCGTATTTCTGGTAGATCCAGAAGTTGCAGAGCTTGGCGAGGTCCTTGTCGCCGGCGCTGGAGTTGCGGTCGATGATGAGGAGCGTACCCTCGTTGCCGGACTTGGGACCGATGAACTGGGAGAGGTAGGCCACCATCGTGTTGAACGCGGTGCCGCTGAGCGGGTCGCCTTCCGGCTCGTAGTCCAGGTCATAGCCGTCCAGACCGTACTGCTCGATCTCGTCGAGGAGCACCTGGGAGGCGTAGACGCACCACTCCGGCCATTCGGGACCGCCTTCGGCCTCGCGGGAGTTCGCGCCCTTGCCCGGGTGGGCCTGTACGTCGGCGCGCAGCGCGGCGTTGCCGGCCTCCAGGGCGGCGGACTCGAGCTCCTGGGCGGTCATCTTGCCCTGGAGGATCTTGCCCATGTTGTCATACTTGTAGGCCTCGTACGCCTTCATGAAGGAAGGGATCCGGGCCTCCATGCCCCAGCGGGCGTTCTCGAGGATGCGGGTGATGCGGCAGCCGACCACCTTCATGCCCTTGATTTCCTGGCAGGCCTTCATCTCCTGGTAGTCCAGGGAGCCTTTCTTGGGGCAGCCGCCCCAGAGGTTGATCACGTCCACGCTGTCCGGGATGTCCGCGAAGCGGAACGCCATCGAGCCGTAGTCGGCGAAGAAAATGTAGGAGATGCTGCGGGTGGTGATGCCGTCCGCATCGAAAGCGGCCTTCTTCCATTCCCGGAGGTTCTGGTAATAGGCCTCGTCCCCGATGGCGTTCACCGTGCCGGTGCCCTGGATGAACTCGGACCAGGTCTCGGCCTGGTGGATGCCGGAGGTGCGCTCGATCTCCAGGGACTTCACTTCCTGCACCTTTTCGCAGGAGGCGAGGACCAGGGCGGCGCCCATCAGAATATAGAGTGTCTTTTTCATGACCATTTCGCTTTAAGGGTTATTTGCGGTCCCACCATACCTTGGTGCCGCCGTTGTCCGCCTTCTCGGAAGCGGCTTCCTTGGCCTCGGTCACGAGGAGGGAGACGCCTTCCTTGACGTTGGCGTTGTTGGCGGTATACTCGGAGGTCGGATACACCAGACGGCGGATCTGCTTCTGGGTGTCGATCAGGCCGCCGGAGTTGTTGGTGGCGGTCGGGATCACCCGCGGGTACCCGGTGCGGCGGAACTCGGCCCAGGCCTCCATGCCCTCGGGGAACATGGCGATGTACTTCTGGGTGAGGATCTGCTCCAGGTGGCCTTCGGTCTCGCTCTGGCTGTCCCAGGAGACGGCGACGTCGGTGAGGTTGTTGCCGTAGGAGTTGCCGCCGGTCACGGGATCCGTGTAGGAGCCCACGCCGTCGGTGCCGCGGAGGTAGGCGTCGGCGCCGGAAGCGCCGGCGAGGGCGAAGCTGCGCTTCACGCCGGCCTCATAGGCGGCCTTGGCGGCGGCCGCATCCCCCTGGCGGAGGAAGAACTCGGCCTTCAGGAAGTCGGCCTCGGCGCCGGACATCCATTTGAGCGGATCGGCGTTCGTGCAGTTCACGCGGGACCACAGGGTGGACTTGGGATAGTTGCTGTCCACGGCGGCGCCCATGCGGACTCCGTAGTACTTGCCGTCGGAACCGGCGGTGAAGTAGGAGGCGCGGCGCGGGTCATTGTAGCTGTTCATGTAGGTGACGATGGTGGCGCCGGCCTTGGCGTCGCCGTCGTTGAAGTTGTACTCGATCACGTAGATCGGGTTCTCCCACGCGCCGGCGCCGGGATGGAGGACGACATCCTCCTGGATGAAGCCGGCGGCGCTGGCGAGGGCCTTCTCGGCCTCGGCCTGGTACAGGTCCTCGTCGGCGTAGGCCACGCGGGTGGCGAGACGCAGGCGGAGCGTGTTGGCGAAGGCGATCCACTTGGCCATGTTGCCGTAGAACACGTTGTCATAGTCCTCGAGGTAGGTGGCCGTACCGCCGTTCACGAGCTCCTGGAGCGTCTCGATGGCGCGGTCCAGGTCCATGAACATGCCCCGGTACACCTCTTCCTGGGTGTCGTAGGCAACGTGGTTCACGCCCGTGCCCAGCTGGGTGTAAGGGATGGGGCCGTAGGCGTCGGTGACGCGGTGCATGACGGCCACTTTCAGGACGTCGCCGAGGGCGGCGTCATAGGGGTTGTTCTCCCGGAGGGCGTTCAGCTTGGCCCAAGGAGCCATGGCGCGGACGAAAGCGTCCTCGAACAGGGCCTTGGTCCAGCCGTCGGCCACGAGGTTGTACTCGTTGGTCTGGTGGAAACCGCTGTTGGAAGCGGCCTCGTAGTTGGCGAAGATGTTGCCCGTGAGGCCCTGCACCACCTGGTAGGAAGCGGAACCATACTCGTTGGAACCGTCATTCTGGTAGGAAGGAAGCACGTTGGCGATCATCTGGGAGATATAGGAACCCGTGCGCATGTTGTCGTGGTCCATCATCTCCTCGTTCGCCTGCTCCTGGTTGGTATTGCGCGCCGTGAAGTCCTTGACACAGGAAACCAGGCAAAGGGCGGCGACGGCAAGGATGAGAGTCGATATCTTTTTCATAATCTCAGGCCTCCTCATATTATTTCACAATGCAAACGGCGACCCGGTTGGACTCGGGGCTCTGGGAAGCGTCCCGGTCGCTGCCGGCGGCCTTGTAGGAGATGCGGCTGGCGGCGATGCCGGCCTTCTTGAGCATGTTCACCACGACGGAGGCGCGCTGCTCGGAGAGATCCTGGTTGATCTCGGCGTTGCCGGTCGCGCTGTCGGCATACCCGGTCACGGTGATGGTCGCCTCGGGGTTGTCCTTCAGGATCTGGGCGATCTGGCCCAGCTTGAAGGCCTCCTCGGGACGGATCTCGGCCTTGTTGATGAGGAAGAACAGGTCGTCCTCATAGGTGCCTTCGAAGCTGGAGGACACGGGGACCTTCACTTCCTTGACGACCTCCACGGGGACCTTCTTCTCGACCACCTTCTCCACGATCTTCTCCACGACGCGGGTCTCGGGGACATAGGCGGGAGCCTCGGCCTTCGCGGCCTTGACGCCCTTCTTGCCGAACTTCACCTTCACGGAGAAACCGAGGTTGCGGGTGGAAGGAGCCATGAACAGGTCGATGCCGGCGCCGTAGTTGCCGGCGTTGGAGATCTGCTCGGGATCGAACGGAGCCTTGCACAGGAGCATCGCGAGGTTGCGGCCCACGACGGCGAGGTTCAGGCTCTCGATCCAGGGAATCCGCTTCCCGAGGGGAATGTCGTACCCGAGGGAGACCTCGGCGAGCCGGATGTTCGTCATGTCATAGACATAGTAGGCGCCGAGCGCGTTCTGGCCGTCGGCGCCGGAGATGGTCTGCCAGTAGTCCTGGGCGCTCACCTGATAGTAGTTGCGGGCGTTGCCGAAGATGCCGGCGGGGGCGAAGTTGAAGCCCTCTTCGCGGCCTTCGAGCGTCCGCTTGGTGACGCCGTAGGCATCCATGGTGGCCTCGGTGAGGGACACGCCCACGCCGCCCTTGCGCATGGTGAACATGAACGCGAGGTTCAGGCCCTTCCAGGAGAACTGGTTCCGCCAGGAACCGGTCCAGTCGGGATTGGTGTTGCCGGCGTACCACATCGTGTCGGGCGTACCGTCATTGGGAGCCTTGTGCATCACGCCGCCCTTGTCGGAAGGCGTCACGTACGGGGTTCCGTCCTCGTTGGTCGCGAGGCCGGCGACGTACATTTCACCCACGGGACGGCCCTCGATGAGCCACATGGTGACACCGGAGGTGCCGCCCACACTCTCGCGGGTGCTCACGTAGTGCTCGTTGCCGTTGGTGTAGTCCAGCAGCTTCGCCACCTTGTTCACGTTCTTGGTCCAGATGAGGTTGGTGGTCCAGTTGAAGTCCCCGATGTCCTGGGTGAACATGCCGGAGAGTTCCACGCCGCGGTTGTCGATCCGGCCGGCGTTCACGTAGTAGGTGCTGTAACCGCTCGTGGAAGCGTTGGTCGGGGTGAAGACCTGGTTGTAGGTGGAAGACTGGTAGTAGGTACCGGCAAGCTGGAGCTTGCTCTTGAACAGGCGGACGTCCGCGCCCACTTCCCAGGAGCGCGTGCGCTCAGGCTGGAAGTCGGGGGCGGTGGCCCAGGTGTCGATGCGGGCGGTACCGCCCATGACCGGGTGCGTACCGTTGAAGATGAAGCGCTCCACCGGGTTACCCACCTCGGCGTAGGAAGCGCGGAGCTTGGCGTACGGGATGAAGTCGGACTTGCGGTCGAACATCTCGGTGATGAGCCAGGAGGCGCCCACGGACGGATAGAAGAAAGGCTTCACGCCGTTCGGGCCGGCCATCTGGGAGGCCCAGTCCTCGCGGGCGGTCGCCTCGAGGAAGAGGAAGTTCTTGAAGCCGACGTTCAGGGTGCCGAACACGGACTGCGTCTGGTCGCGGAAGGTGGCCTTGTCGAAGGCCTTGCCCGTCGCCATGTTCGAGAAGGTGAACAGGTTCGCGACGCCCAGCAGGTCGCCGCCGAGGGAGGTTCCGCGGTAGAAGTAATCCTCGATGGAAGCGCCCAGGACGGCGTTCAGGGAGAACAGCGCGTCGTCGCCGAAGTTCTTGTGCAGGTTCAGGAGCACGTCGGCGTAGCTCTGGGTGGTCTTCTGGTCGTTATAGTAGTAACGGCCGAACTTGCCGGCGAACAGACCGTTGGAGGAAGCATAGTGCTTTTCCTCGCCGATGGTGCTGTTGTTGTCCATCCGGACGCGGGTCTGGATGTCCAGCCAGTCGGTGATGTCGTAGCTGATGGAGCCGCCCAGGATGTACCGGTTCTTCTGGGTCTGGAACATGTTGCGGTTCACGGTCCAGTAGGGATTCTGCATGGACATCTCGTAAGCGCTCCAGTACTGGGTCGGGAAGTTACGGGTGGCGTTGTAGCGCTCGAACACCGTGTAGGCGTACAGGTTGTCGGACGGGGACATCAGGTACAGCGGCACGAGCGGGTTGTGGTACAGACCGCCGGAGAGCATGTTCTGCTCGTTCACGCGGATGAACATCCCGAGGAAGCTCAGGTGGAGCTTGTTGTCCAGGAAGTCGGCCGTGTGGCGGAAAGTCGCGTTGAAGCGGTTGTAGTCATTGTTCGGGATGATGCCCTGCGCGTCGGTGTAACCTGCGGAGAAGTAGGTCGAGGAATGCTCCTGGCCGGCGGACACGCTGAAAGAGTGCGCGGAGTTGTAGCCGGTCTGGAAGAAATCCTTGATGCTCCAGGCGGGAGCCGCCTCAAGCTTGCCGCCCCAGGAGGCGTAGGAACCGGGCTTGGCGCCGTATTCGGTCTGGCGGCCCGGCAGCATCAGCGGGGAGGAGAAGGTCGTGTTGTTGGAGTAGGACACGTGGAAACCTTCCTCACCGGTGCGGGAGGTGAGCATCAGGATACCGTTCGCGGCCTTGTAGCCGTACAGGGCGGCGGCGGAGGCGCCCACGAGGGCGCTCATGTCGGCGATGTCCTCGGAATTGAGCATGGACATACCGTCACCGGACAGGCCGGAGCCGGAATAGATGCTCCAGGAGTCGCCCGGCGTGGTCATCGACAGGGTCGGGAGCGGAATGCCGTCCAGGACATAGAGGGCGTTGTTGGAGTTCTTGATGGACTTCGCGCCACGCATGACGACCTTGGTCTCGCCGCCGGCGCCGGCGGCCGTCTCGTTGATCTGGACGCCCGCGATCTTGCCCGCGAGGGAGTTGACCATGTTGGCTTCGCGCGTGACGAAGACCTTCTCGTCCAGTTTCTGGACATTGTAGGTCACGGCCTTCTCGGCGCGCTTGATGCCGAGGGCGGTGACGACGACGCCCTCGAGGAGGGTGGAATCCTCCTGCAGGGTGACGTTGATGACATCCTGTCCGGCGACGGCCATCACCGCATCCACCATTCCGATGTAGGAGAAGCGGAGCTGGGCGGCGTCGGCAGGAACTTGCAGCGTGTAGTGTCCGTCGAAGTCCGTGATGGTGCCGATGGTCGGCTGGCTCTCGACGACTACGCCTGCCCCGATCAGCGGTTCACCGTTCGCATCCACCACGGTACCCGTGACGGTACGCGTCTCCTGGGCGAAGCCGAGGATCGCGACAAACAGTGAGGCAGCGACAAGGCAGATTTTCCTTAAGCTGTTGATACACATTATGTTGATAAATTTGGTTGGTGTTTATCGTTCAGGCATTGCTGCGAAAACAGATTTTGCGGCCGCGAATTTACCCTTTCATCTTATGAAAAACAAATAAAAAGGACGTTTTGGACAATAATACAACCGTTTTGGACTATTTTTCCTTACAAATCGTAAGAGCGTAGAAATCCCAATTTTTCGTATCTTTGCACCGCCATGAAGATTGCAGACATCGACCTGGGCGAGCGCCCCGTGGTGCTGGCGCCGATGGAGGACGTGACGGACGCGTCCTTCCGCATCCTGTGCCGCGAGGCCGGGGCGGCGATGGTCACGACCGAGTTCGTCCCCTCGGACGGGCTCATCCGGGACGCCTCGAAGGCCATCGCCAAGATGCGCACGCTCGAGGAGGAGTCCCCCGTCGCGATCCAGATCTACGGGCATATCCCCGAGTCGATGGTCGATGCGGCCCGGATGGCCGACCGCGCGGCGGAGCTCGCCGGCGGGCACGGGGCCGACACGATCGACATCAACTGGGGCTGCCCTGTGTCGAAGATTGCCGGCCGGGGCGCCGGCAGCGGCATGATGCGGGAGCCGGACAAGCTCGTCGCCATCACGAAAGCCGTCGTGGAGGCCGTCAAGACGCCCGTCACCGTGAAGACCCGCCTGGGCTGGGACGACAGCTCCAAGATCATCGTGGACCTCGCCGAAAGGCTGCAGGACGTCGGCGTCCAGGCCCTCACCATCCACGGCCGCACCCGCTGCCAGATGTACAAGGGCGAGGCCGACTGGACCCTCATCGGCGAAGTCAAGGACAATCCCCGGATGCGCATTCCCATCATCGGCAACGGCGACATCAATTCCGCGCAGCGCGCGAAGGAGATGTTCGACCGCTACGGCGTGGACGGGATCATGGTGGGCCGCGCGAGCTTCGGCCATCCCTGGATCTTCACCGAGATCCGGCACCTGCTGGACACCGGCGAGGAGATGCCGCCGATGAACGTCCGCGACCGTGTGGCGCTCGCCAAACGGCATTTCGGCCTGTCCCTGGACCTCAAGGGTCCCGTCACCGGCGTGTTCGAGATGCGCCGCCACCTTTCCTGCTATTTCAAGGGCCTTCCGGGCTTCAAGGAGACCCGCATCAAGCTCGTCACTTCCAAGGATCCCGACGAAATTCTCCGCACGCTGGACTATGTCGCGGAAAGATGGGGGGAAGAGGCGCCGGAAGCCGAATCGGCGTACGGAATTTGACGCATTTTTCTTATCTTTGTGGGATAGTAATTCTGATCCCGCCATGGAAAAACATATCAAGACCATCGGCATCCTCACTTCCGGGGGCGACGCGCCCGGAATGAACGCCGCCATCCGCGCCGTCACGCGCACCGCCCGCTTCAACAACATCAATGTCATCGGCATCCAGCGAGGCTATCAGGGCCTGATCGACAAGGAGTTCCTGAAATTCACCTCCTCCTCGGTGTCCAACACCATCCAGCGCGGCGGCACCATCCTCAAGACCGCCCGCTGCAAGGATTTCATGACCCCGAAGGGCCGGAAGATCGCCCACGAGAACATGGTCGAGGCAGGGATCGACGCCCTCATCGTCATCGGCGGGAACGGGTCCCTCACCGGCGCGCAACAGTTCGCGCGCGAGTTCGACATTCCCATCATCGGCCTGCCCGGCACCATCGACAACGACCTGTACGGGACGGACGCCACCATCGGCTACGACTCCGCGCTGAACACCATCGTCGAGTGCGTGGACAAGATCCGCGACACCGCGAACTCTCACGACCGCATCTTCTTCATCGAAGTGATGGGCCGCGACGCGGGTTTCCTGGCGCAGAACAGCGCCATCGCCTCCGGCGCCGAGGCCGCCATCATCCCGGAGAGCGCGACGGACGTGGACCAGCTCGCCGACTTCATCGAGCGGGGCAAGCGCAAGTCGAAGAACAGCGCCATCGTCCTCGTCTCCGAGGCGCAGAAGGACGGCGTCGGCGGCGCTTTCTACTATGCCGAGCGCGTCAAGAAGGAATACCCGCAGTTCGACGCCCGCGTGACCATCCTCGGCCACCTGCAGCGGGGCGGCACGCCGTCGGCCTACGACCGGATCCTCGCGTCCCGGATGGGCTACGCCGCCATCGAGGCCCTGCTCGAGGGCCAGCGGAACATCATGATCGGCATCAAGAACGACGAGATCGTGTACGTGCCCATCTCCCGCGCCGTGAAGATGAACAAGCCCATCAACCAGGAGCTCATCACCGTGCTCAACGTGCTTTCGATGTAATCCCCCATGATCTACCGCATCATCCTCTCCATCAGGCATTTCCTGTTCGATAAAGGTTGGAAGAAATCATATAGGGCGGATGTTCCCACCGTTTGCGTGGGCAACATCACCGTGGGCGGCACCGGCAAGACCCCGCACACGGAGATGATCCTCCGGATGCTGCTCCGCAGCGACGACTGGGCCTATTCCGACATCGCCGTCCTCTCCCGCGGCTACAAGCGGAAGTCGAAGGGATTCCAGAAGGTGGGCCGTGACGGCACGGCGCTCCTGTACGGCGACGAGCCGCTGCAGATCGCGAAGAAGTTCCCCGTCGTGACCGTCGCCGTGGACAAGGACCGCGTGGAAGGCTGCCATTTCCTCACCCACCCCGAGGAGCTCCAGACCTCCAAGAAAGCGAAGAACTGCCTGGACAAGACCGTCCCGGAGGCGGACCTCATCGTCCTGGACGACGCCTTCCAGTACCGCCGGCTCAAGGCCGACGTGAACATCGTCCTGGTCGATTACAACCGCCCTGTGCAGAAGGACAAGCTCATGCCTTGGGGCCGCCTCCGCGACCTCCCTTCCCGCCTGAAGGCGGCCGACATCCTCATCGTCACCAAATGCCCGTCCTACCTGGACGAATGGGAGAAGGGGAAATGGGCCAAGCAGCTGGGGGTCGAGAACTACAGCACGGCCACCTGCACCGGCACCCGGAAACTCCGCCGGGGCAAGGAGAAGCAGCAGACCGTCCTGTTCACCACCATCGGCTACGAGCCCATGGTCCCGGTGTTCCCGGAGGAGGCCGACAGCCGCTTCAAGTTCTCCCAGCGACTCATCCTGTTCACCGGCATCGCCAAGGACATGCCCCTCAGGGCCTACCTCTCCGACAATTACAAGGAAGTCAAGCGCTTCTCGTTCCCGGACCACCACAAGTATACGAACGGCGACATCGCCAAGGTCGCCCGCGCCGTGAAGGAGTACCCGACCGCCTGCGTCGCCACCACGGAGAAGGACGCCCAGCGCATCGTGGATACGAAAAAGGTACCTGAAGCCCTGCGCAAGCGCCTGTTCCAGGTACCCATCAATATCCAGTTCCTGTCTCCCGCGGAGCAGGAAATCTTCGAGACTACGCTTCTCGACCTGCTGCGAGGACTCCGTTCTGAATCCTGATGGATTCCTCGTGGATGGCGTTGAAGACGTCTTCGATGAACTTGTCCGAAAGCCCGTACGCACGGGCTTTTTCTTTCATCCCCTCCATGACCGCGTCCCAGCGGGTGGTCTGGACGATCGCCACGTTGTGGTCGCGCTTGTAGGCGCCGATCTTCCGGCTCACCTCCATCCGATCGCCGAACTCCTTGAGAAGGTCTTCGTCGATGTAGTCGATCCGGGAGCGGAGCTGCTCGATTCCGCTGCGGTAATCCTCGTCCACGGAATCCTTCTCGCGGATGATGAGGCTCTCGATGAGCGTCTGCAGTTCCGACGGGACCAGCTGCTGCTTCGCATCGGACAGGGCGACGGCCGGATTGCAGTGCGACTCGATCATCAGCCCCTCGAAACCCAGGTCCATCGCCCGCTGGGACAGCTCCTGCAGGTATTTCCGGTCACCGCCCATGTGGGACGGGTCGGCGAAGATGGGGAGCTCCGGGATGCGGGTGCGGAGTTCGACGGCGAGCTGCCAGCCCGGCGCGTTGCGGTAGGGCCGGCTGCTGATCGTGGAGAAGCCGCGGTGGATGACGCCGAGTTTCCGGACGCCGGCGCGGTTCAGGCGCTCCAGGGCGCCGATCCACAGGTCCAGGTCCGGATTGACCGGGTTCTTCACCAGGACCGGGATGTCCGTATCCTGGAGGGCGTCGGCGATCTCCTGCATCAGGAAGGGGTTCGCGCTCGTGCGGGCGCCGATCCAGAGCATGTCGACTCCGTGCTTGAGGCACTCGTACACATGCTTCTCGTTCGCGACTTCGGTGCAGACCTTCATGCCGGTCTCCGCCTTCACCTTCTTCAGCCATTTGAGGCCGGGGGTGCCCACGCCTTCGAAGCAGCCCGGGTGCGTACGGGGTTTCCAGATGCCCGCCCGGAACATGTGGATGCCCCAGGCCGCGAGGCCGCGGGCCGTTTCCAGGACCTGCTCTTCGCTTTCCGCGCTGCACGGGCCCGCGATCACCATCGGCCGCGGGAGCGTGAAGAATCCCCATTCACCGACGGGGACGATATCCAATGCTTTTGCCATACTATCTGATAATCTTCTTGATCCGGTTCGCCTCGTCGATGAGCGCGCGGACCTTGTCTTCGTCGAACTGGTCGATCGCCTCCCGGAAGTCCTGCATCTTCTCCATATAGGCGTCAATCACGCGCAGGAGATTGTCCCGGTTCTGCATGAAGATGGGAACCCACATGTCGGCGTTGGACTTCGCCAGGCGGACGGTCGAGGAAAAGCCGCCTGAGGCCAGGTCGAAGATGTGCTTCTCGTCGCGCTCCTTGTCCAGGACCGTCAGGGCCAGGGAGAAGGAGGTGACGTGGGAGAGGTGGGAGACGAACGCGGTATGCACGTCGTGGGAATCCGAGGTCATGTACACGATCCGCATGTTCAGGACCTTGTACAGCTCCTCCACCGTCCGCACCGCGGCGGGGTCGGACTCGTCCTGGTCGGCGATGATGCAGGCGCGGGCGTCGAAAAGCCCCGGCAGGGCCGCCCAGGGGCCGCTGTGCTCCGTACCGGCCATCGGATGGGTGGCCACGTAGCGCTTGCGGCAGGGGTGGTACTTGAGCCGTTCCGCAATCTGGGACTTGGTGGAACAGACGTCCATCACGATCTTGTCCGTGTATCCCTTGTCCTTGAACGTGTCCAGCACCGTATGGATGATGCCCGCGGCCGCGCTGACCGGAACGGACACCACGATGATGTCGCTTTCCTCGATGCATTCCTCCAGCGGAACCACGCGGTCCACCAGGCCCAGCCGGCCGGCCGCTTCCGCGTTCAGCGGATTCTTGTCCGTCCCGATGAAGCGGGAGGCATAGCCGCGGGCGCGCAGGTCCACGGCCAGGGACCCGCCGATCAGGCCCAGGCCCACGATTCCAATCGTCCTGTTCGTTTCCATCGTCCCGTTACTTTAAAAGGGCCAGCGCCTTCGCCATCCGCTTCGCGCCTTCCTTGATGTTCTCCTCCGAGGTGGCGTAGGACAGCCGGAAGTAGTCCGGCGCGCCGAAGGCGTCGCCGCCCACGGTGGCTACGTGTCCGACTTCCAGCAGGTACATCGCCAGGTCGGTGGACGTCTTGATCACCCGCGTGCCGTCCGTCTTTCCAAAGAAAGAGGAGCATTTCGGGAACAGATAGAAGGCTCCTTCGGGAAGGGCCACTTCCAGGCCCGGAATCTCGCGGAGCAGCCCGACCAGGAGGTTCCTGCGGCGCTTGAAGGCCAGACGCATCTCCTCCACACAATCCTGCGGGCCGTTCCACGCCGCTTCCGCCGCCTTCTGGCTGACGGAGCAAGGGCCGCTGGTGTACTGTCCCTGGAGCATGTTGCAGGCGGAGACGATCCACTTCGGGGCGGCCAGGAAGCCGATGCGCCAGCCGGTCATCGCGTAGGCCTTGGAGACGCCGTTGACCACGATGGTGCGCTCCCACATCCCCGGGCAGGAGGCGATGGAGGCATGGGCGCCCACATAGTTCAGGTGCTCATAGATCTCGTCGGACAGGACCAGCAGCCCTTCGTGCCGGAGAATGACGGCGGACAGGGCTTCCAGCTCCTCCTTCGAGTACACGGCGCCCGACGGATTGCTGGGCGAGCAGAGCACAAGCATCCGGGTCCGCGGGGTGATCGCCTGTTCCAGCTGCTCGGGGGTCATCTTGTAATCCTGGTCGATGCCAGTGTCGACATGGACCGGTTTTCCGCCCGCGAGGAGCACCATCTGCGGATAGCTCACCCAGAAAGGCGCCGGGATGATCACTTCGTCCCCCTCGTCGATCAGGGCCATAATCGCATTGCACAGGCTCTGCTTGGCGCCGTTCGACACCAGGATTTCCGCCGGGGTGTACGTCAGGCCGTTTTCCCTTTGCAGCTTGCCGATGATCGCATTCTTCAGCGAAACGCTGCCGGGCACAGGGGTATAGTGCGTATAATTCTCGTCCAGCGCCTCTCTGGCGGCGGCTTTCACATGCTCCGGGGTGTTGAAGTCGGGTTCCCCCAGACTCATGTTCACGACATCGATTCCCTTGGCCTTCAGTTCATTGCTCAACGCATTCATCGCGAAGGTCATGGACGGGGAAAGACGGGCCATTCTTTTGGACACTCTCGTTTCACTCATAGCTTGGAAATATACTTGTACTCAAAAACTTCCTTTGTAGATACCCATGATATCCAGGTCGGCCAGGAGGGGCCGGACCGCCGACAGCGCCTGCCGGTAGCGGACGGAATCGTCGAACCGGATGTCGGCATAGAAGAAATACTCCCACGGGCAGCCCGGGATGGGCAGCGACTGGATGCGGGTGAGATTCATCTCGTAGAAGGACAGGATGGTCAGGATCTGGGCCAGGGCGCCGGCCTTGTGCGGCAGGGTGAAGCACCAGGAGGCCTTGTCCGCCTTCTCCGGCCGGAAATAGCGGTCCAGCACGAAGAAGCGGGTCCGGTTCTCCTTGAAAGACTCGATTTCGCGGGCCAGGATCTCCAGTCCGTATTCCTTGGCGGCCAGCCGGGAGGCAACGGCGGCCACGCCCTTCAGCTGCCCGTCCGCGATTTCCTGCGCGGCGGCCACCGTGCTGGACGCCTGGACCTGGGGAATTCCGGGGAAATGCTTCTCGAGATACGAGCGGGTCTGGTAAAGGGCCATCTCATGGGAACGGACTTCCCGGATGGATTCCAGGGTCTCGCCGGGCAGCGCCATCAGGTACTGATGGATGGGGATATGCACCTCGCCGACGACCTGGTAGCCGCCGGAATGGATCAGTTCCAGGTTCCGGACCAGCCCGCCGGAAAGCGTATTCTCGACGGCGACGACGACGGAGTCCACCTCGGCCGAATCATAGGCCGCCAGCATCTTCTCGAAGCTGTCGAACCCCTTGAGTTCCAGCGGGGTGTCTTGATAGAAGGCCAAGGCGGCCTCTTCGTGGAAACTTCCCCGACGTCCCAGAATCGCTACTTTTTTCATGAACCAGTACAAAAAAGGGCTATCCGCTTCCGGACAGCCCAACATAAATCTTGTATACCTATGATGATACGACGTCCGGTCTATTATCGGTGCTGATAATAGCGCTTATAAAAACCGTAGTCGTAAAATCGCATTTGTCTGAAAGTTCGTTCGGACAAAGGTATAATAAATAATTTTAAAATCCAAGCCTAGACGGTGAGAATTTCTTTCTCCTTCTCGGCGATGACCGCATCGACGGCCTTGACGTACTTGTCGGTCACCTTCTGGAGCTCTTCCTCGCCCTCTTTTTCGCCGTCCTCGGACAGGCCTTCGTTCTTCTGGGCCTTCTTCAGGAGGTCGATGCCGTCGCGGCGGGCGTTGCGCACCGTCACCTTCGTCGTCTCGCCCTGCGCCTTGGCCTTCTTGATCAGCTCGCGGCGGCGCTCCTCGGTGAGGGCGGGCACCACGCAGCGGATGATCTCGCCGTTGTTGGACGGGGTCAGGCCCACGTTGGCATCCAGGATGGCCTTCTCGATCTTGGAAATCATATTGCGCTCCCACGGCTGGATGGCGATGGTCTTCGCATCCGGGGTCGTGATGGAAGCGACCTGGTTCAGCGGCGTAACCGTCCCGTAGTAATCCACCGTCACACCGTTGAAGATGGCCGGGGTAGCCTTGCCTACGCGGTAGTTCTTGAGGTCTTCCTCCAGGAAATCCAGCGCATCCTGCATCTTGACGCCCGCGGCGTCCACAATTTCTTTCGCTCTCGGTAACATAGTTCTCGTGTTTTGCTTAATCGTACAAATATAATGAAAATCCCGGCATTCCACGCAATGATTGTGCCGATATGCAAAAAAAAAGCCCAGGCTCGACGGCCTGGGCAACTAGTTCGGTTGGTTCCTGCTTACAAGTTGAAGTTCATCTTCCAGATGTTGTAAGCCTGATCCTTTGTCGCTCTGGAGGAGAGGAAATAGATACTCTTGCCATCAGCCGACCAGACCGGGCAAGTGTCATCCGCCGGGTGATAGGTCAACTGGATGAAGTTGGAACCGTCAATCTTCACGGCAAAGATATCGATGTTCTGCTTCTTGTTCACAGAAGACTTCGCATTGCCCTGGCACACGATCCACTTGCCGTCCGGAGAGAGGCAAGGATTCGAGAAGCCGCGCTCCTTGTCGGAGAGGATGATGGTTTCCTGGCCGTTCACGAAATTGACCAGCCAGATCTCACTTCTGCCTTCGGTGGAATTCCGGACGCAAAGGAACTCTTCACGTCCATTTCCGACCGGATAGGGATTGTAACCGCGGGCGCAAGAAGTGAGCGTGTTCGTATCGAAATCCAGGGTCCAGATGGAGGGACCGACATTGTCATAGCGTACGAAATACAGGATCTTGCCATCCTTAGAAAGCATGGGCTGGATGTCATAGTTGTTGCTGGTCAGCTGGCGCATCAAGCTTCCGCTCCGGGCATTGACGGCAGAAACCTGGTAGGTGCTGCCGCCGTTCCAGTCGCTGAAATACAGGTTGTCGTCCGATCCCCAGCAGAAACCGGTGATGTTCCGGAAAGTACGCTGCGTGGAGGTTCCCGTCGAATTGGCCCTGCGGATCATCACGTTGTCCTGCTTGTTGGCACGGTTGCCATAAGCCAGCCACTCGCCGTCCGGAGAAACGGACAGCCACCTGTTCGTGCTCCAGAGGATCGCGGACTTGCGGAGTCCGCCGAAGGTTGATGCGGCAAAGGTCTTGAGATTCTTGATGTCCTTGACACCGACCCGACCATTGGAAAGGATGGAATTCTTGGTTTCATCACTCAGTTTCTGGACATTCAATCCCGTTTCCTCCGGGACATAGGTGTCCAGACCTTTCTTGGATGAACCGCAAGATGCAAGGCAGAGGGCAGACAGCGCAACTGCGACGATGAGTGCATTCTTTGACATGGCTAGAATTGTATTTGATTGATTTCCATTAGCCACAAAAGTACACATTATTTCGTTTTTTTCAAAATTTCTAGCACCGTCGGATGGAATTACCTGATTATCTGTATAATATAGCAATTCGAGTGCACCGTTTGGCGCACTCGAATTTATGCAACTAGCTTTCAGTCAGTCATTTCCATTTGACGGCACATGCGGCCGCCAGCGGGAAATCGAGAGGTATCCTTACTTGTTCAGCGCATCAGCGCTGCCGATGAACTTCGCGAGGTCTTCTTCGGAGACGTGGTAGTTCTGCATCTCGCCGGAGAAGTACTGGTCGTAGGCGGCCATGTCCACGAAGCCGTGGCCGGAGAGGTTGAAGAGAATGGTCTTCTGCTCGCCGGTCTCCTTGCACTTGAGGGCCTCCTGGATGGTGGCGGCGATGGCGTGGCAGGACTCCGGAGCGGGGATGATGCCCTCGGTGCGGGCGAACAGGACGCCGGCGCGGAAGGAATCGAGCTGCTCGATGTCGACCGCCTCCATGTAGCCGTCCTTCATCAGCTGGGAGAGGATGACGCCGGCGCCGTGGTAGCGCAGGCCGCCGGCGTGGATGGACGCGGGCTTGAAGGTGTGGCCGAGGGTGAACATCGGCAGGAGCGGGGTCATGCCGGCCTCGTCGCCGAAGTCATACTCGAACTTGCCCTTGGTGAGCTTCGGGCAGGAATACGGCTCCGCGGCGATGAAGCGGGTCTTCTTGCCCTCCAGGATGTTGTGGCGCATGAACGGGAGGGCCAGGCCGCAGAAGTTGGAGCCGCCGCCGAAGCAGGCGATCACGATGTCGGGATACTCGCCGGTCATCGCCATCTGCTTCTCGGCCTCCTGGCCGATGATGGTCTGGTGCAGGCACACGTGGTTCAGCACGGAACCCAGGGCGTACTTGCAGTTCGGGGTGCTCATCGCCAGCTCGATGGCTTCGGAGATGGCGCAGCCCAGGGAGCCGCGGTCGTTCGGGTTGACGGTCAGGATGTCCTTGCCGGCGCGGGTGGACATGGACGGGGACGGGGTGACGGCCGCGCCGAAGGTATGCATGATCGAGCGGCGGAAAGGCTTCTGCTCATAGCTCACCTTGACCATGTAGACGGCGCAGTCGATGCCGAACTTCTTGGTCGCGTAGGAGAGCGCGCCGCCCCACTGGCCGGCGCCGGTCTCGGTGGTGAGGTTCGTGACGCCCTGCTCCTTGGCGTAGTAGGCCTGGGCGATGGCGGAGTTCAGCTTGTGGCTGCCGGCCGGGGACACGGACTCGTTCTTGAAGTAGATGTGGGCCGGGGTCTGGAGCGCTTCCTCCAGCTCATAGGCGCGCACGAGCGGGGTACAGCGGTAGGCGGCGTACTGCTCGCGGACCGGCTCCGGGATGGGGATCCATTCGTCCGTCTGGTTGAGTTCCTGGTCGGCACAGGCCTTACAGAAGATCGGATACAGGTCCTCGGGCTTCAGCGGCTGCTTGGTGGCCGGGTGCAGGAACGGCAGCGGCTTGTTGGGCATGATCGCCTGGATGTTGAAGTAATGGGTCGGGATTTCGCTCTCCGGGAGCAGGTACTTTTTCTGTCTCATGGTGTTTGTGTTTTTATTTGGTTTATGATTTTTGCATGAAAAAAGGCACGCTGTAAGTCAGCGTGCCTTCTATGGGTTTGGTCTACCTATGGCGATGCGACTTACAGCTTGGAACTGCAAGTGCGCCACCAGAAGTTATTGACCATCATTGTTCTCATCTCGTTGCAAAGATGTAGAGAAAAAATTTAAAATGCAAATAAATTTTTAAAATTTTGCAAGAAGGGGCGCCGTCCACTCATGGGAGGCCGTGACGAAGTTGGCCTCGACATAGGCGTTGACCGCGGTGCAGACGAACAGGAGGACGATCGCGGCGGCGACGATGATGCCGATCACCTTGAGGCGCTTCAGCCACTTCTTGTTATTCCAGCCGATGGTCTGGAACATCGACCAGAAACCGTGCTCCAGGTGCAGGAACAGGGCGATGAACCACACGATGTACAGGGCCACCATCCACCAGTTCTTGAAGGTCACCATCAGGAGGTAATACGGGTTCTCCGCTTCGGCGCCCATGAACTCCTGCAGCTGCATCTTGGCCCAGAAGTGGGACAGGTGGAAGGCCAGGAGACCCAGCACCAGGATGCCGAGGATGAACATGTTCTTCGCGGCCCAGCTGTCGTTCTTCGCCTTGGAGGCCACCTCGTAGCGCTTGATGCCGCCCCGCTTGGTGTAGTTCTCGATGGAGAGCCAGATGCCGAAGCCGATGTGGATGATGAAGCCGAGAGCCAGGATCGGGACCATGATGTCGA
The DNA here is from genome assembly GCA_900316525.1 of uncultured Bacteroidales bacterium. GTDB lineage: Bacteria > Bacteroidota > Bacteroidia > Bacteroidales > UBA932 > Cryptobacteroides. Next base: position 32,093 of record ONDF01000031.1, read on the forward strand.
TGAACGGGGTGCTCATGAAGTCGCAGCCGACCTGGAACCAGCCGTCGCCGGTGGAGAAACGGACCGCGTCTTCGGCGACCTTGCCGAAGTTCCCGTGCAGGGAGTCGATCACGGAGAAGAAATTGATGGTGCCGTGCAGGAGCAGGAAGATCACGAGGAAAGCGCCGGAAACGCTCTGGACGAACTTCTTGCCGATGGAGGAGGTTAAGAATCTAGCCATTATACGTTGGTTGTTTCGTTAGTCTTGCAAGTATGCAAATATACGGTCTTTCTTGCATCTTTCATAATATTTCAATACTTTTGTTTCAAATCCAAACCGAAAGACCATGTACAAGAGAGTCCTTCTCAAACTCAGCGGCGAAAGCCTCGGCGGCCCTGCCGGAAAGGGCCTGGACACGGAAAGCCTGTCCGCCTACGCAAAAGAAATCGCGGCCGCCGCGAAGGCCGGCCTCCAGGTCGCCATCGTCAACGGCGGCGGCAACATCTTCCGCGGCCTGCAAGGCGTCGGGAAGGGCTTCGACCGCGTGGACGGCGACAAGATGGGCATGCTCGCCACGGTCATCAACTCCCTCGCCCTCTC
>ONDF01000033.1 GCA_900316525.1 uncultured Bacteroidales bacterium
CGTGTACGAAATCTGATTTTTTTCCGTATCTTTGAAATCAGTTCGATTTCGAAGGTATGAAGAAGTTCCTCACTGCCATCGCCTTGATCCTGGGATTTACCGTCTCCGCGCAGCGGGAGGCCGGTACGCCGCAGGAGCGCTATATCGCCCGCTACGCCTCCATCGCCGTCAACGAGATGTACCGTTCCGGCGTCCCCGCCAGCATCACCCTGGCGCAGGGCATCATCGAGTCCCGGTCCGGCCAGTCCGCCCTCGCGGCGGAGGGGAACAACCACTTCGGCATCAAGTGCCACAACAGCTGGAAAGGCCGCTCAATGCTGGTCGACGACGACAGCAAGGGCGAATGCTTCCGGGTGTATGACTCCGCCGAGGAAAGCTTCCGCGACCATTCCGACTTCCTCCGCTACCGGGACCGCTACAAGTTCCTTTTCGACTTCAAGACCACCGACTACAAGTCCTGGGCGTACGGCCTCAAGCAGGCCGGCTATGCCACGGATCCTTCCTATGCTTCCAAGCTCATCAAGTGCGTGGAGGACTACAACCTGTCCCGCTATGACCGGATGACCGTGTCCGAGGCCCTCGCCGAAGGCGGCGCCGCTGCCGAAGCGCCGGTCGCGCAGGATGCCGTGGAGGCGATTCCCGATTCGCCGCTCAAGATCGAGGCCGGCGAGATCTTCCGGGGCAAGGCGGGGGAGGAGTACCGTTTCTCGCTGTCCCGCACCCTGTACAGCCGGAACGGCGTGCCCTTCGTCTATGCCGTCGAGGGGGAGACCTATGCCACCATCGCCAAGAGCAACCACCTGCTTCTCCGCGAGATCCTGAAGTTTAACGACCTGTCGGGCAGCGCGGAACTGCACGCTGGCGACGTCGTGTACCTGGAGCCCAAGAAGAACAAGACCGTCCGCGGCCTGGACAAGTACATCGTCGGTGAGGAAGGGGAGTCCTTCCACGCCATCTGCCAGCGCTTCGCCGTCAAGGAGAAGGCCATCCGCAAGCTGAACGGCCTTCCGGTGAACTACCAGCCCAAGGAAGGTGACGAACTGATCCTCCGTCCGGAGCCCAAACTCAAGAAACTATGGAAAAAGCGGTAAAGCCCCGGAAAAAGTGGCTGCTTGCCCTCCTGCCCGTTCTCTGCGGGGTGGCCGTCGCCCTCGCGTTCAGCCTGTACGGGGCCTTCTATGACCGCAAGGTGCCCAATTTCAGCGGCACCTACGAGTTCTATGTCCGGCCGGGCATGGAACCGTCCGATGTCGTGGACACCCTCCTGAAAAGCGGCGTCGTCCTGAACCGGAAGAGCCTCAGCCGGACCCTGGAGCCCCTCCGGTCGATGAAGGTCGGCCACTATACGGTGGACGCGAAATCCTCCAGCAAGTATGTTTCCCGGATGCTGGCGAACGGCTGGCAGACGCCGGTGAACCTGACCCTCTCCGGAACCATCCGCACCCCGCAGATCCTCGCCCGCAAGATCGGCAACCAGATGCTCGTGGACAGCGCCGCCGTGGCGGAATTCGCCCTTTCCGAGGATTCCCTGGCCCGGTACGGCATCACGCCGGCCCTCCTGTTCACCATCGTCATCCCGGATACGTACCAGGTCCTCTGGACCAGTTCCGTGTCCGAGATCTTCGACCGTTTCAAGAAAGAGGCCGACGCCTACTGGACCGACCAGCGCGTGGAACTCGCCCGCAAGCAGGGGCTCACGCCCGTCGGGGTGGCCACCCTCGCCTCCATCGTGGACGGGGAAACCCAGTATGGGCCCGAGCAGCCCACGGTGGCCGGCGTGTACCTGAACCGCCTCCGCATCGGCATGCTCCTCCAGGCCGATCCTACCGTCGCCTACTGCTACGGCTACACCCTGAACCGCATCCTGACGCGCCACCTGGAGATCGACTCTCCCTACAATACCTACAAGTACGCCGGCCTGCCCCCGGGCCCGATTTCCTGCCCGCCGAAAAGCTGCCTGGACGCCGTCCTCTATGCGCAGAACCACAACTACCTGTATTTCTGCGCCGATCCGTCCTTCAACGGCTCCCACCGCTTTGCGGCGACCTATACCGAACATCTGAACAATGCCCGCGCCTTCCAGCGTGCGCTGGATGCGCGCACCAAGCGCTAGCTTATGGACAACGCCCTCTTCCCGCATTATTCCGACCAGGGCCGTGAACTGATCCGGAAGGCCTACGACCTGGCCGAACAGGCCCTCGCCGGCGAGACCCGCAGCAACGGGACGCCCTTCTTCGGGCATCCGCTCGCCGTCGCGAAGATCGTCTCCGACGAGATCGGCCTGCCGCCCGAGTGCGTCGCCGCCGTGTTCCTGCACGAAGCCACGCGGGGCGGGAAGGTGGACCTGGACATCCACGCCCTGAAGCTGGACGAAAGCGTCTATACGATGGTGGACGGCCTGAACAAGATCTCCACCATCAAGCCCAAGGACACCCGCCTCGAGGCCGAGAACTACAAGAAACTGATCATCCAGTACTCGACGGACCCGCGCGTGACCGTCCTCAAGCTGGCGGACCGCCTGGAGGTGATGCGCTCGCTCGCCATCTTTCCGAAGGCGGACCGCGAGCGGAAGGTCCTGGAAACCCTGATGCTGTACATCCCGCTGGCGCACCAGCTGGGCCTGTACAACATGAAGCGGGAGATGGAGGACATCTACCTCAGCTACGCGGAACCGGAGCAGTACCGCCTCATCACCAACAAGCTGAAGGCCACCCAGAAGGACCGGGAAAAGCTGATGGCGGAGTTCATCGAGCCCCTGAAGGTGAAGCTTTCGGAAGCCGGCATCCAGTACAAGCTGAAGATCCGCACCAAGGCCGCCTACTCCATCTGGGCCAAGATGGTCAAGCAGAAGGTCCCCTTCGAAGGCGTCTTCGACGTCTTCGCGATCCGCTTCATCATCGACTGCCCGGACGACCTCAAACTGGAGCGGGAGCTCTGCTGGAAAGTGTTCGGATTCGTGACGGAAGAGTACGAGCAGGATACCAAACGGCTCCGTGACTGGGTCACGAACCCCAAGCCCAACGGCTACGAGTCCCTCCATATCACCGTCAAGAACCGCGACGGCGCCTATGTGGAGGTCCAGATCCGCACCCGCCGCATGGACGAGATCGCGGAGAACGGCTTCGCCTCGCACTGGTCCTACAAGGGCATCAAGCGGGAAGAGACGATGGACCGCTGGCTGACTTCCGTCCGCTACGCCCTCGAGCATCCCGACACCGGCAGCCCCGAGGACCTGCCGCAGCCCCCGTCCCGGGAAATCTTCGTGTTCACCCCCACGGGCGAACTGCGCATCCTGCCGGCCGGGGCGACCGTGCTGGACTTCGCCTTCAGCATCCACACGAACATCGGCACGCGCTGCGTGGGCGGTAAGGTGGGCGGCAAGCCCGTGCCCATCAAGGAGAAGCTCCGCACCGGCGACGTCGTGGAAATCCTCACGGCGAAGAACCAGCGGCCGGCGCCGGACTGGGTCAACTTTGTCGTCACCACCAAGGCCCGCCAGAAGATCAAGCAGGCCCTCAGCGAAGGCGAGCAGAAGCTCGCTTCCACCGGCCGCGAGCTGCTGGAGCGCCGGCTGAAGAACTGGAAGCTGGAGTTCCCGGACGAGATGCTCACGGAGATGATGAAGAAGCGCAAGATCACGAGCGTGAACGCTTTCTTCGCCGCCGTGGGCGAGGGTACCATCGACGTGAATGAGATCAAGGAGTACATCCTGACGGAGGAGCAGCGGCATCAGGAGGCCCTGGAGGCCGCCCAGGCCCAGGAAGCGGCCCGGCCGCACCGGTTGGAGACTTCTTCCAAGGATGACATCCTCGTGCTGAACGCCAAGGACCTCAAGGGCCTAGACTACCGGATGGCCCGCTGCTGCAATCCCGTCTTCGGCGACGACGTGTTCGGGTTCGTCACCCGCGAGAGCGGCATCAAGATCCACCGCATCACCTGCCCGAACGCCGCCCGTCTCATCGAGAACTATCCCTACCGCATCCAGAAAGTGCGCTGGGCCGAATCTCCCTCCAGCGGCTCCTTCCAGGTGACCCTGAAGATCACCACGGACCAGGAGAGCGAGGCCCTGAACAAGATCATGGAAGTGGTGGGGACTTTCAAGGCCTCCATCCGTACCTTCAACGTGCAGGAGAACCAGCGGCAGGGCACCTATGACATTCTCCTGAAACTCCTCGTCCCTTCGAACCTCGAACTGGACAAGATCCTTTCCCAGATCCGCGCGCAGAAGCACGTGCTGAAAGTGAACCGGGTATAGATTCCTTCGCTTCGCTCGGAATGACAGAAATGATCGGAATGACAAAAAAAACGGAGACCCTGCGGGGCCTCCGTTTTTCATGGGTGTTGGGTGATTACTTCACCTCGATCACGACGCAGCGGTTCTTGGCCGGGGTGTCGAAGACGTTCTTGGTGTCGCCGTTGGCCACGGTCTCGATGTTGCTGCCGTTGGCACCGAGCTTCTCGAGGAGCGCCTTGACAGCGTCGACACGCTGCTCGGAGAGCTTCTGGTTGCCCTTGGCGGTGCCGGTCTGCTTGTCGGCGGAGCCGGTGAGCAGGAGCTTGGTGGCGTTGTCCACGACGTTGTTCGCGAAGAACTCGAGGTGGGCCTTCTCACGGTCGGAGACCTTGGCGGAGCCGAGGTCGAAGTAGACGGTGGCCGGGGAGGCGACCTTCGCTTCGACAGCGGTGAAGCGGCCGTTCTTGAAGAGGTAGGTCTGGCCGTCAACCAGGTTCTTGAACGGGGCGAGCTGGTTCTCCAGGTCGGCGATCTTGTTCTTGAGCTGGGCGTTCTCACGCTCGAGGGCGGCGACCTTGTCCTTCAGGGCATTGTACTGGGCCTCGGTGAAAGGCATCGGGACGATGACCGGCATGACGGAGCTGAGGCGGTCGAAACCGGTGCGGCCGAGGTTGAACTGCAGGCCGAGGGTGGCGGTCGGGAAACCGACATAGCGGCCGACGAAGCCCTTCATCTTGTAAGCTTCGGCGCGGGCTGCGATGATGCCGAGGTCGAGATTCAGATTCACGCGCTCACCGAGACGGAGGCTGTTGAGGAGGCCGACGCCGCCCGCGAACTCCTGATCGAACTCCTTGAGGCCGTGATGCTTGATCATGCTCAGGCCGCCGGAGACGTACGGGATGAAGTTCCAGAAACGGGTCTCTTTGTAACCGTCGATGCTGGTGGAAAGGTTCCAGAGCAGGTCAGCGTGGATGTAGTGGAAAGGATCCTTGTTGAGTTCGCCGCTCTTGGAAGTGATGTTGATGCCGTGCCAGCCGAGGCGGGCGCCGATGGCGGGGGTGAACCACTTGCCGAAGTTGACTTCGGTACCGACACCGATCTTGCCGAGGCCGAAGGTCTTTTCTGCGACGGAGTTCACGCCGGCGCCGAGGCCGATGAACGTGTTGTCAAAGACGCTGTTGGTCACATAGGGACCGCGGACGACCTTACCATCCGCATCGCGGTTGGCATCCTCCTGCGCATTAGCGTTGAAGGAGAAGAGGAAGCTTGCAGCAGCAAGGATTCCAATGAATTTAATAGCTTTCATGATACTATGTTAAGTTTAATATGAATCTATTCTCCGTATATACGGGCTATACAACGAACAAAGATAAACCTTTTTTTTGAAAAAAGTGTAATTTTGCGGTATGAAATTTCAGCTCCAGTCCGATTACCAGCCTTCCGGAGACCAGCCGGCGGCCATCGAGGGTCTCTGCAGCGCCCTCTCCGAAGGAGTCCGGGATGTCACCCTGCTCGGCGTGACAGGCTCCGGAAAAACCTTCACGATGGCCAATGTCATCCAGCGTCTCCAGCGTCCGGCCCTCATCCTGAGCCACAACAAGACGCTGGCCGCGCAGCTGTACGGCGAGTTCAAGGCCTTCTTCCCGCACAACGCGGTGGAGTACTTCGTGTCCTACTACGACTACTACCAGCCGGAGGCCTACATCCCGACGACGGATACCTACATCGAGAAGGACCTGAGCATCAACGACAAGATCGACGAACTCCGCGTGAGCGCCGCCTCCGCCCTGATGTCGGGGCGCCGGGACGTCATCGTCATCTCGTCGGTTTCCTGCCTGTACGGCATCGGCAATCCGGACGATTTCCACGACCAGACCGTGACGGTCCACAAGGGGGAGGCCATGTCGATGACCCGTCTCCTGTACAAGATCGTGGACGCCCTCTACTACCGGACGGAGACCGATTTCAAGCGCGGTTCCTTCCGCGTCCGGGGCGACACCGTGGACATTTTCCTGGGCGGCGCCGACTATGCCGCCCGGATCGAGTTCTTCGGCGACGAGGTGGACAGCATCTCCCTGGTGGACCCGGTGACGGGCGCCCGCTTCGAGGAGCTGGACAAGATCGACCTGTACCCGGCGAAGAACTTCGTCACCTCCAAGGAGAAAGGCGCCAAGGCCGTCCTCCAGATCCAGGACGACCTCATCGCCCAGGTCGAGTACTTCGAGAGCATCGGCAAGTCCCTGGAGGCGAAGCGCCTTAAGCAGCGGGTGGAGTACGACATCGAGATGATCAAGGAGATGGGCTACTGCCCCGGCGTGGAGAACTACTCCCGCTATTTCGACGGCCGCAAGCCCGGGCAGCGCCCGTTCACCCTGATCGACTATTTCCCGGACGATTTCATCTGCTTCATCGACGAGAGCCACGTCACCCTGCCGCAGATCCGCGCCATGTTCGGCGGCGACCATTCCCGCAAGGCGACGCTCGTGGAATACGGGTTCCGCCTCCCCGCGGCGGCGGACAACCGCCCGCTCACCTTCGACGAGTTCGAGTCCATCACCGGCCAGACCGTATACGTGAGCGCCACGCCCGCGGACTACGAGCTGGAGAAGTCCGAGGGCCTCGTGGTCGAGCAGATCGTCCGCCCGACCGGCCTGCTGGACCCGCCCATCGAGGTCCGGCCCACCGAGAACCAGGTGGACGACCTGATGGAGGAGATCCGCAAGCGGGCGGAGGTGGACGAGCGCGTGCTCGTCACCACCCTCACCAAGCGGATGGCCGAGGAACTGGACAGCTATTTCGGCCGGATGGGCGTCCGCTGCCGGTACATCCACTCCGACGTGGACACCGCCGAGCGCGTGGAGATCATCGAGGACTTCAAGAACGGCCTGTTCGACGTCCTCATCGGCGTGAACCTCCTCCGGGAGGGCCTCGATATCCCGACGGTCTCGCTCGTCGCCATCCTGGACGCCGACAAGGAAGGCTTCCTGCGCAGCGGCCGCGCCCTCACGCAGACCGCTGGCCGCGCCGCCCGCAACGTGAACGGCCTCGTGATCATGTACGCCGACACGGTCACCCAGTCGATGGACGAAACCATCCGGGAAACCAACCGCCGGCGCCAGAAGCAGCAGGAATACAACCAGTTGCACGGAATCACCCCGCAGCAGGTGCAGGTCCGCGCCAACATCCTGATGTCCGAGCTGGTCACTTCCAAGGAGGACACCACGCACGTCAGCGGCTTCCTCAACGAGGGCGGCGGCCTGTCGGGCTCCGCGACGGGAAAGCCGCTCAACCCGCGCCTCAAGAATACGGTCACCGGTCATGTCAGCGCCGAGGACTCCGTCTCGGCCCCGACCTACGTCCCCAATCCTTCCGACCTCGGTCGCGGCACCGTCTCCGTGGGCCTGGGCCACGACGCCAAGCGCGACGGGACGTCGGCCTATGTGGACGGCTACATCACGGCGGACCTCGCGGCCGTCCTCCAGGATCCGGTCATCCGGTCCATGTCCCGCTCCCAGGTGGAGAAGGCCGCCGACGAGGCCAAGCGCAAGATGCAGAAAGCCGCGGCCGATCTCGATTTCACGGCCGCGGCGAAATTCCGCGATGAGATGTGGGCCTTGCAGGAGTACCTGAAGGTCTGGAAAGACTAGCTACTTCCGGCCGGCCTTGCGGCGGCTCTTCTTGCGGCGGGCCTTGGCGGCGTTCGCGAAGAACGCGAAGGCGGCGACGGCCACGAGGAAGAGGCCGATGAGGATGTAGGTGAACGCGTTGGCGTTGTCGCCCTTCACGCGGGACCACATCTCGATGAGCTTGGCGGTGTTCTCGCCCCAGTCGTGCTCCTGGGTGGAGCGCTCGATGTCGGCCTTGTCCGGATAGAGGACCGGGTTCGCGCAGACGGCGGTGTCGGCGGGGGAGAAGAAGTAGGAGAGGTCGATGGGCTCGAATTCCTCGTCGGTGAAGGCTTCCCGCACTTCCGGAGCGCCGCTCACGGACACGTAGCCGGTCTCCTCAACGTTGCGGACGACGATGTCCGGACGGCTCATGAAGTTGATCCAGTAGCTGGCGGCCTTGGTGTTCTGCGCATACTTCGGGATCACCCATCCGTCGAACCACACGGTGAAGCCTTCCTTCGGGAGGGCGTAGCGGAGTTCGACGCCGAGTTCGGCGGCCTCGTCGATGGCCCACACGCCGTCACCGCTCCAGGTGAGGTTCACATAGCCCAGCTCCTGGACCATCTGGTCCTTGCCGAAATCGGCTTCCCAGCCGGCCACGAGGGGCTTCACGTCCTTCATGTACTCCTCCACGGCGGCGATGTCCGCGTCGGAGGTGTAGTTCATCAGCTGGTCGATCGTCACCTTGCCGTCGGCGATGTCCTGCTCCTTCACCTTGAGGATGAGCTGCGAGTAGACGTCGCGGGCGGAGTCCTTGATGAAGATGCGGTCGGCGAACTTGGGATTCTTGACGACGTCCCAGGTGGAGGCTTCCTCGTCGGTCACGTACTTGGCGTTGTACAGGATGCCGGTGGTGCCCCACATGTAGCCCACGGAGTAGTCGTTGGCGTTCTTGCCCTTGCCGTCCATCTTGTCGAAGCAGGCGCGGATGTACGGGGACAGGTTCTCGTCGATGTAGTTGGGCGTGCTGCCGAAATCGCGGTTCAGGGGCAGCAGGAGGTCGTTCTGGAGCATCCGTTCGATGATGTAGTCGGACGGGCACACCACGTCGTAGTCCTCGTGTCCCTTCTCGATCTTGGAGAGCATCGTCTCGTTGATGTCGAAGGTCTGGTAGATGACCTTGACTTTCTCGCCGGTCTGCTGCTCGTACCACTGCTCGAACTCGGGAATGACTTCCTCGTCGATGTAGTCGGACCAGTTATAAACCTTGAGGATCTGCGAACGGTCCTCGGAGCAGCCGGCGAGGAGGGCGGCGGCCGCCAGGGTGATCAGGATTCTTTTCATTTGTTTTCTTTCAGTTTGCTGAGCCGGTCCTGCCGGATGTTGATGATGATCAGGAGAATGAGGACGACCAGGAAGATCAAGGTCATCAGCGGGCGCAGCTCGGGGGTGAGACCGCCCTTGCGCGCATCGGTGTAAATGTAGGTGGAGAGGGTGTCCAGGCCGATGGTGCCGCGGGTGAAGAACGTCACGGCGAAGTCGTCCAGGGACATCGTGAAGGCGAGGATGAAGCCCGAGACCATGCCCGGCCGCAGCTGCGGGATCAGGACCTTGCGGAGCGCCACCTGCGGGGTGGCCCCGAGGTCCAGGGCGGCCTCGTAGATGTTCGGGTTCATCTGCTGGAGCTTCGGCATCACGCTCAGCACCACGTACGGGGTGCAGAAGGTGATGTGGGCCAGGATGACCGTCAGGTAGCCCTGGCTGAAGTGCAGGAAGACGAACAGCAGGAACAGCGAGACACCGGTGATGATGTCCGGGTTGATCATCGGGATGTTGTTCAGGAAGGTGATGGCCTTCTTCGCCCGCCCCTTCATGTTGTGGATGCCGATGGCCGCGACCGAGCCCAGGAGGGTGGAGACGGCGGCGGCGACGAGGGCGATGAGGACCGTGTTCTTCACGGCCGCGAGGAGCGACGCGTTCCCCTGCATCTGGCCGGTCAGGAGGTTCCGGTACAGGTCGGTGGAAAAGCCTTCCCAGCTGCCCAGCACCTTGCTTTCGGTGAAGGAGAAGATGGCGATGAACACCAGCGGGGCGTACAGGACGATCAGCAGGGCCCAGATGTACAGTTTGGCGAAAAACTTCTTCATAGGGCTAGATCAGGCCTCCTTCCAGCTGTTCCTTGTCCTTGTCGAACAGGGTGGTGATACCGATGATGATGAGCATGACGAATGCCAGGGCCGCGCCGTAGTTCCACATCGAGGAGTTGATGTTCTCCTGGATGATGGTACCGAAGAGCTTGATCTTGTTGTTCGTGAGGAACTCGGAGATGGCGAAGGTGGACACCGTGGGCATGAACACCATGAGGATGCCGGAGGTGACGCCGGGCATCGACAGCGGCACGGTGACCTTCCAGAAGGCCGTCCACGGGGTGGCGCCGAGGTCGACGGCCGCTTCCGCGTAGGACTTGTCCATCTTGGCGAGGACGTTGTAGATCGGGTAGATCATGAACGGCAGGTAGTCGTAGACCATACCGAACAGGAGCGTTCCCTTGCCCAGGGTGATGCCCAGCATCGTGAAGAGCTGGGCCGTGGCGAGGGTGCGCATCAGGGCGTTGATCCACATCGGCATGATGAACAGGACGATGGTGACCGCGCTCTTGTTGTACTGCTTGTTCGCCAGGATCCACGCGGCGGGATAGCCGAGGAGGATGCACAGGGCCGTGTTCTCGAGGGCCACCTCGATGGAAACGGCGAACGTGGAGAGCGCATCCTTGTCCGTGAAGAACTTCGCCAGGTTCCCCAGCGTGAAGTGCCCCTGGGAGTCCTGGAAGGCATACACCATCACGAGGACCAGCGGCAGGACGACGAAGAAGACCAGGAAGATGGCGTACGGGATGCTCCAGTTACTGCGCTTGCTCATCTTTCTTTGAGATCTTGATTTCCTTCTTGCTGTTCTCGGGATTCAGCCGGATACCCACGAGGTCGCCCTTGTCCCAGATGTCGTTCGTGTCGACCCAGAGGAAGTCGCCGTCGTCGGTCTTGATGGTCAGGTGGTAGTGGTTGCCCATGTACAGGATGAAATGGACCTCGCCGGTGAGGACGCCGTCGTCCAGGTTGTCCATCAGGTCGATGGCCTCGAAGGGAATCTCCACCTTGACCTCGGTCCCGGGCTCGAATCCGCTCTTGAGCGGGAATTCGCCGCCGAGCAGCTCGATGGTCTCCTCGTCCTTGACGGTGCCGTACAGGGTGTTGCATTCGCGTTCCTTCTTCATCACCTGGATGTCGTCCGGGTCGATGTACAGCATGACTTCGCTGCCCACGGGGTAGGGGTCGTAGTCCTGGATCATGAGCTCGTAGCCGGTGTCGGTGTCCACCCACATCTCGTAGTGGACGCCCTTGAAGGTGCAGGTGTTGACCTTCGCCTTGAACTGGCACTTCGCCGGGTCCGTGGTGAAGTAGATGTCCTCCGGACGGACGACGACATCGACCTTCACGTCCTCGCCGAAACCTTCGTCCACGCAGTCGAACTCGTGCTTGATGAAGGCGACGCGGCGGTCGCGGATCATGCGGCCCTTGAGGATGTTGCTCTCGCCGATGAAGTCCGCGACGAAGCAGTTGACGGGCTCGTTGTAGATGTCCACCGGGGTGCCGATCTGCTGGATGCGGCCCTCGTTGAGGACGACGACGGTGTCGGAGAGGGTGAGGGCCTCCTCCTGGTCGTGGGTGACGTAGATGAAGGTGATGCCCAGCTTCTTGTGCATCTCCTTCAGCTCGATCTGCATATCCTTGCGCATCTTGAGGTCCAGGGCGGCGAGGGGCTCGTCCAGGAGGAGCACCTTCGGCTGGTTCACGATGGCGCGGGCGATGGCGATACGCTGCTGCTGGCCGCCGGATAGAGTCTCCACGTCGCGGTCCTCGTAGTCGGACATCGCCACGAGCTTGAGGACGCGGCGGACGCGCTTCTCGATCTCCTCCTCGGGCACCTTCTTGAGCTTGAGGCCGAAGGCGATGTTGTCGTACACGTCCAGGTGCGGGAACAGGGCGTAGCGCTGGAACACGGTGTTCAGCGGACGCTCGTGCGGCGGGACGCCGGCGAGTTCCTTGCCGTCCATGAGGATGGAGCCTTCGTCCGGCTGGAGAAAGCCCGCGATCATCCTGAGGAGGGTGGTCTTGCCGCAGCCCGAAGGGCCCAGCAGGGTCATGAATTCGCCGCGGCGGATATACAGGTTGATGTCCTCCAGGACCTTCTTGTCGCCGAAGGACTTGGAAAGATTCTTGATCTCGATGATTTTGTCCATGCGCCTACAGGATGCTGATGTGATACAGGACTCCGGCGGTCAGGGACACGAAGGAATAGGCGTTGTCATAGGAAGCGACGGCGTGGACGCGGAGGTTCTCGACGGGGAACCAGTGGAAGGCCAGGCCGCCCCACCAGCGCTTGAAGGTCAGGTCCTCGACCAGCTCGGAGGCGTAGTTCTCGTAGCCGCCCTTGGCCAGGATGGTCATTTTCTCGGTGGGAGAGTAGGTGACGACGGGCATCAGGGTGATCCCCTTACGCATGATTTCAACCGGGTCGCCGACGACGCTGAGGGCGTCCAGGCCGACGGAGAAGGTGTCGAAGTTCAGGCGCTGTCCCAGGGCGAAGACGGGCTGGAACTCACCCTTGTCCACGCCCACGGCGGTGGCGCTCCAGATGGTCTCCAGCGGGCCGTGCTCGCCCCGCCATTCGAGGGAGTAGTTGAAGAGGCCGCTGGCGAACGGACGCTCGCCGTACGGGGAGGTGGAGAACTGGAAGCTGAAGGTGTCGCCTTCGGACGGGGTCGTGAAGGCCGCCTTGGCGCCCCACTGGTAGCAGGAGAAGTTCTGCCAGAAGCTGGAGACCAGGGACGGATGGACCTCGAAGTCATAGTCGTCGAACTCCAGGCCGCCGGTGGTGATGATGTCCTTGCCGAGGGTGAAGGCGAAATTGCCGACGGAGTAGGTCAGGTACGCCCAGTCCAGCCAGTTGGTGCTGTCGGAGTGGAGGGTGTAGGCGTACAGGTCCTTGGTCGAGGCAAAGAAATCGTGGACGGAGTCGAAACTCGCCCAATGGTTCGCGACGCTGAAGGAAAGGTTCTCGGTGATGTTACCTTCGAACAGGGAATAAAGAGATGTATTGCCGAGCGTGAATTCCGTGCCACCGCCCTTCTCGGTCGAGAAGACAGGATTGAGGTCAAGTCTCGGGATAACGGACAACTCGACGCTGCGGCCGGAGTTGTCAGCCTCTTGTGCGGACACAAGGAAGCAAGGCAGCAACGCAGCTGCGCAAACAACCAGGAGTCTCTTCATTTTTAAGACGCATAAAAAAGTATTTGGTGAAACATGGTGGAACCTTAAGGTTCCGGCTGCAAAAGTACGAAAAAATTATTTATAACGGGCCAATAATTTCAATTCATTGTCCGCTTTTATCCGGTCGATGATCGCGCAGACCACCCGAAAAGTCCTGGATTCCCGCGTATAGACGGCCGGCGTGATGAAATTGACGCGCCCCTGGCGGAGGAGTTTCTGGGCGACGCCCCGCTTGCGCGGGTCCTCGGGATTGAACACGGCGATGGCGTTGCCGCCGAACATGTTCACGATTTTCATCGACGGGACGTCGGTGTCCCCGTCCCCGAAGTAGATCATGTGGGTGAAAGGGATGCGCTTGTTCTCGTCGGCCATGCTCTCGTTCACGCGCTTGGCGTCGCGGGAGGAGAAGATGCCCTTCTGGATCTTGAACAGGAACTGGGTCTTGGCGGTGTAGTCCACCGCGATGCCCGGCCATTCGGCCTCGCCCTTCTCATCATAGATGAAGGTCCCGGCGAAGATGTGCTTGAACTCGCGGGCGATGGGGGAACCTTCGATGATCTCCTTCAGGCCGGAGGAATTGATATAGTGTTCGATGCGGACCCCGTGCCGCTCGCCGTACTCGTTGACGAGGCGGAACCAGTCCCGGACCCCGTCGAAGAGCTTGATGTCCTTTCCGTAACGCTTGAACCCTTCCCGGGTGAGGCGGATGCCGTTCGCGTGCGCTTCGTCGAACATCAACTTCATATAGGCCAGGATGTTGGAGGCGTCCTGCCCCTTGGCGATGCCGTCGCTCTTGGACCAGAACTCCTCCGGCGTCTGGCCGATGGCCTGGATGAAGCCGAATTCCTGCATGTTGCCGGGGGAGAGGGTGCCGTCGAAATCGTAGATGAGGGCGATGATGGGTTTGCGTCGCATGGTATTCTATCCTATATTCTGCTCGTTCTGTCCTTTATTCTGCAAAGATACGAGACTTTCGGGAAATATTGCTACATTTGCGGTTGCGTTAACTAAAATCAAACCGAATGAGCACTTATCCGCACTATCTGGAAAGACTTCAGGCCGCGACCCGGAAGTACTGGGACAAGCCCGCCCTCAACACCCTCGGCGGGGACAGCCTGACCTACGCCGAGATGGCCACCGCCATCGCCCGTTTCCACATCATCTTCGAGAAAGCCGGCTTCCAAAAAGGTGACAAGATCGCCCTCTGCGCCAACAACGGCGCCCGCTGGGGCTTCGCCTACCTGGCCGTCAACACATACGAGACCGTCATCGTCCCCATCCTCGCGGACTTCACCCCCGAGAGCGTGATGGGCCTGGTGAACCACTCCGACTCCGTCGCCCTCTTCACCAACGCCGCGCGCTGGAAGAAGATGGACCCTGAGAAGATGCCCGCCTTGAAGGTGGTCTTCGACGTGGACAACTGGGACGTCCTCCTGTGCCGCGACGAGAAGATCGCCGACGCGGTCGCCCACTGGGACGAACTCTTCGCCGCGAAGTATCCGAAAGGCTTCGGCCCGGACGACGTGAGCTTCCCGACCGACAACTGGGACGACCTTTCCACCATCAACTACACCTCCGGCTCCACCGGCGACCCGAAGGGCGTGATGCTCACCTACCGCAACTTCTCCTCCATCGTGGACTACAGCCAGCGCCACGTCCCGGCCGGCGACAAGATGGTCTCGATGCTCCCGATGGCCCACATGTACGGCCTCGTGATCGAGTTCATCTATCCGCTGTGCAACGGCACGTCCATCTACTGGCTGGGCAAGGCCCCGACCCCGGCGGCCCTGATGAAGGCCTTCGCCGAGGTGAAGCCCTACCTGCTGATCACCGTCCCGCTGGTGATGGAGAAGATCTACAAGAACAAGGTGAAGCCCACCCTGGACAAGCCCCTCATGAAGATCCTGCTCAAGATCCCCGGCCTGAACAACATCATCTACAAGAAGGTCAAGGACGGGCTCGTGCAGGCCTTCGGCGGCAACGTCGAGGAGTTCATCATGGGCGGCGCGGCCCTCAATCCGGAGGTCGAGCGCCTCTTCAAGCGCATCAAGTTCCCGTACCTCGTGGGCTACGGCATGACCGAGGCCTGCCCGCTGCTCGCCTATGAGCACTGGACCAAGTACGTGGCCGGTTCCTGCGGCAAGGCCGTCGACGTGGCCGAGGTCCGCATCGACTCCGACGACCCGCAGCACGTGGTCGGCGAGATCCAGGCCCGCGGCGAGAACATCATGATCGGCTACTACAAGAACGAGGAGGCGACGGCCAACGCGTTCACCGAGGACGGCTGGCTCCGCACCGGCGACCTCGGCATCATCGACGCCGAAGGCAACATCTTCATCCGCGGCCGCTCCAAGAACATGATTCTCGGCCCTTCCGGCCAGAATATCTATCCGGAGGAGCTCGAGGCCGTGGTGAACAACCAGCCGTACGTGCTGGAGAGCGTGGTCGTGGACCGCGGCGGCAAGCTGGTCGCCCTCGTCTTCCTCGACGAGCAGGCCATCGCCAAGGCTCTCCTCGACCCCGAGGCCAAGGCCGAGATCCCGGAGAACATTCGCCGCGGCGCCAACCGCCAGTTCCCGGGCTACAGCCAGATCGCCAAGGTGGAACTGATGGACAAGCCCTTCGAGAAGACCCCGAAGATGTCCATCCGCCGCTTCCTGTACAAATAGGCGTGACAATTTGTCAGTCCGGGCGGACTGGCTTGCAATTTGAGTATCTGAGACCGGCCCCTGCGGGGGTCGGTTTTTTGCATTTAACAGACATCAGATATGGCAAACAAAGGACAGATCGGCGTAACCACCGAGAACATTTTCCCCGTCATCAAGCAATTCCTGTATTCCGACCACGAGATTTTCCTCCGCGAGCTTGTCGCGAACGCGGTGGACGCCACCCAGAAGCTGAAGGCCCTCGCCGCTTCCGGCGACTGCAAGGCCGAACTTGGCGACCTCAAGGTCCGCATCGAGCTGGACGAGAAGGAGAAGACCCTCAAGGTCATCGACGAAGGTATCGGCATGACCGAGGAGGAAGTGGACAAGTACATCAACCAGATCGCGTTCTCGTCCGCGGGCGAGTTCCTGGAGAAGTACAAGGACCAGATCGGCAGCATCATCGGCCATTTCGGTCTCGGCTTCTACAGCGCGTTCATGGTCTCCAAGAAGGTCACCATCGAGACGCTTTCCTGGAAGGAAGGCGCGAAGGCCGTGAAATGGAGCTGCGACGGCTCGCCGGCCTATGAGATGGAGGAGATCGACAAGAAGGACCGCGGCACGGTCATCACCCTGTACCTGGACGACGATTCCGCGGAGTTCGCGGAGAAGGCCCGCATCGAAGGCCTCCTGAACAAGTACTGCAAGTTCATGCCCGTTCCGATCGTCTTCGGCAAGGAGCAGGAGTGGAAGGACGGCAAGTATGTCGATACCGACAAGGACAAGGTCATCAACGGCCTCGAGCCCCTGTGGGCCAAGTCCCCGTCCGACCTCAAGGAGGAGGACTACCTCTCGTTCTACCGCGCCCTGTACCCGATGAACGAGGAACCGCTGTTCTACATCCACCTGAACGTGGACTACCCGTTCAACCTCACCGGCATCCTGTATTTCCCGAAGATCAAGGAACGCGTCGCCATCGACCGGAACAAGATCTCCCTGTACTGCAACCAGATGTTCGTGACGGACCATGTGGACAACATCGTCCCGGACTTCATGACGCTGCTGCACGGTGTCATCGACTCCCCGGACATTCCGCTGAACGTCTCCCGCAGCTACCTGCAGAGCGACGCCAACGTCAAGAAGATATCGACCTACATCACCAAGAAGGTCGCCGACCGGCTGGAGGACATCTTCAAGAACCAGCGGACGGACCTCGAGTCCAAGTGGGACAACCTCAAGCTCTTCATCGAGTACGGCATGCTCACGGACGAGAAGTTCTGCGACCGCGCGATGAAGTTCGCCCTCCTCAAGAACACGGACGGCAAGTACTTCTCCTTCGACGAGTACAAGGCGGCTGTGGAAGGTGCGCAGACGGACAAGGACAAGAAGCGCGTATACCTGTATGCCACGGACGTGGAGGGTCAATACGCCTTCGTGGAGGCCGCCAAGTCCAAGGGCTATGACGTGCTCCTGATGGACTGCGAGCTGGATTCCCACTATGTGAACCTGCTCGAGCGCAAGCTGGAGGACACCCGCTTCGCCCGCGTGGACTCCGACGCCGTGGAGAACCTGATCCCGAAGGAGGAGAAGGTGAAGCCGCAGATGAAGGAGGACGAGCGCTACGACCTGGAGAACCTGTTCAAGGCCGTCCTGCCCGCCGGCAAGGACTACTTCGTGACCGGCGACAACCTGGGCGCCGACGCCGCGCCGATCCTCATCACCCAGAGCGAGTTCATGCGCCGTTACCGCGAGATGAGTGCCCTCGGCGGCGGGATGAACTTCTACGGCGAGATGCCCGAGAGCTACAACATCACCGTCAATATGGAGAATCCGCTGGTGGCGAAGATCTGGGCCGCGAAGCAGGCCGAGGTCGCCCCGCAGGGCGAACTGCCCGCCGAGGCCCCGTCCGACGCTTCCGACGCGGAGAAGGATGCCGCCCGCAAGGCCCGCGAAGAGGTCCGCAAGGCCCATCGGGCCGATGTGGAAGCCTTCGCGGCCGGGAACGAGATCCTGCACCAGATCACCGACCTGGCCCTGCTGGCGAACGGCATGCTCAAGGGCAAGGCCCTGAGCGACTTCATCGCCCGCAGCCAGAAGGTCGTCACGGACGCCTATTTGAAATAAGGAAGGACAGATTCCTTCGCGAAGCTCGGAATGACAGAACGGTCATTCCGAGTTTTTTTTGTCATTCCGAGGAGGTCGGAGACCGACGAAGGAATCTTTTTCGTATTTTTGTAATTATGAAGCGAATCGTCCTCCTCCTCCTTGGCGTCGCCGCGCTGTGGGCCTGCCGGCCGGCGCAGCCGCTCGTCGGCATTTCCTGCGGCCGGACTACCGCCGGCGCCGCCTCCCTGTCCGCGAACTATACCCAGGCCGTCGCCCGGGCCGGGGGCATCCCGGTCATCTTCCCGACGGTGGCGGATTCCGTCCTGGCGGCGGAGCTGGTCCGCCGGGTGGACGCGGTCATCTTCTCCGGCGGCCCGGATCTGGACCCGTCCTACTATGGCGAGACGGTCTGGAACGAGACGGTGAAGGTCGACACGCTCCGCGACGTCAGCGACCTGATGCTGATGCGGGCGGCCCTGGCCGCGAAAAAGCCCATCATGGCCATCTGCCGCGGCGAGCAGCTGATGAACGTCGTCCTGGGCGGCTCGCTGTACCAGGACATTCCCACGCAGGTGGACACGACGGTCCAGCACGCGGGCGGCGCCTGGCACCGGATCGGCGTGGAGAAGGGGAGTGTGCTGTATGAACTCTTCGGCCAGGATTCCCTGACGGTCAATTCCTTCCACCATCAGGCCGTCAAGAAGGTCGCGCCCGGCGTCCGGGTCACGGCCTATTCCCCCAACGGCATCGTGGAGGCCTATGAATATGGCGACCGCCTCATCGCCTTCCAGTTCCACCCGGAGGGCATGGCGCGCACGGACGACACCTGGCTGGCGCCGTTCCGGTATTTCCTGAAGATGGCGGGGGGAAAGTAATTATTTCCCGATCAGCTGGAGAAACTCGTTCCGGGTCTTGTCCGATTTGAGGAAGATCCCGGAGAAGGCCGATGTCGTCGTGACGGCGTTGGACTTCTCCACGCCGCGCATGGACATGCAGGTGTGCATGGCTTCGATGACGACGGCGACGCCCAGCGGCTGGAGGGAGTCCTGGATGCAGTCCCGGATCTGCTCGGTCAGGCGCTCCTGGACCTGCAGGCGGCGGGCGTAGGTCTCCACCACGCGGGCGATCTTGGAGAGCCCGGTGATGCGGCCGTTCGGGATGTAGGCGACATGGGCCTTGCCGATGAACGGGAGCATGTGGTGCTCGCACAGCGAGAACAGCTCGATGTCCTTGACCAGGACCATCTGGCTGTAAGGCTCTGTGAATACGGCGGAACGGACGATGGTCTCGCCGTTCTGCTCATAGCCCTGCGTCAGGAACTGCCAGGCCTTCGCCACGCGCTCGGGCGTCTTGGTGAGCCCCTCGCGCTCCGGGTCCTCGCCCAGCAGCTTGAGGATGGCCTTCACGTGCCCCGCAAGCTCCTGCGTGGTCTTTTCGTCGTATTCTTCGATTTTCCTGTATGCCATGGTATTGATTTTGTTGCGCCTTGGGCGGACATTTGGGACTGCAAAATTAACGAAAAAAAATCATTCTATCGTTTTTTTGTATATCTTTGCAGCCCCAAACGCGCGGACGGCCCTTCGGGGACATCCGAAAAGATTGATAAATAACCAATTAAAAGGACAACGATATGTATTGGACCCTTGAACTTGCCAGCAGCCTGGACGACGCTCCGTGGCCGGCCACCAAAGACGAACTGATCGATTACGCCACCCGCACCTGCGCCCCCGACGAGGTGGTCGAGAACCTGGAAGAACTGGAAGACGACGGCGAGATCTACGAATCCATCGAAGATATCTGGCCCGACTATCCCACGAAGGATGATTTCTTCTTTAACGAGGAAGAGTATTAAGAGAGAATATTACTCTTAACATACTGATTTACAGCGAGATAAGCAATATTAATTTGTTTGTCTCGCTGTCATTTTAGGGCGTTTGTTTGCTGAATTTGTTTGTCTAAATAGCTAAAAATCGCTAAAAATAGTAGTTTGTTTGTCTAAAAATCATTATGTTTGTACATCCTCGTGAGTATCGGGGAAAGGACAAACAATGGGCAGACCGAAACGAATATATCCCCTTGGTAAATTCAGGCTCCGGACACCGAAGAATCCGGAAAAGGAGAAGGCATATCCGATTGAACTGGAGTATACCTGGAATCGACAGATTGTCCGGAAATCGACGAATGTCTTTGTCAAGGAGTGCGACTGGAATCAGAAAGGGAATCAAGGTCGTGGAGAGATCCGCGCCAGCTATGGCGAAGAATACAAGCGACTCAACAGGATGCTGCTCTCCCGTGTCGAGCGAGTCGATTCCCTGCTCGCCGAGTATAATGAAAAGCATCCGCATCAGATTACGGTGGCAGTCATCACCGACATCCTTGCCGACAAGCCTCTCCTCAGAAAAGACCAAGGGAAGGATTTCGTTGAATTCGCTATCGAGCGCTTGAATTCCGACTATGCGAGGAATCGGATCGGGCGGAGCCGTCTTGAGAACGGGAAAAGCGGAATGAATATCTTCCAGACTTTTCTACGTGCGAAGAAACTAGGAACCTATCGACCGGATTCCATCTATGTTGGGGATATTACCCCGGAGTTGGTTGATGCATACATTGAATGGAGAAGGGATGTTAAAAAGAACAGCGACGCTACCATCAACCATGCCCTGACTCCTATTCTCAAGGCTTGTTCTTATGCAAGCGACCTGGATCTTATCGACCCTGCCATCAATCTGAGGATCCAGGATATGCGTGTGATCACTAAGCTTTCGTTGACAGAGGAGGGTTTTGAAGGTACTTTTGACGGGAAGAGCCTTTCCAAAGATGAAATGAAAGCCCTTGTGGAGTATTATAAAACCTGTCCGGAACCTCGCCGTAAAGAATACCTTGAGATGTTCTTCTTTGCTTTCCATGCCTGCGGTCTTCGTGTTATTGACGTGATGACGCTTCAGTGGAGCAATATCAATTTCGAGAAGAAGGAACTTCGGAAGATAATGATCAAAACGAACAAGCGTCACGTTATTCCACTCACGGACCAGGCAATCCGTATCCTTCGTCAATGGCAGGCAAAACGGCCTGACAGCAGATTCGTGTTTGATCTGGTCAAGGAAGATCTGGACCTGGATGACTCGGAAGCCCTATACAAGGCGAGGAATACAGCTACCAAGAACATCAACCAGTCTCTAGCTGTCGTCGGCGAGCAGTTGAAATTCTCCATTAATCTATCCATGCATGTTGCTCGGCATACTTTTGCGGTTTTCGCGCTGAACAATGGCCTGTCTATGTCCGTTGTCAGTCGCCTGTTGGGGCATGGAAGCACTGATATCACTGAAAGAGTATATGCGAAATTCCTTCCGGAAACGTTGGCCTCAGAAGTGTCTAAACTGAGTGCGGATACCGACTCTCTTGTCCTTATGTCTGAGTGATTAAAAACTTGAGCAGTATGACAATCTTCCAATTCACAGTTCTGTTTCTTGTATTCATTGTATTAGTCCTTATTGCCGCTCATATATTTCACAGGTATGAACGCGCCATTTTCTGGAGTGTCGCGTTGTTTTTGTTCATCGGTGTTCTAGTTTTATTGGGTACTGGAGTCCTGAAGATTATCAAAGATGGTCATGCCAATTCAGGTGCTTTATTTGTAGCTTTCATGTGCCTTATCACAGCTGGAATCCTTGTAATTGCCGCTCAGGAACCAGAATCATTAATTAGGAAAAGAAGAAAATCTATTTCCGAGAATTCTTCTTCTGCTCCCCAAGAACTAGAAGGTGTCGTCTTGACAAGAAAGTTGGACACCCCTCTTGCAAGAGAGGTTTTTGCGAAGGCTTTAAAAGAGGGATTGATGGAAGTTAAGGGATCTCATTATGAATGGAAGCGGTCAAAGATTCTGTTGGCTTATATGTGTGGCCGGATTTACTGTAATGACTGTCCGGTGCCAGATCGTGGAAAAGAAGGTAAGTTCATATGGAATCCAGGTGACGACTCCTCTTTCCCTGATTTTGACTTGAATGCTCTTTTCCAAACAAAAGATATCGGACAATCAAGAAACAATAGGAAATTCTGCCCTCTCCCGAATGACTTTGGCATTATTGACAGATTCTTCGAGTAGGTCCCCATCTCATATAAATACGTTATTGTGAATCAAGCCGTTAGGGCTTGATTTTTTTGTCGTTTTCCTAAGGTATCAGGGTATTATACCGTGTTATATAACATGTTATAGTCAGACTCTATCACGGTCATAACATCAAGCCTAACATGGTATCGCAGAAATCGAAGATATCTTTGCCCCAGAACCCGCGGGCAGAGTGCACTGCTGTCCCGCAAACACAAACAACGGCAAGGCGGTCAGAGAGTGCATCATGGTTGCCTGGTCACAATCGATTTCATTATTATGACAAAAAAACATCTCAACAATGATGAACCTTGTGAAAAGGAGTTGCTCCAGAGGATCCTCCGTATTGTCGAAGGGAAGGATGGGCAAGGCATCCATATCCCCTCTGGGCGAAAGGGCATCTATGATAACCAGAGCCTGATGAAGCTCCTGAATGTCAGCGGCGCCTATCTGAGGAAGCTGCGGGATAACGGATATCTGGGATTTTCCCGCCATGGAGACAAGTATTGGTATACCCAGGAAGATGTCGACCGGTTCATTCGTCGCTTCCATTATGAAGCGTTCGCGATAGCGGACGTGCTTCCGGAGCAAAAAGAAAGTATCCATGGATAGAATGTCTTTGATCAACGCTGTCAAGAGGGATCAGGTGGCCGTTCAGGAGACACATTTCCCTCTTGACATCTTTCCCGAAAGGGTACAGGCTATCGTTTTCAACCTCTCCCATTACGAGAATTATAACATTGAATACTGTGCCTCCATCATGCTCTCCGCCATTGCGTCGGCTATTGGAAACTCTTACCAGATTCACATAAAGGGAGCCTGGTCAAACAGCCCGTCCCTTTATATGATGCTGGTCGGCAGACCGGGCTTGGGAAAGACTCCTCCATTGGGATTTCTGTACAAGCCCATCAGAGAACAGGATGAAGAACGGTATTACCAGTTCTGTGACAAGATGCAGGAGTACGAGAGTCAGTCTGCCTGCGAAGGAAAACAAGGCGATGGCTCGTCATCGCGCAAATACCCGAACCTGATAAAGACTGTAATCAGTGATTTTACGGCCGAGGCGATGCTGAATGCCCACAAGAACAACCTTAGGGGTATTTCTGTCGTGGTTGATGAGATTCTTGGCTTGTTCAAATCGGTCAATCGCTATACCAACAAGGGAAATCTCATTGAACTATTGCTGACTTCGTATAGCGGGCAGCCGTTGGATTATATCCGCAAGTCCGAAAAGTATCCGATACATATCAAACAACCCTGCATCAACCTGATTGGTACAATCCAAACAAACCTGCTGGGAAATGTCTTCTGTGATGAATACTCATCCAATGGCCTTCTGGACCGGTTCCTTTTCGTTTACCCAAACAACCGAACTATTTCAGAATGGAAACGTACGGCTCCCGGCGAGAAGCGTCCGGACATCGAGCACGAGTGGAAGGCTGTGATGGAGAAGATTCTGAGTCTGCCGTGTCCTCTTGATGATAGCGGGAATGGACTTCAACCTTGTGTTCTCGGGTTCTCGGACGATGCTGAAGAATACTTCTATGACTGGAACAACCAAATTATCAGAGATGTGAATGCTGTCGAGAATGACCTGGAAGTAGATAGTCGCAAGATAAAGCTCTGCAGCAATGCCGGTCGTTTGGCTCTTATTCTACAGGTGATGAAATGGGCAACAGAAGAAGGGACCCTCCAATTCGTCGACCTAGAATCAGTTAAAGGGGCTATTAGGCTCATCGATTACTATGAAGATACCTATCAGCGTCTTAAGGTAGCGCTTCAGGAACCCAATACTGTGTCGAACGATGATTGGATAGATGAGATGGGAGACTCGTTTACCACTGCTGAAGCAGAAGAGGCTCTTAAAGGGAAGGGATATTCTAAACGTTTTGTCTTCAAGAGCTTGGGGCGATTGACACAAGGCCCTAACCCTCGCCTGATGAAGCCTAGTCGAGGATGCTACACAAAGACTTTTACGAGTGAGTGTGCACCGTGCAGTAGTGCACAAGACGAAGGTAAGGAACAAGGTGAAGTGCACACTGCACAGGTGCACGACGTTATTAAAGTTTCATGATGGGTATGGCTGACTATCGTTTTCATTTGCAGAAATACGGGCCTGGTAGCAAAACAAGTTGCCCGTCGTGTGGGAAAAAACGCTGCTTCACTCGCTATGTTGATGAGGAGGGTCTTATCACCTTTCCGGCCAATGTTGGAATCTGTGACCACATCAACAGCTGCGGCTATCACTACACGCCCAAACAATTCTTCCAGGACAATCCGGAAGCATTTCCGGAGAAATCAGACTGGAGGAATGCGATACCAGTTCATACGAGAGTCCAAAAGAAGGAGGAACCGACACCTTCCTTTATCCCGTATGACATTATGAAGAAGACACTTGGCCACTATTCTCTTAATCCCTTGTTTAACTATCTTAAGGGAATCATGGATGAAGAGTCCCGGATGCGTCTGATGGAGAAATACAACGTTGGAACCTCCAAGAAATGGGGTGGGTCAACGGTTTTCTGGCAAGTGGATGTCCAAGGACGGGTAAGAACTGGCAAGATCATGTGTTATGACCCGGAAACCGGGCACCGTGTCAAAGAGCCTCACAGTCGCGTCTGCTGGGTCCACACGGAGCTGAAGGAGAAAGACTACCATCTAAAGCAGTGCCTTTTTGGGGAACACTTATTACCCTCTAATCCAGCCTTGCCTGTGATCTTGGTAGAAAGTGAGAAGACCGCATTGATAGGATCTTTCTTTGTCCCCGAGATGCTTTGGCTGGCAAGCGGAGGCATAAATGGGTGCTTCAACCCCGAGACGATGGAAGTCCTGCGGGGAAGAGATGTAACCCTTATGCCGGATCTAGGGGCCATGGAAATATGGCGCCAGAAGGCAGAAATACTTTCATCCATCTGCCATACCGTTACCGTGTCGGACGTCCTTGAAAGAGAAGCCGAAGACTGGCAGAGGGAGAAAGGTTGGGACATCGCCGATTTCCTTTTGGCTGAGCCAACTAAGCGGCAGATGTTGCAAATCCTGTGCTCCCGTAACCCCGAACTTCCAAAGCTGATAGAGGATCTCGGACTGGTGTTGATCGAATGATTGACTGCTGCTCTTTTCGGGATGATTGGAACGACGATTACCGAAATCTTACAAGAAGTACAATGTCATAGTCTTCACATTAAACCAAAAAAACAACAAATCAATATGCAATTCACGAACATCAGATACAGCATCACTCTCAAAGACGAGCAGTACGCCTACCTCACGGACGAAGGGCAGGATATCCCCCGAGTCAAATGCTTCTGGGACTTTCTTCGGATGGCCGTCATGGAGGAAACCAAAGTCTCTGGCAAGGGCTTTTCGGCTGTCCTACGCCCCGGCCAGTTCATGGCCTCCAAGGTTGACCTCGCCCGTCTGTGGCAGTGCGACCGGAAGACCGCTACTCGAATCGTGAAGGAGTTCAACCTGATGGGTATACTCAGGTCTGTTCCGTCCAACCGGACCACCATCCACACCCTGATGTGCCTGTCGATTTGGTTCACGAACGAGGGTATTGTCAAATGCGACTACTTCCGAAAGAACCCCTATGTAAGGCCGATCGAGAAGCCGTCGAGGAAGAAGCCTTGTGTCCCGCCTGATGACGGGGCGGAACCGACCGCAGGAGGATGATCCCCCAGGGCCGGATCAGCCGGGACACAGGCGATCTGTTTCTTTCTTTGTAATCAGGCCAGTCTATTTGATCCCCACGACGCAGGACCGGGACGGAATGCTCGTCATTTCTTCCTTTCCCCTTCCCTTCATTTCCCTGTGATTTGAGGCCGTGACAGGAGGCGTCCGCGATGGGGATTGGGGAGAATCTGGCTGTCCCATTCCCTTCTCCTGCCCGACCGTGCGGCCAAGGCCGCTTCCACGACCTCGGAGCCCCCAGCGCCGGATGATCCCGACCCATACGACGGCCCATCGCTCCGAAGGTCTCGGAAAGGCTGGAAGGAAGGGAAAAGAAGGAGGCGGGAGCGTGCGGGCGATAATAGGCTGACCTGTTATAGCCCACTATAACTACCCGCTTCGCTTTCCGTAGTTGTGGGCTCTGCCGAGGGCCTGGGCTTTGCCCCGTCCCAATCAGGGCGCCGCCCCGATACCCTGCCCAGGGCGTTTCACCCCTGAGAACCCCGAGCAGCGAGTGACCTCTCTCTGCACTCTCCGCCCAGGGGCTGTCTGCCGCCTGGGAACCCCGAGCAAGGAGGGACATCTCCCTGCACCCACCGATCAGGGCTCCGCCCTAATGACCCGGGCATGGCTCCACATCATCAACAACCCACTAAATCACTAGCAAAATGAACCAGAAACCCAAGGCTTCCGTCCATGTGAAGCCATGCAATACCGCCCAGAGCGAACGCCACAACAGGCGGGACGCAGAGTACATCAAATCGCTCAACCCTAAGAAGCTCTACGTCCGGCTCGACCTGACCAAACACAACGCCTCTTATGTCGCGCCTGAAATGGAGGGCGTCACCCTGGATCAGTACCTCGAATCCATCCGTGTCATGGTCAAGCAGAAGACCGGACGCGCCATGCAGGAGAAGGACGTCCAGTACACAGACAAGAACGGCAAGGTGCGCACCCGGAATGGAGCCAGTCCGATCCGTGAATGCGTCGTCGTCATTGAAAAAGACACCAAGCTCAAAGACCTACTCCGCTTCACCAAAGAGGTGGAAAAGAAGTGGGGCATCAAGGCGCTCCAGGTCCACCTTCACCGGGACGAGGGACACTACGAGAATCCCTCCGACGAGAATACCTGGGTGCCGAACTACCACGCCCACATCATCTGGGACTGGATGGACTGGAAGACCGGGAAATCCATCAAGCTCAATGCCGACGACATGTCCACGATGCAGGACATGGTGGCCGAGGCACTGGACATGGAGCGCGGTCAGAAGAAGTCCGAGACCGGACTGGACCATCTGGAGCGCAACGACTTCATCCTCCAGAAGCAGGAGAAGGAGAAGAAGCGTCTGGAGGAAGAGAAGCGTAAAGCCCAGAGCGAGAAGGCCAAAGCCGAGAACAAGGCCAATGAGGCTAAGGAAGAGGCGAAAAAGGCGGTGGAGGAAAAGGATGAGGCCGAGAAGAAGGCCCAGGAGGCCAAGACGGCACTCACCAGCGCAGAATCGAAGATCACCGAGAAGCAGAGCGAGATTGACAATCTGGACAAGAGAATCACCTCCAAGGAGGCGGCACTTGACAGACTGATTACGGAAACCAGAACGCTGCGTTTTGAGAAGTACTCGGATAAGAGTGCCGGCAGCGATGCTTGGAAAGATTCGCTCCTGATTGGTTTCTCCAACAAAATGATAAAAGCTGATGAGGCCATCCTCTATTGCATCCACGCCATCCAGGATTACGCCTATTCGGGCTTCATGTGCCGTGGCGGAGGCAAACACGATTGCATCTTCTGGCCCGAGGAAGCCCACGCTATCAAGAAGGTGATGACGTCTTTTGCCGAAGCATTCAAGACCACACTTCACGCAATCGGCTCCTGGCTTGTCTGGATGGCCAGCAAATTAGGCAATTTCAGTGACCGGGAGCTTTACCGTGCCGATAATGAGGTCAAGCAAATTGCCGAAGGAAATTATGATAGTCAAATCCGGAAAGTCGAGAACG
>ONDF01000011.1 GCA_900316525.1 uncultured Bacteroidales bacterium
TCACTTTGAGGCGGCAGGGAAAAGCCTTCAGGAAGAGAGTTTCAAACAAGTGTACGAACTTTTTGATGGTCACACCTGGTATGTGCAGCGCTTGATGAACGAGTTGTACGCATGGACAAAACCCGGAGAAGCGGCCGATGTGAAAATGATGGCCGATGCGCTCACCTTTGTGATCAAAACCTATGCGCGCACCTTCCAAGAGCAAATGAGCACTTATCCGGAGGCGCAAAAGCAGTTGTTGATCGCCATTGCAAAAGACGGGAAAGCGGAGCAGGTTACTTCCGTAGCCTTCTGTAAAAAACACTCCATGAAAAGCCCGAGTACGGTACAGAGCGCCCTGCGCGTCCTTCACGACAAAGGAATTGTCAGAAAAGACGGAACAACCTATTCTGTGACGAACCGGTTGTTCGGCATCTGGCTTGCTATGGCGTATTAGCGGTTTTCCAACGATAAAACCAGGGAACGCATCCCTGCGTTCCCTGGCCGTTTCCGGTAACCAGCCGGAAGAAAGTAGTCCAATTAGCTGTCGGTTACACAGTATTAATCCATCAGAGTACTCCCGGTTGTGCAGGGCGTTCTCCTCGGAGGTATCTGCCGATGATGGAATCAAGAATCAGGTCATCGTACCC
Source organism: uncultured Bacteroidales bacterium (assembly GCA_900316525.1). GTDB lineage: Bacteria > Bacteroidota > Bacteroidia > Bacteroidales > UBA932 > Cryptobacteroides. The sequence continues at coordinate 630 of ONDF01000011.1, forward strand.
CCAGAAGTTCCGCAAGAGGATGGTTCCGTCCGGTCCGAAGAGGATCATGTCGGGAATCCGGCGTACGCCATAGGTTTCCAGGGGAATGATTTGGGCATTGACAATCAGGTTCCACATGATTCCCATTTCCTTTGCCGCAGCCAGGGAATTCTCGGGAGCGTCGGAAACAGCGATGCTTACGATATCGAAATCGTCTCCGTGATATTTTTCATAGATGTTCTTCAGTCCCGGCATTTCTTTCCGGTTCTCTTCGCACCAAGAAGCCCATAATACCAACAGGATGGTCTTTCCTTTGCCGACATAGTCGGACAGCTTCACCGCGGAGTGCGGATCGGCGGGATCCTGCACCACCTCGAAATCGGTAAACATGTCGCCGATGGAGGTACGGGCGCGTGCTTCCAGGGTGGGTAAGATGGCCTGGACCGTGGCATTCTGTTTCATCTCTTCCGAGAGCGTACTCACCAAAGACAGAGCGACTTTCGGGTCGAGACCTTCCAGCGCCGACAGCGCCATGGCTCCCGTAATATTGTCCGGATTCTGCTGGATGGCGTTCCGGTGGATGGTGACAAGCCGCTGGTGGTATTCCTCCTGCACATATTTCTTTTGGACGGCCTCCTGTTCAAAATCCAGCCATTCCTGTCGCCAGGCATTGAAACGGCTTTGGACGCCATCGGGATAGGAAGATGTGACCTTGTGCGTTTCCATGTCGATGGCAAGCGTGGAGCCATCGGCAATAAACGCTACGATATCCCCCGGAATGAGCACTTCCGAGAATTGCGTGACGCGGGAGGAGATCTCGGCCTCGAACCGGCCATTGGTCACGGGGATCCTGATGGTCTTGATCGGCGATTCTTCAGGGGTTGTCCAGTATTGGATGTCGACGGAATCGGGGACGTTGTCCCCGCTGAAAGTGCCGGATATCCGGGTTGTGCGGTCCTTTTCCGGGGAACAGGAAAGGAGCGCCGCGCCGAGCGCAAAGACGGCGACGATTGTCTTATTCATGGCGCACCCGGTTTATCTTCAGGAGTCCCACTTTCCGTAGTTCGTCCTGCAGCTGTTCCGCGCTGCCCGCCGGCGCCTCTGGCGAGGCCATGACTTGGATGGTCAGCTGCGGGTTCACGCGGTTCCCTATCGAACCACGAAGATATCGGCCCACCTTTTCGATCTCGAACCCATAGCCGGAACCATTGACATAGACGAGCCCGTCTGCGTTCATATTCAAGACGACCGTGCCTTCGGGACGAATGGGCAAATCATCATAGACGGTCTGCGTCTGCAGGCCTACGCACATGCACATAAGCGGAATAAGCCATAAAACCCGCAATCCTCTAGTGAGTGTGGATTTGGTTTTTGACATCATCGTAATTCGGTTTTTAAGGATACTGTGGTTGAAACTGTTGGCAACTGAGTAGCCGCTCTTGCCGACAGCTTTCTTGACAAGCAGGTATTGATAATCCTTGAGATTGGCGCCACTCCGGAGCACGGCGTCATCGGCCTCATACTCATGGAGTTCCTGAAGATCCATTCGGAGCACCCAAATGGCGGGATTGAACCACTGGAAGGCCGAGAGGATATCCACCAGGAGAAGCTCGACAGAGTGTCGATATTGGATATGCGCTTTTTCGTGTGTTAGGATGGACGCGTGGGGAGACGCCCAGTCTTGCCTGGACAGAACGATGTATTTCATCCAGCTGAACGGACCGACATCCCGGTTTGTGATGATGATTTTGCATCCGTCTTCCTCCTGCACACATTCGCCCTGCCGGATAATGCGGAGGACGGATAGGATCGACACCAACTCGCGGGCGAGCACGAAGACAACGCCGAGGAAAAACAGGATGGACAAAGCCATCGGCCACCAGGCTCCCGATGCGGTTCCTGCGATTCCGGCTATTGACGAGACCTCTTCTGGAATCTGTTGCGACGCCATTTCCATCGGCTTATGGATGGTGATGACGCACATCGGCAGCAGGAAGCTGACGAGCATCATCCCCACCAGAACCACCCGGTTCAGTCGATGGAAAGATTCCCTCTTCAGCAGGAGCCGATAGAACAGGGAGAAGACAGCCAGAACGATGGCGACCTTGCCTTCGTATATGAGGAAGGGAAGCATGACTATTTCCCTTTTTCAATCAGGTCGATGAGTTCCTTCAGTTCATCCACCGAAACCTTGTCTTCTTTCACCAGGGCAGAGATGGCGTTGATGAAGGAGTTGTCAAAATACTTGTCGATAAGCCCGACGAGCGAACGGCTTTTGTACTCTTCCCTGGTCACCTTTGCGAAATACTGATAAGTGGGCCCGTAATCCTTGTGGTCGATGAACCCTTCTCCCTCCAGTTTGCGCACCTGCGTGGAAAGCGTAGTGAATTGCGGTTTAGGTTCCGGGTAAAGATCGCGTAACTCCCTGACAAACAAGGGTCCTTTCTCCCAGAAGTGGTTCATGATAATCTCTTCTTTCTTCGTGAGTCGTTTCATGACGGGAAATTCTTTTTTTGCAAATATAACTAAAATTTTTAGTTGTGCAACAATTTTATATAGTTTTACGCCGATTTGTTATAGTTGTTCCAACGGAAGGCGCTTGGATTTGTACGCTGCCGATGTGTACAAAGAAGAAGGTTTCTAAGAAGGGATTCGTGTACACTGCTCGGCAGAACGGCTCGTTTTCGAGGGTTATTCCGGAGCAGTGTACAGAAAAACGGCCGTATAGGGTAGTCTGCTTGTACACTGCCGCAGTGTGCAAGCCTGGCCGGAACGAACTGACAGGAGCGAGTTGGCCCAAACGCATAGACCGGCACCCGGCCACAAACAAAAACGCCCCGCATTCCAGCGAGGCGTTTGGAGCGGAAAATGAGACTCGAACAATACGAATTTGAGTACACGCTCTCCTGAGGATTACCTGATTGCGATATACCCGCTCTCATCGATCATGTCCGCGCCTTTCTTGGTAAAGAGGAACTGATAGAGCTTGTACGCCATGCTCTCGTGGTCTTCCGTCTTGCGGACCGCAGCATAGATGCTTGACACGAACGGATACTTGTTCGCCCGCAGCGATTCTTTGGTGGGTGCCACGCCGTCGATGGAAAGCATATCGACCCTCATTAAATCGCGGACCATCGCCGTGCAGTAGAAAAACGGCGTGTAGCCGATACCATATTCGTTGATTTCGAGTTGAAGGTATGGAGAGACCATCTGTGAGCCGATGATTTCATACATATAGTTCCCGTCGGTCCTTTCGATCATGGTCAGCCCCTGCATGACCAGGGTTTCCATCTTTTCCTGGCTGCCGGAATCCGCATTCCGGATATACGGGGTGATGGCATGGTCGATGCCGCCGACTTCCTTCCAATTGCGTATTTCGCCGGTATAAATCTTCCGCACCTGGTCCGAAGTCAAGTTCTTGACTGGGTTCTTGGGATTGACGATGAACACCAGGGCGTCAATGGCGAGCGGGGCCGTTTCCAGTTCTACCCCCAATTCTTCGGAGGAGGCCTTTTCGTTTCTGGAGATGTCACGGCTTGCAATGATCACGTCCGTCTTGCCCTCCATGAGATTCATATAGGCTTCGTGCGTGCCGCTGAAGCGGTTTTTGGCATCGTAATCATGGTAGGAGAAGGAGGTTTTCGTTCCGGAAAAGTCGGGTTGGATGATATAGGTCGTACCGCTCATCCAATCCACTTCCCACTTGTAGGGCACGCCAAGCAGCTTATAGGCCACGAGATCCCGGACCGGGCGGGTGCTGGTGGAGCAATCCGTCAGCGGCCAATCTTCCAGTTTGATGCCCTTCAGGTCTCCTTCCGGATTGTCGATGCCACGGCAGCTGCTCAGCAGCATGACAAGAAATGCCGAGCCGATTATTCTTTTTGCGTTCAGTTTCATATCCATATAATTCCCCGGACCTACAAATCTTGCACTGGCAGCGTGCGGGTTATCGACGGGGACGGTTCCGGTTTATTGATGTAAAGATAAGCCAATTGTTTGAAAAGAAAAAAGATGCAACCCGGTTGCGCCGGTTTCGGGGTACCTTTGCCCTTGCGAGGTTTCCGAATAATAACCGTAACTTCGCATGGACTATGAATTGGATTGTCGTCATCATTGAAACCCTCGTCATGACCGCTGCGTTCACGGCCATGATTCTCATTCCCCTTGTCAAGAATCCGGTTTGGTGGATCCACGACTACCCCAAGGACATCCAGGAGGAATACTTCAAGACGCACGAGCGCGTGCCCGCCGATTTCTTTTCGCCGACGGTGCTCCTGAAGAAAGGGCTGGCCATCCTGGTCGTCCTTGCCGTGCTTGTCGGCCTGTTATGGCTGGCGGGAGTCAAGGGTTTCTGGCAGGCATTCTCGGTCGGTTACGGGATGTGGCTTTTCATCGACTGGTACGACTGCTTCTTCCTGGACTGGGTGCTCTTCGCCAATATGAAGGCCGTCCGCCTTCCGGGCACGGAGCATATGGACAAGGCCTATCATCAGAAGCGCTACCACTTTGTCCAGTCGCTCTGGGGCATGCTTATCGGCCTGATTCCCTGCCTGGCCGGCGCGGGGCTGTACGCCTGGCTGTTTTAATCGGTTTGCGCCCGTGAAGACTGTCCTGAAGATATTGACCCTTTTCATCGCCGTCGGTGCGGTGGGGGGAGCCGTGATGATGTGGATGGACCCGACCGGTGCGGGCTGGGGAGGTGCGCCGATGCTGGACCTCCTGCGCGCCAAGATGCCCTGGCCGGACCTCCTGTTCAAGGATTTCATCCCGTCCGGATTCGCTCTCCTGGCCGTGAACGGACTGCCCCAGTTGCTGGCCGCGCTGATGCTCTTCAAGAAGCACCCATGGGCCTGTCAGGTTACGCTTGCCTGCGGCATCCTCCTGATGCTCTGGATCGTCCTCGAGTGGTGGATCTGGGGCTTCGTCGCCCTGAGCAACATCTACTTCGTCCTGGGACTGGTCGAAGCCGTTGTTGCGCTCTTCTGCCTCAGGAAGGCTTGATTTTCAATCATTTCCCTCGAGCCGTTTCGCCAGCCAGTCCATTCCGCCGGCAGAATTTTTTTCAGGACAAGACACTCCCGAAGATCTCCCGCACCGGCCCCCAAACAAAAACGCCCCACAGAACTGCGAGGCGTTTGGAGCGGAAAACGAGACTCGAACTATATCTTGTAATATGTCGATAATCAGCGATTTAGAAGAAGCCGAAAAGACATCAGGTGAAACATAGGTGAAACTTTTGTGGCTTTTCAGGGCGTATGGGGGAACCATTCTTCACTTATGCTGGAATGGCTTGTGCGCTGAAACTGTAGGCCAGAAACAGCTGCAGAATTGCCCGATTTCCGGAATGAAAATAATACGTAACTTTGCAATTGATGCTGCAGACGAAGGAAATAGAGACCCTTTTCCGGACGTATTACCGCCCTTTGTGTCTATATGCACTCCACTATCTGGGTGACCCGGATGCGGTGGAGGAAGTGGTCCAGGAGAGCTTTACGGCACTTTGGCGGCAGGAGAATCCGGTGGCCAACGCCAGGGCATGGTTATATTCTGCTGTCCGGAACCGTAGTATCGATGCGCTTCGCCGGACCGGAAAGACCGAGCCTTTGCCCAGTGACCTGGATGGTCCCATTTCTGATGATGACGCAGAAGCGCGTTCCGACTTGGAGGCCCGCTTGTGGACTGCCGTGGACGCATTGCCGGAAATGCGCCGCAAATGTCTCCTGCTGGCTAAGCGGGACGACTTGTCCTACAAGGAGATAGCCGACGAATTGAACATCTCTGAACATACCGTGCGGAATCACATCTCCCGGGCCCTGGAAACCCTCCGGGAAGGCGGGCCAAAAACTCTCTTTCGTTCTCCGCCATTACCGGCCGGGAATGTTTGATACGCAAAAGGCTTGGGAGAAGGTATCCGGCATGGCTTCCCGCCGCCCGGTGCGGCGGATTCTGCTCTGGGCTATGCCAATCGCCGCAGCACTGATAATCGGTGTATTCTTCTCTTGGCGGAACACATGGACGGAATACAATGCCTACGATCTGGCACAGGCCTTTACCCTGAAGGATGGTACCCATGTCACCCTGGCACCCGGGGCAACGCTCCGCTATCAGCCGCATAAGGCGCCGCGGCAAGTGGAGATGACCGGCAAGGTGCATTACGCTGTAGCTCGTGACGAAGCGCATCCCTTCCAGGTGACGGCGCCTGCTGCGACCGTAACGGTTCTTGGAACCGTTTTCCAGGTATCAGAGGACCGGGTCGATGTGACCGAAGGTCGGGTACGGGTCGATGGCCACCATGGCGACGGGGTTTTCTTGACCGCCGGCCAGTCGGCCTGGCTGCAAAACGGCATCCCGATGCTGGAGGAAACCGCCCTGCCGAACCCGTCGGCCTGGGCCACCGGTGTCTTCCGGTACGATGCCACGCCGCTTGACGACGTATTGAAGGATCTGTCGGCTTATTATGGCGTTTCCCTCCAGGTGAAGGGCGATTCCACCGGGAAATCGCTTACGGGCGAATTCTCGACGGAGAGCCTGGACGAAATCCTGGAGCTGGTCTCTCTGGCACTTGACGTGGAGATTGATAAACAGTAAACAATGAAAAACAGTAATATAACGATATTTGCCATCCTTTTCCTCGTGGCAGCCACTGGTTGTGTGAAGGAGAAGTATGTGAAGCCGATGTCGGATGCGGCATATGCAACAGCGGACCGCGTGTGTGGTGTATATCGGCTTGTATCAATGGACTGGTCGGGAGAGCCCGTCGATCTGGACGGGGACGGCATCGCGCAAGAATCTTTGTGGGAAGAATGCCTTGCCGGCGAGCATCTGGGACTGTTAGTTCCTGAGAATCATATCATAGAATGGACGCTTCGGCCGATCTATTCCTACGATGCCCCCGGAAATCTGGGTTTCCCGTTCTTCCACGGAGATTATACGCCGGGCGTTGAATCCTTGTCATACTACTCCCTGCACCTGATTTCTGGGGAAATGCGGATTTTTGAGGACGGGACGCTGGATTTGCAGGTCCCAGCTTACCAGGAAGAGAGCAGCCATTGGGGTGTTGACAACGAAGAATGTGGGATCCGGGACATCACCGTGTCCTGGGAGCCGGATGGGGACTTCCTTGTTGCCGGTACGACATCCTTCCGGGACGAGCGCACAGGTGAATCCATCGAGGGTAGGGAAACGCTCCGCTACCACTGTGTGTCCACCAAAGAAAAGAAGAAACGATGAAAAGAGTGATGTTGACGGCGGTGCTGCTGCTTGCAAGTGCCGCTTTGTGGGCGCAGAACACCTTGAAAAACGGGATGGCGGCGTTGGAAGAAAAATATGGTGTCCGGTTTGTGTACGATGCTTCCTTGCCATTGGAAGGTCGAGTGGAATCCGTGACCGGGACAGATCTGGAAGAATGCCTGGAGCAACTGTTCGCCGGGCGGGATATCCGGTATGAGATCAAAGGGAACCATGTGGTTCTCCGGAAGGTCCGGAAAGTAACCCTCAGCGGTCATGTGATGGACGCCTCCTCCGGCGAAACGTTGATTGGGGCAGGAGTTTTTTCCGGAAACATCGGCGCGGTCACCAACAGTTATGGATTTTACTCGCTGACGGTTCCGGAAGGCGACATCGAGCTTTCGGTCTCCTATATCGGCTATGGTCGGAAAACACTGAAGCTGCGGCTTGAAAAGGATTGGACACAGGATATCGCCCTGATTCCTGACGCCCGGATCCGGGCTGCAGAAGTGACCGGATGGAAAGATACCGGCATCGGGGCCACCAGTCTTGGTGCCCTGGAGATTCCCCAGTCGGTCATCCGGCGGGCGCCGATGCTGCTGGGCGAAGCGGATGTGCTTAAGTCCCTCCAGCTTCTTCCTGGCGTTCAATCCGGTTCTTCGGGTTCATCCGGACTCTATGTACGGGGCGGCGGACCGGACGAGAACCTGATCCTCATGGACGGGATACCCATGTATAACGGAGAGCATCTGCTGGGCCTGTTTTCCGTCTTCGCGCCCGATGCCGTGAAAAAGGTGACCTTGTACAAGAGTTCCTTCCCGGCCCGGTACGGCGGACGGACCTCCAGCATCGTGGACGTCCGGATGAACGACGGCAATGCGGAGGGCATCCATGGGAGCGTCACCGTCGGGTTGTTGACGGAAAAGGCCCATGTGGAAGGCCCCATCGGCCCGAATACCACCTTCTCCCTGACCGGACGAGTACTGCATACAGGCCTAGTGGAACTCGTCGGCCGTCCCCTGGGGCTTCCGGCCAACTATTTCTTCTATGATGTCCACGCAAAGGTTTCTCATAGCTTCGGACCCAGGGACCGTGTATTTGCGGATTACTACCGAGGGAAAGACTATTTCCGGACCGACAGTCAGGAGTACGTCTTCGACCACCATTACGATGAAAACTATGCGGCATACGATCGATATACGGACACCCGAAGCCAGTTCCGGTTGCGTTGGGGCAATACGGTGGCCGGGCTGCGGTGGAACCATGTCTTCGGGGGACGGCTGTTTTCCAACACGACCCTGTCCTGGAGCGGATATCGCTCGAATATGTTGACGATGGGAGAAGAGAATGTGGATGACGACGGCTACCGGACCCTCGCCCGGAATGAATTCCAGTATTTCACGACCATCGGCGATGCGACGCTCCGGACCGATTTCGAGTTCACCCCTTCACCAGCCCAGACCATCCGTTTCGGTGCCGGCGTGACCCGCCATGTCTTCATTCCCGACGGAATGTCGCTTTCGCTGCGGGAAGAAGCGGGAGGAAAGATTGTTCGTGACACGCTGCTGCAGCGATCAGAAGGGACCTATATGCCCGGTTGGGAAGCTTCCGCCTATCTGGAGGATGAGATATCCCTCGGACGCGTTTCTTTGAATCCGGGCCTCCATTTCGCCTTGTTCTCTGCCAGTGGAAAGAACTATCCTTCTTTCCAGCCGAGGCTGTCCGCGCGTTGGACCGTTACCGATTCCTGGACGCTCAAGGCCGGTTATTCCCGGATGGCCCAGTATGTCCACCGGCTTCCCTTTGCCCGCGTGAACCTTCCGACGGACATCTGGGTTCCTGTGACGGACCGGATCCCTCCCCAGGAATCGGACCAATGGTCGACGGGCGTGTATTATACCGGCATTCCGGGTTGGAGCCTGTCGGCGGAGGTCTACTACAAGGACCTGAGGAACATCCTGGAGTTCAGGAACAACTGCCTGGTGTTCTCGGGCGCGGACCAATGGGAAAAGACCATCGCGACCGGCATCGGCCGGGCCTATGGGGCCGAATGGCTGGTGGAGAAGACGGCAGGTAACCTCACGGGTTGGTTGTCCTACACCCTGTCCCGGAGCGAACGTCGTATCCCGGACGGAAGCATCAACGACGGCCGCTGGTTCCCCTATGTCAATGACCGTCGCCACAAGATTTCCGTCTATGGCGATTATTCGCTCAACGACCGGATTGATTTTTCCGCCACCTGGCAGTTTGCGTCGGGAGACCGGATGACCCTCCCCACACGGCATTCCTTTACCATGGGTGAGGATGGCCTGCAGGAGCAGCTATACATCCCTTCCCGCAACAATTGGACAGTACCGCCGACACACAGGTTGGACGTGAGCGTGAATTTCCGGAAGAAAAAGGCCCGGGGCGAAAGAGTCTGGAACGTGGGCGTCTACAACGTGTACGCTGCCCGGAATCCGGATTTCATGATCTATAATGAGAATCGCCGGTGGACGTACACCCTTCCGGACGGAACTACCCAGTCGAGCCTGGACCAGGAAGAGATTCCTGAAGGCAGGATTTATGCGATAAAACGCTCTGTCTTCTCTGTCCTTCCCTCTGTCAGTTATACCAGAACATTTTGAAAATGAAAAAGATCTATCTTATCATAGCCTGCTTCCTGCCGTTGTCCTGCGAGACGGCGCTGTTTCCGGACCCTGTAGGCCCGGAGAGGGAGATTGCCTTGCAGGCGCGTATTTTGACAACGGACACCCTTCATACCATCCATGCTGCTTACAGCACGCACGATGCGCTTGAGTCGGCGGATGACCTGACCGTTGCTTGTTATGTCAATGGGAAATGCATGGCCGTTACTTCAGACAGTGAACCGGAAACGGGCAGTTGGGGAGAGGAAGTGGCCTGGCGGGCCTACCGACTTCGGGCTGACATCCAGCCAGGCGATTCCGTGCGGATCGAGGCGACCGGACGGGAAGGCTCTGCCATTGTGCGCGTGAAGGCACCTGATGCCCCGCCTGTGCCGGTCGTTTCGGTGGAAAAGATTCCGAGGAAGGACGGTGGCGGTTTTGACGATCCCGTGTATCGTTTCCGAATCCGGGTCGACGATCTGTCAGGACAGCGAAACTGGTACAGGATGGTGACGCTAGGCCGGCAGGTCGTGGACGAGTATCGTCCGGAAGGACATCCTCTTTATCTTCCTGATTGGACGGAAGAGGGTGGCTGGTTCCGGGTCCTGGACAAGACGATGGACATTCAGGTAGATAACACGAAGGATCCCTTCCTGAACCCGGACGGCCGGGCTGCGGACAGCCGTAATCCTGATTATCTGGCCAATCAGTACAACATGTTCTCGGATGAATTGTTCGAGGACGGCACGGTGAACCTTACCCTGGAAGCAAGGGTGAGGGCATATTTCAAAATCAACAATCTGGCAACCTATTCCATTTGTTCGTACCGGCGGTCCATCGCGGCTCTGTTCGATCTCCAGAGCCTTTCCCGGGAGGATTATCTTAACAGCCGGATGTTGGAAATGCGGTATTTTTCCCTGACGGGAATTCCCTATGTGGATGGCCTTCTCTCAGAAGACATCGTTCCTCCGGACAATGTGGAAGGTGGTATTGGCTTCGTGACCGTCCGTTCGGTCTCCCGTGCTGTCTGTGACTTCGGCGCAAGGGAGCTCGAGGGGGGCATTTTTGACTGGCCGCTGGAATAGTCGTGCGTATAACAGTAGGTTGGCACGGGGCTGACCCGGCTCGTCGGCCCATTGGGGATGGAATCAATCAGACAGGATATCCATCAGTTCCGTGTTGAACCAGACGTATTCCTTCCCGATTCTTTCTTTGGTTAAAAGCCCCAGATCTTCCAGTACCGAGAGATACTTTTTGGCGGTATTTACACTTTTGATCTTGTCTGATAGCAGATTCTTCGGCCGGATATAAGGTTGCTCGAACAGTTTGGGGATTTCTAGCCGGGGAACAGCATTTTTCTTTTCCCGGACAATATTCTCCGTCTTTTCCATCAGGGCCCGGATCCGATTGATTTTGTCCGTCGTGTACTCGGTTGTCTGGTTAACGGCTTCCAGCATGAACAGAATCCATTGTTTCCAGTGTCTGGTCCCCGTCACTTCGCCAAGAGCCTGATAGTAATCGTCTTTGTTCTGCAGAATATAGGCGCTGAGGAACAGGATGGGAAGGTCCAGCAGTTTTTTCTCGATTAAGTACAGGATACAAAGGATTCTGCCGGTGCGGCCGTTGCCGTCCCGGAAAGGATGGATGGCTTCGAACTGATAATGCCCCAAGGCCATTTTCAGCAAGGGGTCGATGGGGAATTGTACATCGTCATTCAGGAACGTGACCAGTTCCTCCATCTTCATTTCGACTACCCCTTTGCCTCTTGGCGGAGTATAGACGGTTTCGGCAACCAAGGAACCCCATCCACGCTTTTTGATGACTGTCTCAGCCTGATACGGACGAATCCCGTCCCGTGTACGCTTGATCTCACGATAGATGTCGATGAGGGCATCCACGGTCAATACTCCCTCACGCGTGAGGTCTTGGAACCCCTTCCAGAGGGCCTCCCGATAATGAAGGATTTCCTTGGCCGGGCCGTCCAGATAATCGCTCTCCTGATCAGAAAGGGACCGGTACAACTCGTCATCCGTGGTGAAGATGTTCTCAATGGCACTACTGGCTTTCGCCTCTCGGAGGGCAATCGTATTCACAAATAGGGATTGGTTCGGCAATGTCGATGCCAGTCCCTTCAACTCAGCAAGCCGCCTGCTCGCCTGGATGAGTTTTGTATGCACCTCTTCATCCAGATACTCCTCCGCCTCTGGGGGCAGAGGAGGGAGTTGGTTAAAGGGTATATTCCGGTCGTAGGGTTCCATTTATGATAGTTTTTTTGTTCAACTGTCAAAAATAGAGAAAATTTGACACTTCTGCAAGATTGTGTCAAATACAAATGACTATCTTGCCCCAAAACAAAAACGCCCCGCATTGCTGCGAGGCGTTTGGAGCGGAAAACGAGACTCGAACTCGCGACCCCGACCTTGGCAAGGTCGTGCTCTACCAACTGAGCTATTTCCGCAGTATTTCAAAGACTCGTTCTCGAGGAACGGGACTGCAAAGATACGGCAAAAATCTGAATCTCCAAATATTTTTGCAATTTTTTTAGATTCCTTGACTTCGCTGCGCTCCGCTCGGAATGACGGACCCTACCCGATATACTTCGCAATGAGCCGGACGAGGAGGTCGTTGAGGGGCTCGACTTGGAAGTCGCCGACGGAGGCTTCGATGTGGTCGCCGCCGACGCCGCTGTCGTCGGTGAGGAAGACGTAGGTGCCGCCGGTGAGGACGGCGAAGAAGCGGCACATGAACTCGCATTCCTTGGAGGGGCTGCTGCAGAAGACGGGGATGAGCTTGACGCCTTGCTTGGCGTATTCGCGGATGGAGGCCTGGAGGCTTTCCACGACGCCCTGGTGGTCCTGGTGGGCGGGGGCGTCCAGGACGAGGAAGGCGATGCGGGCGCGGGCGGAGGTGTTCCAGGCGAGGTTCTGGAGGCCGGCTTCCAGGGCTGTGTGGACGGCTTCCGGAAGGTCGCCGCCACCATCGGCGTGCTGCATGGAGATGTACTGGATGGTCTTGCGGTAATCGTCCGTGAAGGGGGAGAACTTGGTCACGTACTCATCCTGCTCGTCGCGGTAGAAGACGGCGCCGGTGCGGAGTTCGACTCCGCTCAGGCCGCCTTTGGCGCGGTCCAGGATGTTCACAAGGTCCTTCTTGAGGAAGTCGATCTCGTCGCCCATCGATCCGGTGGCGTCCACGATGAAGGCGATGTCGGCGCGCTTTTCGGGAGCCTTGGCCTTGTCCACGATGTAGAAGTTCACATCGGCCTCTTCCTGCTGGACGTTCCAGGGGGAGAGTTTCGGGGCCGATGCCTGAGGCTTTCCATCGATGGTGAGGACCAGGTTGTCCGTGCCCGCCTGGGCGTGGAACGGGTCCACCCAGAGGTCCGCTTCCCCTTGATTGTCGGTGAGGGTGCTCCACAGGACCTTCTGGTTCTGCTCCAGGGTGATGCGAAGGGCGGGGAGCCGCTTGCCGGCGGCGTCCGCGATGCGGACGGCCACCCGGCGCGGCGTATACATCCCCCAATATGTCGACATCCCGCCGTAGTCCTGCGAACCCATCAGCCCGCTCCAGAAGTCCCAGTGGTCCAGGTCGTTCCATTCGCCGGCCGTGAGGACGCCTGCCTTGCCGCCCGGCCTGCCCTGGCCGCCGTTCGGCATCCCTGCCGGCCCGGCGCCGGCCATCTTGTCCATGGAATTCATCCCGTCGACCTCGCCCATTCCCATGTCGTAGACCGAGCAGGAAACGAGGCCCATCAGGCCCGTAAGTGCAAGAAGTATCGTCTTTTTCATCATTATCAATCAGTTAAAATCCGATAAGTAAATCCATCCTTGGCCCGAACCTTGCATCAAACGGAACGAAAAATTTGCGGAAAACCGAAAAAAGCAATATTTTTGGATGATTAATAAAACGGCAAAAACCATTTAAACCATTTTCTGATATGAAGAAATTCGTTCTGATGTTCCTCTGCGGAACCATGATTCTCTCCGGCTGCGGTATTTCCAACACCGGTAAGGGCTCCCTCATCGGCTCTGGCGCCGGTGCCGCCATCGGCGCGGGCCTCGGCTATCTGATCGGCAAGGACGGCAAGGGCGCCGCGATCGGCGCCGCCATCGGTACCGCCGTGGGCGGTGGCACCGGTGCCATCATCGGCAACAAGATGGACAAGAAGGCCGAAGAACTGGCCGCCCTCGAGAACGCCCAGGTCGAGACCGTGGAAGACGTGAACGGCCTCAAGGCCATCAAGGTCACCTTCGACAGCGGTATCCTCTTCGACTTCAACAAGGCTACCCTCAAGGCCGACGCCAAGCGCAACCTCGACAAGTTCGCGGCTGAGATGGCCGACCTCCCCGACACCGACATCACCGTCCTGGGCCACACCGACAACGTCGGTTCCGCCGAGGCGAACCAGAAGGTGTCCGACAACCGCGCCAACGCCGTGTCCAACTACCTCCAGAACAAGGGCATCGCGAAGAGCCGCATCGTCGCTGAGGGCCACTCCTTCAACGACCCGGTCGCTGACAACAGCACCGCCGAAGGCCGCGCCCAGAACCGCCGTGTCGAGATCTACATCTCCGCCAACGAGAACATGATCAAGGCCGCCGAGAACGGCACGCTCAAGTAGGGATTCCCCTCCTGATCCAGAGCCCGGGCTCGAAAGAGCTCGGGCTTTTGTTTTTCCATCGTTCCATCATCCATCCTTTGCCATGAGTAAACCATTGATTATTCGTGTGCTTCGATAAAGTGGCGCCGGGCCACGAGGCAGGCCCCCACGATGCCGGCGTCCATCCCGAGGGTGCTCCGGCAGATGCGGGTGTCCCGGCTCACCAGGTGGATGGCGTGCTTGTTCACGGCCATCCGCATCGGGTCCAGGAGGTAGTCGCCGGTCATCGCGAGTTCGCCGCCCACGACCACGAGCTCCGGGTTGAACAGGTTGATCAGCCCCGAGGTCTTCTCCCCGAGGAGGATGCCGATCTTCTCGATGACGTCGATGCACAGGACGTCCTCCCGCGCGACGGCGTCCATGATTTCACTGAGCATCAGGGGCTTGTCGGACTCGAGCACGCGCTGGCTCAGGATGGAGGACTCCCCGGCGCGGATGCGCTCCACGAGGTTCCGCTGGAGGGCCTGTCCGGAGATTTCCGTCTCGTTGCAGCCGCGTTTGCCGCATCGGCAGATGATCTGGTTGTCAAACCCGTACACGTGTCCGAGTTCCCCGGCATACCCGGACTTCCCGGAATACACCTGCCCGTCCATGACGATCCCCATGCCGAGGCCCCAGTTCACATTGATCATGAGCATGTTCTGCGTCCCGGCCCCGGCGCCCTTGGTGTACTCGCCCACCGTCATGGCGCGGGTGTCGTTGAACAGCGAGAAGGGGACGCCCAGCTGCTCCTGCAGGCGTTGGGCGAGCGCTTTCCCGGGTTCGTAGAACCAGGTGTAGCTGTCGCCGGTCCGGTCGTCGATGCGGCCGGGGAGGGCGATGCAGATGCCCTTCAGGTCCTGCCCGGCTTCCCGGGCGAGCGACACCGCCTGCTGCAGGTTTTCGCAGAGCTGGAGGAAGGCCCCCTTGGATTCCAGGGCGAAATTCTCCAGGAGCCGGGTCTCGTGCCGGTTCCCCTGGAAATCCATCAGCCCCATATTGACATAGCGGTCATTCACGTCCACGCCGAGGAACCACCCGGCGTCGGCCCGGAGGCTATACCGGTGCGGGCGCCGTCCGGTGACGGATTCCGTCTTGCCGCAGTCTTCCAGGGCGCCCTCCTCCAGGAGGATGCCCACGTATTTGGTGGCCGTGCCGATGCTGATTCCCAGCGCGTCCGCAATCTGGGGAATCGTAGCCCCGTCCTTGCGGGAGAGCAGGGCCAGGATTTGACTTTCCGGGGTGTTCATCAGGTTCAAGTTTCAGATTCAAGCGCCAAAATAAGCAATATTGTGGAAATATGAAAGAAGTTCATTCAAAAATAAATAATCTTACCAGAAAAAATTGCTTTTTGATGAAAATCCCATTGGGAAAGCAAATTTTAATGCATATTTTTGCCCCGGAACAACCTTTATTAACCAAATAACCCAACTATGCGTAAATCACACAAACTGCTTGCAGTCCTTTCGCTGATCGGCATCGTGCTCCTGGGAGGAGGCAACCTCTTCGCCCAGAACCGCGCCTGCCAGGGTACGGTGAAGGATGCACAGGGCGAGCCGGTCATCATGGCCTCCGTCCTGATCAAGGGCGCCCCCGTCTCCACCGGCGTGGTGACGGACGGCGAGGGTAAGTTCGTCCAGCCGAATGCGAAGGTGGGCGACGTCCTCGTGGTCTCCTGCATCGGCTACGCCACCACGGAAGCCACCTGGAACGGCGGTCCCCTCACCATCGTGATGGCCGACGACCAGAACCTCCTCGAAGAAACGGTGGTCACCGCCTACGGCGGCCGCCAGTTGCGCACGAAGGTCACGAACTCCATCGCCACCGTCAAGAGCGAGACCATCGCCTCCGGTATGCACAATCAGGCGGCGGCCTCCTTGGCCGGTGCCGTGGCCGGTCTCTCCGTGACCCAGACCTCCGGCGACCCGACCTCCGAGCCGACGATCGTCCTCCGCGGCGGTACCGGCATCGACGGAACGGGCTCCCCGCTCGTGATCGTGGACGGCGCCCAGCGCTCCATGGCCGACCTCAACCCCAACGACATCGAGTCCATCGAAGTGATGAAGGACGCCGGTGCGACCGCCATCTACGGCGCCCGTGCGGCGAACGGCGTCATCCTCGTGACCACCAAGCGCGGCACCGAGGGAACGAGCGCCATCAACTTCCATGTCAAGAACTCCTTCAATTTCCTGAACTCTCCGTACGAGATCCTCTCCTCCGAGGATTACCTCTACTGGATGCGCACCGCCTACTGGCGTTCCGCCCATGTATATCAGAATCCCGACGGGACGTGGAAGGGTTACGGTTCCCTGACCTCCCTGACCGGTACCCAGGGTTACGGTTTCGGCAACCGGTATTTTGACAATAACGGCAACGTGCTGGACGGCAACAAGTCCGGCCAGGCTTCCTGGGGTGTTTTCACCGTGGACGACAAGGGCATCGACCCGTACGGCAACGACCTGAGTTTCCTGCTGACCAGCAGCGACTGGGGCCTCATGAAGGACCCGATCGCCGCCCTCGCCGCCCAGGATCCGGCCTATACCTACACCGGTCGCGGCAACCTCCTCTTTTGGAAGGGCAAGACCACCAAGGACGTTAACATCAACAACCCGGCGGCCTCCCGCGACTACAGCGTGGACTTCTCCGGCGGCAACAACAAGGGACGCTACTATGCCTCCCTCGGCTACAACCACACCGAAGGCTCCGCCGTGGACAACGACTACGACCGTCTGACCTTCGTGTTGAACGGCGACTACAAGATCCGTGACTGGCTGCACACCAGCACCTCCTTCAACTACTCCCGGACCGACCAGACCCCGATCCTGAACGGAAACAGCTCTCAGAACTATTTCGCGCGCGCCTGGTTCCTCCCGCCCACCATGCGGGTGTACAACTCCCGCGGCGAGTATAACCCGAGCCCGAGAAACAACGTCCAGGACAGCCCAGTGGGCATTGTCAACGCCGCCGTGGACTACCAGTATCTGGAGAACAAGTTCACGATGTCGCAGGTCTTCACCGTCTACTTCGCTCCCTGGCTGAACCTCAAGGTGAACGGCAGCTGGTACTACATCGACACTTTCTACGAGAGCTTCACGCACGACTACCTGAGAGGCCCGAACAGCTGGTACCGCACCCGCTCCAGCAACAACCAGTACACGAACCAGCTCCGCCAGACCTACAACGCCATCCTGAATTTCAACAAGACGTTCGCCAACTACCACAATACCTCCGCGATGCTCGGTACCGAGTACGTGGATGACTGGTACTTCGGCTTCGAAGCCAGCGGCCGCAATGCCCCCACCGACGAGTTCCAGGACCTCGCCCTCACCCGCACGGCCGACGACAACGGCGACCTGGTGAACGAGCGCACGATGGACTCCTGGCACAACGGCAACCGCGTGCTTTCCTACTTCGGCAAGTTCGACTACGACTACGACAGCAAGTACCTCTTCTCCGCGGTGTTCCGCTATGACGGCTATTCCCGCCTCGCCAAGGAGAACCGCTGGGGCTTCTTCCCGGGCGTGTCCGCCGGTTGGGTCTTCTCCAAGGAGCCCTTCATGGCCCCGGCCCGTGACGTGATTTCCTTCGCGAAACTCCGCGCCTCCTACGGTGCGAACGGCGTCCTTGCCAGTTCCATCGGCAACTACACGGTGCAGGGCGCCTATGGCAACACCACCAAGTACAACGGCGCCACCGCCAGCTATCTCTCCACCCTGCCCAACGCGGGCCTCGTGTGGGAGAAGTCCTGGACGGCGGAAGGCGGTCTGGACATCAGCTTCTTCCAGAACCGGCTGAATCTGAACACGACCGTCTACAACCGCATCGTCTCGGACAAGATCGCCTCCATCACCACCCCGTCCCACTCGGGTATCACGGCCTTCACGTCCAACAACGGCACCATCCGCAACCGCGGTGTCGAGATCGAGCTGAGCGCCCGCATTCTGGACACCCGCGACGTCAAGTCCAACATCCGCCTGACCGCCGCCTACAACAGAAACAAAGTGATCAAGCTCCCGGACAATGGCGAGGAGAACAACCGCCAGGGTGCTACCCAGGTCTATGTTCCGAACTCCTACGATCCTTCCAAGACGGGTCCCCAGTACCTGAACAACAGTGATTTCATGTGGGTGGGCGGCTACCAGGAAGGCCAGACCCCGGGTGACATCTACGGCTTCCTCGCGGAAGGCCTGTTCACCGCGGAAGAACTGAACCAGGAGCCCTACGCCTCCCGCATCGACCGTTCCACCACCTCCACCTTCGGTGTCTCCGCGCCGCCGGTCCTCTATGGTCCCAAGGCCTGGGCCGCCCTGGAGAACAAGGGCAGCGCCCTCCCGATCCAGCCCGGCGACGTGAAGTGGAAGGATGTCAACGGGGATGGCATCATCGACGACTACGACAAGGTGAAGCTCGGCAACAGCGTCCCGAAGTGGACCGGCGGTTTCTTCCTGGACTTCTCCTGGAAGGGGCTCACCCTCAGCGGCCGCTTCGACTACGCCCTCGACTACAAGGTCGTGGACCTGGCCTCCCCGCAGATCATGGGCTGTGCCCAGGGTACGTTCAACACCATCGGCAATGTCACCGACATGTATGACCCGAACACGGGTGCGAACAACAACCTGTACGGCCAGTACATCTGGGCGGACCAGCTGGGCAAGCGCAACATCTGCCGCGCCTGGAGTTCCGTCTTCACCTACGAGGGCTCCTACCTGTGCGCCCGCGAAATCTCCCTCTCCTACGCGCTCCCGAAGAGCCTCCTCAAGCACATCAAGGTGGAGAAGGCCAACATCTTCGTCTCGGGCCAGAACCTCGGTTACCTGACCAAGGCCGGTATGCTGGGTTCCCCGGAATACGGCGCCAACTACTGGGGTGTCTACACCCTTCCGCGCGTGCTCATCTTCGGTGGCAACATCACTTTCTAAAGATTGCAAGACATGAAAAAGATATATTCCATCATCGCCCTTTCGGGCCTGCTTGCCCTCTCTTCCTGCAACCTGGACATGTCCCCGGTGGACTACAATTCCGCGGGTAACTTCTGGACCAGCGAGGCCAAGGTCCAGACCTTCTACAATGGCCTGCTCAGCTACCTCCGGGCAGACTATACCTCGCCCTGCATCCTGGGTGAATTCCGGGGCGGCACCATCAAGTACGGCTCCTCCATCGAGGGCGTGGGCCTGAACTACGGCGGCCTCGCCCACAACGACCCCATTGACGCGGACAATCCGCAGATCTCCAACTGGAACGGCTATTACAGCCGGATCCTCCAGGTCAATGACATGATCGACCACCTGGAAGGGGCCTGCGAGTTCCTGGACGAAGCCACCCGGAACCTGTACCGCGGTCGCGCCTATGGCCTCCGCGCCTACTACTACTTCATGCTGTACCGCACCTACGGCGGCGTTCCGCTGGAGACCACGGTGAAAGTCGCCTCCGGCAAGGTGGACGTGAATGACCTGTACATGGCCCGCAGCACCGCCGAAGAGACCCTCCAGTTCATCAAGGACGACATCAAGCGCAGCGAGGATGGCTACGGCAGCAACCGCGACGTCGCCCGTACCGGATGGAGCTATTTCGCCACCCAGATGCTCAAGGCCCAGGTGTACCTGTGGTCCGCCAAGGTGACGACGAACTTCTCGGACAAGGAAGGAAAGACCACCGGCAGCCATACGGCGACCGCCAGCCAGTCCGAATTCCAGACCGCCAAGGAGGCGCTCATGAACATCGTGAACAGCCACAAGTTCGAACTCGAGCCCAACTTCGCCGACTTGTATGCCAACAACAACAAGGCGGGCAAGGAAGTCATCCTCGCGAACTCCTTCAGCTACACCGAATCCACGAACAGCTACATCGGCATCTTCTCGTACCAGGCCCCGATCTGGTGCAACTCCTTCTATGACGAGGATGGCAACCTGCTCTCCGACCCGCTTGACCTCTGCGGCACCGGCACCCACCGCGTGGAGTATCTGGAGTCCTTCATCAAGTCCTTCGACAAGGCCGATTCCCGCCGCGCCGCGACCTTCCACGAGTGCTACACCAGCGCCGATGAAAGCAAACGTCAGTTCGGCTCCGCGATGATCAAGTACCTGGGCCACAAGGAGGGAGACATCCGCTATGCCGACACCGACGTGATACTGATGCGCTATGCCGACGTCCTCCTGCTCCTCGCCGAGGTGGAGAATTCCCTCGGGAACTATTCCGCCGTCGCCGGGTATGTCAACCAGATCCGCGAGCGCGCCTACGGCAGCGACTATCCGGCGTTCACCGCCGGTTCCTTCGCCGAGAATGAGCTCGCCATCCTGAAGGAGCGCGACAAGGAGTTCGTGGGCGAGGGCACCCGCTGGTTCGACCTTCTCCGCATGCAGGACGCTTCCAAGCAGCCGCTCGTTTTCTCCGCCGCAGCCGCCTATCCGGAGGTGTACGGAGAGGCCGCCAAGCCGGTCTTGTCCACGAGCGAGCCCCAGAAGCTCCTCTGGCCCGTCAACGCCGCCGTCCTGGCCGGCGACTCCCTGCTCGCCCAGACCTATGGCTATTGATCCTTAATCTACGAACGATATGAAACAGACTATATTCAAACTCGTCGCGGTCCTCGCGCTCGCCGGCAGTCTCGCCGCCTGCAAGAAGGAAGTCTCTCCCTATGCCGACGAGGCGGTCCCTACCGTGACCCTCTCCTCGCCGGTCTCCACCTTTACCCTGGACAAGGCGAATGTCGTGCTGGAACTCTCCCACTTCATCCACAAGGATGTCAACGTAACCTTCGAGGTCACGGGCATCGAAGCGGAGGCGGTCGATTTCCCGATGGAGTACGTCATCGAGGCCGGCGCGTTGAAGAAGACCATTCCGATCGCCATCGACGAGGAACTGGCTTCGCTGGGTGACAAGACGGTCGCCATCTCCATCGCCAAGGTGGAGAATGCCGTCGTCGCGTCCTCCGCGCCCGTCAACATCGGCATCAACATCGAGGACGTCGCCATGGTCAATGTCTCCGCCACGGAGTTCGACGAGAACCTGGAGGCGACCCTCACCTTCACCCTCAGCAAGAAGGTGTCCAAGGACGTGACGCTGGGCATCGTCTATGACACGAAGGACGGCTCCGACCGTCTGGCCTTCCCTGCCGGGAAGCTGACCTTCGACGAGTCCGTCACCATCCCCGCCGGTTCCAAGGTCGGGACCCTGAAGGTCAAGGCCGACAAGGTCGGTGTCGAGGAAGGCGCCTACCAGGCGCATTTCACCGTGGGCAACTACGGTCCCAACGCCAAGGCGGGCACGACGCCGGACGTCGCCCTGATCCTGAACGTGGGCTTCCAGCCGACGCTGGTATCCACCAACGACATCTATTTCCAGTACAGCAGCGGTTGGTGGTATGTCAATTACGACAAGATCCACGACTACTACTTCATATGGTCCGAGCCGGTCGCCGACGGCGATCCTTCCGACATGAATTACGTGAAGGCCGCGATGAAGCGCTGCCAGGCTTGGGTCAAGGATCCCGCGAACCAGTCTGCCTGGCTGAGCTACTGGGCCTCCTACGGCAGCGGATATGCCGCCTATGTGATGAATTCCTGCCCGCAGAAGACGGCCGACAAGATCGGTTACGTAGGCTGGCCGATGATCATGATCAGCGGTCATATGGAGGACCTGGACGAGGTGAAGTATGGCAACCATACCTACCACTCCTTCCTCATCGGTTTTACGGCCGACTGCGAACTGCTGGAGACCTATCAGTATTACCTGCTTGAGAAATGATGATGGAAAAGATCGTCGGTTTGATTGACGCCCCGTTCACCCCCATGAAGGCGAACGGGGACGTCAACCTCGCGCCCATTCCGGCCTATGCCGCGATGCTGGCGAAGAACGGCCTCAAGGGCGTGTTCATCAACGGTTCTTCCGGTGAGGGCTATATGCTCACCACCGACGAACGGAAGCAGCTGGCGGAGGCCTGGATGGCCGCCGTGCCGGCGGGCTTCAAGGTGATTGTCCATGTGGGCAGCTGCTGCCTGCGGGAGTCGGCCGAGCTGGCCCGGCACGCCGCGTCCATCGGCGCCTGGGGCATCGGCGCGATGGCGCCGCCGTTCCCGAAGATCGGCCGGATCGAGGAACTCGTCCTCTATTGCGAGACCATCGCCGCCGCCGCGCCGGAGCTTCCGTTCTACTTCTACCACATTCCCGCCTTCAACGGCTGTTTCCTGCCGATGCTGGACTTCCTGAAGGCGGTCGACGGGCGCATCCCGAACTTCGCGGGCATCAAGTACACCTTCGAGAGCCTGTACGAATACAACCAGTGCCGGCTGTACGGCGGCGGGAAGTTCGACATGCTGCACGGCCAGGACGAGACGTATCTCCCGTCCCTTGCGATGGGCGGTGCCCAGGGCGGCATCTGCGGCACGACCAACTACAACGGCCGCGAGCAGGTCGCCATCGGCGAAGCCTGGGCGGCGGGCGACCTGGAGAAGGCCCGCGAGCTGCAGAACTTCTCGCAGGAGGTGATCAACGTGATCTGCCGGTTCCGCGGCAACATCGTCGGCGGCAAGCGGATCATGAAGCTCATCGGCCTGGACCTGGGACCGAACCGCGTTCCGTGGCGCAATATCACCCCGGAAGAGGAAGTGGAGCTGAAGCGCCAGCTGGAAGAGATCGGTTTCTTCGAGCGCTGCAACCGGTTGTAGGCTATGACCACCGGACAAGCTGACTATTTGCGTTCGTGCCGGCAGCGTGTCGGCATGGACATCGTGGCCGACATTCTCCCGTTCTGGCTCGAGAACGGCCTGGACCGGGAGAACGGCGGCATCTTCACCTGCCTGGACCGGGACGGAACCTTGATGGACACCACCAAGTCCGTCTGGTTCCAGGGCCGCTGGGGCTACATCGCCTCGCTGGCCGCGCTACAGCTTGGAAGCGACGAGTGCCTGGATGCGGCGGCTTCGGCCATCGACTTCATCGAGGCGCATTGCTTCGACAAGGACGGGCATATGTTTTTCTCGGTGACGGCCGACGGCAAGCCGGTGCAGAAGCGCCGGTACGTGTTCTCCGAGTGCTTCGCGGCCATCGCGATGGCGGAGTACAGTCTCGCGGCCGACGATCCGGAATACGCGGAGAAGGCCGTGGCCCTGTTCAAGAAGATCCAGTGGATGCTTGCTGAGCCGGGCTTCCTGCCGCCCAAGTTCGACTTCGAGGCGCGGGGCCATTCCATCACGATGATGCTCATCAATGTGGCGAACGTCCTCAAGCAGGTGTCCGACGACCCTTGCCTGGACAAGCAGATCGACAAGAGCATCCACGAACTCAAGACCTACTTCATGAAGCCGGAGTTCGGGACCGTCCTGGAGATGGTGGGGCCGAATGGCGAGTTCATCGACACCCTCGCGGGGCGCGTCATCAACCCGGGCCACTGCATGGAGACGGGCTGGTTCATCCTGGACATCGCGAAATCGCGCGGCTGGGATCCGGACCTCGTGAAGATGGGCACGACCATCATCGACTGGGCCTGGAAATGGGGCTGGGACGAGGAGTACGGCGGGATGATCAACTTCCGCGACTGCAAGGGCTTCCCGCCGCAGGACTACTCCCAGGACATGAAGTTCTGGTGGCCGCAGTGCGAGACCATCCTCGCGGGCCTGTACGCCTATCAGGCGACGGGGAAGGAGAAGTATCTGGAGATGCATCAGAAGGCCTTCGACTATGCCTACAAGGTGTTCCCGGACGAGCAGTACGGCGAATGGTACGGCTACCTCCACCGGGATGGCACCGTCGCCCAACCGGCGAAGGGCAACCTGTTCAAGGGGCCCTTCCACATCCCCCGCATGATGCTCAAGGCGGCGGCTTTGTATGATGAGATCCTGGGTTAGTTTGATCCTGGCGGCGGGCCTGGTGGCCTGCCATACGGAAATGATGAAAGTAACTGAACTGAAAGCCATCCCCGACGCGGCCTATGCGAAGGGGGTGTCGGCGCCGTTCTGCGGCGTCGTGGGTGATGCGCTGGTGGTCGCGGGCGGCGCGAACTTCCCGGACAAAAGCCTCCTGGAAGGGGGCGCCAAGCGGGTTTATGCCGATATCTGGGCCCATACCGACGGGGAATGGGCCCACGTCGGCGTCCTGCCGGACTCCACGGCGTACGGGGCCACTTTCGCGGTGGACGGCGCGCTGGTGCTGGCGGGCGGCAACGTGTGCGGCATGACCACGGACAAGGTCTATGAACTGACGCTCCGGGACCGCGCGGCGGTCCTCCGCGCCCTGCCGCCGCTCCCGGTACCGATGGAGCAGTGCGGCTGGACGCGTGACGGCGACCGGCTCTACCTGGTCGGCGGCGTCGGCACGACAGGGGTCTATGCCTGCACCGTCGGCGAATACGTCTGGACCAAGCTGGCGGACCTGCCCGAATCCCTTGTCCAACCCGTCGCCTTCGCTTCGGCTGGCAAGCTCTACGTCTGGGGCGGTTTCAATCCCGAAACCCTGGAGGTTTCCGACAAGGGCATCTGCCTTCAGATTTCTCCACTCGCTCCGCTCGGTCGAAATGACAAGAATGAGGTTCCGAGCGAAGCGAAGGAATCTCTCTGGGCCGAAGCCCCCGCCATCCCCGACGGCGGCACCTTCGTCGGCGCCACCGGCGCGACCCTGCCCGACGGCCGCCTCGTCGTCGTGGGCGGCGTGAACCGCGCCATCTTCGCCCGTGCCCTCCACAACACCCCGGAGGACAGGATCCCTTACCTGTCCAAGGAACCGGCTGAATACCAGTTCCGGCAGGCGGTGTACGCCTTCGACCCGGCTTCCGGAGCGTGGACCCTCCTGGGCGCCGACCCGGCCTGCGCCCTCGCCGGACCCGGCGTCGCCGTCCGCCCGGCGGGCGGACTCTACGTTGCCGGCGGCGAGCTCAAGCCCGGCGTCCGCAGCCCTCGGATCTTCTCCTTGGCCTGGTAAACGCTACTTAACCTTATTACGATAAATGGTCCGAGGATTGGCGAAAGCGCTCGTGGGCTTGATCTTGCTGGTTTCCTGCGCAAGAGCGCAGGAACCGGCATTATTGCCGTTGCCCAAGCAGGTGGAGTACACAGGCGGGAGCGTGAAGGCCGATACCCCCGTCACGGAGACGCTGGTGGAGGCCATTCCGGAGGCAACGCTCAACGAGAATGAGGCATACCGGCTTACCGTTACCCGCCAGGGCATTACCCTCGAGGCGACGACGCTGCAGGGGTTGTGGAACGGGCGGCAGACGCTCCGGCAACTTACGCAAAAGGGCCGGATCCCCTGCTGCCGCATCGTGGACTGGCCGAGCTTCCGGGTGCGGGGATGGATGATGGACGTGGGGCGGACGTATGTCAGCCTCGAGGAACTCAAGCGGGAGGTGGAGATCTTCTCGCAGTTCAAGGTCAATGTGTTCCATCTGCATCTGACGGAGCACGAGGCCTGGCGGCTGGAAAGCAAGCGGTATCCGCAGCTCAATGCCCCCGAATCGATGCTCCGGCAACCCGGGAAGTACTATACGCAGGCTCAGATGCGGGAGTTGGACGCCTTCTGCCGCGAGCGGGGCGTCATGCTGGTGCCCGAGATCGACATGCCGGGCCATAGCCGCGCGTTCGAGCGGGCGCTGGGTTACGGTATGCAGACCCCGGAGGGGAAGGAGACCGTCAAGGCGCTGCTGGACGAGCTGATGGACACCTTCTCAAGCCCTTACATCCACATCGGCACGGACGAGGTCGGGTTTACCGATCCGGATTTCGTGCCCGAGATGGTGGCTTGGGTCCGGGCCCACGGGCGCAAGGCCGTGTCCTGGAATCCGGGCTGGAAGTACGGCCCCGGGGAGATCGACGCGACGCAGCTCTGGAGCTACCGCGGCAAGGCCCAGCCGGGGATTCCCGCCGTGGACTGCCGGCTGCATTATGTCAATCACTTCGACCTCTTCGGCGACATCATCGGCCTGCACACCAGCACCATCTACGGGCAGCAGGACGGCTCCGACGACATCGCCGGCTCCATCGTTGCCCTTTGGAATGACCGTTATCTAACGAACGAGGAGAACATTCTCAAAGAGAATAACTTATACGCTTGCGTCCTGGCCCTGGCGGACCGCGCCTGGCGGGGCGGCGGCTACCAGTATTTCGACGGATTCGGCACGGTCCTGCCCGACGAAGGTCCGGCCCGGGAGGACTTCCTGGATTTCGAAAAGCGGATGCTGGCGTATCGGGAAACCGTCCTGAAGGACGTGCCCATGGCCTATGTCGCGCAGGGGCAGGCCCGCTGGGCCATTTCCCCGGCCTATCCGAACGGCGGCGACCTGGAAAAGGTCCTTCCGCCGGAAGAAGGCGCCTGGGAGACCGACCGCGTGGTGACCGGTTCCGGCCTCTATTTCCGGCACGTCTGGGGGCCGTCTATCGTGGCGGGCTATTATGAGGATCCCCAGCCGAACCAAACCGTTTATGCCCGGACGCGGGTCTGGTCCCCGAAGGAGCAGACCGTGGGCCTTCTCTTCGAAACGCAGAACTACAGCCGTTCCGAGCGCGACCCGATGCCGCCGCAGGGGCAGTGGGATTATCGGCACAGCCGCCTTTGGGTCAATGGTGCCGAAGTCTTGCCTCCCGCATGGGAAGGAAACGCGGAATTGGCTGATTACCAGGAGCCTTTCGGCAATGCCAATGCATCCGGCCGCCCGCCGCAGCCCGTGAAGCTGGCCAAAGGCTGGAACGACGTGCTCGTGAAACTTCCCGTCGGCGCCTTCTCCACGAAGGAGAACCGCCTCACCAAGTGGATGTTCACCTGCGCTTTCACGACCCTTGACGGGCGGGCGGCCGCGGACATTGAGTATGCAGACAAGTTATGACAGAGATTCCTTCGCTTCGCTCGGAATGACAATGGGCTGTCATTCTGAGGAGGGCGGAGCCCGACGAAAGAATCTAAAATAAGAGTAAGATATGGCAAAGAAGTTAGAAAAGATTTATCCCTGGATTGTGGTGGCCCTCCTGTGGGTGGTGGCCCTGCTGAACTATATGGACCGGCAGATGCTCTCGACGATGCGGGAGTACATCGCGATGGACATCGCCCAGCTGCAACAGGCTGAGGCGTTCGGCGTGCTGATGGCCATCTTCCTGTGGATCTACGCCATCGTGAGCCCGTTCGCGGGCACTGTGGCCGACCGGCTCAGCCGCAAGTGGCTGATCGTGGGCTCGCTGGCCGTGTGGTCGGCCGTGACGCTCCTGATGGGCTATTGCACGACCTTCGCCCAGCTCAAGTGGCTCCGCGGGCTGATGGGCGTGAGCGAGGCCCTGTACATCCCGTCCAGCCTGTCGCTCATCGCCGACTACCACTCCGGGAAGTCCCGCTCCCTCGCCGTGGGCATCCATATGACCGGCCTGTACCTGGGCCAGGCCCTCGGCGGCTTCGGCGCCAACCTGGCCGCGGCCCTGACCTGGCAGCAGACCTTCCACTGGTTCGGCATCATCGGCATCGTGTATGCCGTGATCCTCATTTTCTGCCTGAAGGAAGCCCGCCCGGCTTCTGTCATTTCGACCAAGGCCGAAGGCCACGCGGAGAAATCTCCCGAAACCGCCTCCATTTGGAAATCCTTCGCCCTCATCTTCTCCAACATCGCCTTCTGGGCCATCCTGTTCTTCTTCGCGTCCTCGTCCATGCCGGGCTGGGCTACGAAGAACTGGCTCCCGACCTTGTTCCAGGGCAGCCTGGACATCCCGATGGAAAAAGCGGGCCCGATCGCGACGATCACGATCGCTTTCGCTTCCTTCATCGGCGTTCTTATCGGCGGTCCCCTGTCGGACCGTTGGGTGAAGAAGAACCTTAAGGGACGCATTTATACCAGCGCCATCGGCCTGGGAATGATGGTGCCGGCCCTCGTGCTTGTGGGCCTGGGCCAGGGCTTGGTCGCCGCCGTCGCCGCGGGTCTCATCTTCGGCATTGGTTACGGCATGTTCGACACGAACAACATGCCTATCCTGTGCCAGTTCGTCCCGAGCCGCCTCCGCGCCACCGCCTATGGCTTCATGAATACGGTTGGTGTGGCGATGGGTGCCGTCTGCACGCAGGTCCTCGGCCGGATGCAGGACGGCGGCCACCTGGGCGCGGCCTTCGCCGTCCTGGGCGTCGTCACGGCTCTCGCACTCCTCGTGGAACTCACCGTCTTAAAACCTGTTACCGATGACATGGCGTAGCATCCTCCCGGGCCTCCTGGCCCTGCTGGTCGTCGCGGCTCCGGCTGATGCCCGTCGGAAGCCGAAGGTGGAACCCAAGATCAAGGTTTCCTGTGTGGGAAACAGTATCACGTATGGGATGCGGTTGGATGACCGGGAGCACGAAAGCTATCCGGCGCAGCTGCAGGCGCTGCTCGGCGACCGCTACGAGGTCGGGAACTTCGGCAAGTCGGGCGCGACGCTCCTGCGCCACGGCCACCGGCCGTATTTCGACCAGGAGGAGTTCCGGCAGGCGATGGATTTCGCCGGGGATATCGTCGTGATCCATCTGGGGATCAACGATACGGACCCGCGCAATTGGCCCCATTACCAGGACGAGTTCGTGGAGGACTATCTCGCTCTCGTCGACAGCCTGAGGAGCGTCAATCCCAAGGCCCGGTTCCTGATTGCGCGGATGACACCCATCGGCAGCACCCACAGCCGCTTCATCTCGGGCACGAAGACCTGGCACGGGCAGATCCAGGAGGCCATCGAAACTGTCGCTTACGCCGCCGGGGCGGAGCTCATCGACTTTTACGAACCCCTGTACCCCTATCCGTGGATGTTCCCGGACGCCGTCCACCCGGATGCGGAGGGCGCCGGCATCCTTGCCAAGACGGTCTATCAGGGGATTACGGGCGATTACGGCGGCCTGCAGGTCTCGCCGATGTTCTCCGACCATATGGTCCTGCCCCGGGAGAAACCCTTCTCCATCCGGGGGAAAGCCGATGCGGGGGAGGCGGTGCAGGTTACGGTCGATGGCGCTGTCTATCAGGCGGTTGCCGATAACCGGGGCCGCTGGAGCGTCGAGGTGGCGCCGCACCCGGCGGGGACGGGCGCCGAACTCCGCATCGGGACGGCCAAATCCTCGCTGGTGTACCGGGACGTCGCGTTCGGCGACATCTGGCTCTGTTCCGGCCAGTCCAATATGGAGTTCGAGGTGCGGCAGAGTTCCGACGCCGCGCCGCGGCCGGACGCCGGCCTGCGCCTGTATGACATGAAATGCAACTGGCGGACGGACAACGTGGCCTGGCCCGCGTCGGCGTTGGATTCCGTGAACCATCTGCAGTACTTCGCCCCCACGCGTTGGATGCCGGCCTCGGACGCCGCCATCGCCCGCTTCTCGGCCGTCGGCTACGCCTTCGGCCAGATGCTGCGGGACAGCCTGCAGGTTCCCATCGGCCTGATCTGCAACGCTGTCGGCGGCTCCACGGCCGAGAGCTGGATCGACCGGGAAACCCTCGAAACCCGCTATCCGGCCATCCTCCGGGATTGGCTGCACAACGACCTCATTATGGAATGGGCCCGCGGCCGGGCGGAGAAGAACCTCTCCAACCGGCCTGAGAAGGCCGATGGTTACGGCCTCGTCCCCACCCGCCATCCCTACGAGCCCTGCTACAACTTCGAAGCGGGCATTCTCCCTCTGGACCATTACCCCATCACGGGCATCCTCTGGTACCAGGGCGAATCCAACGCGGAAAGGGTGGAGGTTCACGAGGAACTGTTCCCGCTGCTGGTTGACTCCTGGCGGAACTACTTCTCTGACATTCCTTTCTACTACGTCCAGCTCTCCTCCCTCAACCGCCCCTCGTGGCCCATCTTCCGCGACTCCCAGCGGCGCCTGCTGGGCGCCCGCCCGGGCCTTGGGATGGCTGTCACATCCGACCTCGGCGACCCGACTGACGTGCACTATCGGCAGAAGCGGCCCGTGGGCGTGCGCCTGGCTCTGCAGGCCCTGGAGAAGTACTATGGGCGCACGGTGAAGGCCGATGGCCCCCTGGCGAAGGAAGCCGCCCGCGTCGGCCAGGACGTTTATGTCGATTTCTACCCGCAGGATGCGCTCCGCTCCGCGGACGGCGGCCCCATCATCGGCTTCGAAGTCCTGGACGCCGCCGACGGGCGCTACCATCCGGTGAAGGCCGATGTCGCCGGCGGCCTGGTCCGCCTGGACTGCGCCGCCCTTCGCGAGCCCAAGGCCGTCCGCTACGCCTGGCAGCCCTACACCCGCGCCAACCTCGTGAACGCCACCGGCCTCCCCGCCTCCACCTTCCGCCTCCCGGTCCGTTGAGGCCCATCGTAAGAAACGCATAAAATACCCCCTGAAACAACACAAGTTATCAACAGCTTGCGTCGTTTCGGGGGTTTTTCGTGTATATTCGTATCCCACGGCAGCGGAGGAAATTATATTTTTCAGAAGATTATTTTGAAATTCGGAACAACCTGATTATCTTTGTGGCGAAGGACATGCGGATCTTTACAGAACAGACCTTGAAGGAATACATCGGGAACCATCCCGATGCGCGGGTGGCCCTGCAAGAATGGGTCAGTATCGTGAAACGGAGTGAATGGACTTGTTTCGCCGATATCCGGCAGACATTCGGCACCGTGGATGCCGTAGGAAACCAACACTTTGTATTCAACATCAAAGGGAATCGGTATCGGTTGGTCGTCGTCATCAAGTTCACCATCCGGTTTGTGTATATCCGGTTCATCGGGACCCATGAGGAGTACATGAAGATAGACTGTGCAAACATTTAGGATATGGCCAAGATAGAGCGGGAGGCCCAATATGAATGGGCCGTCAAAAGAGTGGAAGCGCTGCTTCCCCTGGTTGGAGATGATGCGCCGGAAGACGACCCGGCTCGCATTGAGCTGGAATTGTTGTCCGAACTGGTCTCCGAATACTCCGAGGAGCATTTTTCCATCGGAGAGCCTTCCTTGGTGGATATCCTGAAACTGCGGATGTACGAGATGGGCCTGACACAAAAAGGGCTGGCCGACCTGCTCGGCATCAGCCCTTCCCGCCTGTCCGACCTGCTGGCCGGCAAGTGCGAACCGACTATCAAGACCGCCCGCACGATCAGCCGTAAACTGGACATCGACGCCGCCATCGTCCTCGGGGTCTAGAAAAAGAACCGGACACCTTGGCAGAATTTTTGCTATCTTTGGCTGAAAACACTGAATGACTATGCGTAAATATCTCATTATCCTCCTGGTGGCCCTGACCGCCGCCAGCTGCGCCACGCTCCGGGCGCCTGCCAAGCTCGAGCGCTTCGTGGACCGTGTCGAACGCAACGCCGACCGCTACCGTCCCTACCAGTGGGACCGCGTGAACCGGCAGTATGAAGCCCTCCTCCGGGAGTACTCGGCCAATTATCGCATGTATTCCATCGCCGAGAAACAGCAGGCGATGGCCGCCATCGGCCGTTATCACGGCATCCTGGTGGACCACGGCATCAAGAAGGGAATCGGCTTCCTGGGCGGCCTGGGCGCCTACGCCGGCGGCCTGCTCGATCTGCTCAAGCAGGATGTGGGGGCGGTGTCCGACTTCCTCCAGAGTGTGCTGGGGCTGAAGGGCGCCGAAGTCAACAAGTGGATGGACCAGCTTAAGAAGTACGCAGAGTAACGCGCCGGACGTTGCAGCCGACGTAGTTGCCCAGCACGATCAGCGGGTAATACCACAGCAGCGCGGGGCTCCATTTCCAGGCGGCGACGATGTAGGTCACGTCCGCGATGGAATGGTAGAAGCCGCAAACGATGAACAAGGGGACGCCGAACAGGATCGGGAGGATGGACCCCTTGTTTTTATATAGCCAGACGGCGATGTCGATGATGAGGCCGCAGCCGACGGCCCGCAGGAAGCTGCGCCAGGGGCCCTGGGCGATGCGCCCGGCGACCATGTCCTGCGCGCGCTCCACGGGGGCGCCGCCAAGGGAGAACACCAGCAGGCCCAGCAGGGCGCAGCCGATGATGTTGAAGAGCCAGATCCGTACCAAGGCCGGGATGTCGTTCGTGACACCGGCCTTTCCCGTATAGAGCGGAACGCCGAACAGCACCACGCACACGAGCCCGAACGCGAAGATCACGGCGCCCGGAATGCCTCCGAGCGCCAGGTAGCCGGTAGCCCCCAGGCCGATCAGGATGCCTGAGAAGAGAGACTCGCGGTTCATCGGGCCATCGCGTTTTCGACGTCGTCGGGGAAGATCGGCAGGCGCTGGGCGCCGAGCCGGCGGGCACCGTTCTCCGTCACGAGAACGTCGTCTTCCAGGCGGATGCCGCCGAAGTCGTAGTAGGATTCCAGCTTGTCGAAGTTCACGAAGCCCTTGCCGGTGCCTTCGCGCTTCCACTGCCCGATGAGGGCCGGGATGAAGTAGATGCCGGGCTCGTCGGTGATGACGTGGCCGGGCTGCAGGCGGCGGGCCATCCGGAGGCTGCCGAGACCCAGCTGCTTCGCGCGGGTCTGGTCCGGGTCGTAGCCCACCCAGTTCTCGTTCAGGTCCTCCATGTCGTGGACGTCCAGGCCCATGTTGTGGCCCAGGCCGTGCGGCTGGAAGAGGCCGGCGATGCCGAGGGCGACCATCTCGTCCAGGTCGCCGTGCACGAGGCCGAGGGCGGAGAGGCCCTCCAGCATCTTGCGGGCGGTCGCGAGGTGCACCTCCCGGTAAGTGATGCCAGGCTTTACGAGGCTGAAAGCCAGCTCGTTGCAGTCGCAGACAATCTGATAGACCTCACGCTGCTTCGGGGTGAACTTGCCGGAGGTGGGGTATGTGCGGGTGAAGTCGGAAGCGTAGTGCTCGTTGCTCTCCACGCCCGCGTCGATGACCATCAGCTTGCCCGGTTCGATGACCTTGTCGTGGATATGGTTGTGCAGGGTTTCGCCGTGCTGGGTGAGGATGGTGGGGAAGGAGACGCCCCAGCCCTCGGCGAGGGCCACGCCTTCCATCTTGCCCACGATGTCCTGCTCGACGATGCCGAGGCGGATGCTGTCGCGGGCCACGGAATGCATCTTGAAGCCCAGGTCGCAGGCGGCGTCGATGGCGGCGATCTCCACCGGCTCCTTGATCAGGCGCATCGAGATGATGGCTTTCGTCAGGGGCTCGGAAACGCCCAGGTCGATGCGGGCGCGACCGATCATCTCCATCAGCCGGAGCTTGTTGAAGTAGCGCGAAGGCGCGATGTAATGGACCTTCCGGCCGGCCTTGATGGCGGCCTTCACGGCCTTGTCCACCTGCGCGTACGGGGCGGAGTTGGCGACGCCCACGAGGGCCGCCTTGGACGCGACCGTGGGCTGCGGGCCCATCCAGATGATGTCGCCGATCTCGACGTCGTCGGCATAGATGGTCTCCTCGCCGCTGTCGATGTCCAGGATGGCGGCGTACATCGGGTCGTCCAGGCCCATATAGTAGAGCCAGGTGCTGTCCTGGCGCCATTTGTAGCAGTTATCCTTGTACTGGGCAGGCGCCTCGGCGTTGCCCACCAGCAGGATGACCCCGCTCTCGCCCGCTCCGCGCATCTTCTCGAGGAGCGTCCGGCGGCGGTTCACATATACGTCTTTCGCAAACATATGGTAAGGTTTTTGTTTCCCACAAATATAATCAATATCTTCGCAAAGTGGAAACCTTTATCGCCATACTCGCCCTCCTGCTGGGCATCGTCGGCATCGTCGGAAGCATCGCTCCGGGCCTGCCCGGTCCGCCCCTGAGCTGGGTGGGCCTGCTGCTGATCTATATCTGGGGCGGTGGCACCGACGGCGCCGGCAACGAGATGTCCCTGACCTTCCTACTCATCTGGCTGGCGGTCACCATCGTCATCACCATCCTCGACTATGTGGTCCCGGCTTATTTCACGAAGCTGACCGGCGGCTCCAAGGCCGGCGGCTGGGGCGCCATCATCGGCCTGTTCGCCGGCCTCATCCTCCCGCCCGTCGGAATGATCGTCGGCTCCCTCCTCGGCGCCTTCATCGCGGAGCTCGTCGTGGCGCAGAAGGACACCGCCACCTCCATCAAATCGGCCCTCGGCGCCTTCCTGGGCTTCCTATTCGGCACCGGCGCCAAACTCGTCGCCGCAGGCCTGATGCTCTTCTACATCTTCGTCTACGCCTTCTAGACCGGCCCGCGGGTACCCGCCTGCAGGTAACGTCCCGGAAACAGGGACGTCACTGGCATTGACGGCCATTTTTGCAGGTAACGTCCGAAAAAACGGGACGTCACCCGCACTTGCGGCCAGCAGGGAGATTTGTCCGGTGTCCGTATCGGTCCCGTCGATGGACCGGTACGAGCACCTGGATGCAAGGGGCGCCCATCGCGGGAGGGTTGAACCGTGTCAGGCCTCCTGCGGGATTTCTTTTCCGCCGATGAAGACGCGGGAGACGGCGACGGTGTCATCGAAGAGGATGATGTCGGCGTCGCAGCCGGGGGCGAGGCGGCCCTTGGCGGGGAGGCCGAGGACGCGGGCGGGGGTGGCGGTCATCATCCGGACGGCGTCCGGGATGCCGGCGGCGAGGCCCACGGAGCCCGCGATGGCGCGCGCCATCGTGCGGACGAGGCGGTCCGTCGTCGCGACGGAACCCGCGAGGCCACCGCGGTCCGGCCGCAGCGCCACACCGTTTTCCACGATGAACTTCAGTCCGTTTTCCAGACTGCCCTGGATGTATTCGCCGTCGGGCAGGCCGGTTGCGCGGATGGAGTCCGTGCAGAGGACCACGCGGTCCGGGCCTTTGAGGCGGTACACCATCCGGAGGAGATCGTCCGGCAGGTGGACGCCGTCAGCGATCACCTCGATGTCGAAGTCTTGCAGATAGCCGGCCTCCACGGCCCCGGCGTAGCGGCTGTAGCCGCGCTTGGACACCGTGGACATGGCGCAATAGAAGTGCGTCATCAGGGAATAGCCGTGGCGGAAGGCCTCTTCGCAAACGGCGCAGGAGGCGTCGGTATGGGCGACGGCGGCGACGATGCCGCGGCGCTGCAGTTCCTCGCCCAGCCCCATCGCGCCCTCCACTTCGGGCGCGGCGCTGATGCGGACGATTTCGGGATAGGCCTCCAGCAGCGGAAGATAGTTCTCCGGCAGGGGAAGCTTCAGCAGCGCTGCGTCCTGCGCCCCCGCCTTGGCCGCGGAGAAGAACGGCCCTTCGAAATGGATGCCCGCAAACCGGGCTCCGGAGACGTTCAGCGGCAGGGCTTCCCGGTAGGCGCGGACCGCCCGCTCGTAGTCGGGGTAAGAGGCTGTCGCCAGGGAAGGTGCCATGGTCGTCGTCCCGTGCCGGGCATGCCGCCGGGCCGGTTCCAGGTACGCTTCCACCGTCCCGTCCAGGAAATCGTGCCCCCAGCCGCCGTGGACGTGCAGGTCGATGAATCCGGGGGAGACATACTGCCCCCCGGCATCGACCCGAACCCCTTCCGGGGCCTCGGCCTCGGGGACGACGGCCTCGATCCGGCCGTCCCGGACCACGAGCGCG
This sequence comes from uncultured Bacteroidales bacterium, assembly GCA_900316525.1. Classification (GTDB taxonomy): domain Bacteria; phylum Bacteroidota; class Bacteroidia; order Bacteroidales; family UBA932; genus Cryptobacteroides. The sequence continues at coordinate 36,501 of ONDF01000011.1, forward strand.
AGTCCGGTCCGGACACCTTCGGGCAGCAGGAACCGCCCGCCTGTGAAAACGAGTGTCATTATTCCTTGACTTTCAGGACCTCGCCGGCCTCGCGGGCGACGGTTTCCTTCCAGAGCTCGGTGTAGCCCGGCTGCTGGACCTTGGCAGGCTGGCCCTGAGTGTATTCGGAGTGCTGGAAGGAGCCGTCCTCGTTCTGCGGCTTCACGTTGCCGTCGATGAACTTGACGAGGAGTTCCTCTTCCAGGGCCACCCAGGCGTCGAACTGGTCCTGCGCCGTCCGGACGGAGTAGTCCGTGACGTAGCGCGCCACCTTGGCGAACGGCTTGCGGGACACCATCACGTCGCGCTTGGAGGACAGCTTGTCCTGCAGCTTGACCGCGATCTGGTTGTACAGCACCACGGCGGCGCTGTCCACGCTGTGCGTCTTGCGCTCCATCTGCTCGGTCTCGAACGCGTCGATCTTCTTCCGCACGTGCGGGGCCATGATGTTGTACATCTTGTAGCAGGCGTTCGAGATGCGGTTGTTCATCCAGAAGGACGCGGTGGGCGAGTAGTGAAGCAGGTCGCCGTTGCCCACGCGGAAGCATTCGGGAACCTTGGTGATGGACGTGTAAATCGGTGTCACATAGGAAGTTGCCGCATCGTCCGTGCCGAACCAGAGGATGCCGCCCACCTCGTCGGGGACGTAGTCGCGGGCCTGGCCCACCATCCAGAATCCGGTCTGCTGGGTGGCGATGGCGCGCTCGTTCAGGTAGGTGCCGCCCTCGGCTTTGTATTCCATCGGGCGCCAGCGGTACGGCAGGGCGTTGCCGCCTGCGCCGATATCCTGCGTCATGTCCATCGGCGTCCCCTCGTAGTGGTCGCGCATCACGTCGGCCACCGCCTTCACGGAGACTTTCTCCCGCGGGTAGATGAACAGGGGCAGGTCGCCGTCCAGGTTATAGCCCATCGCGTAGTCCAGGAAATCGGACGCGTCCTTGGTGACGGCCTTGCCGTCGGCGTCGTAATAGGAGAACCAGCCGCCGGAAAGGATGTTGAAGGCGCTCCAGACGCGGGCGTCGCAGCCGCGGACGGTGCCGAAGTCCGCCGGCCCGTAGGCCTTTTTGAAGCTGAACTCCTCGTCGGTGCCGTCGAAATAGCCCTTGCGGCGGGCGAGGGAGATGACGTCCTTCGCGTACAGGCAGTTGTCGGGATCGTTCAGGGGGAAGGCGCCGATGCGGGCCTGGTTGGCGTGGGCGCAGATGGCGCCGTCCGGCACGCGGAGGGCCACCCACACGATGCCCTTGTCCGTATTGACCCCGTTCCGGATGTTCGTTCCCTTGCCGATGAGTTCCATGATCCAGGCCTCGTTCTTGTCGGCGATGGAGAAGGTCTCGCCCTCGGAGGCGTAGCCGTATTCGTTCGCGAGGTCCACGATGACCGAGATCGCTTCCCGGGCGGTGGACGCCCGCTGCAGGGCGATGTAGATGAGGGAGCCGTAGTCGATGCGGCCCCGGCGGTCCATCAGCTCCTCGCGGCCGCCCCAGGTGGTCTCGGTGATGATGACCTGCTTCTCGTTCATGTTGCCCACGGTCTGGAAGGTGTGGGGGACCTGGTCGATGTCGCCGAGGTACTTCCCGCTGTCCCAGTCATACACCTGGAGCATCGACCCGGCCTTCCAGTCCGCGGCGGGATGGTAGTACAGTTCTCCGAACAGGTAGTGGGAGTCCGCCGCGTAGGTGACCAGGGTGGAGCCGTCCTTGCTGGCGCCCTTGGTGATGATGACGTTCGTGCAAGTATTGCCTTCCAGCGCCGGAATCAGGAAAAAAAGCGTGGAAAGGACGAGGGTCAGGTGCGGTTTATGCATCGTATTTGGGGGTTTGTTCAATTATTGTTAATTTTGCCTGCTTGCAAGCCTTTGCAAATTTATGAAATTTTATCAAGGGATGAAACACTTATGGATGCTGGCGGCGGCCCTCCTCGTGGGCTCCGTCGCCCTGCGCGCCCAGAACCAGGGGCCCCAGACGGAAGAGCAGAAAGAGAAGCAGCTGCTGGAGTTCATCGACAAGGAAGTCAAGCGCCTGTCGGACCAGCTCGAACTCGAATACTGGCAGGAGTTCTATGTGGACTCCACCCTCACCCACGACTATCACGCCCTCCAGGAGGAGCTGGAAGAGCTCCAGAAGACGAAGGTCGGCAACGCCGACATCTACCAGAGCGTGCAGGACAAGTGGATGCAGCAGATCGACGATTCCTACCACCGTTTCTTCAACGAGGAGCAGTGGAAGAAATACTGGAAATCCACCGGCCAGCGCAACCAGAAAGCCCGCGACAAGCGCAAGGCCAAGGCGGAAAAAGCCTCGGCCGAGCTCAAAAACGCTGGAAAATAGTTATCTTTGCGAGATTTTAGACGAAAACAAGGTATGAAAGAAGCGATCGAACAGATCCAGAAGCAGCTGGCCGAGCTCAAGGCCGCCTCGCAGAAAGAAGTGGAGGACGCCCGTGTCCGCCTGCTGGGTAAGAAGGGTTCCATCACCGCGTTGATGGAGGAGTTCCGCACCATCGCCCCGGAACTCAAGCGCGAATACGGCCAGAAGCTCAACGAGCTCAAGAAGGCCGCCACCGCCAAGATCGAGGAACTCAAGGAGCAGGCCGCGGCCGCTGCCGTGGAGCTGGCCCCGAAGCAGGACCTCTCCATGCCGGGCGACCCCTTCGAGCTGGGTTCCCGCCATCCCGTCTCCATCGTCCGCCAGGAAATCGTGGACATCTTCCGCAAGTTCGGCTACGACGTGGCCGAAGGCCCGGAGATCGAGGACGACTGGCACGTGTTCGAGGCGCTCAACTTCCCGCCGAACCACCCCGCCCGTGAGATGCAGGACACCTTCTTCGTGTCCAACGGCCACCGGAATCCGCTCCTCCTCCGCACCCACACCTCTTCCGTGCAGGTGCGCACGATGGAATCCCAGCCCCTGCCGATCCGCGTGGTCTGCCCGGGCCGCGTGTTCCGCAACGAAGCCATCAGCGCCCGTGCGCACTGCATCTTCCACCAGGTGGAGGGCCTCTATATCGACAAGAACGTCACCTTCGCGGACCTCAAGCAGGCCATCCTCCTGTTCGCCCGCGAAATGTTCGGCCCGGACACGCAGATCCGGATGCGTCCTTCCTACTTCCCGTTCACCGAACCCTCCGCGGAGGTCGACGTGAGCTGCAACATCTGCCACGGAAAGGGCTGCAACATCTGCAAGGGCACCGGCTGGCTCGAGATCATGGGCTGCGGCATGGTGGACCCGAACGTCCTCGAGGCCAGCGGCATCGACTCCAAGGTTTACAGCGGCTTCGCCTTCGGTATGGGCGTGGAACGCATCGCGATGCTCAAGTGGCAGGTCAACGACCTCCGCCACTACTTCGAGAACGACATGCGCTTCCTGAAGGAGTTCGCCACCGCGACGGAGGTGTAAGGGCCCCGTCCCCGCAAATTAATGTGCAAAACGCCCCTGTTTTGCACATTTTTTGTTTTGATACCAGCCATGAAACACTTCATCCTTCTTTTGTCGGCCCTGGCTTTGCTCACGGCCTGCGGGTCGTCCCGCCGGGTTTCGGCGGTGGACGGGACGGCGGCCTGGGAGGGCCGGACCACCTCGGAGATCATGCGGGCGATGGGCGACCCCGACCGCATCGACCCGGACGGCAAAGGCGGCAGCATCCTGGTCTACGAGTCCACGCCGGACTACAGCAGCCCCGATTACGACATCCTGGCCCCGGAGGCGTCGGCCAGTCCGCGGCGGTACGCGCATTTCTACCTGGACGACGAAGGGGTCTGCTACCGGGTGGACACGAACCGGACCTTGCTGCCGGCACCGAACGATTCTTACCGCTCCTTCCGCTGGCTGGCGGTTCCGTTCGCGGTGGATGTCCTGGTCTATCTGCCCTTGTTGATTCTCGGCGCTGTCCTCTTCTGACGTTTCCTTTGGACGTTTTTTACAGTGTAATGGACAATTCTTTCCAAGAGTTGTCCGTTTTTTCGTACCTTTGGACAGCACTAAAACCACTTGCCATGCGACTCCGTCATCCTTTCAGCGTTGTCTTCCTGCTGTCCGTTTCCCTCGTCCTGCTGACCGCCTGCGGCGCCAGGAAAACCATCCGCACCGTCGCGGAAGTCCGGGTCGAAGCCCCGGAGGGCACGGCGCCCGTGCTGCCGTATCAGGTCTGGGTCACCTATGCGGACCGTTCCGGCGAATGGCGCCAGGTGAAGTGGACGAACTCGCTCCGGGAAACCGAGGAAGAGGAGGCAGCCCTGCCGGTGGGATCGGCCTATACCGTCGCGGGATATGTCCTTGGAGACAATTCGACGGAGAACGGATTTCCGGTGGAGGCGCAAGTGACGGTGGTGGCGGGGAAACCCGCCGTGCCGGCGCAGGAGCCGGTCGCCCGGCCGCTGCCGCTCGGAAGCGTCCGCCTTATCGGCGACAACCGCCTCACCGCGAACCGCGACCTGGACGTAAAGAATCTTCTCTCGCTGGACATCACCCAGCAGCTGTATAACTATCGCGACACGTATGGCCTGCCCACGGACGGCTACACCGTAGCCGACGGCTGGGATTCCCCGACCACGAAGCTCAAGGGCCACGGAACGGGACACTACATGTCCGCCCTCGCATTCGCTTTCGCGGGCACGGACGATCCGGCCCTCAAGGATGAGATCCGCAGCCGCATCCGCCGGATGGTGGACGAGCTCCGCGCCTGCCAGGAGCTGACGTTCGTCTGGGACAAGAGGCTGGGCCGGTACCGCGAGGCGCGGGACCTCGTCCCGGAGGCCGAGTTCGCCAAGCTGGAAGGCACTTGGGCGGCGTTCGACAAGTACAAGAAGGACTGCCGGAGCTATGGGTACGGCTATCTTAACGCCATCCCGGCCCAGCATCCGGTCCTCATTGAAAAATATGCCCCCTACAACAATGAGAAGGGGGTTTGGGCTCCCTATTATACCATCCACAAGCAGCTGGCCGGCCTCGTGGACATCGCCACGAACATCGACGACCAGGAGATCGCCGCCAAGGCCCTCCTGATTGCGAAAGACATGGGCCTTTGGGTCTGGAACCGGCTGCATTACCGCACGTACGTGAAGATGGACGGGGACAAGGCGGAGCGCCAGGCCCGGCCCGGCAACCGCTACGAGATGTGGAACATGTACATCGCCGGCGAAGTGGGCGGCATGCAGGAAGTCCTTTCCCGGCTGGCCGGCATGGTCGCCGATCCGGAGGAGAAAGCGCATCTCGTGGAGGCTGCGGGCTGCTTCGACTCGCCCGCGTTCTACGACCCGCTCTCCAAGAATATCGACGACATCCGCACCCGCCACGCGAACCAGCACATCCCCATGATCGTGGGCGCGCTGAACCTGTACCGGGCGGGCGGAAATCCCTATTACTACCAGATAGCCAGCAACTTCTGGAACCTGGTCCAGGGCCGGTACGCCTATGCGATGGGCGGCGTCGGCAACGGCGAGATGTTCCGCCAGCCCTACTCCCAGATGCTGTCGATGAACACCAGCGTCCAGTCCGACCGGCAGCGGAACCTCTTCCCGAACCCGGACATCAACGAGACCTGCTGCGCCTACAACCTCGCGAAGCTCACCAAGGACCTGAACGGGTATAATCCGGACGACGCGCGGTATATGGACTATTACGAGCGGGTGCTTTACAACCAGCTCGTGGGCTCGGTTAATCCGCACGAGTATGGCGTGTGCTACCAGTACGCTGTGGGCATGAACGCGACGAAGCCGTTCGGCAGCCCGACTCCGCAGGAAACCTGCTGCGGCGGCACGGGTGCGGAAAACCACGTCAAATACCAGGAAGCGGCCTACTTCGTCTCCGACAACACCCTCTGGGTGGGCCTGTACCTGCCTACCGTCGCGAATTGGGACGAGAAGGGCGTCACTCTGCGCCAGGAATGCGCCTGGCCGGCGGAATCCTCCGTGATTACCGTGGAAAAAGGCGGTACCTTCGCCCTCAAGCTGCGGGTCCCGTACTGGGCCACGGAAGGGTTCGGCGTGAAGGTCAATGGCCGCCGCCTCAAGGCCGATTATCAGCCCTGCTCCTATGTGGAGATTCCCGAGCGGGAATGGAAAGCCGGCGACCAGGTGGAAGTGACGATGCCGTTCACCAAGCACCTGAACTTCGGCCCGGACAAGATGGACCTCGCCGCGACGGGCGTGAACGAGGCCCGCACCCCGTTCGACCCGATGTGGGAAGGCGTCGTGATGTACGGTCCCCTCGTGATGGCCACCCCGGACATCACGGTGTGGGAGCAGGCGGAGTTCGACCTGGATCCCGACCTGGGCGACATTGTCCTGAAAGGACATACGACGGATGCCGGCACGGACGGCAACGTCTATACCCTCACCCTCGGCGACAAGACCTTCTATCCCGACTATTACATGACGGACCACAGCACGCACTATCTGCGTCTGAACGTCCTGAATGAGGGGAAGAAGGCCAGGAGCACGCGCGGCGTGGGCAAGACGTACCTGGACCAGGCCATCCGCATCGCCCGTTCCCGCGTGGAGGCGCAGGAGGCGTGGAACGCCCTGGAGACCAAGGTTCCCGCCTTCGCGCCGTGGGCCCCGAACGGCTATGCCCGGATGCTGGAGCAGCTGGAGGTGGCCGAGGCGGTGAACGCCGCGGAGCCCCGCGGGCTCAGCCAGGAGGACGTTACGAAGGCCACGTCGGCCCTGAACGCCGCCATCAACACCATGCGTCCCGGCAACCTGGCCGAGCCGGAGGACCTGGACGCCCTGCTGCGCCTGGTCGTCGAGACCAAGGAGATCCCGAACAAGAGCACCCGCCTGCGCGAAGCCATCGACTTCGCCGACATGGTGATCCAGTACGTCAACGACGGCTCCGGCACGAAGGACCTCATCGACCGTGCCCGGACCCGCCTGGAAGAAGCCCTGAAAACCTTATAATATCCCATACCATGACCGGAAAGCTGTTTTTCCCGCTCGTCGGCCTGCTGGCCGCCGCCACCCTTTCCGCCCAGCCCGCTTCGGGCGGCTATCCCATCGACCCCGTCCCCTTCACGAGCGTGAAGGTGGCCCCCGATTCCTTCTGGGGGCAGCGCCTGAAAGCGTCCCGCGAGGTCACGATTCCGCTCGCTTTCTCCAAGTGCGAGAGCGAGGGCCGATACGAGAACTTCGTGAAGGCGGCGAAGCAGATGCATTCGCCGGTGAACCTCGGGTATGAGGTGAAGGGTTTCTCCTTCGACGACACCGACGTCTACAAGACCATCGAAGGCGCCTCCTACGTGCTCCAGACCTATCCGGATAAGAAACTGGAGGCGTATATCGACAGTGTCCTCGTCATCGTCGCCGCTGCGCAGGAGCCGGACGGCTACCTGTACACGGCCCGGACGATGAACCCGGAGCATCCGCACGAATGGGCGGGTGACAAGCGCTGGGTGAACGACGAGGAGCTGAGCCACGAGCTCTACAACCTCGGCCACATGGTGGAGGCCGCCGTCGCGCACTGGCAGGCCACCGGCAAGCGCAACTTCCTGGACATCGCCATCCGCTATGCGGACTGCGTCGTCCGTGAAGTGGGCGCCCGCCCGGGCCAGGCCCGCGTGATTCCCGGCCACCAGATCGCCGAGATGGCCCTCGCGAAACTGTACCTCGCCACCGGGGAGAAGAAGTACCTGGACGAAGCGAAGTTCTTCCTGGACGAGCGCGGAAAGACCGGCCATAACGACGAGTACAACCAGTCGCACGTGCCGGTGCTGGAGCAGGACGAAGCCGTGGGCCACGCCGTCCGCGCCGCCTACATGTACGCCGGCATGGCCGATGTGGCCGCCCTCACGGGGGACCAGGGCTACATCGACGCCATCGACCGCATCTGGGAGAATATCGTTTCCAAGAAGCTCTATATCACCGGCGGCATCGGCGCGACGAACCAGGGCGAGGCCTTCGGCCGGAACTATCAGCTTCCGAACATGACCGCCTACTGCGAGACCTGCGCCGCCATCGGCAACGTGTATGTCAATCACCGGATGTTCCTCCTGCATGGCGATGCCAAGTACTACGACGTGCTGGAGCGCACACTCTACAACGGCCTTATCAGCGGCGTGTCCCTGGAAGGCAACGGCTTCTTCTATCCCAACCCGCTGGAGTCCGCCGGCCAGCACGAGCGCAAGGCCTGGTTCGGCTGCGCCTGCTGCCCGTCCAACATCTGCCGCTTCATCCCGTCGGTCCCCGGTTATGTCTATGCCGTGAAGGACAACGCGCTGTATGTCAATCTGTTCATGCCCAACACGATGACGCAGAAGGTCGCCGGAAAGGACGTCACCCTCACCCAGAAGACGGGCTATCCGTACGGCGGCGACATCGAAATCACGGTCGACAAGACCGCCCTCAAGAAGGAGATGGCCCTCAAGGTCCGCATTCCGGGCTGGGTGCGCGGCGAGGCCGTTCCTTCGGACCTGTACACCTTTGCGGATGATGTCAAGACCGGTTACAAGGTGACTGTGAACGGCGTTTCGGTGGAGAGCGCCCTCGAGCAGGGTTACTTCACCATCACCCGCAAGTGGAAGAAGGGCGACCAGGTCGTCGTCCATTTCGACATGGAACCGCGCGTGGTGAAAGCCCACGCCGAGGTGAAGGCCGACGAAGGCCGCATCGCGGTGCAGAAGGGGCCCGTGGTGTACTGCGCCGAATGGCCCGACAATCCAGGCTTCTCCGTCCGGGGTACCATCGTGAACCAGAAGCCCACATTCCGCGTGCGGCACTCCGACGACCTCTATGGCCTGGACAAGATCGTCACGCCTGCGCAGACCTTCTCCTACGGCGCGGACGGCCGCGTGGCGGTCCGGGACGTGGAACTCACGCTCATCCCGTACTATGCGTGGTGCCACCGCGGACGTGGCGAAATGACGGTGTGGCTGCCCCAGACGGTGCAGGCGACCACCGTCCCTACCGGTCGTTAGCGGAATCCGGCATCATCTGCTCCCAGTCGTGCGGTGTCACGCCGAACTGGGCGTAGAAGCTCTTCGAGAAATAGCTGGGGGAGGAGAAGCCGGTCATGTAGCAGATCTCCCCGATGGAATGGCGGCCCTCCGAAAGGAGTTTGGCCGCCATATTCAGCCGGGCCAGGTTGATGAGCTTGTTGGGCGTCTCCCCGCTCAGCTCCTTGGTCTTGGCGAAGAGGCCGGAGCGGGAAATGGCCATTTCCCGGGCGAGGAATTCCACGGAAAGGTCCGGATTGGCGATATTCTCAGTAATCAGACGGTCCAGGCGCAGCAGGAAGTCTTCCTGCGGGTCCGGCGCGGTCTCCGTCTCTTCCGGCCTTTTCCCGCCGGAGAGCGCGTCCCGCTGCTGCCGCAGGTTCGTGGCGATGGTCCGGAGCATGCGGTGGTTCTTCTCGATGATGGACAGGTTCCCCTTGGAATCTCCCTTCGGATTCTCCTTGAGCCGTTCCAGCTGCAGGCCGATACCGGAGAGCGGCGCATCCAGCTGCTCGGACAGGGCCGACAGGAACCGGATGCGGTCGTCGCGCTCCTCCTCTTTCACCAGGGAGACGGCGGCGCCGAGCTGTTCCTCGTACCGGGCCTGATTTTTCTGCTCTTCCCGCCTCAGATACCAGCGGCCAAGCAGGTAGAACAAGGTGGCGACTAAGAGGGCGTACAGCACCAGGGCCACATCTGACAGCAGGGGATGGGACCGGATGGTAAAAGAGAGAGCCGTGCCTTCGTCATTCCAGAGGGTACTGTTGTTGGTGGCGGTTACGTGCAGCCGGTATTTCCCGGCAGGGAGCCGGTTCAGCGCGACGTAATTCTGGTTTCCCAGTCCCTTCCAATCCTCATCCAGCCCTTCCAGCCGGTAGGCATAGCGGATCTTCTCCGGCGCACTGTAGCTGAGGGCGGCGAAACTGATCCGGATATCCCGCAACCGCCAGGGGAGCGTGATATGCTCCGTCCCCCGGGACCGGAAAACATCCTCGGATACGCCGGAACCGGTAGCCTGGAACCGGGTGATCAGGATGGGCGGCGGGATATCGTTCTCCCGGACACGGCCGGGATAGAACGAGACGAAGCCTTCGGTCGTGCCCAGATAGAGGGTTCCGTCCTGGGCGACGAGACCGGCCGAGGGGGAGAACTCTCCGACCCGGATTCCGTCATTGGCGCCGAACTGCTCCTGCCGGCCGCCGTCCGGGTAGTAATGGACGATGGTGGAAGAGCTGGCGAGCCAGAGCGTGTTCCTGTCCTGGAAGATGTATCGGACGTCCATGTCCGGGACGACCGGCGTGATCTTTCCGTCCTGCAGGAGGACCAGTCCTTTCTTGGTGCCGGCATAGATGCCGTGCGGGACGGGCAGCAGATGGTGGACCTGGCTGGCGGGGAGGCCGCCCGGGCCGGCCGGCCATTCCGTCCAGGTGCCGTCGGGCGCCCGCTGCAGGAGGCCGTTCTGGGCGGTGGCAAACCATAGGGAGCCGGAGTCATCTTCTGCAATGCTTCCAATCCAGGCCTCATGATCCCATTCCTTGACAAAGCGGTCCGTGGACGGGTCGAAGCGGCAGACACTGCTTTGTGTCCCGGCCCAAAGCGTCCCGGCGCTGTCCACGAACAGGGCATAGACGCTGGGGTCTCCCAGTCCGTCGACCGCCCCGTACTGCCGGAGGGCTCCGGTCCGGACGTGCATCCGGAAGAGATTCTGGGAATAGGAGCCGATCCACAGATAGTCTCCCTGCCGGAGCAGGGCGTGGACATTCAACGCCGAAAGCGGGCCCGGCAGGCGGACCGCCGTTTTCCGGACCGGGTCGTACCGGAACAGGCCGCCGTTGTCGGACCCGATCCAGACGGTTCCGTCCGGATCCTCGCACAGGCAGCTCACAATAAAATCCTCGTTTCCCTTCACCAGGTCGGAAAGGGAGACGGAAGAGAATTGACCGGCCGTGGGCGGCAGGTAGTTGACGCCTCCATAATAGGTGCCGATCCACAGGCCGCCTTCGTGGTCCCGGACGATCGGATAGACGAATTTGCTGGAGAGGGAGGCCGGATCGCTCCGGTCGTTGCGGTAATGGGTCCGCTCCCCGGTCAGGGGATTGAGGGACAGCAAGCCGTCGTCGGAACCTACCAGCAGATGCAGGGGGGATTCGAGGATGAGGGAATGCACGTGCTCGAGTCCGTCTCCGGGCTGGACCGCGGGAAAGACGGTCCGGGTATCGGTTTCAAGCCGGTAGATGCCGAGGTCCCAGGTCCCCAGCCACAGGTCGCCCTCCTCGTCCACGTCCATGGCGCAGATGCGCGTGGGCCGGCAGTCCCGGAAGACCAGGTTCGGCGCGGAAAAGGTCCTGGATGCGGTATTGTAGAGAGAGAGCCCCTGCTCCGCCGACTGGTCGGCGACCCACAGGCGGCCGTCCCGGTCGACCAGCAGTCCCTCCACCTGGTGCCCGTCCAGAAATTGGGTGAAGGTTCCGTCGGCATACCGGAAGACGCCTTTGCCCCAGACGCCGATCCAGAGGGTGCCGTCCCGCTCTTCGGCGAAACCGGTGACCAGCGCATCCGGAATCTCGGAAACTCGTTCCAGAGGGTTAGCCATGTCGTACCGGAACACGGCGCTTTCCGTGCCGATCCAGAGCGTGCCGTCCGTGGCCTGGAAGAGCTGGCGGACATAGTCGTCCTCCCCGGCAGGGAAGGCGTGGTGGATGAACTCCCGTCCGTCGAAGCTGTCCAGGCCGCTGGCCGTGCCCATCCAGATGAGTCCGGCGCGGTCCTGGATGAGGGCCTGGACCGTGTTGGAAGACAGTCCGTCCCGGGTGGTATAGTGGCGGAAGGCCCCTTCGGCAGCCAGGCCGGCCCGGGAGAAGGCCAGCAGCAGAAGGAGGGAGAGCAAAGTCTTTTTCATCATCGTCCTGCAAAGATAATCCTTTTCCCAATAAGCCCCATCCTCATCTTGGACGATTTTACAAAAGAATTGGATTTCCTTGTCAAGTAATGCGATTGTAATTCGATACATTTGCGAAGAACCGATAATGACACTATGACTGGTAAGCGCTTCCTTTCCCTTTTCTTCCTGCTGGGCGGACTGTGCCTCCATGCCCAGGAAAAGCCCGTCCCCCTTTCCGATTCCCTGTACCGCAGCCTCGCGGCTACTCCGCCGATGGGCTGGAACTCCTGGAACAAGTTCGGCTGCAACGTGAGCGAGAAGCTCGTCAAGGAGATGGCCGATGCGATGGCCGCCTTCGGCATGGCCGACGCCGGCTACGAGTACATCGTCATCGACGACTGCTGGCAGGTGGACCGGGATGCGGACGGCAATATCGTCGCTGACCCGGAGCGTTTCCCTTCCGGCATGAAGGCGCTCGCCGATTACATTCACGGCCTGGGCCTCAAGTTCGGCCTGTACTCCTGCGCCGGTTCCTACACTTGCCAGGGCCGTCCCGGCAGCAAGGGCCACCAATTCCAGGATGCCCTGCAGTATGCGAAGTGGGGCGTGGACTATCTCAAGTACGACTGGTGCGCCAATGACGGCCAGAACGCGAAGGCCGCCTATCAGACGATGTCCGAGGCCATCAAGGCCAGCGGCCGTCCGATTGTCCTGTCCATCTGCGAATGGGGCGAGAACAAGCCCTGGGAATGGGGCGAGGGCATCGGCCACCTCTGGCGCGTCACGCCGGACATCCGGGCCCTCTATGACGGCGTATTCGACTGGGGCGGCGTGGGTATCGTCCAGTGCATCGACGCCGCCGCGGACCTGTATCCCTATGCCGGCCCCGGCCACTGGAACGATGCCGAGATGCTGGAGGTCGGCAACGGTGAACTCACCTGGGACGAGAGCGTGACGCATTTCTCGATGTGGTGCATGCTGGCCGCCCCGCTGATGAGCGGCAACGACCTCCGCGAAATGGACTACAAGACCCGCCAGATCCTCACCAACAAGGAAGTCATCGCCGTGAACCAGGATCCCCTCGGCAAGCAGGGCATCCGTTTCATCGACATGGGCGAGAAGGAAATCTGGGGAAAGCCCCTTGCCGGCGGGGAGATCGCCGTCTGCTTCATGAACCGGGGCGAGCTGCCCTGGAAACTGGACTACAACTGGCGGGACCAGACGATGTATTTCGCCCGGGACGTCAATTTCCGCAAGTGGGAATACACCGTGCGCGACCTCTGGCAGCACAAGGACATCGGCCGCTCGACGGACCGCCTCCAGGCGGAAATCCCCGCCCACGGCGTCCTGATGGTCCGCCTGCGCCCGGACAGACAACTTGAAAACTAAACCAACATATTAACCTTTAAACCAACAGTATGAAACGATTCCATCAATTCTGTCTGACCTTGGCGCTGCTTCTGGCAGCCATCCCTTCGATGGCGGCCGTGACGGTGCGGGGAACCGTCACCGACGCCAACGGCGAGCCCGTTGTGGCGGCCGGTGTTGTGGAAGCAGGAACGACAAACGGTGTCGTCACCGACATGAATGGTAAGTATACCATCACCGTCAAGGGCGCCGACTCCGTGCTGGAGTTCTCCTGCATCGGTTATGAAACCCAGTCCGTCACCGTCGGGAACCGCGGCGTCATCGACGTTGTCCTCGAAGTGGCGACCTCCTTCCTCGAAGAGGCCGTGGCCATCGGTTACGGTACCCAGAAGAAGGCGGACATCACGTCTTCCGTCCAGAGCGTGAAGTCGGAGGACTTCAACAAGGGCGCCATCCTGGACGCCGGCCAGCTCATCCAGGGCAAGGTCGCCGGTCTGCAGATCACGCTTCCTTCCGGCGATCCGACCTCTTCCACGTCCGTGATGCTCCGCGGCTATTCCTCCCTCCTGGGTTCCACGGCTCCGCTGGTGCTGGTGGACGGAATCCCTGGTAATCTTTCCACGGTGGCTCCGGAAGACATCGAGTCCATCGACGTGCTGAAGGACGGTTCCGCGACCGCCATCTACGGCACCCGCGGTACCAACGGCGTCATCATCATCACCACCAAGAACGCCAAGCGCGAGAGCCCGGCCACGGTCCAGTACAACGGCTATGTCTCCGCCTCCCATTGGCTCAATACCCCCGATTTCCTGACGGCCGACGAGCTGCGCGCCAAGTGGGCGGAGGGATGGACCGGCAAGGGCGATATCTCCGAGGACCGCAAGTACACCACGGACTGGCTGAAGGAAATCAGCCGCACGGCCATTTCCCACAACCACAACCTGTCCATCATGGGCGGCACCCAGAACCATACCTATACCGCCAACCTCACGTACAACGACAACGAGGGAACCATCAAGGGAACGGGACGGACCAACATCCGCGGCCGTGTCCAGATCGCCCAGTACCTGTTCGACAACAAGCTGAAACTCTCGGCGGAAGTCATGGCCGACGAGAACAACAGCAAGACCGGCTTCAATCCCGGCTACACCTATCGTCAGGCGTGCATCCAGAACCCCACGCAGCCGGTTTATATCGACAACGACCCTGCGAAGGGGTACTACGAGACGGACGGTTATTTCTATGACAATCCGATTTCCTATCTGAACGAGCGGATCGGCATGCGCCGCAGCCGCAACGTCCGCTTCAACGGCGTCGCGGAGTTCCGCCCGATCGAGCAGCTCAACTTCAAGGCCCTCTATGTCCGCAAGGGACAGAGCTCCATCCGCGGCAACTACAATACGCACAAGGACGTGTCCACCACCGAGCAGGGACTTAACGGTACCGCCAGCCGCAGCACTTCCGAACTGGTGAACGACCTCCTGGAACTGAGCGCCAACTACCAGCAGGATTTCGGGAATCACCACGTGACGGCCGTCGCCGGTTACAGCTACGACGAGACCACCTACGAGTCCTTCAGCATGTCCAACCAGAATTTCCCGACCGACGCCTATCTGTACAACAAGATGCAGGCGGGTATGGGCCTGACCGAAGGCACTTCCTCCCAGGAATCCTACAAGTACAACACGAAGCTCATCGGCGTCTTCGCCCGGGCTACCTATAACTATGCCGACCGGTACCTCCTCATGGCCTCCCTCCGCGTGGACGGCTCTTCCAAGTTCGGCAAGGACCACAAGTGGGGCTACTTCCCCGGCGTCTCCGCCGGCTGGCGCCTGAACAACGAGGAATTCCTCAAGGATGTCAAGTGGATCGACAACCTCAAGCTCCGCGCCGGTTTCGGTATCACCGGTATCGACGTGAACTCGCCTTACCAGTCGCTGGCTTCCATGAATTACAGCGGCTACGCTTATGTGGACGGCCATTGGAATCCCATCCTCGTCCCGGCCCGCAACGCGAATCCGGATCTCCGCTGGGAGAAGAAGTACGAATACAACCTGGGCCTTGACTTCGCCTTCCTGGGCGAGCGGATCAACGGTTCCATCGACTTCTACCGCAGGGACACCAAGGACGCCCTCTACAACTACAGCGTCCCGACGCCTCCTTATACCTATGGCAGCATGATGGCCAATGTGGGCCACATCCGCAACCAGGGTGTCGAAGTCCTGGTGAATGCCGTTCCCGTGCGCACCCGCGACTTCGAGTGGAGCACCTCCGTTTCCTTCTCCTACAACCAGAACCGCCTGATCTCCATCACGCCTCCGAAGGGTTCCGAACTCTCCCTGTCCACGAATTACTTCGACACCGGCTATACCGGAGAGCCCATCCAGACCTCCACGCACCGCGTGAAGGAAGGCTGGCCGATCGGCAACTTCTTCGGCTTGAAGTCCGTGGGTGTGGACGAAGCCGGCAAGTGGGTCGTGGAGATCCTCGACGAAGACGGCAAGGTCTCCGGTTATGACTATGCCGAGAATGCGAACTCCTCCGACTGGCAGATCCTCGGAAACGGCGTCCCGGATGCCTTTGCCAACTGGAACAACAATTTCCGCTTCAGGAACTTCGACCTGGCCATCACGATGCGCGGCGCCTTCGGCGCGCAGGCCCTGAACTTCCAGAAACTGTTCTATGGCAACCCGACGATCGCCTACAATGTCCAGAACAGCGCGTTCGACAAGATTAATGTGGTGGATATGACCACCGGCAAGCCGACGGGCAAGACCGCGGTCATCTCCGATGCGCAGCGTTATGTGAGCTACTATATCGAGGATGCGGACTACTGGAAGATCGACAATGTGACCCTGGGTTACAACCTCCGCTTCAAGAACGCCAAGATTCTCAAGGCCCTCCGTGTCTACGGTTCCGTCCGCAATCTGGCCACGATCACATCCTACTCCGGTCTGGATCCTGAAATCCGTACCGTTTACGGGGATGACGGCGCCTTCGATCCCGGTACCGACGACCGCGACAAGTTCCCCACCATCCGTTCCTTCACCTTCGGTGTCAACCTCACCTTCTAATCAACGAAGTCCATCATGAAAGCTATCAAATTTACTGCAATAGGTATTCTGGCCGCCTCCTCCATGCTGTTCACGGCATGTTTCGACCTGGAGGAGCAGGCTTTCTCCGAGATCATCACCGAGAACATCGAATTCGGTGACAATGAGCTCGCCTCCATGGTTTCCAGCGGCTACGGCAACCTCTCTTACATTCTGGGCTGGCAGGGGCTGTTCGACTCCCAGGAGGAAGCGGCGGACGTGATCATCACGCCCACCCGTCCCAACGGTTGGGATGACGGCGGCACCTACAAGCGCATGCACCGTCATACCTGGTCCAATGAAGAATGGCAGCCCGCGAACACGTATGAAACCGCGTTCGAGGCCATCAACTTCTGCAACCGGATCCTCACCCAGATCGAGGCCGGAGACATCCCTGTCGCCGAGGAGACCCGGGCCCGGTACGTTCCGGAGCTTCGCGCCCTTCGCGCCCTCTGGTACTCCCTGTTGCTGGACCAGCACGGCAATGTCCCGATCGTGACCAAGTTCTCCACGGAAGTGCCCACGCAGAGCACCCGGAAGGAGGTGTACGAGTTCGTCGTCAAGGAACTGACCGAGGTCATCGACGCCGGAACCGTCACCAAGGAGAAGACCTACAGCACCCTGAATCACTGGAGCATCGAGATGCTGCTGATGCGTGTGTACCTCAATGCGGAAGTGTACGCCGGCGTGAAGGCCTATGACAAGGCCCTCAAGCTCGCGGAGGACATCATCGAGAACAGCCCGTACCGCCTCTCCGCTACCTATGCCGAGAACTTCGCCGTGGATCTGGGACCCAGCAACACCGAGGTCATCTTCGCCGTCGTGTACGATGAGTTGCAGGGCGTGATCCACTCCCAGTGCCGCAAATGGTATCCTCCCGTGTCCAAGAATTACTTCGGCTGGGGCTTCCAGTGCTGGGGCGGCAACTGCTGCAACCCGCAGTTCTACAACTCCTATCAGGAGGGTGACAAGCGCCGGGACGACACCTGGTTCCATGGCCCGATGGTCGCCGCCGACGGCAAGCTGGTCTGGACCTGCCTGAATTACCTCCCATCCGTTTCCTGCAACCCGGCCGACAGCGGTGTGGGCGAGGGCCAGGACTGCACCAGCATCGACTTCGGTCTCCGTCAGAAGAAGTACGAGCCGGATGTGAACGGCATCTATTACTGGGATAACGACTTCCCGTATTTCCGCCTCGCTGAGGCCTACTACACCGCGGCCGAGTGCATCCTGCGCGGAGAGCATGGCAAGAAGAGCGCGGCCGATTACGTGAACGCCGTCCGCAGCCGTTCCGTCAGCACGCCTATCACCGATGCCGAGCTCCGGGCCGACACCAAGATGGTCTATGGACTCGTCCCGTGGGGCGCCCTGACCTATGCCGACATCCAGAAGTACAACGGTACCCACGACTGGTCCGAGATCGCCGACAAGCTGGAAGCTTCCCAGGCCAACGACAAGATCATCCGCTCCGGTCACGACACCGACCCGGTGGAACTGGGCGGCATGTATGACGAGTGGGGCTGGGAGTTCGCCCTCGAGTGCCAGCGCCGTACGCAGATGATCCGCTTCGGCACCTTCTCCAACCGGAACTGGTTCAACAAGCCGGCCATCAACGACACCCACGACCAGCTGTTCCCGATTCCGCTCTGGATCCTGCAGGACAATCCGAACCTGAAGCAGAATCCGGGTTACGCGGGCGCTTAATCAGAAATCAGGGCCGACCCGTGAGGATCGGCCCTTTTCTTTTTCTTGTCGTGACCAAGTCATGCGGGGGATGAAAAAGTGGATATCCGCACTTGCGGCGCTTTCACTGGCGCTGGTGTTCTCCTGTGAGCGGGAGGAGACCGTGTCCCCCGGCGCACCCCCGGTCCTCACACCGGCGGAAGTCCCTGACTACGACAAGATTCACTTAGGCTCCGAGTTCTACAAGAAAGAGCGGGGATGGGCGGTGTCCAATACCTTCTATGACCCGCTCCGGCCGGAGAGCCTGTGGTATTTCGGGCGCAGCCGGCAAAGCGAGCATTTCATCCTTTTCTGGGACAAGGATTACGGCGCCACGTCGCCGGACGAAGCGTCCGGCCCCTATCATCTGGATACGAAAGCGTTCCTGGACTGGTGCGAGGAGATCTACGCCGATTATGTGAACGCCCTCAAGTTCATCCGTCTCGACGCGGGCGGGAAGTCCTATCTGGACCAATACAAGTTCCAGGTCTTCCTGTGGCACCAGACGGAGTGGGCGGCTTACGGCTCGGGCCCGGAGGACAACGTCACCGGATGTCTCTGGATCAATCCCGAGGCGGCGAACAGCCGTTCCACCGTGGCCCATGAGATCGGCCACTCCTTCCAGTACCAGGTCGCGTGTGACCTGGTTTTGAACGGGAAGACGTCCGATATCGACCAGGTGGCTTTCCGCTACGGGCAGGGGCCGGGAGGCAGCACTTTCTGGGAGCAGACGGCCCAGTGGCAGGCCTTCCAGATGTGCCCGGAAGAGACCTTCACGAATTACAATTTCACCGAATTCTGCGACAACTGCCACCGGCATTTCGCCCACGAGGACATGCGCTACGGCAGCTATTTCTTCCACTACTACTGGGTGGACAAGTACGGTCAGGACGCCGTGTCAAAGGTGTGGCATACGGCCCGCAGGCCCGAAGACTCCCTGGAATCCTACATGAGTGCCTTCTCCCTGACCCTGGACGAATTCAACGCCCAGGTCTATGACTATGCCGCCCGCGTCGCCACCTGGGATTTCAAGCAGATTCGCACCGAGGGCGCCCGCTATGCGGGAGCGGTCACCTGGAAAGGAATCGACCTGGGGGACGGCTGGTGGAAGGTGGATCCTTCCAAGGCTCCGGAAGCGACCGGCTTCAACCTCATCCGGCTGAGCGCAGCGCCCGGCCAGGAACTGACGATGGACTTCGCGGGCCTTCCCGACGAAGAAGGTTACAACGCGAGCGGCGACGCCTCCCGGGCCGGTTGGACCCTCGGTTTCGTTTCTCTCGGGGACGGCTGGTCCACCCGGACCTACAGTGAAAGTGCGATGGCCACAGCCGCCACGGGGAACACCGCCACGCTCCAGTGGACGGTTCCCGCCGGCGCCCAGGCCGTATGGGCCGTCATCGCCTGTACGCCGACGACTTACATCACCCACCTTTGGGATGACGACAACAGCAATGACCGCCACTGGCCGTACAAAGTGAAAGTGTCGGCCGGAATCTGAATGATTTTGTGATCAAGTGTATCAACGCGTTATGAGAAGAAAGCTTTTCCTTGCCGCCGCGGCGGCGCTCCTCTCCGGCTTCTTCGCCGGAGCCCAGGACTTTGACCAGGCGTATCGCGCCACGGAATTTGCGTCCAAGTTCGGTACGGACCTGTACTACGGCGCTGTCCGCCCCGTCTGGACGGGGAAGGACACGTTCGTCTTCGAGACGAACGAGCCTTCCGGCAAAGTCTGGTACAAGGTGTCCGGGACGACGAAGACCGCCATTTCCGAAGACGAGTTCAAGGAGGCCATGAAACGGCCCCGTCCGGGTTATTACGATCCCTCCGACGAAAGCCAGTTCGCCTTCAAGCGTGATGTGAAGAGCTTCTCCCCGGACAGCTCGCTGGTCGCCTTCGTCCGGGACAACAATGTCTGGCTCTCTAAGGCCGATGGTTCCGAACCCTGCCAGCTGAGTTTCGACGGGACCGATGCCGAAGCCTACTCGGAAATCCAATGGTCGCCGGACGGAAAGAAGCTCGCGGCCCTGAAGAAGGAGGTGCTCAAGGAGCGCCAGATCCTGCTCCGCGTCTCCCGTCCCGACGACCAGGTGCAGCCCCGCTACCGCTGGCTGGACTATGCGAAGCCCGGCGACCGGCTGCCGCAGTGCACCCCGGCCCTGTTCGACGTCGAGAGCCGCAAGGCTGTCGCCCTGGACCGGACCATCCCGCGGGACCAGTATTTCCTGACCCTGGGCGAATGGTCTTCGGATTCGGAGTTCTTCACCTACGAGTACAACCAGCGCGGGCACCAGGTCTATGAGCTCGCCGCCGTGGACGCCGCCACCGGCAAAGTCCGCACCCTGGCGAAGGAAGAGACCGGCACGTTCGTCTATTACTACGACCTCTGGCGCTATCTGTTCAAGGACGGAAAGCATGTCCTCTGGATTTCGGAAAGGGACGACTGGCGGCATCTGTATATCATCGATACGCATACCCTGGCCATGCGCCAGCTCACCCGTGGCGAATGGAACGTCCGCGAGATTCACAAGGTGGACGAAGAGGGAGGCTTCATCCTGGCCTATGCCAACGGCCTTGCGGCCGCCTCGGGCGAAGACCCGTATAACAAGCACATCATCAAGATCGACATCGCCACGGGCAAGGTGACGGACCTGACCCCGGAGAACGCGAACCACGTGGTGAGCTTCAACAAGGATTTCACGGCTTTCGTGGATAACTATTCCCGTCCGGACCTGCCGTCGACCACGGTGCTCCGCTCCTCCGCCGCCGACGGGCGCGTCCTCGCGCAGATCCAGAAACAGGACATCTCCAAGGCCCTGAAGCAGGGGTTCACGATGCCGGAGGTGTTCTCGGCCAAGGGCCGTGACGGCGTCACGGACATCTGGGGTACCATCTACCGTCCCTTCAAGTTCAATCCCAAGAAGAAGTATCCGGTGGTGGAGTACATCTACGCCGGTCCGCATGATTCCCACGTGACGAAGGATTTCTACGGTCCGATGCGGTTCTCCCGCCTCCTGGAGCTGGGCTTCATCGTGGTCACCATCGACGGTATGGGCACGGACAACCGGTCCAAGTCCTTCCAGGACGTGGCCTGGCGCAACCTCAAGGACGCCGGCTTCCCGGACCGCATCCTGTGGATGCAGGCCGCGGCGAAGAAATACAAGTACATGGACCTTTCCAAGGTGGGTATCTACGGTTATTCCGCCGGTGGCCAGAACGCGATGGCGGCCTTGCTGTTCCATCCCGAGTTCTACAAGGTGGGCGTTGCCCTGTGCGGCTGCCACGACAACCGGATGGACAAGATCTGGTGGAACGAGCAGTGGATGGGCTATCCCGTCGGACCCTGGTACGGCGAGAGTTCCAATGTCGACAACGCCTGGCGGCTGGAAGGGAAGCTCTTCCTGATCAATGGCGAGGTCGATGACAACGTGGACCCGGCCTCCACCCTGCAGGTGGTGTCCGAGCTCATCAAGCACGGGAAGGACTTCGAGCAGCTCTATGTCCCCGGCTATTCCCACAACCTGGGCGCCGACTGGATCACCCGCCGCGTCTTCGAATTCTTCTGGAAAAACTGTCGCTGACGGCTTTTTCTTGTCCCCGAAAATGCGTATTTTTGAAGACCGCAAAACTAATAACCACAACTGATATGAACAACGCAATCCTGAACTTCCCGGTACCGGCCAACGAGCCGGTGAAAGCTTATCTCGAAGGCTCTCCCGAGCGCATCGCCCTCGATGCCGAACTCGAGCGCCAGTGGAACACCGTCGTGGACATCCCGATCATCATCGGCGGCAAGGAAATCCGCACCGGCAACACCGGCACGGTCGTCTGCCCGCACGATCACAAGCATGTCCTCGCGACCTTCCACAAGGTAGGTGAAAAGGAAGTGGAAATGGCCGTGGAGGCCGCGATGAAGGCCCATAAGGTCTGGTCCGAGACCCCTTGGACCACCCGCGCCGCCATCGTCCTCAAGATGGCCGAGCTCCTGGCCACGAAGTACCGTCCCATCATGAACGCCGCGTGCATGCTGGGCCAGAGCAAGAACATCTACCAGGCCGAGATCGACAGCGCCTGCGAGACGATCGACTTCTTCCGCTACAACGTGCACTACGCGTCGAAGATCTATGCGATGCAGCCCAAGGACGGGTCCATGAACATCAACCACACCGAGTACCGTCCGCTGGAAGGCTTCATCCTGGCGGTGACCCCGTTCAACTTCACCTCCATTGCCTCCAACCTGTGCATGACGCCGGTCCTGATGGGCAATGTCGCCCTCTGGAAGCCGTCCACCACCGCCACCCTCTCCAACTACTACCTGATGCAGCTGTACAAGGAAGCGGGCCTTCCGGACGGCGTCATCAACTTCCTCCCGGGCAGCGGCGCCCTCATCGGCAAGGTTGCGACCGCATCCAAGTGGTTCTCCGGCATCCATTTCACGGGCTCCACCAGCACGTTCAACAGCCTCTGGCGCCAGGCGGGCGAGAACCTCGGCAAGTACGTGAGCTACCCGCGCCTCGTCGGCGAGACCGGCGGCAAGGACTTCATCTTCGTGCACCCGAGCGCCGATGCGAAGGCCGTCGCCACCGCCGCTTTCTGCGGCGCCTATGAGTTCCAGGGCCAGAAGTGCTCCGCGGCCTCCCGCATGTACATCCCGAAGAGCCTGTGGCCGGAAGTCCTCGGCATCATGAAGCAGTACGCCTCCGAGGTGAAGATGGGCGACGTCCGCGACCACACGAACTACATCAACGCGGTCATCGACGAGAAGTCCTGGGACAACATCGACAGCTACATCTCCTACGCCGAGAAATCCGCCGATGCCAAGATCGTGATGGGCGGCGGCCGCGACAAGAGCGTCGGCTACTTCGTGGAGCCGACGGTCATCGAGACCACGGACCCGCATTTCAAGTCCATGGAAGAGGAAATCTTCGGACCGGTCCTCACCGTCTTCCCGTACGACGACGACAAGGTGGACGAGACCGTGAAGCTCTGCGACACTACCTCCCCGTACGGCCTCACCGGCGCCGTGTTCGGCAAGGACCGGCTCGCGGTGGAGAAGATTACGGACGCCCTCCGCTATGCGGCCGGCAACTTCTACATCAACGACAAGCCTACCGGCGCCGTGGTCGGCAACCAGCCGTTCGGCGGCGCCCGCGCCTCGGGTACCAACGACAAGGCCGGCGGCGAGTTCAACCTCATCCGCTGGATCATCCCCAGAGTCATCAAGGAAACCCTCGTTTCCCCGACCGACTACCGCTACACCTACATGAAGTAAACAACTATGAAAAACGGATGGATCGCCGCGCTGGCCGCGGGCCTGCTTGTGCTGGCCTGCGGCCGGACGGCTCCGAAGCAGGCGGAGGTCGACTTCGTGGAGGCGCTCGGGATTCCCGAGTGCGTGATCACGACCCCGCCGGATTCGCTGCACCTGGACCCCTGGTACAAGAAGTATGTCGATGTGAACGGCATTCCGCTGTGCTCGTCCTGGCGCTGCCCGGACAGTGCGCTCGTCGCCGGCCACAATACGCTGTGGGCGATGACGTCCATGCTGTCGGACGACGTGATGGACGCCCTCCGCAAGGCGGGCACGCGCGTGACGATGATGGGACGGTATGAGGGCACTACGGATGTGCCTGAGCACCACTACCTGATCAACGATACCACCCTGAACTGGGACCTCCGGGCCCGCGGCCTGGGCGGTGACCTAGAGTTCCCGCTCACTTCCTGCGCGGAGGAGAACGTCCTCGGCTACCAGATCGACAAGTATCACGCGGAGGACATCCTCATCCACGAGTTCGCCCACTCGATCCACCTCGTGGGCATCGTCCAGGTGGATCCGGACATCAACGACCGCTTGGAAGCCCTGCTGCAGAACGCGAAGGACAAGGATCTCTGGTGGAACACCTACCGCCTCACGGACATCGCAGAGTATTTCGCCGAGGGCGTGCAGGACTGGTTCAACGTGAACGCGGAGATGGACCATCCCGACGGGAAGCACAACTACGTGAACACCCGCGACGAGCTCAAGGAGCGCGACCCGGGCCTGTACGAGCTCCTCGCCGAGTACTTCCCCGCCACGGACCAGCAGATCTCCAAGCACAAGTTCGTGAACGAGTGCACCAAGGAGAACAGCCGCACGCGGTAGCCTGTCATTCTGAGCGGTCTTTTGTCATTCTGAGCGAAGCGAAAGAATCTATGTTTGATAAAAATACGTACATGACCCGCCGCGCCCGCCTCGCCCAGCAGGTGGGTGGTGGCGTGCTCCTGTTCCTGGGGAACAACCACGTGGGCATGAACTATGAGGGGAACGAGTACAACTTCCGCCAGGACAGCAGTTTCCTGTATTTCTTCGGCCTGGACTATGCCGGCCTGACGGCCGTGATGGACGTGGACGCCGGCGAGGAGATCATCTTCGGTGACGAGCTCACGATCGACGACATCGTCTGGACCGGAACCATGCCTTCCCTGTCCGATAACGCCAGGAAAGTGGGTGTCGATAAGACCCTCCCCCTGTCGGCGCTCAAGGAGTATCTGGGCAAGGCCATGCACCAGGGCCGGAAAATCCGGTTCCTGCCCCCGTACCGGGCCGACCACAAAGTGCGCCTGATGGACTTGCTGGGCATCTTGCCGGGCGTGCAGTCCCTGCATGCCGACGAGGCCCTGATCCGGGCCATCGTGGGCCTGCGCATCCACAAGACGGCGGAGGAGGTTGCGGTCATCGAGGATGCCGTGGATGTGAGTACGCGGATGCATCTGGAAGCCTATCGGATGGCCCGTCCGGGCGTGCATGAGGCCGAAATCGCCGCCGCAGTGCTCCGCCTCGCCTCTTCCCGCCCCGGCGGCGGGCTGGCGTTCCCCACCATCGCGACGGTGGCGGGCCAGGTGCTCCACAACCACGGCTTCATCCATACGCTCAAGGACGGGGACATCTTCCTGTTGGACGCCGGTGCGGAGAACGCCGAGCACTACTGCGGCGACCTTTCTTCCTCCATGCCGGTGAGCGACCGTTTCACGCCCCGCCAGGAGGAGATCTACCGGCTGCATCTGCGCAGTTTCCAGGCGGCCGTGGACCAGCTCCGGCCGGGCAATCCCTACCGCAACGCCCACCTGGCTGCGGCGGAGGCCATCGCCGAGGGGATGGTGGACCTGGGCCTGATGAAAGGCTGCCCGCGCGACATCGCCGAGAGCGGTGCGTACGCCCTGGTGTTCCCCTGCGGCACCGGGCATATGATGGGCCTGGACGTGCACAACATGGAGAACCTGGGCGAGCAATATGTCGGCTATGCCGAGGGGGAAAAGAAGAGTACCCAGTTCGGCTTCAAATCACTGCGCCTCGCCCGTCCGCTGGAACCCGGTTTCGTGTTCACCGTGGAGCCCGGCATCTATTTCATCCCGGAGCTCATCGATCGTTGGAAGGCCGAGGGCCGTTTCAAGGAATTCATCAACTACGACAAGTTCGAGGCTTGGAAGGGCTTCGGCGGTCTCCGCAACGAGCTGGATTACCTCATCACCGAGGACGGCTGCCGCGTGCTGGGCACGCTCAAGAAGCCGATGACCCTGGAAGAAGTCTATACCGCGAAGAACCTGTAAACATGACATTTACCATCAAACATCCCGAGAACGACGGGGGAATGAACCCGCGGATCAAGCGTCTCCGGGAGGAGAGCGTATCGACGCCCGCAACCTTGACCATCGAACGCGCCCTCATCGAGACGGCGTTCTACAAAGAGAACTATGGAAAATATTCGATTCCGGTGCTCCGCGCGAAGAACTTCTACGAGATTTGCGCGAAGAAGACGCTGTACATCGGCCCGGACGAGCTGATCGTGGGCGAGCGCGGCCCCAAGCCGAAGGCGGTCCCGACGTTCCCGGAGCTTACCTGTCACAGCGTGGAGGACCTCCACGTGCTGGACACCCGTGAGCTGCAGACGTACCACATCAGCCAGGAGGACATCGACACGTATGAGCGCGAGGTGATCCCTTACTGGAAGGGCAAGACGCAGCGCGAACGCATCTTCAGCCACGTGTCCAAGGAGTGGGAGGAAGCCTACCACGCCGGCGTGTTCACCGAGTTCATGGAACAGCGCGCCGCGGGCCACACCGCGATGGACGGCCGGATGTACCGCGAAGGCCTGCTGGACATGAGGGCCCGGATCGAGAAGAACATCGCCGCCCTGGATTACATCAACGATCCCGAGGCGACCGACAAGGAGCAGGAACTCGACGCGATGCGCATTTCCTGCGACGCCGCGATCCTGCTCGCCGAGCGCCATGCCGCCCTCGCGGAGGAAATGGCCGCTTCCTGCACGGACCCGGTCCGTAAGGCGGAACTCGAGAAGATCGCCTCTGTGTGCCATTGGGTCCCTGCCCATGCCCCCCGCGACCTCTGGGAGGCTATCCAGATGTACTGGTTCGTCCATCTCGGGACCGTGACGGAGCTCAACGGATGGGATTCCATGAACCCCGGCCACATCGACCAGCACCTCTATCCCTTCTACAAGAAGGGCGTGGAGGAAGGGACGCTGGATTACGACAAGGCGAAGGAACTCCTGTGCTGCCTGTGGATCAAGTTCAATAACCAGCCCGCGCCGCCCAAGGTGGGGATCACCGCGCGCGAGTCCGGCACCTACAACGACTTCACGAACATCAACATCGGCGGTGTCGACAAGTACGGAAACAGCGGCGTGAACGACCTCTCCTACATGATCCTCGAGATCCAGGAGGAGCTGCACGAACTGCAGCCGGGCCTGTCGATCCACATCGCGGAGAACACCCCCGACGAGTTCCTCGCCGCGGGCATCAAGGTCATCCGCCTGGGCCACGGCTATCCGTCCGTGTTCAACCCCGATACGTATGTGAAGGAGCTGGTCCGCCAGGGGAAATCGCTGGAGGACGCCCGCGAGGGCGGCTGCTCCGGCTGCATCGAGGTGGGTGCCTTCGGCAAGGAAGCCTATCTGCTGACGGGCTACCTGAACACGCCGAAGATCCTGGAAATCACGCTGAACAACGGCGTGGACCCGGAAACCGGCAAGATGATCGGCCTCGAGACCGGCGACCCGCGCGGCTTCAAGACGTTCGAGGAACTGTACGACGCCTGGCACAGGCAGATGGAGTACTTCGTGAACCTGAAGCTCAGCGTGAACAACTACATCGAGCGGATGTTCTCCCTGTATGCCCCCGCCACCTTCCTGAGCCTGTACATCGAGGATTGCATCGACAAGGGCAAGGACTACTACAGCGGCGGCGCGCGGTACAACACGACTTACATCCAGTGCACGGGCCTCGGCACCATCACGGACTGCTTCACCACCCTGAAGAAGCACGTGTTCGAGACCGGGCGCTACACGATGGACCAGCTGCTGGCCGCGGTGGCCGATGACTGGAAGGGGCACGAGCCCATGCGCTTGTACATCCGCAACCACACGCCTTTCTTCGGCAACGATGACGCGTATGCCGACGACATCGCGGTCCGCGTGTACGACGACCTGGTGAAAGCTATCGAAGGCCGGCCCAACACCCGGGGCGGCAAGACGCAGCTCAACATGCTCTCGACCACCTGCCACAACTACTTCGGCCAGGTGTGCGGCGCCTCGGTGAACGGCCGCTTCGCGCATTTCGCCATCTCCGACGGCACCTCGCCGGCCCACGGCTCCGACACGAAGGGCCCCACCTGCGTCGTGCGCTCCCTCGGCAAGCTGGACCAGACCAAGAGCGGCGGCACCCTGCTGAACGTCCGCTTCATCCCGGCCCTCCTGAAGACCGACGCCGAAGTGGCCAAGCTCGGCCAGCTCATCCGCGAATACTTCAAGCTGGGCGGCCACCACATCCAGTTCAACATCGTGGACACGGAAACCCTCTGCGACGCCCAGCAGCGCCCCGACGAATACCGTGACCTCCTGGTCCGCGTGGCCGGCTACTCCGACTACTTCAACGACATGACGGCCCAGCTCCAGAACGAGATCATCGCCCGCACGGAGAACGACGACCTGTAATGGCGCTCATCTTCGACATCAAGCGGTACGCGATCCACGACGGCCCCGGAATCCGGACGACCCTCTTCCTGAAGGGTTGTCCGCTCCGGTGCGTCTGGTGCCACAACCCCGAAAGCTGGAGTCCCCAGCCGCAGAAGCTCTACAAGAAGAGCAAGTGCATCGGGTGCGGCAGCTGCGTGGCGGCCTGCCCGCAAGAGGCGATTGAACTGACGCCCGACGGCATCGTTCCCACGGAGCGCCCCTGCCTCCAGTGCGGCCGGTGTACGGAAGAATGCCCTGCCGCCGCCCTGGAAATGAGCGGCCGGGCCTGGGGGATGGACGAGCTGATGGCGGAAGTGGAGAAGGAGCGCGGCGTGATGGAGGACAGTGGCGGCGGTGTCACCCTGTGCGGCGGCGAGCCGCTGATGGACCAGGATTACGCCCTGCAGCTACTCCGGGAGCTGGGACGGCGGGGGTTCCACCGCACGGTCGATACGACCCTTTTCGTCCATCCCGACATCGTTGCCGCGGTCGCGAAGGAATGCGAGCTCTTTCTCGTGGACCTGAAGACGATGGACTCCGAGGTGCACCGCAAGTTCACCGGAGTACCGAACGAAAAAATCTTGGAAAACGTCCGTTTGCTTTCCGGCCTCGGCACCCGGTTCTTCATCCGTATCCCGCTCATCCGGGAGGTGAATGCCGGCCGGGACAACCTGGAGGCCTCCGCCCGCTTCCTTGCGGCGCTGCCTGCGCCGCCGGAGGAGGTGGATCTGCTGCCGTACCACGACATCGGCAAGGGAAAGCACGAGCGGATGTGGTCCGTGTACAACCCGCTGGGTTATATCTTTACTACCCCCACCAAGGAAGAACAGGAGGCCGCGGCCGAACTGTTCCGCTCCTATGGCCTAAAAACCCGCATCGGCGGTTAAAACTCATTGAATATGAAGAGGATACTCCTACTTACGGCGATGTTGGCCGGGCCTATGCTATACGCCCAACGGACCATCACCCTGGACGATTTCCTGAACGGGGAGCGCGTCAGCGGCGTGGCGCTGTCCCCCAAGGGGACTTATGTGCTGGAGCATTTCACGGTTACGGACGGGCCCAAGACGCAGCGGCACAGCATCGTGAAGCGGCTCGCGGACGGGGCGCAGGTGGCGCGGTACGATTCGGTCCGCGTGGAGTGGATGCCCCGGACGGAGGCGCTCCTGCTGCACCGCGGCGACTCGCTCGTGCGCATCGACCCGGTCACGGACGCGCGCGCCGTCCTGGCCCGGAAACTGCCGGAGCGCAGCCGCATCACGATGGCCCCGACGGAGGATTATCTCATCCTGTCCCGTACGAAGACGGGCCTGAAGGAGGACCCGGACATCGTCCGCATCGTGGAGCCGGACGACCGGC
This sequence comes from uncultured Bacteroidales bacterium, assembly GCA_900316525.1. Classification (GTDB taxonomy): domain Bacteria; phylum Bacteroidota; class Bacteroidia; order Bacteroidales; family UBA932; genus Cryptobacteroides. The sequence goes on from ONDF01000011.1 coordinate 65,897, forward strand.
AGCCGGGCTGGCGCGACCGCACCTATCTCGTGAAATGGGACCTGGCCACGGGGGACACCCTCGTGCTGGCCAAGGGCCGTTATTCCAGCCACTTGGACGACATTTCCGCCGATGGACGGAAGCTCCTCGTCTCCAGCCCCCGTTCGCGCCTGGAGAAGCGTCCCACCACCGTGGAGGCCGTCCTTGTCCTGGATGCATTGACCGGAAAGGCCGATACCCTGCTGCGCGACGCCCCCTTCCTGGAATCCAAGTGCTTCTCGCCCGACGGGAAGCAGCTGCTGGTGCGCGCGTCGCCCGAAGCGTTCGACCGCATCGGCGAACACATCAAGCCCGGGCAGACCTCCAGCATGATCTTCCAGGTCCTCTACAAGCTGGACATCGCGACGGGGAAGGTCACCCCGCTCACGGACCGCATCCCGCAGTCGGTGCATGAGTTCCTGTGGTCCAAGGACGACGGCCAGGTCTATTTCATGGCGGAAGACCGGGATTATCAGGCGCTGTTCAAGCTCAATCCCAAGACGGCGAAGGTGGAGAAGCTGGCGATGAAGGAAGAGATGGTCACGGGTTTCGACGCAAAGGCCGGCAAGGTCGCCTATGTGGGCGAGGGCGTCTCCAACTCCATGCGCTGCTGGCTGCTCGAGAAGGGCCGCAGCACCCTGCTGGAGGACTCCTCGGCGAAGCTCCTCGAGGGCATCGAACTTGGCGAGGTCCATGACTGGAACTACCAGCACAGCCGCGGCGAGACCATCTACGGCCGCTATTACCTCCCACCGCATTTCGACCCGGCGAAGAAGTATCCGATGATCGTCAATTACTACGGCGGCTGCTCCCCGACGGGACGCAACTTCGAGAGCCGCTATCCGCACCACCTGTATGCCGCCCGCGGCTATGTGGTGTACATCGTCCAGCCTTCCGGCGCGACCGGCTTCGGGCAGGAATTCGCCGCCCGCCACGTCAACACCTGGGGCGAGGGCGGAGCCGAGGACATCATCGAAGGCGTGGAGAAGTTCTGCGAGGCCCATCCGTTCGTGGACCAGGGCCGCATCGGCTGCATCGGCGCCTCCTTCGGCGGCTTCATGTCGCAGTACCTCGTGACGAAGACGGACCTCTTCGCCGCCGCCATCAGCCATGCCGGCATCTCCGACATCACCAGCTACTGGGGCGAAGGCTACTGGGGCTATTCCTACTGCGAAGTCTCCACGGCGAACAACTACCCGTGGCAGGCGAAGGCGCAGGAGATGATCCTCAGCCAGAGCCCCCTGTTCAATGCCGACAAGGTGAACACCCCCATCCTCTTCCTCCACGGCATGGCCGACACGAACGTTCCCGTGGGCGAGAGCATCCAGATGTTCACGGCCCTGAAGCTCCTCGGGAAAGACACGGCCATGGTCCTCGTGAAGGACCAGGACCACCACATCCTGGAATACACCAAGCGCCAGAAATGGCAGAAGACCATCTTTGCCTGGTTCGCGAAGTATCTCAAGGACGACCCGTCCCTGTGGGACGAGCTGTATCCGCCCGTCGAGCTGTAAATCAAAGGGACCGGTTGAACACCGGTCCCTTTGTCATTCCGAGCGAAGCGAAGGAATCTACTCCTTGTTCACCGCCTCGACCAGCTTCCTCCCGAGTTCCAGGAACGCAAGGGAATCGGGCCGGGTGCCCAGGGCGACGGGTTCGCCGTTGTCGCCGGCTTCGCGGATGGACTGCACGAGGGGAATCTGGCCGAGCAGGCCGATGCCCAGGCGCTCCGCCATCGCGGCGCCGCCGTCGTGGCCGAAGATGTAGTATTTCTCGTCCGGATGCTCCTCCGGCGTGAACCAGGCCATGTTCTCCACCAGGCCGAAGATGGGCCGGTTGATGGACGGGTTCTGGAACATGTTCACGCCTTTCTCCACGTCGGCGAGGGCCACGGGCTGGGGCGTCGTGACGATGACGGCGCCTTCCACCGGGATGTCGTTCACCAGGGAGATGTGGATGTCGCCGGTGCCCGGGGGCAGGTCGATGAGGAGGTAGTCCAGCGGTCCCCACTTGACCTGCAGGATCATCTGCTTGAGGGCGCTGCAGGCCATCGGCCCGCGCCAGATGAGCGCCTGGCCCGGCTGGGCGAAATAGCCGATGGACATCCACTTGACGCCGTATTTCTCGATGGGGATGAAGAGTTCCTTGCCCTCTTCCTCGCCGGGTTCGGCCTCGGGCTGAAGCTCTTCCGTCCCGGTCATGATGGGCACGGACGGGCCGTAGACGTCGGCGTCGGCGAGGCCCACGCGGTAACCCAGGCGCGAGAGGGCGATGGCGAGGTTCACCGCGACGGTGGACTTGCCCACGCCGCCCTTGCCGGAGGCGATGGCGATGATGTGCGCCACCTCGTTCACCTGGTCCAGGCCCAGGTCCAGCGTCGATTTCTTCGCCGCCGGGGCCTCTTTCACGACCGTCTTCACCTCGACCTCGGTGCCGCCGGGCGCGTTGCGGTAAACCGCGGCCCGGACGGCCCCTACGAGGTAGTTCTTCAGCGGATCCGGCCGCTTGCCGAAGCCCAGCGTCACCGTCACCTTTCCTTCCGCCACCGTCACCTCCTCGACCATGCCGAGGCTGACGATATCCTTGTCATCCTTCCCCGGGTGCTGTACCTGGGAAAGCCAGTCAAATACTTCTTTTTCTGTCATTCCGCCTTATTTGTCATTTCGAGCGAAGTCGAGAAATCTATTTCGCAATGTCCAGTTCAGCGATGATGTTGGACGCGCCGCCGAGCTTCTCCACGAGGAAGAGGACGTAGCGGATGTCCACGCAGATGCAGCGCTGCAGGTCGGGCTCGAACATCACGTCGGAGGACATGGACTCCCAGTTGCCGTCGAAGGCGAGGCCGATGAGCTCACCCTTCGCGTTGAGGACCGGGGAACCGGAGTTGCCGCCGGTGATGTCGTTGTTCGTCAGGAAGCACACGTGCACCAGGCCGTCGGAAGGATCGGCATAGGGGCCGAAGTCCTTGGCCTCGATGAGGCTCTTGAGCTTGGCGGGGACGATGAATTCCGGGTTGGTCGGGTCTTCCTTCTCGAGGACGCCCTTGACGGTGGAGTAGTGCTTGTACAGGACCGCGTCCTTCGGGGAATACGGAAGGACGTGGCCGTAGGTGAGGCGCATGGTGGAGTTCGCATCCGGGTAGGACGGCTTGCCCTTCTCCCATTCCATCAGGCCGGCGGTGAACGCCTTGCTGCCCTCGCGGAGGGCGCCCTGGGTGGCCTGACGGCCGGGATAATGCTTCAGCATCTCGTTCGAAAGGGCGTTGGCCAGGCGCACGGCGGGATCCTCCCACAGCTTGTCCCAGTCACCGGCCTTCACGCGGGCGGAGAGTTTCTCGAACGAGGTGAAAGCGGACTCGTCGAAGAGGTAGTTCACATAGGCGGGGATGTCCATCGTGGCGAAGTTCTCGAAGTCGACGCCGAGACCCTTCGGATAGTCCTCGGCCTTCGCGCGCTCGCGGTAGAACTCCAGGAGGGCGACGGCTTCCTTGCGGTCCAGGTCCACGACATAGTCGCGGTAGGCGGCCTCGAGCGTGCCGAGCACCTTGGCATCCTGGCCCTGGCGGGAAACGGCCTGCGCCAGGCGGCTGGCGAGGCCGATGAGCTCGATGCGGGAAGGGGCCTCGCTGATGAGGGTGATGGCGGCCTGGTCGGCGGCGGAGGCGTTGATGGCGTCCTCGATCTGTTTCAGGGCGTTGCCGTAAGCCTGGACGCGCTTGGGATTCTGGTTCACCCAGGCCATGAAGTCCTTCTCCTTCTGCTCTTCGCGGCCGATGATGTTCAGCTTCTCGAAGGCGAGCTCCTCACCCTGCCACTTCTTCCAGCCGTTGGCGGAGGAGGCGTACTTGTTCGCGTACTTGAGCTGCACGGAAGGATCGGCGCACATCGCCTCCCACATCAGGTCCTGCCGGACGGTGCGGGCGTCGATGGCGATGCGGTTCCCCGCGATCATCTGCTTGAGCTGGGCGGCCGTCTGGAACCGCTGCGTGCGGCCCGGATAGCCCATAATCATCGCGTAGTCGCCTTCCTGGACCCCCTTGAGGGAGATCTTCAGATGGCCCTTGGCCTTGTAGGGACGGTTCTCCGGGCTGTAGGCGGCGGGCTCGTTGTCGGGACCGGCGTACACGCGGAACATGGAGAAGTCGCCGGTGTGGCGGGGCCACATCCAGTTGTCGGTCTCACCGCCGTACTTGCCGACGGATGCCGGGGGAGCGCCCACGAAGCGCACGTCGTTGTAGGTCTTGGAGACGATCAGGTAGGTGACGTTGTCGTTGTAGAAGCTCGTCAGCTGGGCGCGGCAGTTCTTGTTCTCCTTCTGGGCCTTGTCCACGAGGGCCTTGCGCTCGGCCTCCAGGAGCTCGGCGACCTTCTTCTCATCGGTCTCGCTCTTGCGGATCTTCTTCTCGGCCTTCTCCAGGACGGCGGTGACGTCCGTCATCGACTGGAGGAAGGTGATGCTCAGGCCGCGGGCCGGGAGTTCCTGGTCGCGGGTCATCGCCCAGTAGCCGTCCATCAGGTAGTTGTGCTCGTCGGTGGAGAGCGCCTGGATGCTGCTGTAGCCGCAGTGGTGGTTCGTGACGATGAGGCCGTCGCCGGAGATGATCTCGCCGGTGCAGCCGCCGCCGAAATGGATGATGGCATCCTTCAGCGAGCCGTGGTTGATGCTGTAGATCTCTTCGGGAGTGAGTTTGCAGCCCGCTTCTTTCAGGGCTTTCCCGTTCATTTTCTGGAGGAGCGGCAGGAGCCACATTCCCTCGTCGGCGAAGGCGGTGAGCGAGAGGCCCAGGGCCGCCACGATAGCTAAGATACGTTTCATATTCAGTCGATATTTATGCAAATGTAGCAATTATTCGGCATTAGAACAAAGACGGCTCCAGCTCCTTGACATGGAAGGATTTGCGGTGCCAGGGGGTGTAGCCGTACCGCCGGATGGCCTCGATGTGCTCGGGGGTGGGATAGCCCATGTTGCGGTCCCAGCCGTATTCCGGGTACTCGGCGGCGAGCTTCCGCATGAACTCGTCCCGGCAGGTTTTCGCGAGGACGGAGGCGGCGGCGATGGACGCGAACGTGGCGTCACCATGGACCACCGTGCGGAAATCCTTGAAGCCGTAGCGGCCGAAGGGCCGGAACTTGTTGCCGTCCACCAGCAGGAAATCCGGCGCCGGATCGAGCCGGAGGACGGCCCGCTGCATGCCCGTGACGGAGGCCCAGAGGATGTTGAGCTTGTCGATCTCGTCGGCCTGGACGGCCTCCACGGCCCAGGCGACGGCCTCGGCCTCGATGATCGGCCGGAGCTCCTCCCGCGCCTTCTCGGTCATCTGCTTGGAATCGTTCAGGAGCGGGTGGTAAAAACCGGCGGGGAGAATGACCGCGGCGGCATAGACCGGCCCGGCGAGGGGCCCGCGGCCCGCCTCGTCGCACCCCGCCTCCAGCCGTCCCGGCTCCAGGCATCCTTGCAGTCGGATTTCCTTCATGTAACCAAAGGTACGGATTTTTTATTGTAATTGTACGAAAAATGGCTATCTTTGCGGACTACGCGCAATTTGCGCAACCAAAAACGCTTAAAATAGTAATCCAATATCATTGCAATGAAAAGCTACACTACTGACAAAATCCGCAACGTGGTCCTGATCGGCGCCTCCCACTCCGGTAAGACCATGCTCTCCGAGGCGATGCTCTTCGAGGGTAAAGTAATCGACCGCCGTGGCAGTGTCGAAGAGAAGAACACGGTTTCCGACAACACCGAGTTCGAACAGACCAACCAGAAGTCCATCAACGCGACTCCCCTTTACGGCGAGTTCAACGGCTGCAAGATCAACTTCATCGACGCGCCGGGTTCCGATGACTTCAGCGGCGGTGCCCTTTCCGCTTTCAAGGTTGTCGAGAGCGCGGTCATGGTGATGAACGGCACGGCAGGCGTCGAGGTCGGCACCACCATCTTCGCCCGCTACGCGGACCAGTATGGCAAGCCCATGGTCATCGCCGTGAACCAGATGGACCACGACAAGGCCAACTGGGAAGGCGTGCGCCACGCCATCGCCGAGGAGTTCGGCAAGAAGGCCGTCATCTGCCAGTTCCCCGTGAACCCGGGTCCCGGCCTGGAAGGCTTCGTGGATGTCATCACGATGAAGTTCTACAACGCCAAGAACGAGGAGCTCGACATCCCCGCCGCCTACGCCGACGAGGCTGAGGAACTCCGCGCCGAACTCATGGAGAAGGCCGCCGAAGGTTCCGACGAACTGATGGAGAAGTTCTTCGAGACGATGGAACTCACCACCGACGAGATCCGCGAGGGTCTCCGCGCCGGCCTCGTCAAGTGCGAGACTTTCCCGGTGTTCTGCGTGTCTGCGAAGGCCAACATCGGTGTCCGCCGCCTCATGGAGTTCATCGTGAACGTGTGCCCGAGCCCGCTCGGCACCGTCCAGAAGACCGTCGACGGCGGCGAAGTCCGCTGCGACCCGGCCGCTCCGACCAGCATCTTCATCTACAAGACCTCCGTCGAGCAGCACCTCGGTGAAGTGTCCTACTTCAAGGTGATGAGCGGTACCCTCAACGAGGGCGCCGACCTCGTGAACCCCGAGACCGGCAACAGCGAGCGCCTCAGCGCCATCTACGCCGTCGCGGGCTCCAAGAAGGAGAAGGTCGCTTCCATCAGCGCCGGCGACATCGGCTGCGTCATGAAGCTCAAGGCCGGCAAGACCGACGTCACCCTCGCCGCTCCCGGCCAGGAGGCCATCGAGCACATGGTGTTCCCGGATGCGAAGTACCGCTGCGCCGTCAAGGCCGTCGACAAGAACGACGAGGCCAAGGTGGGCGATGCCCTGAACAAGATCGCGGCCCAGGATCCGACCATCACCGTCGAGTATTCCAAGGAACTCCGCCAGACCATCCTTTCCGGCATGGGCGAGCAGCACATCAACTACGTCAAGTGGAGAGTGAACAACGAGTTCAAGCAGAACATCGAGCTCTACGCCCCGAAGGTGCCGTACCGCGAGACCATCACCAAGGTCGCGACCGCGCAGTACCGCCACAAGAAGCAGTCCGGCGGCGCCGGCCAGTTCGGTGAGGTGCACCTCCTCGTGTGCCCCTACGTCGAAGGCCAGGAAGCCCCGAAGAACTTCAAGATCGACGGCAAGGACACCGTGTTCAACTTCAAGAGCCAGGACATCACCGACCTCGAGTGGGGCGGCAAGCTGGAATTCTACAACTGCGTCGTCGGCGGTTCCATCGACCTCGGCTTCATGCCCGCCATCCTGAAGGGTATCAAGTCCAAGATGGAGGAAGGCCCGCTCACCGGTTCCTACGCCCGCGACATCCGCGTGTATGTGTACGACGGTAAGATGCACCCGGTGGACTCCAAGGAAATCGCCTTCATCATCGCCGGCCGCAACGCCTTCAAGGAGGCCTTCAAGAACGCCGGCCCGAAGATCCTCGAGCCTATCTACAACGTGGACATCATCACCCCGAACGAGTATGTGGGTCCTTGCATGAGCGACCTCAACACCCGTCGCGGCATGATCATGAACCAGGACATGGACAAGGGTATGACCGTGCTCCACGCCCGCGTTCCGCTCGCCGAGCTCTACCGTTACTCCACGATCCTGAGCTCCCTGACCGGTGGCTCCGCGACCTTCCAGATGAAGTTCGCCGAGTACGTCCAGGTCCCGGCCGACGTCCAGACGAAACTCATCGCCGAGTACGCCGCCCAGGAGCAGGAAGAAGACTAATCCTTGTTCCCAGATCAGCCGGCCCGCGGAAAGACGGGCCGGCTTTTTTGATTTTTGCAGTCAATACCGAGCTATTATGAAACAATATGAAACCCCGCGGTGCGAGGTGTCTCCGCTGGATCTGGAGACGGATTTCATGAACAGCGCCACCGGAGGCGGTTTCCCGGTCAATCCGGTCGATCCTTTCGGAAACAATTCCAACGGCATCATGGAGGAGGACGAAGAGTATGAGTAGGCGTTTTCTCTGGATGGCGGCGGCGCTGGTGGCGCTTGCCGCCTGCGAAAAGGCGCAGAATGAACTCGCGTCCGTCGACCTGACGCAGGTGGAGAACCCCGAACCGTGGCTCCTCAAGGACTTGACCGGCCAGGGCCAGCCCGGTCCTGCCTGCAAGACCACCCTCGGGGCGGATTTCGGCGGGACGCGCGCCCACATCGAGATGAACGGGGAACAGACCTTCGCCACCTGGATCTGGAATTCGGGGGATTCCTTCCGGATGATCGCGTTCAATGAGAACCTGTCGACTTATCAATATGCAGACTTCACCACGACCGGAAGCGGGGCGTCGGCGGAATTCACGGCGGGGAACGGTTTTGATAATGGCGCTCCCTATTATGCGGTTTTCCCGGGGCCGGGCAAGGTTGCGGTCTTTCATTTAGGGTATCCGGATCAGCAGCCAATGTTCGGCGTCACCGTCCCTGTGCGGCAGGAAGCGGTGGCCGGCGGGGTCAAGAACGGCTATATCGCCGCCTACACCGCCACGGGGGACCCGACGGACGTCCTGCATTTCAGCCCGGTGGTGACCCTGGTCCGTTTCCGGATGAGCGGATCCGTCGTCTCCCAGGTGAAGACCGTGTCCATCAAGGGCTCCTCCTCCATTGCGGGTGACATTGTCCTCCTCGGTGCGTCGGACGGTTCGGCCACCATCACCGACGATGTCTGGTTCGTCCCGGACGAAAGGTCGACCACGGTTTCTCTGACCGGCAATTTCGTCGCCGGGCAGGACTATTACCTGGTCGTGAAACCGGGCACGCAGGCCCAGTTCAAGATGATCTTCGCCGACGACGCGAACCACTACACGGCCAAGTCGGCCTCCAACTTCACGTTCCCCGCGGGTCAGATTCTCGATTTCGGGACCATTGACCTGGGGAACGCGTTCGAGGACGAGACGATCAATTACGATCCCATTCCGTACATGACCGCGACGGCCGGCGCGCCGAAGCCGGTGACCATCGCGGTGATCCCGGACGGTTTTACGCGGGACCAGATGGACGACTACGAAGTGCTGGCCAAGAGCGGCATCGACGTGCTCATGGCGACGGAGCCGTACAAGACCTACAAGAACTTCTTCAACGTGTGGATCCTGCGCGTCGCATCCAAGGAATCCGGCGCCAGCGTCACCGACGGGAACGGCAATATTACGAAGCCCGTGGACACTTACTTCGGGTCCAAGTGGGGAGAACAGAAATACGGCGACATGGCCGCGAATGAGCAGGAAGTGTTCGATTTTGTCAAAGCGCAATGTCCGGACATCAAGAACGGGACGCACACGATCGCGGAGGTTCCCATCCTGATGATCATCAACGATGAACGGTACGGCGGCATCTGCCACAATTACAGCAACGGACAGGGATACGGCATGGTTCCTTACACGTGGAAGGGGAATAAGATCGACTGGAACTATCCGAACGTGACGCCCTCGACGGTCAATCCGGTAGCCCCGGAAGATATGAACACCTACACCCATTGGACCACGCCTGAAGAAATAGCCGATCTGGGAAAGAGCTCCGGAGACTGGCGCAACACCCTCGTCCACGAATTCGGCGGGCACTGCTTCGGGCGGCTCGGAGACGAGTATTGGCCGGATAATACGATTTCGTACAATTTCGGCCCGCTGGAAGACCATGAATGGCCGGTGCCTTTCTCCTTGAACCTTACCAACGATCCCGCCGTGCTCCCTTGGCAGGCGGAGGTGCTGGACTATCCGCTGCAAACCCTGGTGGCGCGCGATCCGAATTACGGCCGCATCGGCCTGTTCCAGGGCATGCTCTGTTCGGCCGCTGGCGCAGCGAGATGATCAGCTGCATGATCGACAACCGCCTCTACTTTTCCACCTGGCAGCGGATGCTCATCGTCAAACGGATCATGTCCCTCTGCGGAAGCACATTCGATGCGGCGACGTTCTGGGCGAATGACGTCACGGTGGATCCGGTCCGCGACACCCCCGCCGCGCCTTCCACGAGCAAATTTGTGCGCCCCCGCCGCGTCATGCCGCTGCTGCCGCCGCCCGTCCTGCATGAAGTAGACTAAACTATTTGATTATGAAAAAGCTTTTGTTCACCCTGGCCGCGCTGCTTGCGCTGGCGTCCTGCGCTGAGAAGAAGCCGGCCATCCCCCTGTACGGGTGGGACAGCATCGGCAAGAACCCGAACCTGGAAGAGGTGCGGGCCAAGTTCCAGAACTACAAGGCCCATGGTTTCACGGGCATTTGCGTCCAGGCGGACCTCGCCGACCTCCCGGCCATTTCGGCCATCGCCCATGAGGAAGGCCTCGAGTACCACGCCTGGAAGCCTTGCATGCTGCAAGGCGACAAGCCGCACGACTGGTACTGCGTGAACCGCCTCGGCCAGAGCGCGGACGAGTTCCCCGCCTACGTGCAGTACTACAAGGCCCTGGATCCGGCGAACCCGGAGGTCCAGGACTACATCGTGTCGATGCTCACGGAAATCGCCGCCGTCCCCGACGTGGACTATGTCCAGCTGGACTACATCCGCTACGCCGACGCCATCCTGGCCCGCGGCCTGTGGGACAAGTACGGCCTGGACTTCTCCAACGGCCCGTACCCGGCCGCCGATTACTGCTACTGCGACCGCTGCGTGAGCGAGTTCAAGGAGCTCACCGGCATCGACATCCTCCAAGTGGAGGACCCGCAGGCCGTGCCCGAGTGGACGGCGTTCCGTTGCGGGAAGGTCACCGCGCTGGTGTCGAAGGTGTGTGACGCGGTCCACGCGATGGGCAAGAAGGTCAGCGCCGACGTGTTCCCCGGCCCCAACTCCCTGGCGGTGCCGATGGTGCGCCAGCAGTGGGACCAGTGGCCCATCGACATGGTGTTTCCGATGAACTACAACGACTTCTATCTGGAAGGGGCCGACTGGCTCGCCGACATCACGGCGGAAGAGGTGCAGGCGGCGGGCGACGTGCCCGTCATTTCCGGCCTGTTCATCTGCCGCGAATGGCAGCGCAAGGCCGAGATCAAGGACCCGGAAGGCCACGGGCTTCTCCCGTCGGAGATCGCCACGGCCGTGAAGGGGTCGATGGAGGCCGGCGCCGCGGGCATCTGCCTGTTTACTCCCGGGTCGATGACCGAGGAGCACTGGGCGGAGCTGGACAAGCTGGTTCTATAGGTTGAACAATACCCCGATCAGGATATCGCGGGCTTCCAGGCGTGCTTGCCAACGGGAGCTCGCGTTTCCGTTTCCATAGCCGGTTCGGTTCCAGCCGAAAAAGCCGATCTGCGTGGAGAGGGTGACGTTGCCGATGGGGAAGTAGATACCCGGCCGGAACCCCAGCGTCTGGGAATTGATGAGGGGCTCATACCCCCGGCGGCGGGTCCAGCGGGCGGCGAAATAGGTGTCGCCGGTGAGGCCGAAACGCCCGTAGACGGGCAGATAGCCGCGGACATGCGGGATGAGGCCCATCGTGAAATCCGATTCGCTGGAGATGTTGTTCCAGTCGAAACCGGCGGCGAGACCGACCATCAGCCAGTCATTGACCCGTTTGCCCACTTCCGGGTACACGACGATGCTGGTGCCGTAGTTGCTGGCGCCGAACGAGATGTTTCCGCCGACATAGTATCGGTTGGGCTGGGCCTGGGCGGCGATGCCGGTCAGGAGGGCGGCCGCGAGGAGAATCCACTTTTTCATATTCGCAAAGATAGGCCATCCGCCGGATTTTGCAAAAAGTTTCGTACATTCGTGGAACTATGAAGAAGCTGGGGAAAATACTCATGGCGGGACTCTCCGTGGTCCTGGTGGCCGCCTGCGGCGGCCGTGAAACGCATTTCATGACGGACAGGGCGTACCGCGAAGCGGTGCACGCCGATTACGAAGCCCGGATGGCGGCGAACGACAGCGCGCTGGCGCGGGTCGTGGCGCTTCCCGGCGACGAGCTGTCGCCCACAGAGCGGGAGGCGCTGGAATTCCTCTACGCGTATATGCCGCTGGCGGACGCCGTGGATTATCCGGAGTCGTATTTCCTGGACCAGGTGCGGGCGACGTTCCTCATCCGGGAGGAGATGGGCTGGAAGGTGCCGGAGCGCGAGTTCCGCCACTTCGTGCTGCCCCTCCGCGTGAACAACGAGAACCTGGACACGTCCCGCGTCGCCTTCAACCGGGAGATTGCCCCGCGCGTGAAGGGGATGTCCATGAAAGACGCCATCCTGGAGGTGAACCACTGGTGCCACGAGAAGATGACCTACCAGCCGTCGGACGCGCGGACCTCGTCCCCGCTGGCCTCGCTGACGAACGCGCTGGGCCGGTGCGGCGAGGAATCGACCTTCTGCGTCGCCGCGCTGCGGTCCGTGGGCATTCCCGCCCGGCAGGTGTACACCCCGCGCTGGGCCCATACCGACGACAACCACGCCTGGGTGGAGGCCTGGGCCGACGGGCAGTGGCACTTCCTCGGCGCCTGCGAGCCGGAGCCGGTGCTCGACCTCGGCTGGTTCAACGCCCCCGCCTCCCGCTCGATGCTGATGCACACCAAGGTCTTCGGCCGCTATGACGGTCCGGAGGAGGTCGTGCTCGAGAGCCCGAACTATACGGAGGTCAACCTCATCGACAACTACGCCACCACCGCCCGGGCCGACTTCCGGGTGGTCGACGCCGCCGGGAAGCCCGTGGAGGGCGCCCGCGTGGACTTCTGCATCTACAATTACGCGGAGTTCTATCCGGCCGTGTCCAAGTACACGGACGCCGACGGCCGCACCTTCCTTTCCTCCGGCCTCGGCGACCTGCTCATCTGGGCCTCGAAGGACGGCGCCTACGGCTACGCCAAGTGCTCCTTCGGCAAGGACCAGGAAGTGACCGTCACGCTGGACCGGTCCCTGAGCTTGTCGAAGGGCCGGTCCGATGCGGATTCTTTCGACATCGTCCCCCCGCCGGAGAACGTCCGGCTGCCGGAGGTGACACCGGCGCAGCGGGCGGAGAACGACCGCCGCTTCGCCTACGAGGATTCCCTCCGCCACGCTTACGAAGCCACTTTCCCGACGCATGAGGAGGCCTTGGCCTTCACGCAGGAGCACGGCTACGGCCACCACATGGTCTTCCCCATCGAGTGGGCCCGCGGCAACTGGCGCACCATCGAGGCCTTCATGTCGATGGCCGACGACCACGAGCGCGTGGAGCATCTCTTCCTGACCTTGAGCCGGAAGGATTTTCACGACATTACGCTGGAGAACCTGATGGACAGCTATCTGGACCACGACGCCGTCCTCGGCCCGCGCGTGGAGAACGAGTTCCTGAGCCCGTACAAGACCTTCTTCGGGAATGTCGAGCAGCTGGAGGACCTGAAGGATCCGCAGGAAGTCGTGACCTGGGTCCGGAGCAACATCACCGTCCTGGACGACCCGCTGGCCTGGGACATCCCGATGTCGCCCATCGGCGTTTTCCGGAGCGAGCTGGCCACGCCGCGTTCCCGGGGCATCTTCTTCGTCGCCCTGGCCCGCGCCCGCGGCATCGAGGCGCAGAAGAACCCCGTGAACGGCAAGATCCAGTACCGCACCGACGGCGACTGGCTGGACGTGGACTTTGACGGCGCCGGCCCGGCCGTGGCCGCCCCGAAGGGCACGCTCCGCCTCACTTACACCCCGGACAAGGTCGTCGACAACCCCCGCTATTACAGCCACTTCTCCCTCTCCAAGATCGAGAACGGACGCCCGCGCCTGATGGAATTCGACGAGGGTGACGTGGATATGGGCGGCGGCATGGACTGGGCCCATGTGTTCAAGAAGGGCTATCCGCTGGAGGAGGGCCGCTACCTGCTCGTCTCCGGCAACCGTCTATCCAGCGGCACCGTCCCGGTGTCGATGGTGTTCTTGGACGTTGTCGCCGGTCAGGAGACCGTTTGCGACCTCGTCCTCCGCGCCAGCGAGAACGAAGTCCCGGTCCTCGGCTCCTTCGACGCCGAAACGAAGTTCCGCCCGGTTGAACTGGCGAAGAGCGAGTATGGCGATGTGATTGCCGAAGAAGCGAAGCCGGAGGCATCACTCCTCTCCGCCGTCGGCCGCGGCCACTACGCCCTGGCCATTCTCGAGCCGGGCAAGGAGCCCACGAACCACGTCCTCCGCGACCTCGCGGTCGCCCGCGAGAAACTCGAGGCCTGGGGCCGTCCGATCGTGCTCCTGTGCGCCTCGGAAGCGGCTATGCACCGCCTCCAGGTGGAGATGTCCGAGGGCCGCTACGGCATTCTGCCCGATACCATCGTCCTGGGCCTGGATGCGGACGGCGCCGTGCAGAAGGGCATCGAGAAGGGGATGAAAGTCGGCCCGGAAAGCGCTTCGGGCGCCCCTTCCCGCCTCCCGCTCGTCATCCTCGCGGACTCCTTCAACCGCGTGTTCTTCCTGTCCGAAGGCTACACCATCGGACTCGGTGAGCAGCTGGCTGCCACCGTTGCAAAACTCTAGATCAAGGAAAGGACTAGGTCAACAGGTTGGTCAGGTCGATGAAGTCTTCCACGGATAAGGTTTCCGGCCGGCGTTCGAACACCGGGTTGGCGGTGAAGGCCGCCTTTTCCTCGTCGGTCCATCCCTTGCGGGCGGCCTTGGCGGCGATAAGGGGTTTGAGCGGGTTCCGCATCATCTTCCGGCGCTGGCCGAAGGCGGTTTTCACGACGGCCCGGAAGAGGCTCTCGTCGCAGCCCAGGTCCGTGCGGCCGTTCCGCGTGAGGCGGATGACGGCCGATTCCACCTTGGGCGGCGGGGCGAAGCAGCCCGAGCCCACGCTGAACAGGTACTCGATGTCATACCAGGCCTGCAGCAGCACCGACAGGATGCCGTAGGTCTTGGACCCCGGCCCTTCGGCGATGCGCTCGGCGACCTCCTTCTGGATCATGCACACGACTTCCGGGATGCTTTCGCGGTAGTCCAGGACCTTGAAAAAGATCTGCGAGGAGATGTTGTACGGGAAATTGCCGATGACGGAGAACCGCTCCGGGAAGATCTTCTCCAGCTTCAGCCGCAGGAAATCGGCCTGCAGGAGCTTTCCCTGCATGCCGGCGAAGTGCGTGAGGAGGTAGTCCACGGATTCCCCGTCGATCTCCACGAGCTTCAGGTCGATGTCCTCCCGCTGCAGCAGATACTGGGTCAATACCCCCATTCCGGGGCCCACTTCCAAGGCCTCGCAGGGGCCGTGCAGCGCGGCGACGATGTCCTGCGCGATGCGCTGGTCGGTGAGAAAATGCTGGCCGAGGGCCTTCTTGGCGCGTACTTCCATATCAAATCGGTTATCCCTGCAAAGATACTCATATTTTTTTGCTAATTTTGTAAGTTAATCCGAAGTTAAACCGAAGATAAAGATATGTATCGTACACACACTTGCGGAGAACTCCGCATCGGCAACAAGGGAGAGCGCGTGACGCTCGCCGGATGGGTCCAGAAAGCCCGCAAACTGGGCGGCATGACCTTCATCGACCTCCGGGACCGTTATGGCATCACCCAGCTGGTCGTGGAGGCCGACGCGCCCGCCGACCTGGTGGACACCGCCACCTCCCTCGGCCGTGAATTCGTGATCCAGGCGGTCGGCGAGGTCGTCGAGCGCCAGGCCAAGAACAGCAAGATGCCCACCGGCGACATCGAGATCAAGGTGTCGGCCATCCACATCCTGAACAAGTCCGTCACTCCGCCCTTCACCATCGAGGACGAATCCGACGGCGGCGACGACATCCGGATGAAATACCGTTACCTGGACCTCCGCCGCGGTCCGCTCCGCCGGGCTTTGACCCTGCGGCACCGCGTGGCCCACGAGATCCGCAACTTCCTGGACGCCAAGGGCTTCATGGAGATTGAGACCCCGTACCTGATCAAGTCCACGCCGGAAGGCGCCCGCGACTTCGTGGTCCCGTCCCGCATGAATCCGGGCCAGTTCTACGCCCTCCCGCAGAGCCCCCAGACCTTCAAGCAGCTGCTGATGGTGGCCGGCTATGACCGCTACTTCCAGATCGTCCGCTGCTTCCGCGACGAGGACCTCCGCGCGGACCGGCAGCCGGAATTCACCCAGATCGACTGCGAAATGTCCTTCGTGGAGCAGGAAGATGTCCTGAACAACTTCGAGGAGATGATGCGCACCCTGTTCAAGAACGTCCTGGGCGTCGACATCCCCAACCCGCTCCCGCGGATGACCTGGTACGACGCGATGGACAACTACGGCTCCGACAAGCCGGACGTCCGTTTCGGGATGAAGATCCACGAACTGACGGACGTGGCGAAGGGCAAGGGCTTCGGCGTGCTGGACGGCGCGGCCTACATCGGCGCGATCGCCGTGCCCGGCGCGGCCGAATACACCCGCAAGCAGGTGGACGAGCTCACCGAGTGGGTCAAGCGCCCGCAGGTGGGCGCCAAGGGCCTCATCTACATCCGTGTCAATGCGGACGGCTCCTTCAAGTCCTCCATCGACAAGTTCTACGGCCCCGAGGACCTCGCGAAGATCGCGGCGGCCGCCGAGGCGCAGCCCGGTGACCTCCTCCTCGTGATGTCCGGCGACAACAAGCGCAAGGTCCAGACCATGCTCGGCGTCCTGCGCCTGGAGATGGGCAACCGCCTGGGCTTCCGTGACCCGAAGGTCTTCGCCCCGCTGTGGATCGTGGACTTCCCGCTCCTGGAGTGGGACGACGAGACCCAGCGCTTCTATGCGATGCACCACCCGTTCACGGCCCCTAAGCCGGAGCACGAGAAGTGGTTCTATTCCAATGCGAAGGAGGACCTCGAGCGCGTCTGCGCCAATGCTTACGACTTCGTCCTGAACGGCTCCGAGCTCGGCGGCGGCTCCATCCGGATCCACAACGCCGACATGCAGAAGCGCATGTTCGAGGTGCTGGGCATCGGCCCGGAGGAGGCGGAACTCAAGTTCGGCTTCATCATCAACGCCTTCAAGTTTGGCGCCCCGCCGCACGGCGGCCTCGCCTTCGGCTTCGACCGCGTGTGCGCCCTGATGGGCGGCTCCGACTCCATCCGCGACTACATCGCGTTCCCGAAGAACAACCAGGGCCGCGACGTGATGATCGACTCCCCGTCGGAGATCGACCAGGTCCAGCTGGACGAGCTCCAGATCGCCCTGAATGTCAAGCCTGAATAAGTGATTATCAGGCACGAAGCATACGACCTTTCCCGGCAGAACACCTTCGGTATGAGGGTGTCCTGCCGTTTGTATGTGGAGGTCACGGAGCTGGAGGACCTGCTGACGCTGGACTTCGACGCCCTCCCGCAGCCCCTCTTCGTGATGGGCGGCGGCTCCAACCTCCTCTTCACCGGCGACTTCCCCGGCACGGTGCTGCATATGGCCAACCAGGGGATCACATTGAATCCTGTCATTTCGACCAAGGCCGAAGGCCGCGCGGAGAAATCTGCCACTGTCGCCGCAGGCGTCGTCTTCGACGACTTCTGCGCCTGGGCGGCCGCCGAGGGCCTCTGGGGCCCGGAGAACCTGTCGCTGATTCCTGGCGAGGTGGGCGCCAGCGCGGTGCAGAACATCGGCGCGTACGGCGTGGAGGCGAAGGACATCATCGACACGGTCCATGCCTTCGACCGGCAGGAGCGCCGCTTCGTGGACATTCCGGGAGCGGACTGCGGCTACGGCTACCGCACCTCGCTTTTCAAGACCGCCTGGAAAGGCCGCTACATCATCACCGCCGTCACCTTCCGCCTCTCCACCGCCCCCCAGCCCAAGCTGGACTACGGCGGCGTCCGCAAGGCGCTGGAGGCGAGATTCCCGGTCAAGCCGGGAATGACGGAGGAGGAGGTCGTCATGCCCGACCTGATCGGGCATCTCACGCCGCAAATGATCCGCGAGACCGTCATCGGCATCCGGGAGCAGAAGCTGCCGGACCCGAAGGAGACCGGAAGCGCGGGGAGCTTTTTTTGCAACCCGGTCATCGACAGGGAGCACTTCGAGCGGATCGTCGCCATCGCGAAAGCGGAGAACGGCCCGGAATATGAAGTGCCGCACTATGACGTGGGGGACCGCGTGAAAGTTCCTGCCGCCTGGATGATCGACCAGTGCGGGTTCAAGGGCATGCGGCTCGGCGGCGCGCAGGTGTACCCCAAGCAGCCGCTCGTGATCGTCAACGCGACCGGGACGGCCACCCCGGAAGAGATCGTCGCCCTGGAACAGCGCGTCATCGGCACGATCAAGGAAAAATACGGTATTGAACTCCACCCTGAAGTAGAGCACGTGTAATATGGGAAAATTCATCATCGAAGGCGGATACAAGCTGTCCGGCGAAATCACCCCGCAGGGCGCGAAGAACGAGGCCCTGGAAGTCATCAGCGCGGTGCTGCTGACGGCCGATCCGGTCGTTCTCTCCAACGTTCCGGAGATCTTGGACGTGAAGAACCTCATCGGCCTGCTGCAGGGGATGGGCGTGAAAGTCCAGCGCCTGGAGAAGGGCACCTACCGGTTCCAGGCGGACGAGGTGGACACGGCGTACATCGAGACGGAGGAGTTCGTGAAGAAGTGCGCGGCGCTCCGCGGGTCGGTGATGGTCGTGGGACCGCTGCTTTCCCGCTTCGGGCACGCGTGGTTCGCGAAGCCGGGCGGCGACAAGATCGGCCGCCGGCGCGTGGACACGCACCTGTCGGGCATGGTCACCCTGGGCGCCGACATGGAGTATGACGCCTCCCGCCGCGCGTTCCATCTGACCACCAAGGACCGGCTGACCGGCCGCTATATGCTGCTGGACGAGGCTTCCGTGACCGGTACGGCCAATATCGTGATGGCCGCCGTCCTTGCGCGGGGCACGACCACCATCTACAACGCCGCCTGCGAGCCGTACCTGCAGCAGCTGTGCAAGATGCTCAACCGGATGGGCGCGTTCATCGACGGAGTGGGGTCCAACCTCCTGCGGATCCACGGTGTGGAGAAGCTCTACGGCACAAACCACCGCATTCTGCCGGATATGATCGAGGTGGGCTCGTTCATCGGCATGGCCGCCATCAACCAGAGCGAAATCACCATCAAGAATGTGTCTTGGTACGACCTGGGCATCATTCCGGACGCCTTCCGCCGCTTGGGCGTGAACCTGGAGCAGCGGGGCGACGACATCTATGTGCCGGCGCAGGA
>ONDF01000002.1 GCA_900316525.1 uncultured Bacteroidales bacterium
AGGTCGCTGTGGTCGCTCCAGGTGCCGGCGTAGTAGTAGTAATCGCCGATCTTGTGGATCTCCGCCGCGGCGGCGAAGCCCGCCTTCTCGCACCAGGTGCCGGTCAGGTCGATGACATTGTAAGGGCCTTCCCACATCACCAGGTCCTTGCTGCGGTACTGACGGCCGCCGGAGGAGGTGAGGTAGTAGGTCTTGGTGACCGGATCCGGATAGATGAACGGATCGCTCATCGACAGGTCGTTGAAATGGACCGTGCGGATCTTGTTCATCTCTTCCCGCATCCGGCGCATGCGCTCGGCCATGCCGGTGGTGTCGCGGGGAGCGCCGGTGGCCATGCCGCCGAAGTTCTTCTGGCCGGGGTCGGCCAGCGGAGCCTGCTCGCCGGGTTCGATCTTGACCGGCTCGGCCTCCACCGGAGCCGGGGCGTTGTTGCCGCAGGACGCAAGCGCGAGCGCTGCGAGGGCAACGAGGGATAAGTTCTTGATTTTCATGTCTCTAAATTATTAAGTTCGCTTATTACCAGCCGGGATTCTGCTTGAGGTTGGGATTGGCGGAAATCTGCTCGAAGGGGAACGGAAGGAATTCGTACTTGTCCTGCCAGCCCTTGCCTTTGCCTTCTTCCACGACGACATCCCACTCCGTGGTGCCCGGCTTGTAGCCGAAGAACTTGTACAGCTTCTTGCCCTTGTTCGCAAGCGCCGTAGGCGCGTCGCCCCAGCGGACCAGGTCGAAGAAGCGCTCCTGCTCACAGAAGAGTTCGGCGCGGCGCTCGTCCTTGATGTCCTGGTAGGTCATGGAGGCAAGCTCGGGGATCTGGGCGCGGCGGCGGACCTCGTTCAGGGCCTTCAGGCCGCTCTTGTCGGCGTCATTGTCCACGAGGAACTTGGCCTCGGCGTACATCAGCAGCACTTCCGCATAGCGGAGCATGGGGGTATTGGCCTTATACCATTTCCAGAAGGGAGGGCTGGTTCCCTCATAAGCCTCGCTGAGCCATCCAAGGCCCCGGAAGGTGAAGTAACCGGCATTGTGGTAGATGACCTGGTTTTCCTTGACACCGGGCGTTACGCCAGGGGCGTAATCCATGGCCAGCACCTGCTCGTAGGTGTGGATCGTGGACTTGAAGCGCGGCTTCTCGATACCGCCTTCATGGGCCGCCAGGAATTCGCCGAACTCCTTGGACACGGCGTTCCAGCCCCAGCCGCCGAAGAAATCCTTCGGGAGAGCGAGACCGCTGGGCCAGCCGGTCCACGTGTGGCGAAGGTCGTTCGACGGGTCGCCGGGGAAACCGTCATTGTCACCGGAATTGTGCTCGAAAAGGTATTCCTCGCAGAAGTCGCCCGCCTGGCGCTCGATGATGAACATGTCGGAGACGAGGCCGTAGAGACCAGAGTCGATCACGGTCTTGAGGTCCTTGACCGCCTCAGCCAGCACTTCCTTGTCGTTGAACCGCTGCCCGTACCAGAGGCCCACCTTGCCCCGATAGGCAAGCGCCGCGTGCTTGGAGATACGGCCGCCGAAAGCTGCCTGCTGGCCCTTGCCGCCGATGGCGGGCAGCTGGTCGGCGGCCTCCTTCATCTGCGCGAGGATCCACTTGATGGAGTCCTCGGTCGGGTTGTTGGACTGGTTGTATTCCTCCTGGGAGAGCAGATGGTCCGGGAGCGGCGGGGTGCCCCACCAGCGGACGGCGTCGAACATCGCCAGCGCACGGAGGAAGTTGGCTTCCGCCTTGACGCGGTTGATGCGGGCGTCGTTCGTCTCCGGAATCTTCTCCAGGATCAGGTTGCAATGGTACATGACGCTGTAGACGCCCTTATAGACAATCTTCGGGGCGAAGTCGGCGGAGGTGACGTTGTAGCTGCCGGCCTCCTGGTACTGGTTCGTGGCATCCGAGAAGGAGCCGCCGCCCGGATAATGGTCGTCGTCGAGGCAATTCAGGAAGAGGATCTTTTCGATGCCGTTGACGCAGGTGACGTCACGGCCGCCCCAGTACAGATGGTAAACGCTGCCGATCAGGGCCTCCGCATCTTCCGCGGTTGCATTCGTGTAGAAATCCTCGGTGGACAGGACGCTCTTCTGGGGAATGTCGAGGTTCTTCTCACAGGAGCCGGCCGCCAGGACAAGCGCAGCGATCGAAAGGGCTGTATATATTCTTTTCATGACTGTACAGTATTAGAAGGAAACATTGACACCAAAGACCAGTTTCTTGGAAATCGGGTAAGAACCGTAGTCGACGCCCAGACCGGAGGCGGAGGAGCCGGCATGGCTGGTCTCCGGATCGAGGCCCGGATACTTCGTGAACGTGAACCAGTCATCCAGGGAAACATAGGCGCGGAGGGAGCTCATCGCAATCTTCTTGACGATCCTGCGCGGCAGGGTGTAACCCAGCTGGATCTGCTTGATCTTGAAGAAGGAGGCGTCATAGACACGCAGGTTGGAGCAACGGTAGAACTTGTCGCTGCTGTCCGGCTTCGGATACTTGTAACCGGTGGAGGAGGCACTCTTCCAGGCGTCCGAATAGAAAATCTTGAGCGTGTTCTGCTGCAGCGCGTCGGCGCGGGTCACCGCGTAGAGCAGTTCGGCGCCCTGGGAACCGGCGCCCAGCACCAGCAGGTCGAATCCCTTCCAGCCCATGTTGAGCGTAACGCCGTACGTGAAATCAGGAATGCCGCTGCCGGCGAAATCCCGGTCGTCCGGCGTGATCGCGTTGTCATTGTTGAAATCCTTGTACACGGCGGCGCCGGTCTTCGGATCGATATGGTCCACCATGAAGGTGCGCAGGTACCACAGCGGATAGCCTTCCTCGAAGTAGGTCACGTCATAGGAGCTCCAGATCTTCTGGCCCGGGACGCGGTCCTTGGAAGTGCCCTTCACGACCTTGTTGTGGACCGTGGAGAGGTTTCCGCTGATGCCGTAGTTGAAGTCGCCGATGGTGTCTTTCCAGCCCAGCTCGAACTCAGTACCATGGTTGTTCACGAGACCGGCGTTGACATAGACCGTTTCAGCGCCCGTGTTGGCCGGAGCCGTCGTGCTGGTGAGCAGGTCGTGCGTATTCTTGTTGTACCAGTCCACGGAGAAGGTGAGCCGCTCGCTGAACATGCGCAGGTCCATACCCACATCCACCTGGCGGGAAGTCTCCCACTTGATGTTCGGGTTCGGCAGGACCTTGGAAGGACGGACGCCCACGATGAACGTGCCGTTCAGGTTGTAACCATAGTTCTTGTTGGTTTCCAGGGAGGAAGCGTACTGATACGCGCCCAGGGCATTGACATTACCGTTCACACCCCAGGAAGCGCGCAGCTTGAGGAAAGAGAGGTTCAGCGCCTGCTTGACACCCTGCATGAAGGGCTCGTTGCTGACGGTCCAACCGGCGGAGACGGACGGGAAGTAACCCCATCTGTGGTTCTTGTCCAGCTTGGAGCTGTCATAGGCGTCGGCGCGGAAGTTGGCCTGGACGAAATACTTGTTCGCATAGGACCAGCCGAGACGGCCGAAGTAGGACATGTTGGCCCGGACCTCCGGCTGACCGCCGATCGACATGTTCGCGTTGTTCACGGCGTTGTCGAGGTAGCGGAAATTGGGATCGTCGCTGGAGAGGACGTAGGCGGTGCCGCGGAGATTGTCCGTGTTGGTCTGCTGGTAGGACATACCCGCCATCGCCGTGAGCTCGTGCTTGCCGAACGCCTTGGTGTAGTTGGCGAAGTTCTCCCACTGATAGTACAGGCGGTCGTTCGTCGAGCCCGAGATGGACATGGCCTGGTTGGTCTTCGAGCTGATGTACACCTCATGGTTGTAGGTGTTGGTGTGGCTGTAGCCGCCCTGGAAGCCGAAGCGGGAGGTGATGACCAGTCCCGGGACCGGGGTGAAATTCGCATAGGCGGTACCCCGCGTACGGAAGCTCTGCGTCTCGGTGTCCGAGCGGTCCAGGATGGCCTGCGGGTGCCACATGTAGCTCGTCTCGTTGAACGCGGAAATACCATAGACATGACCGTTGGGATCGCGGGGGATCCTGTCGTTGATCATCGCCTGCACGCGGGAAGGGATGGCGTTGTCGTCATAGATGTACGGCGTAGTAGGATCGTGGACGAACATGGCGCCCATGACGGACTCGGAGATGGAAGAGCTCTCGGAAACGGCCCGGCGCAGGCTCCGGTCGATGGTGGCATTCACGCCGACGGTCAGCCAGTCCTTGACCTTGTATTCCGCATTGATCTGGCCGACAAGGCGCTGGAAGATATCCTTGTCGCCCTTGACGATACCATCATTATCGGTATAGGAGAGGGAAGTGTAGAATCTAGCCCGGTCGTTGCCGCCTTCCACGCCCACGGTGTGACGGGTCTGGTGGCCGGTTTCGAGCATGTAGTCCGTCCATTTGGTGTCGGTCTTGCCGTCGTAGCCGAAACCGTCCTGGGTCGCGGCGCCGGCGAGGATCATGTAGTCCATGTACTCCTTCGCGTTCATCATCTCGGGCAGGTGCGCGACATTCTGGATGGAGTGCTGGAAATTGTAGAAGACGCGGCCGGAACCCTTCTGGCCCGACTTCGTCGTGACAAGCACGACACCGTTACCGGCCTCGACGCCATAGATGGCGGCGGAGGCGGCGTCCTTCAGGATTTCAATGGAGGCGATGGACTCCGGATCCAGGTAGCTGATATCATTGACCTTGAGGCCGTCCACGATCATCAGCGGAGAGGTCCTCGAGTTCGAGGAATAACCGCGGATCTGGATGGAGGAGGAGGCGCCCGGAGCGCCGGAGGCGTTCACGATCTGGACGCCGGCCGCCTTGCCCTGGAGGGCCTGGGCGACATCGGTCGTGGTGCGGTTCTCGAGGTCGGACTCCTTCACGGAAGCGATGGCGCCCGTAACGTCGCTCTTGCGCTGGACGCCGTAACCGATGACGACGGTCTCTTCCAGGAATTCCGTGTCTTCCGCCAGGACGACGTCGATGACGGAACGTCCGGCACGAGCGACCGTCTGCGTCGCGTAACCGACACAGGAGTAGATGAGGGAGGCGTTGGACGGAACACTGATCGAATAGTTTCCACCCAAATCCGTTTGCGTACCAACAGTCTGGTTACCGCTGAGCATGACCGTGGCTCCGATGACAGGCTCGCCACGCGAATCTGTGACTTTTCCCTTGACCGTGACGTTCTGGGCGAAGGTTTCCGCCCCGGAAACGATCAACAGCCCTGCGAGAAAAAGGCAGCGAATGGTGTTGAAGACTTTCATAAAAGTAACGTTATTAGAAGTGTTGATGTTGATTTTTCTTGGTTAGTCTTGCTCGTTTTTGCAAAATTAAGCATCTTTGCGGTGGGTCTTGTGGACAAAAAAAATGATATGGTAGACATTTTAAAAAAGCGGGTGGATTTTTTATTGACAATTTTTTCCTGCCTGATTCTTCTTCCGGGAAGGCTCCAGGCCGAAACGGCCGCGGAAGACTACATCGTCATCAACCGGCTGACCCGGCAGAACGGACTTCCGGACCAGGATGTCAACAGAATCTACTTCGACAGCAAGGGATACGCCTGGATCAGCACGTTCGGCGGAGGGCTGGTCCGGTACGACGGAGATTCCTTCATCAAGTACACCGCGAAGACGGATCCGGCGTTCATCAACGACTTCGTCAACCAGTGCAGTGAAGACGGATACGGGAGGCTGTGGATCCCCACGGCGGGCGGGATGAACATCCTGGACCTGAAGTCGCTGGCCCTGGTCGATTCGTTTCCCGGGATGTCCCGCGCCTGGCAGCGCTCCCACTCCCCCGGAGACGTGAACCGGGACGCCAACGGATGCATGTGGTTCGTGTCGGACGACGTCCTGTTCCGGGTGTCGTTTGCCGACGGGGGAAACCGGTTCCTGGTCGACTCGCTGCAATGCGAGGTCTCCAACGCCAGCCTGATGTCCCGGATCGAGGATGTGGAAGAGGACGGATCCGCGTGGCTTACCCTGGGCGGGCGCTTCTACAAGGTCCGGCACATCGCGGGCAAGGGACTGTCCCTGTCCGGAATCCTCCCGGGCATCGACATCGGGGAAGACAACAAGGCGACCGCCTACCTGCGCGCCGGGAACGATGTATGGGTCGGGACGCTGAAGGGGCTGTACCGGGCCAACATCGCCACCGGGAAGTATACCTGTTTCCAGCATGCGGAATCCGACCGACGCTCCCTGCCGAACGACGAAGTCACCGGACTGTGCCTCTCGCCGGAAGGGGAAGTGGTGGTCGGGACCTTGGGCGGCATCAGCATCTACAATGCGGCGGACCATTCGTTCGACACCTACGGCTCCCGCCCGAACGAATATGGAAACGCCCTGCTGCCGGGAGAAATGGTGCGGAGCCTCGTCGTCCGGGACAGCCAGGTCTGGGTCGGGCTCGAGGCGGAAGGGCTGGCCATCATCCAGCGGAAACCGCTCCAGATCACGAATCTGTCCCACATCGAGAGCACGTCGGCCCCCATCCCGTCCACGCCGGTCCGGGCCATGCACATCGACAGCAAAGGGGTCCTGTGGCTGGCAACGACCGGCTATGGCCTGTGCCGGCAGGTCGGCGACCTGGTGTTCCGCAACTACAACACGAAGAATTCCACGATTCCCGACAATTCGGTCACGGCCTTCTGCGAGGACCGGCAGGGCCGGCTCTGGTTCGGTTCCGTGACCGGCCATCTGAACTACATCCCCGTGTCCGGACCCGACGTCATCCACACCCCGGAAGGGTCCCAGTCTGAAGCGGCCCGAAGCATCGACGTCGTTTTCGGGATGACGTACGATCCCGTCAACGACTATATCTGGATCACCGCCCACAACGGGCTGTACATCTACGACCTGCGGAAATCCTCCTACGTCCGCTATCCCGGAAAGACGACCGCCTTCTTCGGGGCCTGCATCGCCTCGGACCAGCTGTGGGTGAGCGGTTTCGACGGGCTGAGCGCCATCGACCTGAAAACGCTGGAATCCCGGCGGGTCGCGGAGCTGCCCGTCTGCATGGCGCTGGTTCCGGACGGGAACACCCTCTGGGCCGGCACGTACGGGAGCGGCCTGTGCCGGGTGGACAATTGCCTGTCCGGAAAGCCGGACATCACGTATTATTCGGAAAAGGACGGGCTGGCGGACAACCAGGTCCAAAGCCTCCTGCTGGACGGCTATACCCTGTGGATCACGACCGAGAACGGCCTTTCCCGCCTGGACACGCAGGCCGGGGAGATGACCAGCTACGGCTTGCGGGACGGGCTGAACTCCATGGCCTTCTGCGAGAACAGTTCCTTGAAAAGCGAGGACGGGACCATCTACTTCGGCCAGAAAGAAGGGCTCAGCATCCTGCGCTCCAGCCACATCCGGCAGGAATACGGCAACAAGCCCGTGGTCGTCATCTCGGGATACTGGTCGAAAGGGACGTTCCACAACCTCCTGTTCACGGACACCGTCAACAAGGACGAGATGAATCTCGATTTCATCTTGAAATTCTCCGACCTGTCCTACTCCCCGGGGGCGGACCACCACTACGAAACCCGGATCCTGCCGCTGGACAAGGACTGGACGCCCGTCTTCGAGGACGACACCCATATCAAGTACGGACACATCCCGGGCGGGAAATACAAGATCCAGATCCGGGCCGTGGACAAGAACGGGAATGTCCTGTCCCAGGACGAAAAGACGCTGAACATCAAGCCCGTGCTGTACAACCGGTGGTGGTTCCGGCTGCTTGTCCTGCTGCTCGTCGCATTCCTCGCCTACCAGTTCGTGCGCCGGTATACGCGCTCCCTCAAGCGGAAAAAAGACCTGCTGCAGCAGGAAGTGGACCGGCAGACGAAGGAGCTGAAGGAAAAGAAGGAAGAACTGGAGCGGAAAGCGGAAGAGCTCTCGGAGCAAAATGCCCTCCTGCAAAAGCAGAACGAGATGATCGCCAGCCACAACACGCTGCTGTCCAGCACGTTGTCTACCAAGGAAACCGACTTCTCCGCGATGCTCCTGGAGGCCATCCAGAAACTGTACAAGGATCCGGACCTCGACGTCCATACGCTGGCCGAAGCGATGAAAATGAACCGCGGCATGCTGAACGAGAAGATCCAGAACGCGCTCGGGATGACCACCGCCCAGTTCATCCGGACCTATCGCCTGAACGTGGCGAAGGAAATGATCTGCAACGGCACGAACAAGGACATGAACATCTCCGAGATCGCCTACGAGGTCGGCTTCAACGACCCCAAGTACTTCACCCGCTGCTTCACCAAGGAGTTCAACGCCACGCCGTCGGACCTGTTCAAGGAGAACAATTGAGAATCTGTCCGAAAAAAAACTATCTTTGTACCTGAAACGGAATTAAATACGACCCGATATGTCACCTTTGCTTGATTTGTCCATCCGCGTGCTCGCGGCCGCCTTCGTCGGCGCAATCATCGGCTACGAGCGGGAAATCCGCGCCAAGGGCGCCGGCATGCGCACGCACGTGCTTGTCGCGCTGGGCTCCGCGCTGTTCATGATCGTTTCGCAGTTCGGCTTCGAAGGCGCCCCCCGGTTCGATGCGGCCCGTGTCGCGGCCGGCGTGGTGGGCGGCCTCGGTTTCCTCGGCGGCGGCATCATCATGAAGACCAAGAACCACGTGTCCGGCCTCACCACGGCCGCCGGCCTGTGGGTGACCGGTTCGCTGGGCCTGGCCCTGGGCTGCGGGATGTACGCGCTGAGCGGCATCTGCACCGTCCTCGTGCTCGTTTGCCTGGAAGTCCTGAACTCCAGCAGCATCAAGTTTGGAGACAAGGAAATCAACGCCGTGTTCTCCTCACCGGACCAGGAAGCCATCAAAGAAGCCCTTACCAGCCTGGGACGCCGCGTCAAGGACTACTCGCTCTCCAAGCAGGAAAACGGCTACAAGCTCGAAGCCGTCCTGCACGTCCCCAAGAAGGAATACGGGGTGAATCTCATCAACACCCTCTCCTCCATCCCCGGCGTGCAGCTGGAGAGTTTCGACTGATTTCCTATTCCTGGAACGAATACCCGAACCCGGGACGGGTCACGATGCAATCCGCGTAGGGGCCGATCTTCTTGCGGATGCGGGTGATGTTCACGTCCACGGTGCGGGCCGTCACGATGACGTCGTCCGGCCAGACGGCCGATAGGAGCTCCTCGCGGGAAAAGACCTTTCCGCGGTTTTCCAGGAACAGCTTCAGGAGCTCGTATTCGGTCTTGGTAAAGGAAACGACCTCTCCGTCCACGCTGATCTCCTTGGCGTCGGTGTCCATCTGGATGCCGCGGTAGCGGATGCCGTTGCGGATGGCGCCCAAGCGGGCCTCCACGACATTGATGATGTAGTCGCCGGTCTTCTCGCACTCGCTGAAGAGGTCGACGAACACGGTGCCCTTGTCGTAATCGTACTTGCGGGCGTCCAGGTTCTCGATGTTCTGCCGCTTGAGCTCGTTGCGGCAGGCGTTTATCCGGCGCTCCAGGTCCTCGGAGACGGCAATCCCAAAGTCCTCTTTGTGCCCGGACAGGACGGTGTTCATCCGCGTGAGCGCTTCTTCCACGAGCGCGAACATGCGCCGGATGCCTTCGTCCATCTCCGGCGTGAAGACGATCTTGGTCGCCCGCTTGCGGCGCAGGATGCGGGCCAGGTTGAAGCAGCTGTCGCCCACGGACTCGAGCTCGCCGATCTGGCGGAGCATCGCGCGGATCTTTTCCTTGGTGTCGTCGGACAGATGGGCCTCGCCCACGGCGCTCAGGTACCGGCCGATCTCGTTCTCCATCCGGTCGCTGCCCTCCTCTCCCTTGCGGATGCGCTCAAAAAGTCTGGCGAAGGCCTGCTCGTCCTCCGTCGCATACATCTCTTTCACCTGCTCGAACATCCGCTGCGTGTTCTCGCCGAACACCGCGATCTCCTTCTGCGCCTGCAGGACGGAGATTTCGGGGGTGTTCATGATACCGACCCGGATGTACTGCAGCCGGAATTCGTCCTCGTCTTCGGTCTTCTTCGGCTTGATGATAAAACACACCAGCTTTTCGATCTGCGGGATGAACCAGATCAGGATTGCCGTGTTGATCACGTTGAAACACGTATGGAACGTCGCCAGGGCGAAGGAAAGCTGGGTGGGACTCTGCTCGGAGGCATTGGGGTCGAGGCCCACGATGCCGCACACCATCCGCACGAACGGGAAGAAGAGAATGAGCACCCAGATGACGCCGAACACGTTGAAGACCAAGTGCGCCATGGCCGTCCGGCGCGCCTGCGTATTCGCGCTCAGCGCGGCCAGGTTCGCCGTCACGGTCGTGCCGATGTTCTCGCCCATCACCAGGGCGATGCCCTGGAAGATGGAAATCGCCCCGGTCGCGCACAGGACCATCGTGATGGCCATCAGCGCCGCCGAGCTCTGCACCAGCGCCGTCAGGATCGTGCCGATCAGCAGGAACAGCAGGATCGTCCCGTAATTCGTCTTGAAGCTCGCGAAGAAAGCCACCACTTCCGGCTTGCTCGCCAGGTCCATCTCCACGCCCGTCTGCTTGAGCATCCCCAGGGCGAACAGCAGGAAGGAAAGCCCGAAGAGAAAATCGCCGAAATAGCGATGCCTGCCGATCTGGATCAGGACGATGCCGATGAGGAAGGCCGGCCACACGACATTGACGACATTGAAGGAAAAGCCCGCCGACATGATCCAGGCGCTCATCGTCGTGCCGATGTTCGCGCCCATGATGATCGAGATGGCCTGGGCCAGGGTGAGCAGCGCCGCATTAACGAAAGACACCGTCATCACGGTCGTCGCCGCCGAAGACTGGACCGCGACGGTCACCAGCGCGCCGGTCGCCACGCCGGTGAACCGGTTCGTGGTCATGGCGCCGAGGAGGTGCCGCAGCTGCGGGCCCGCCATCTTCTGGAGGGCCTCGCTCATCATCTTCATTCCGAATATCAGGAGGGCGATCGAGCCCAGGAGCTTCAAGACAATCAGCATGTCGTTCGTTTTATGGTACAAAGATACACCCGGCGGCCGTTTCCCTCAAGGGAAAAATTCAATTGTAACAGAATTTTAATGCCCTTTTCCGGGTTTGTAACCGCCTGGAAATCTCTTTTTGCTATCTTGCGGAAATCCATATTCCGTATGAAAAAGATGCTTCTCCTCACCTTGTTTTCCCTGCTTTTGCTGCTGACCGGATGCACCCTCGGCCTGAGACAGGCGCCGAAAGCGGTCCGGCAAGCCTTCGATTCCCGGTTCCCCGGCGCCAGCCACGTGGAATGGGAAAAGGTTCTCTCCACTTACAAGGCGGAATTCTACCACGACGGACACGAGAAAGAGGCCCAGTTCGACAAGGACGGAGCCTGGAAGCGCACGAAGACGGAACTCACCTTCCTCGACATCCCCACCCCGGTGATGAAGGCCGCCCAGGACTACTGCAACTGGGAAATCGACGACATCCTCCTGTTCGAACAGGCAGACGGGGTTCCTGCCTACTACCAGGTCGAATACGACCGGGAGCATTCGGACCGCGAGAAGCAGCTCCTCCTGTTCCCGGACGGAAGCATTTTCACCGGCATTTGACGCCTACCGGCCGTCTGCGGCCAGGCGGCGGAATTCTTCGCGGGCGAGGGCGATCTGGACCCGGTAGGCGAGGCTCGTCTGCAGGCGGGCGTAGCCGATGCAGGCGGCCGTGGCGCTGGCGTCCACGTCGCTCTGCCAGTGGCAGCCCGCGATGACGCGGCTCTCGCCGGAGACGAAGGCGCGGGCGAAAAGCGCCTCGGCCGCGTCCGGATTGATCTCGGAAAGCACCAGCGCGGCGCTCCAGGCCCGGATCGTATGGCCGGAAGGATAGGAGCCTTCCGTCGCCAGCCAGGCGTCGTCCTGCGGGAAGATGGACTCCTCCTTGAAACGGGCGTAGGGCCGCATCCGGAAGTAATGGGCCTTGGGCCGGAAGCGGATCTGCTCGATGGTGGACACGCCGTTCACGAACGCGCGGTAGATCTCCGGCGTCTTCTCCGGAGAGATTTCCATCCCGAAAGGCACGCTGTAGATGGTCCGCAGGGTGTCCAGGTCCCAGACGGCGTCGAGTTTGGCCACCGCCAGGCGTTCCGGATCCAGCCGCTGCGTCTTCCCCCACATATATCGCATGATGTCGTGCGTGAAGGCCTCGCCGATGGTGTCGGGCGGGGCCGGCAGGCATTGGACCAGGTCCGGGAGCTCCTCCTCGGCCAGGTACAGTTCGACAGCCGGCTGGGCCCGGAGGACAAGCGCGCCGAAAAACAGCGCGAAAACAGCGGGAATCAACGATTTCATCTTATGCGTCAGGGTTGTTTTTATGCTTGGGTTCCATATGGACGATGATGTGCGACTGCGCGCCGAAACGGTCCTTGAAGCGGCGCTCCACCTCCGAGGCCTTCTCGTGGGCCTCCGAGAGCGGCAGGGCGCCGTCCAGGCGGATATGGACCTCGGCGGCGATGCGGTTGCCGATGCGGCGGGTACGCAGGTTGTGCGGATCCTCCACACCGGGCACGCCGCGGATGATGTCCAGCATCTCCTGTTCCATGTCCGCCGGCAGCGAACTGTCGGTGAGCTCGCCGAAGCTCGGGCCGAGCAGGACCCAGGCCACCTTGACCAGCATCGCGCCCACGACGATGGACGCCAGCGGGTCCAGCACGGTCCAGCGGCTGCCCAGCAGGATGGCCCCGCCGATGCCGATGGCCGTGCCCACGGAGCTCAGCGCATCCGACCGGTGGTGCCACGCATTGGCCTCCAATGCCTTGGAATCCAGATGCTTCCCCTTGATTCGGGTATACTGGAAAAGGAGTTCTTTCGCGACGATGGAGCCGAGGGCGGCCCAAAGGGCGATCTTGCCGGGGGCCGGCAGGTCCTCGCCCTGCAGCCAGCGCGCCAGCTTGCCGGCCCCGGACACCACGATGCCCACGGCCGCCGCGGCCAGCGCCAGCCCGATGAACAGCGTCGCCAGCGTCTCGTACTTGCCGTGCCCGTAATCGTGGTCCTCGTCCTGCGGCCGGGCGCTCACGCGCACGAACACCAGCACGACGATGTCCGTCACGAAGTCCGACAGCGAATGCACGGCATCCGAGATCATCGCCGCCGAATGCCCCACGAGGCCGGCCACGGCCTTCAGCCCGACCAGCAGGAGGTTCACGACGCTTCCCGTCAGGGTTACCCGTGCGATTTCGTCTTCGCGTTTCATGCTACAAAGATACACAAAGCGGAGAAAAAGTGTCCGCCGATGGATTATTATTGCTATCTTGCCGCATCCTGAAAACGACGCCTATGAAACGCATCTTCCTCTTCACGCTCTTCTCTCTGTCTCTTCTCGGCTGCAGCCAGGACGCCCCGGAAGCCGCCTGGGGCGACACGGGCGACGGATCTTACCGCAATCCCGTCCTCCTCGCCGACTACTCCGACCCGGACGCCATCCGTGTCGGCGACCGATATTACCTGGTCGCCTCTGATTTCCATTTCATGGGCATGCAGGTGCTGGAATCCACCGACCTGGTGAACTGGAAGCTCATCTCCCAGGTCTATTCCCGCTTCGACCTGCCCGGCTGGGACGAGAACAAGCACTACGCCGGCGGCTCGTGGGCGCCCAGCATCCGCTACCACGACGGGCGTTTCTATGTCTATTTCTGCACGCCGGACGAGGGCCTGTTCATGAGCTCCGCCACGGACCCGGCCGGCCCGTGGGACCCGCTTCACTGCGTGAAGGCGGTCTACCACTGGGAGGACCCGTGCCCGTTCTGGGACGAAGACGGCCAGGCCTACCTGGGGCACAGCCTCCATGGCGCCGGCCCCATCATCATCCACAAGATGTCGGCCGACGGCCGCGCGCTCCTGGACGAGGGCGTGACCGTGTACCGGGGCCCCGTGGCGGAAGGGACGAAGATCCATAAATGGAACGGATATTATTACCTGAGCATCCCCGAAGGCGGCGTCGGCGGGGGCTGGCAAACCGTCCTCCGCGCCCGGGACCTCTACGGCCCCTATGAGCGGAAGGTCGTGCTGGAAACCGGGTCTACGAAGGTCAACGGCCCGCACCAGGGCGCCATCGTGGATACGCCCGCGGGCGAATGGTGGTTCCTGCATTTCCAGGAGCGGGACCCGCTGGGCCGCGTCGTCCACCTGCAGCCGATGCGCTGGGAGGACGGCTGGCCCGTGATGGGCGAGGACTATGACGGAAACGGCGTCGGAGAACCCGTCGCCCGCTGGAAGAAGCCGGCCGCGGCCCAGGCTTCCAAGCGGGAACTCCCGGCTTCGTCGGACGAATTCAAGGAGGGAAAGCTCGGGCTCCAGTGGCAGTTCAACCATAACCCGAAGGACGAGGGGTGGTCTGTCACCCGCAAGAAAGGCCGCCTCGCCATCGACGGCGGCAAGGCCTTCACCCTCTGGGACGCCCGGAACACGCTGTCCCAGAAAATCATGGGATACGAAGGGGCCTACGACGTCCAGGTGGACCTGGACGACCTGGCCGACGGCCAGAAAGCCGGCCTCGCCTGCCTGGGCCGGGAGTTCTTCTGCATCGGCGTGCGGCAGACGCCGGACGGACGGGAAGTGTTCTTCGAAAAGAACGGGGAAGTCCTGAAAACCGAAGCCTGGACGGCGCGGACAATCCGGCTCCGCCTGTCCTTCGACGTGAATGCCGAGGAGAACGGATTCTCCTTCTCGTATAGCCGCGACGGAAAGACCTTCGAACCCTTCGGCGATGCTTTCGCCGCGCACAACGGGTTCTGGAAAGGGGCCCGGGTCGCCCTGTTCAGCTACAACACGGAAAAAGAAGGCGGAACCGCCTGGTTCCGCCACTTCCGCTACATATAGGAGTGCATCCCTCCCAGCAGGAGATTCACGCCGAAGTAGGTGACGAGGACGCACACGAACGCGAAGATCGTGTATCCGTGGAAGAAACTGGCGTTCCGGAAGGGCTTCAGCGCGCCGCCGTGCAGGGTGAAGGCGTACACCAGCATCGTGATCAGCGCCCAGGTCTCCTTCGGGTCCCAGGCCCAGTAGCTGCCCCAGGAAATATTGGCCCACACGGCGCCCAGGAATGTGCCGAAGGTCAGCAGGAACACCGCCGGGTACAGCACGACGAGACTCACATCCCGCAGGCTTTCCTTCGCCTCGCGGGAAGGGACGGCCAGGCCCATGATGCCGTTGAAGGCGACCAGGCCGAACAGCGTGTAGGACATCATCATCGACACCACGTGGATGGACAGCAGGGGCGACCGCAGGACCGGCATCAGCGGCATGATCTGCGGGCTCACGCTCTCGCGGCTCGCCAGCAACATCGTGAAGCCAGCCAGCAGGAAGCCGAGCGGCTCGATCAGCGGGAACCGCCTGTACAGCAGCAGAATCGCCAGTGTGGAGAACCACGCCATCAGCATCATCACATTGTATCGGCCCACATATGGACCCGTTCCCGAAATATACCAGCACAGGCCGATGACCAGCGTCAGGTACAGCCACATCAGGAGCGCGATGGCGGCGCTGCCGTGCAGCACCCAGGCCGGGAACTTCCGTTTCTTGCTGATGAGCACGGCCCCCAGCACGAACAGCACGATGCCCAGCGTCAGGCACAGCATGAACTGCGCCTTCGGCCGCGCGATGGCCATATACAGATCATTGGCCTGCACCTTCGCCTTCGAGGTAAGCATAAAGTCCGGCGTGCCCGCCTCTTTCCGGGGCATGCCCATCCCCTCCGGCATGGACTGGGCCGATGCCTGGGCGGGCGCGAACGCGAAGAGCGCCACCGCCGCCGTCATCGTCGCGACCCGTCGCAACGCCTTCCGGAAGGCCGTATCCTTCTCGAAGAAGAACCCGATCATCGACAGGAGCAGCAGGAGATAGCCCGCATAGGTGATGCCCACGCCCCAGGGGTCGTGGCTCACCGCGAGGATGCTGCCCAGGCCATCTTCGTCATAATCAGCCTGATAGAAGCGGTAGCCACGGTACTTGGCGATGTTGTTCATCGAGATCCGGACGGCATTTCCTTCGGGGAGAAAGGTGATGTCGGACCGGTAGTCGAGCGGGCGCCGCGTGCCCTCGTAATAGTCGATGGCGAACGCCTCCAGCCGGATGCTGAAGGGCAGCGTTGCCGGCGTCTCGTCGTCCAGTTCATAGTCCGCGGTGGCCTCTCCTTCGCGCAGGTGGATACTGCCGCTCGTGCCGAAGAGGAACGTGACCAGCGCCCCCGCCAGAATGACGACCAGGCCGATGTGAAGGCCTATGGTCCACAACCGCTTGGGCGTACCCTCCATCACCAGGTAAATCAGCCCGGCGATGGCCGCGACGGCCCAAAGGAGGATGAACAGCGGGCTGTGGTAGAACCACTGGAACGCCACGGGCGTACCCTGAAGCCGTTCGACGACAGTGGCGGCCATCATCATCGCGATGAGGACCGCCGCCGCCCCGAAGGACAAATACTTGCAAGTTCGTTTCATGCAGTCAAAAGTAGTTGATTGAACGCAAATTTATAAAATATCTGTTACGTACGAAGATATGGCGAATGCATTTTTTCGTATCTTCGCCCTATGATGAAGAAACTAGCGCTCTTTCTGCTGGCGGCGGCGTGGTCCGTGGCCGGCTTTGCCCAGGACCGGCTGTATGCCGACGAGTTCCCCCTCGGGGATGTGAAACTGCTGGACGGCCCGCTCCAGAAGGCCCGGGACCTCAACATCCAGACCCTGCTGCAGTATGACTGCGACCGGCTCCTGGCTCCCTACCGGATCCAGGCCGGGCTCGAGCCCCGGAAGAAGGCCTATCCCAACTGGGACGGCCTGGACGGCCACGTGGGCGGCCACTACCTGGCCGCGATGGCGATGAACGCCGCGACGGGCAACGAGGAGTGCCGCCGTCGGATGGAGTACATGCTTGCCGAATTGCAGGAATGCGCCGATGCCAACGTCAAGAACCACCCCGACTGGGGCAAAGGCTACGTGGGCGGCATGCCGGACAGCGAAAACATCTGGAGCCGGTTCAAGAAGGGCGATTTCAGCGTGTATTCCCGCGCGTGGGCCCCGTTCTACAACCTGCACAAGATGTACGCGGGCCTGCGCGACGCGTGGCTGTACTGCGGCAACGAGCAGGCCAAGAACCTGTTCCTGGGCTTCTGCGACTGGGCCATCGACCTGACGGCCGGCCTCACCGACGCCCAGATGGAGCAGATGATGGGCAACGAGCACGGCGGCATGAACGAGGTCCTGGCCGATGCCTACGCCATCACCCTGGACGCCAAGTACCTCGCCGTCGCCCGCCGCTTCTCCCACCGGATGCTGCTGAACCCGATGTCGCAGCGGGTGGACAACCTGGACAACCTGCACGCCAACACGCAGGTGCCGAAGGTCGTCGGCTTCGCGCGGATCGCGGAACTCGGCGGGGACGAGACCTTCAACGACGCCGCGGAGTTCTTCTGGGATGTCGTGACGGGCGAGCGCTCGCTGGCGTTCGGCGGCAACAGCCGGCGCGAGCATTTCCCCAGCAAGGAGGCCTGCACGGACTTCATCAACGACATCGACGGCCCCGAGTCCTGCAACACCTTCAACATGCTCAGGCTGACGGAGGCGCTGCACCGCCGCAATCCCGACGCCCGCTACGCCGATTTCTACGAGCTCGCGCTTTTCAACCACATCCTCTCCACCCAGCATCCCGAGCACGGCGGCTACGTGTA
Organism: uncultured Bacteroidales bacterium; assembly: GCA_900316525.1. Lineage (GTDB taxonomy): Bacteria > Bacteroidota > Bacteroidia > Bacteroidales > UBA932 > Cryptobacteroides. The sequence goes on from ONDF01000002.1 coordinate 17,617, forward strand.
CTTCACCCCGGCCCGGCCGCGCCACTACCGCAACTACTCCGCCCCGAACGAGGCGATGTGGTGCTGCGTGGGCACCGGCATGGAGAACCACGGCAAATACGGCCAGTTCATCTATACCCACAAGGGCAACGCCCTGTTCGTGAACCTCTTCGTCTCCTCGGAGCTGAACTGGCGCGAAAAAGGCGTCACGCTGCGCCAGGAGACCGGTTTCCCGTACGGCGAGACGAGCCGCATCACGGTCGTGGCCGGCAAGGGAACCTTCCCCGTGCTCGTCCGCTACCCGAACTGGGTGAAGCCCGGCGCGTTCTCGGTGAATGTCAACGGAAAGCCGGTCGAGGTCGTCACCGGCCCCGGCAGCTACGTCGCCGTCGATCGCAAATGGAAGAAGGGCGATGTCATCGACGTCACCTTCCCGATGCACAACAGCGTGAAATACCTCCCGAACGTGCCGAAGTACGTGGCCCTGATGCACGGCCCCATCCTGCTGGGCATGAAGACCGGCACGGAGGACCTCGCGCACCTGATCGCCGACGACAGCCGCTTCGGGCAGTACGCCAGCGGCGCGAAGCTCCCGCTGAATGGCGCCCCCATCCTCATCGACGACCACATCGACCGGATCGCCGAACACCTGAAGCCGGTCGCCGGCAAGCCCCTGCACTATACCCTGGACGTGAAGATGGAGAACCCCATCCGGAACGAGATCCAGCCTTTCTTCGAGATCCACGACGCCCGATACATGATGTACTGGCTCACGCTGTCGGAGCAGGGATACAAGGACTATCTGGAGGGCCTGGCCCGCGCCGAGAAGGAGCGCCAGGAGCTGGAAGCCCGCACCGTGGACAAGGTCCAGCCCGGCGAGCAGCAGCCCGAGACCGACCACAAGATGGAAACGAACGGCTCCTCCACGGGCAACACCAACGACGTCTTCTTCCGCGACGCCCGTAACGGCCGATTCTTCAGCTACTTGATGAAGACCGACGGCCGCACGGACCTCTCCCTCCGCCTGCAGTTCTGGGGCGTGGGCGAGTGGAAGACGCACGAGTTCGACATCTTCGTGGACGAGGAGCTGCTCACCAGCGTGAACAACACCGGCAAGTACCGCATCTCGGAATTCAAGTACGAGACCTTCCCCATCCCCGCATCCATGCTGGAAGGCAAGGAGCAGGTCCGGGTGAAATTCGTGGCGAAGCCGGGCAAGCAGGTCGGCGAGATCTACGGCGTCCGGCTGGTGAAACCTTAGAAGTGAGGGGAGCGCACCGGGACATCGGCCTTGGCGCCGGACCGGGTGCGCACCTCGTACGACGTGATGCGGCCGTCGGCCCAGTCGAAGTCCACGACGTAGCCGCCGCGGGCGCGCAGGCCGCGGACGGAGCCTTCCGTCCAGGCGGCGGGCAGCGCCGGGAGCAACACGATCGCGTCCTCGTGGCTCTGCAACAGCATTTCCGCGATGCCGGCCGTCACGCCGAAGTTGCCGTCGATCTGGAACGGCGGATGCGCGTCGAAGAGGTTCGGATAGGTATTCCGCTGGAACAGGTTCTTGATGATGAGGAAGGCGTGGTCGCCGTCCTGCATCCGCGCCCAGAAGTTCGTCTTCCAGCCCAGGCTCCAGCCCGTGGCGCGGTCGCCGCGCTGGATGAGCGTGGTGCGCGCGGCCTCGAACAGCTCGGGCGTGCGCGTCGGGGTGATCTGGTCGGAAGGATACAGGCCATAGAGGTGCGAGATGTGCCGGTGCTGGTCGTTCGGGTCGTCCCCGTCCTCGATCCATTCCTGCAGCTGGCCGTACTGGCCCACCTTCATCGGCGGCAGCTTCGCCAGCGTCTCCTGCAGCTTCGCGCGGTAATCGGCCTCATCCAACCCTAAGATCTCAGACGCCTGAAGGGTGCTCGAGAGAGCGTCGCGGACAATCTGCGTGTCCATCGTGCAACCGGCCGTGATTGGGGATTTCTTGCCCATCGGCCCGTGCTCCGGGCTCACGGAAGGGACGACCACCAGGTAGCCGTTGCGCGGATCCGTCTGCAGGTAATCCAGGTAGAAGTCCGCCGTTCCCTTGATGACCGGATACCACTCCCGGAGGAAAGCCTCGTCCTTGGAGAAGAGGTAATGGGTCCACAGGTGCGTGGCCAGCCAGGCGCCGCCGTTGGGGTACATCCCCCAGAAGGCGCCGTCAACAGGGCCCGCGATGCGCCAGAGGTCCGTGTTGTGGTGCGCCATCCAGCCGTCGCAGTCATACATCTGCCGCGCGGTAACCGCACCCGTCTCCGAGAGATCCTTGATCATCCCGAAGAAGGGAACGAGCGTCTCGTCGAGGCCGCACACGTCAGCGGGCCAGTAATTCATCTGGGCGTTGATATTGATCGTATACTTGCTGTCCCACGGGGCCATCACCTCGTCGTTCCAGATACCCTGCAGGTTCGCCGGCTGGCCGCCCGGCTGGGAGGAGCTGATCAGCAGATACCGGCCGTAATTGAAGATCAAGGCGACCATTCCCATATCGTCGCTGTCCTGGAAGGCTTCCTTGCGCTTGTTGGTAGGCAGGGCCGCGTTCGCGCCGGAGTGCAGTTTGATGGAGCAGCGGCCGTACTGCGCGCCGTAGGCGGCTTCGTGCCGCGCAAGGAGCTTCTTGTAGGAGAGCTTGGCTGCGGCGGCCAGGCCCGCCTTCGCGGCGGCGGACTCGTCGCCGGAAATGTCGTGATAATTGACGTAATTCGTCGCGGCGTTCACCAGCAGGGTCACGTGCGTCGCGCCGGAAACGGTCAGCTGCTTGTCCTCTGCGACCACTTTTCCGTCACTGATGACCTGCGTGCGGCACTCGGCCGTCAAGCCGCCGGGAATGCCCTCGTGCTCCACGCCCTTGATGCGCGTCACGAGCGTATTCCCCTCAGTAGCAACCTCGAAGGGGAATTTGCAGTCCTGCGTGAGGGAGAAGGTCAATGCGCCCTTCTTGCTGGCGTCCAGCCGGATGACGAGGGCGCGGTCGCGCAGCGAGGCGAACGCGCTCCGCGTGTAGCGGACGCCGTTCGCCGTGAAGCCGACCCCCGCGACGGCGCGGGTCAGGTCCAGGTCGCGGCAGTAGTCCTCGACCTCCTCCGGCATGTTCTCGAAATGCATCCGAAGGCTGCCCAGCGTGAGGAACCGCTGGCCGTGCGGACCGGGGATGAACTCTTTGTTGATCAGCGCCTCCGCTTCCTCCTCACGTCCCGCGTAGATGAGCTGGCGGACCTCGTCGAGGTGCTCGAGGGACGTCTTGCTGTTGTTGTCGTGCGGGGAGCCGCTCCAGAAGGTGGATTCGTTCAGCTGGATGGTCTCGTCGGCGATGCCGCCGAACACCATCGCGGCCATCTGACCGTTGCCGAGGGGCAGGGCTTCGAGCCACCGCCCGGCCGGGGCGTCATACCACAGGCGTTCCTGGTCTCCGGCGACCTTGGCCGGCTGTGCGCAGGCCATCATCGCAATCGCGATGGCAAAAAGGGAAAAGAGTTTCTTCATAACGGGTCCGTTGTTTGTCTCCGGATACAAATGTAATGATTTCCAAAGACATCGGCAACGGCCGGCGTTACTTGATCCGGATCGAGCGGAGCAGGTACAGGATGGGGAAGATTTCCAGACGGCCGATGAGCATCTCGGTCATGCTGGTGGCCTTGAGGACCGCCGGGAAGGCCGCGAAGTTGGACATGGACCCCACCTCGCCGAAGCCGGGACCGACATTGCCGATGCAGGCCACCGAGGCGGTGACGCCCGTGGTGAAATCCAGGCCGAAGGAAAGGTTGACGGCGGCGAACACCACCACGATGAGCAGGTAGCAGAAGATGTAGCCGTAGGCGTCGTTCACCAGCTCGTCCGAGCGCATCCGGCCGTCGACGCGGACCGCCTGGACCCGGTGCGGGCTCACGGTGAGGCCGACTTTCCGGTAGATGCCCTTGGCGGCCAGGATGGCGCGGTCGATCTTGATGCCGCCCGAGGTGGACCCGGAACAGCCGCAGATGAGCGAACAGATGATGAGGATCGACATGCTGAGCGGGGGCCACAGCGTCGTGTCCTGCGTGGCAAAGCCGGTGGTCGTGGAGATGGAGGCGACCTGGAAGGACGCGTCCCGGAGCGCCTCCCCGAAGGAAGGATAGTGCCCATTGACCATCAGGTCGGCCGTCACGACGACAATGGCCAGGACGACCAGCGACAGGAACACCTTGATGGTCTCGGACTTCCAGATGTACTTCGGACGGCCCCGGAGGATGGCCAGGAACAGGATGCCGAAATGGACGCCGGCGGCGAGCATCGCGAAGGTCAGGACCACCTCGGCGGCCGGATTGGCATAGAAGGCGATGCTGGTGTTCCGGGTGCAGAACCCGCAGGTGCTGCAGGCCGACATCGCGTTGGTCGCCGCATCGAACCAGGCCATGCCTGTCAGTTTCAGCGAGAAGAAGGTCACCAGCGTCAAGGCGATGTAAGTCAGGAACATCCGGTTGGCGAAGCTGGTGCTGCGGTCGCCGGCGAAGGGCTCGCGGGCCACAGTGGAGATTTCCGCCCCGGACAGGGTCGATTTGTCCGCGCCCGCGGTGATCATCGAGAACAGCGTGACGATGCCCACGCCGCCCACCCAGGCTGTCGAGATGCGCCAGAACTGCAGGCCGCGCGGAAGTGCTTCAATGTCGTTCAAGATGGAGGCGCCGGTCGTCGTGAAGCCGGAGATGCTCTCGAAGATGGCGTTGATCGGCGTGAACTCACGGCCATAGAACAGGAAAGGAAGCATTCCGAACAGGCAGGCCATCAGCCAGGCCCCAACGACGATGCTGTTCCCTTCCTGGAACGTCAGGTTATGCCGGCCTCTCCGGACGAAGAGAATCGGGTAGCCGCCGACGATGGCCGTCAGGAAAGCGGAGAACAGCAGGGGAATCCGGCTTTGGTCCCCCGGCATCAGGCACGCGATGACCCCCGACACGGTCATCAGGGCCGCGACGAGGAGCAAGGAAACGCCGATATACCATGTGATTACCTTCCAATTCATTGCCTTTCGGATTCCGGGGACAAAGTTATGGCCCGGTATTGCATTTATCAATACAATTATTTTTATCTTTGCATTGATAAAATCAATCATCCGGGAAAATGACCCTCCAGCAGCTGCGCTATATCGTCGCCATCGACGACCACCGGCACTTCGGCAAGGCAGCCGAGGCCTGCGGCCTCACGCAGTCTACGCTGAGCCTGATGGTCAAGAAACTGGAGGAGGAACTGGACGTGCGCATCTTCGACCGGGACGCCCATCCGGTGAGCCCGACGGCCGTCGGGCGCAAGATCATCGACCGGGCGAAAGTAGTCTTGTACAATACGGAGCAAATCGCCGAAATGACGCGTTCTGAAAAGGAGCTCCTCTCCGGACCGCTCAAGATCGCCCTCATTTCCACCGTCTCCCCCGTGCTGATTCCCGGCTTTTTCAAATTCTTCGGCGAGCGGTACCCGTCCATCGGCCTCCAAACGGAGGAAATGCTCTCCGACACCATCCTGGACAAACTCCGGAAAGCGGAGGTGGACATGGGCATTCTCGCCGGACCGGTCCGGGAACCCGGTCTGCTGGAGATTCCGCTGTACCACGAGCGCTTCCTTGCCTACGTGTCCCCTGCCAATCCCGCCTATGCGCAGGAAAGCATCCGGGCGGCGTCGCTCCTCGAGCAGCCGCTCTGGATCATCCGCGACGGCCTGCGGCAGCTCGACCTGAGGGACTTGAAGGACGGCGCCTTCACCTACGACCGCTTCTTCGAGGGCGGCCGCGTGGGCATCCTGATCCAGGTTGTCAACGACAACGGCGGCCTCACCATCATCCCGGAAACGCATACCGGCTTCATCCTGTACAGCCAGCAGCACCGCATCCGTCCCATCGTGGACCCGGAACCCGGCCGGACCATTTCCATGGTCATCCGCAACGACTACATCCACGAGGCAAAGTTGAACGCCGTCGTGGACGCCATCAAGCAAGTCATCCCCGGCGAGATGTTGGACAATATCCTCCGGAAAGGACGCCTGACTTTGTAAACATTTAAGACAACGATATGAAACTACGTACGATCCTCTTCTCCCTGGCCGTCGCAGCTGTGACCGCGGCCTGCGCGCCCAAGGCGACGCCCCTGAAGACCTGCATCTTCCCGGGCGACTACCCCGACCCGACCATCCTGCGGGATGGGAATGACTTCTACATGACGCATTCTTCGTTCACCTATTTCCCGGCCTTGCTGGTCTGGCATTCCACGGACCTCGTCCACTGGGAGCCCGTCGCCCGGGCCGTCGAGGACGGCGACTACTCCATCTTCGCCCCGGACATCTGCAAGGTGAACGGGAAGTTCTACATCTACTACCCCACAAGCAAGGGCGAGAACTATGTCGTGACGGCCGACCGGCCCGAGGGCCCCTGGTCCGCTCCGGTGAAGCTGGACGTGGGCGGCATCGACCCGGGCCACGTCGTGGCGGAGGACGGAAACCGTTATCTGTACACGAACAACGGCTTCGTGACGCCCCTGGCGCCCGACGGCCTGGCCGCGGCGGGACGCCCGAAGAAGGTCTATGACGGTTGGCAATTCCCCGAGGAGTGGGAAACGGAAGGTTTCTGGCTGGAATCCCCGAAGCTTTTCAAGCGGGGCGACTGGTATTACCTCGTAACCGCGGAAGGCGGCACCGCCGGCCCGCCCACGAGCCACATGGTCGTCGTCGCACGCAGCAAGTCGGCCCTCGGCCCTTGGGAGAACAGTCCGCACAATCCCCTGGTGCACACCTATTCCGCCGATGAGTTCTGGTGGTCCAAGGGCCACGGCACCCTCATCGACGATGCCGCCGGCAACTGGTATGTGGTCTATCACGCCTACCGGAACAACTACCACACCCTCGGTCGCAGCACCATCATCGAGAGCGTGGAATGGACGGCCGACGGCTGGCCGGTCCTCGTGGAGAAGGACGGCGCGAAATGGGAGCAGAACGGCCTGCAGGGGGATTATTCCTATCTGCGCGACTATGACAATCCGCTCCTGTGGGCGAAATGGCACGCCGGTTTCGACGGCGGGACGCTGATGACGACGACGGCCGTAGACGAGTCCTACGAGATCACGGCCCGGTTCTCCGTCCCCGAAGGCGGCAAGGCGGGACTTTACCTGTTCTACAACGAGGAAGCGTATTTCGGACAGGCCGGTGACGCAAAGGAACTGGCCGTGCGCATCCGGAACGAACGCAACACGGCCAGTGTCTGGGTCCAGGCCGATGCCGGCGAATGGGTCCCCGCGCAGGAAGGCGTGGACGTCTCCGGCTACCACCACAACAACTTCCAGGGCTTCTTCGCCCTCCGTCCCGCCTACCTGCTGTGCGGCGGCGCGAAGCTGGTGGAATTTGAATACAAGCCCTTATGAAACGACTCGTATTTCTCCTCCTTTTGACCCTAGCGGCATGCTCGCCCAAGGTCTCTTCGCCCGACGGCCGTATCACGATGACCCCGGGAGAGGGGAGCTGCATCGTCCATTACCAGGGACAGAAGGTCCTGGAACTGCAGATTCCCGTGACGGCGGACGACCTGAAGCGGGCCCGGACCCATAAAACGCTTGTGAAGGACAGCTACCGGATGCTTTCCGGCAAGCGGAAGAAGTGCCGGTATGAGGCCTATGAATACAAGTTCGGACCCCTCGAACTGCGGCTCCACAACGACGGCGTCGCTTTCCGTTACGTAGAACCGCTGGCGGGCGCAGAACCGTCGGCCTATGTCATCCCGGAGGGGACGAAGCGCTGGATGCAGCAATGGTCGGACTCCTATGAAGGGTTCTTCCCGCTGTCCACGACCGCAAAAGTCCCGCCCGTTCACTCGTTCAGCCCCGTTTCGCGCTCGCCCGAAGGCTTCAGCAACCACTGGGGCTATCCGCTGCTGGCGGAGCCTGTCGACGGCCTCTTCGCGCTGATCACCGAAGCCAACATGGAAAAGGGACAAAGCGCGTCCAGCCTGTACAACGACGGCGAAGTCTTCCGCGTGGTGCCGGACAAGACCAACGAAGGCCAGGTTCCCGACCATACGCCCTGGCGCGTGGTCATCATCGGCACGCTGGCCGAAGTGGTGGAATCGACCCTGGTCACCGACCTCAGCGAATTCTGCAAACTGGACGATACCGACTGGATTCACCCGGGCGTGGTGTCGTGGGTCTACTGGGCCTACAACAACGGCTCCAACGACTACGACATCATCAAGCAGTATGTGGACCTGGCCGCGACGCTGAAGCTGCCGTATGTGCTGATCGACGCGGGCTGGGACGGGATGAAGGACGGGAAGACCGTCGAGGACGCCGTCGCCTACGCCCTGGAGCAGGGGGTCAGGCCGATGATCTGGTACAGCTCCTCGATCGGATGGACCGACGGCGCGCCGGGCCCGAAATACCTCCTGAACAAGCCGGAAGACCGCGAGGCGCAGTTCGCCTGGTGCGAGCGCATCGGCGTCGCAGGCGTGAAGGTCGATTTCTTCTCGGGCGACACGCAGGAGAACATCGACTATTGCATCGACCTGATGGAGGCCGCCGCGAAACATCACCTGCTGATCAATTTCCACGGGGCCACCGTCCCCCGCGGCTGGTCGCGCACCTACCCCAACCTGCTGTCCACGGAAGGCGTCTACGGGGCCGAGTGGTATAACAACGTGCCCACCTTCACCCGCCGCGCCGCCCGGCACAACGCCACGCTGCCTTTCACGCGCAACGTCATCGGCCCGATGGACTACACCCCCTGCGCCTTCAGCGACTCGCAGCATCCGCACATCACCACGCACGCCCACGAACTGGCCCTGACGGCCCTCTACGAGAGCGGGTTGCAGCACTTGGCGGACCGCCCCGAAAGCTTCCTCGCGCAGCCGCAGGAAGTGCAGGACTATCTCTCGGGCCTTCCCGCCGCCTGGGACGAGACGCGCTACGTGAGCGGCTACCCGGGGGAGAGCGCGGTCCTTGCCCGCCGCAGCGGCGACACCTGGTACGTCGCCGGCATCAACGGCCTGGACGACCCGCAGACCCTGCAGGTCCCCCTGCCCTTCCTGAGCGGCTCCTACACCGCCACGGCCTTCGCCGACAGCGGCCGCGCGGACGCCCCCTGGGACATCCGCACCCTCTCCTCGCTCCCCGATTCCGTCCCCTGCCAACCCCGGGGCGGCTTCGTGTGGGTGATCACCCTGAACCAATAGCGGACTTTCATATGAAAAAGCACAGCATCCTCCTTTCCCTGGCCCTGGCGCTTGTCGCCTGCGGCCCCGCCAAGGACGTCGAGGTCGGTCCCTACACCGTCTCCGTCATCGACAAGAACGTGTACCACATCCAGGATTACAACCACGAGAACCCGGCCGGCGAAGCATTTGACGCCGACGGGAAACTCGCCCACTTCAACAACTGCTCGGACATCTACCTGGTTGTGGGCGAGCAGGAAGCGCTCCTCATCGACCTGTCCAATCCCATCGACTGGGCCGACAACGCCGCGGAATCGCTGCGGGCGCTGGTCGCCGAGCGCGTGGCGGGCAAGCCGCTCACGATCGCTTTCACCCACAACCACGGCGACCACACGGGCATGCTGCCGGCCTTCCTGGAGGAGGATGTCCGTTTTGCGCTCCCGGAGGCCGATTTCGACCGTCTCGTGGCCCGGTTCCCGGAAGACCGGTACTTCTTCGTTAACGAAGGGGACGTCTTCGACCTGGGTGGCGTCCTGGTGGAGGCCATCGCCGTTCCGGGCCATACGGACGGATCGACGGTCTATTTCCTGCAGGACCAGGACCTGCTCTTCACGGGTGACGCCATCGGCTCCGGCCACGGAGTCTGGATCTTCAACGAGAACGGCTTCAACCAGTATGTGTCCGCGGTGCCTCACCTGATTGCGGCGCTGGAGGAGCGGGGCGTGAACCCGGACAAGCTCAAGGTCTACGGCGGCCATTATTGGCAGAAAGACTGGCTCAAGCTCCCGAAAGGCCGCGAGCTGGGCATGGATTACATCCGTGACATGAAGGCGGTGCTGGACGAGATGGAGGCCGGGAAGGCCGCGACGGAGCCGTCGAACCTGGGCCGTCCGAACCTGGACACCTACTTCCGCCACGGCAACGCCATCGTGACCTGGAACGCCGCCGGCGCGGAGAAATACGCCCATCAATACCCGGAAACCTTCGTCTACCGCGACGAGAACATCGTTTTCCGCCAGATCGACGAGCACACCTGGGAAGGCAACGGCCATCTCGTGTACAACGAGTCCGTCTATGTGGTCGAGGGCGAGGACAAGGCGCTCGTGATCGATGCGGGCACCGAGATGCCGCACCTGAGCAAGGCCGTCGCGACCCTGACCGACAAGCCCCTCATGCTCGCGCTCACCCACGGCCATGGCGACCATGTGGGCGGCGCCATCTCCTTCCCGGAGGCCTGGATACACCCGGCCGATACGTTCATGATCAGCAGAGGCGCCCGCGCGTATGGGATGAAAATCAACCTCCTGTCCGACGGCGAGGTCATCGACCTGGGAGGCCGGCAGATCGAGGTGCTCCACACCCCGGGCCATACCTCCGGCTCCGTCACTTTCTTCGACAAGGAGCATCACTACGGCTTCAGCGGCGACGCCTTCGGTTCCACGAACCTCCTGCTCTTCGCCGGCCCGTTCAGCACCCTGATCAATACCACTTCCCGGACGGCGAAGTACATGCAGAAGAACGGCATCACGAAACTCTATCCCGGTCATTATCACGGCGACAACCCGGAGACGCTCCAGCGCGTGCTGGACGAGAAGAAGATGTCGGAGGAAGTCCTGAAAGGAAAGCGGAAGGGCACCCAGGACCCGTCCGCCAACAATGGCCTCAACAGCTACCTCTACGATTACGGCGTATACATCCGCTATAACGACCCTGAAGCACTCAAATAACAGCCATGGTTCCTACAGCAAATCTCATCGTGATGGTCGTGAACGCCCTCTTGGGCTTCGCCATCCCCGTATTCCTGTGTTGGTGGGCGGTGAAAAAGCACCAAGCCAAGCTGTCCACGATCCTTATCGGCGCCGGCACCTTCGTCGTCTTCGCGCTGGTGCTGGAGTCGATCGTCCATCAAATCGTCCTCAAGGGCCCGAACGGGGCGGTCATCCAGGGGAAAACCCTGTACTACGCCCTCTACGGCGGCCTGATGGCCGGCATCTTCGAGGAAACGGGCCGGTTCCTGTCGATGAAGTTCCTCCTCAAGAAGGAACCCACCGAGACCAAGCCAGGCGTTTCTTACGGCCTCGGCCACGGGGGCGTGGAAATGGTCATCGTCTTCGGCATTTCGATGATCTCCACCCTCACGATGGCCATCATGGTCAATCTCGGACAGACGGACACCCTGCTCTCCTCGGCGCCCGCGGAGGCGAAAGACCAGCTGACCGCCACGTTCGAGCAGCTCCAGACCACGAGCGCCGGCACCTACCTCCTCGGCCTCTGGGAGCGGTTCTCCGCACTCACCTTACACTTAGGCCTGTCCATCCTCGTTTGGGCGGCCGTCCGGAAGGGCGGGAAGTGGCTCTGGCTCTTCCCCGCCGCCATCCTGCTGCACGCCCTGGTGGACGGCCTGGCCGTCATCCTGTCCAAGACCGGCGCCAGCATGGTCACGGTGGAGCTGATCATCATGGCCCTGGCCATCGCCGTCGCCGCCCTCGCCTGGGTGGTCGCCCGAAGGGCGTTCCCGGCGAAGGCGGCGGCTGCCACAGAATAATCCACTTTATCTGATCTTCTCGAACGCCTGCGAGAGGTCGGCGATGAGGTCGTCCACGTGCTCCGTGCCGATGGACAGGCGGATCGTGCTCTGGTAGATGCCCTGGTCCGTGAGCTCGGCTTCCGTGAGCTGCGAATGCGTCGTGGTCGCGGGGTGGATGACGAGCGATTTCACGTCCGCCACGTTGGCGAGGAGGGAGAAGATTTCCAGCGAGTCGATGAACTTGAAGGCTTCTTCCTTGCCGCCCTTGATCTCGAAGGTGAAGATGGAGCCGCCGCCGTTCGGGAAATACTTCTGGTACGTCGCGTGGTCGGGATGGTCCGGCAGGGACGGGTGGTTGACCTTCGCCACCTGCGGGTGCTTGGACAGGAAGTCCACGATTTTCAGCGCGTTGGCCACGTGCCGCTCCACGCGCAGGGAGAGCGTTTCCAGGCCCTGCAGGAAGATGAAGCAGCTCACCGGGGAGAGCGTCGCGCCGGTGTCCCGGAGCAGGATGGCGCGGGCGCGGGTGATGTAGGCGGCGGGGCCGACGGCATCGGCAAAGACGATCCCGTGGTAGCTGTTCTCCGGCTCCGTGAACTGCGGGAACTTGCCGGATGCCTTCCAGTCGAACTTGCCGGAGTCCACGATGACGCCGCCGATGGTGGTGCCGTGACCGCCGATGAACTTGGTCGCGGAATGGACCACGATGTCCGCGCCCAGCTCGATGGGCCGGAGCAGGAACGGGGTCGCGAAGGTGTTGTCCACCACGAGCGGAATCTGGTGCCGATGGGCGATCGCCGCCACCTTCTCGATGTCGATGACGTTGCCGTTGGGGTTGCCGAAGGTCTCGATGAACAGGAGCTTCGTCTCCGGGCGGATGGCCTTCTCGAAGTTATTCAGGTCGGCCGGGTCCACGAAGGTGGTCGAAATGCCGTAAGGGACGAGCGTGTGCTGCAGGAGGTCGTAGGTGCCGCCGTAGATGGTCTTGGCCGCCACGACGTGGTCCCCCGCGCGGGTGATGTTGAGGATCGCGTAAGTGATGGCGGCGGCGCCGGAGGCCACGGCCAGCGCGCCCACGCCGCCTTCCAGCGCGGCGATGCGCTGCTCCAGGATGTCCTGGGTGGTGTTGGTCAGGCGGCTGTAGATGTTGCCGGGGTCCGCCAGGCCGAAGCGCGCGGCGGCGTGCGCGCTGTTATGGAAGACATAGGAGGAAGTCTGGTAAATCGGAACCGCGCGAGCGTCGGAAGCGGGATCGGCGTGCTCCTGACCCACGTGGAGCTGAAGGGTTTCGAAGTGGAGTTTCTGCGTTGCCATAATTCGTGTGTTTTTCTGCTTGCAAAGTTATGGTGCGAAGATTTTTCAAACAAGAAACTTGGAAAAATAGGTGTTTTCCGCTAAATTTACCACCAGCAGCAGGGAAACCGTTCACATAGACTGTGGATAAAGCCCCCCTGGCAGATGAATCCACCATGGCCGAAATCATCGACAAGACTGACATTCAGATCCTTCGCGTCCTCCAGGAGAACGCCCGCATCACCGTCAAGGACCTCGCCCTCAAGGTCCACCTCTCCCCGACCCCGGTCTTCGAACGCCTCCACCGGCTGGAGAACGAAGGCTACATCCGCAAGTACACGGCCGTCCTGGACGCCGCCAAGCTCGGCCGCGGCTTCCTCGTCTTCTGCAGCGTCCGCCTCCGCCGCATGGGCAAGGACATCGCCAACGATTTCGTGAACCGGGTCAAGGATATTCCCGAAGTGGCCGAATGCTACAACATCTCCGGCGACTTCGACTACCTCCTGAAGATCTACGCCCCCGACATGCAGTACTACAACAACTTCCTCATCAACACCCTCGGCACCATCGACAGCCTCGGCTCCGTCCAGAGCTCCTTCGTGATGAGCGAAATCAAGAACAGCTGCGGCCTGCCGCTGTAGGCGCCGGTGGGGCCGAGTCATGGCGCAGGTCGTGCCCAATTTTGGCGCAGGTGGGATTTTTGGGGTGGGACCTGCGCCAGCACAACGCACAGAACCGCGATTCACGGCGCAGGTCCCCACCATTTTTCCTCACCTGCGCCAAAACCCCTATACACCTGCACCAACAATCAGCACCACCTGCGCCAATGATTGGGACCACCTGAAGAATGGGCTCCATCATCTTGATAGATTGGAGAAGCTGAAGGGGAAGGGCGCCTCCGCGAGCGGGACGCTCGCTTCCGTCATCGACGGATAGGGGCCGGAAAGGCCCCGGAGGCGCCCTTCCCCCAACCTTTCCACTATACCACCCCACTTCGCCAAACTGCCGCACATGGACGCCCACAGGAAGGCCCTGCAAGGCCACTTGATGTGCGCCAAGGGCCGATTACGGCCTGTGGCGCACCGCAACCACCGGCACAGCACACAGAACAGGCACTCCCGTGCGGCTGTTTGGCGGCCTAAGGGCCGATTTAGGCGCGGAATTGGCACGAAAAATGCGTATCTTGCAACAGAATTCTTAACGTCATGGCTATGCGCGAAATCCTTTATGATACCAAGCCCCTCCCCGAGGAGCCTGACGATCTCGTGGTCATCAACCCCACACGAGTCAACGAACCTGACGGCGCTATCCTGGTGTACCGGAAGGAAGGCGTCCTGGTGTTCGACGGGAAGCAGATTCCCATCGGCAAGATTGCCGAGGGGTATGTGTCCAACAGCAACAACAATCCCTATCTGCCGGTGTCGTACCACATCCTGCTGGCGATGGACGACCAGAATATCGTCCACATCCCGGCGGGGCAGGACTTCGAATGGGCCCAGGAGGCCCTGAAACAGCTGCAGGCGGCGATGGCACCCCAGGAATAGCCGCGCGGCCCGTGGCTGGGCGGCTGACAACGAAGCGGCCTACGGCTTAGGCTCGGCCGGATTGATGGGGACGGTCGGGTCCACGACCAACGACTCCACCAGCCGGGTCAGGGAATCCAGGCGGGCCTGGATGTGGTCCAGCTGCGCTTCCTTCTCCGCCATGTCGCGGTCCGTCTTGTCATAGATTTCCCGGATCATCTCGTTCATTTCCTCCCCGGTCATTCCGAGGGAGTGCTCCTTGATGACCAGCTGGTTGTCCTTGATCTTGTGGTCCCGGGCCGATGCGTAGAAGGCCGTCTGGGCCTCGAAGGACAGGGGCTCGCCGGTCAGGGAAATCTCCACCTTGCGCCCGTGGTCGTTGTAGATGCGCCAGTCATAGATGTAGGAGCGGGAAACCAGCCGGTTCTCCCGGACGAAGGCTTCCACGTTCCGCTCGAAGTTGTTGTCCTTCACCATGACGATGGCGGAAATGATGCTCGGGATGACGACGATGGCGATGATGGTGCTCATCAGATTGCGGCGCTTCACGGCCAGGGCCGGGTCGATGCCCGTCACCGTCTTGAAACGCAAGTACTTGACCATCACATAGGTAGCCAGGGTGATGAAGACCGCGTTGATGATGAACAGGTACATCGCCCCGAGGAAGAAGTGCATGTTCAGGCAGGACAGGCCGTAGCCCGCGGTGCACAGGGGCGGCATCAAGGCCGTCGCGATGGCGACGCCCGCGATGGCCGTCCCGCGTTCCTTGCGGCTGTTCTCCAGGATGCCGGCCAGGCCGCCGAACAGGGCGATCAGGACGTCATAGATGGTGGGACTCGTGCGGGCCTCCAGCTCCGTGGGATTGATCAGGTCCAGCGGCGACACGAGGAAGAACAGGGTCGACGCGCCCAGCGAGATGAGCACCATCACCAGGACGTTCTTGACGGCCGCCTTCAGCAGGTCCACGTCGTTGGTGCCGATGGCCAGGCCCGTGCCGATGATCGGCCCCATCAGCGGGGAGATGAGCATCGCGCCGATGATCACCGCCGTCGAGTTCACGTTCAGGCCGACGGACGCAATGATGATCGAGAACGCCAGGATCCAGGCGTTGGGGCCCCGGAACCAGATGGCGCTCTTGATGCGCTGCGCCGCATCGTCGGTGTCTATGTGGTCGTAGATGTTCGCGTAATAGCGAAACGTCCGCTTCAGATCGTTCTTGTCCCATTTCATAACGACCGCAAGATAAGGATTTTTCGGGGGTCTTGCAAAAGCCGGAGCCCCGGCCGTTACAGCGCGGTGATGGAATAGAGGAAGCTGTACTTGTCTTCGGGGGCGACGCGGTGGATGTAGGTGCGGTCGGCAATGTCGCCGGTGAAGCCCTTCTTGTCGCAGAGGCCGTTCCAGGGTTCCAGGCACACGAACGGGCAGCCCGGCTTGTAGGGCGCCCAGATGCCGTAGGCCTCCGCCAGCGGGCTGTCCACGCGCAGGAAGGCCTTCCCTTCCTTGTCGCAAAGCTCCGTGGCCGCCACCTGCATCTCCTCGATAATCAGGGCATCGTGTGCGAAGGTCTCGTTCGTGACCGGCATTTCCGCCGGCAGGTGGACGGGCTCCGGCCGGGGCACGCGGTTGCCGTCCTCCAGGTCGGAGACGACGACGGGGCACACGGGCCGGCCGCAGGCGTCGTAATAGCGGACGTAGCCGTGGACAGCGTCCGCCGGGTCGTAATCCGGGAGCGTGAAGGCGGGGTGCGCACCGATCTGGGCGTACAGGTCGCGCTTGTCCAGGTTCACGACCGTCCAAATGATGTCCACCCGGTTTTCGTCCAGCTTATACTGCGCCTCCAGCGCGAAACGGTAAGGGTAGTTTTCCGGCTGGACGTCCTTCATCACCAGCACTCCTTCCCCGGCTTCCTCGAACTCACAGTCGCGGGCGAAGCCGTGCTGCTTCATCGTAAACACCTGGCCGTCAATGCGAATCTCGTTGTTGAAGGGCTTGCCTACCGCCGGGAAAAGGATCGGGGCGTGGCGGTTCCAGAACTTCGCGTCGCCGTTCCACATATACTCCCGGCCCTTCCGGACCAGGCTCACCAGCTCCGCGCCGTGCGGAGCCACTTCGATGGATATGATGTTGTTGGAAAGCTTCATCGTTTACCAGTTTTTGCGGTCGAAGGTCCAGTCGGGATGGACCATCTTGCCGTATTCGTCGTTCATGAAGAGGGCGGAGTCGCCCACCTGGCCCTTGAGCTGCCAGTTGAGCCACAGGCGGCACGCGACGGCGTAGGCGCCGGCGTTCTTCTCGTAGTACGTGCCGTGATGGCCGTCCAGCGTGGAGATCTTTACGACGGGGAGCTCCTTGATGCGCTTCCAGTCGCCGTTGGCGTTCTCATAGGCCACATCGGCCGTGCCGCCGTTAAGGTAGAGCATCGGCTGGTGGAGGTTAGCGAGGGACTCCTTGGAGGCGCCGCTCATCGACATTTCCCCGATGCCGGAGTTGAAGATCAGGCAGGTCTTGATGCGGGGGTCGTGGGCCACGGCGAGCACCTGGGCGCCGCCGCAGGACTGCCCCATCGCCGCGACCTTGTCCAGGTCGATGCAGTGGTAATACTCACTCTCGGCGTTGGCGCACTGGTCGGTAATCCAGTCCATGGCCTCCAGCAGCTGGCGGGCATAGGTCCGGAACGGCGCCGGGGCGGGCGCGGCCTTCTTGCCCTTATTCTTCTTCGCGGCGGCCTCCGCGGCCTTCCGCGCCGCTTCCTGCTCCGCGGCCCGGGCCGCCAGCTCCGCCTCCGTATAAGGCGTCAAGCGTTCGCCATTGCCCATGATGGCCACTTCCTTCGTCTCCGGGTACCAGCCCCGCACGACACCCTTCCACTGCGCGTAGAACGCGTCGTCCGGCATGTCCTGATACGGGCCGATGGCCAGGACGATATAGCCCCAGGAAGCCACCTCGCTGAGCAGGCGGCTCATTTCCAGGTTGTTGTTCGCGCAGGCGCCGTTGGCATAGAGGAGCACGGGAATCTTGCCGTTCTCGTCGACATATTTCTGGAGGTCCTTCGGACGGTAGATCGTGTGCGTGGGAAGGGTGGCGTCTCCGACGGCCACGGACTTCCAGGGGCCGGTTCCGCCGCCTTCGATCACCTGTTCCTGTTTCGTCTGCGCCAGGCAGACCGCGCCCGCGGCGAACACCGCCGCCGCCAGGGCCAAAAGTCGCATATGCTTCATAGTAGTCCGAATGTTTCCGCGTAGTTGCAGGAATGTTTCTTTTTCTTGTCCTGCGGTAACAAATTTACGCATTCCGCCTTGAGAAAGCAAAGAAAACCCGTACCTTTGTGTAGTGATGAAACCCTAAAAAGCAGACTGACAATGGAAAAAACCTGGAGATGGTTCGGTAAGAAAGACAAGATCACGCTCGCTATGCTACGGCAGATCGGCGTGGAAGGGATCGTGACCGCCCTGCACGACGTCCCGCTGGGGCAGGTGTGGACGCGGGAGAAGATCCGCGACCTGCGCGAGTATATCGAGAGCTACGGCATGCGCTGGAGCGTCGTGGAGTCGCTCCCCGTCGTGGAAACCATCAAATACGGCGGTCCCGACCGGGACGAGCAGATCGAAGTGTATAAGCAGTCGCTGCGGAACCTGTCCGCCGAGGGCATCCACTGCATCTGCTACAACTTCATGCCGGTGCTGGACTGGGCCCGCACGGACCTCTTCCACGAGAACCCGAACGGCGCCACGAACCTGTACTTCAACTACGCCGAGTTCGCCTATTTCGACATCTACATCCTCAAGCGCCCCGGCGCGCGGGAGGAGTGGGCGAAGTTCCGGTTCCCGGCAGGCGTAGGCGAGGGACGGAACGTCCTCGCCGAAGCCGATGAGCTCGCCAAGTCGATGACCCCGGAAAAGGACCACAAGCTGGTCGAGACCATCGTCATCAAGACGCAGGGCTTCGTGAGCGGCAATTTCAGCGAAAACGACGAAGCGCCCGTGCAGAAGTTCCGCGAGTTCCTGGACCTGTACAAGGGCATCGACAAGGCCCAGCTCCGGGCCAACATGAAATACTTCCTGGAGGCGATCATGCCCGTCTGCGAGGAGTGCGGGATGAACATGTGCGTCCATCCGGACGACCCGCCCATCGAGATCCTCGGCCTGCCGCGCATCGTCCGCACGGAGGAGGACATCGAATGGTTCCTCAACGCGGTTCCCAACAAGCATAACGGCCTGACTTTCTGCGCCGGAAGCCTTTCCGCAGGGGCCTACAACGACGTCGTCGGGATGGCGAAGAAGTTTGCCTCCCGCACCCATTTCATCCACCTGCGCTCCTGCCACATCTTCCCGAACGGCGACTTCACCGAGGCCTCGCACCTCGGCGGCCGGGCGGACCTCATCGAGCTCGTCCGCATCTTCGAGAAGGAGAATCCCGCCCTGCCGATGCGCGTGGACCACGGCATGACCTTCACCGACGCGCCCGGCGGCATCATGGACGAGTCCGCCCATGGGCACAACGCCGGCTACACCCTCCTCGGCCGCATGTTCGCCATGGGCCAGGTCCAGGGCATCATCGCCACCGTGGACCGCGAGCTGGGCCTCCCCTACAAACAACCCGGTTTTTTTGATTAGGCTATGAAACTTACCGATATCCTGAGCGGCAAGTACAACGCCGCGGAATGGGAGTCCAAAGGCTACCGGCTCCCGAAATACGACATCGCCGCCGTGAAGGCGAAAACCTTCGCCGAGCCCACCTGGGTGCACTTCGGCGGCGGCAACATCTTCCGCGCCTTCCCGGCCGCGATCCTGAACGAGGCCCTGAACACAGGCCAGTACGACCGCGGCGTCATCGTCGCGGAAACCTTTGATTTCGAGGTTATCGACAAGGCCTATGCCCCCTATGGGAACCTGTCGCTGTCCGTGAGCCTGCAGTCCAGCGGCACCATCGAAAAGACCGTCATCGCATCCGTCACGGAGGCCCTGAAGGCCGATTACGCCTTCCCCGACTGGCAGCGGCTCGTGGCCATCTTCCGGAACCCGTCCCTGCAGATGATTTCCTTCACCATCACGGAGAAGGGCTATACCGTCGCCCCGGCGGACCTGGAGCGCGGCCTGACGCCCGTCCTGGCGATGGGCAAGGTCGCCGCGCTGCTGTATGAGCGCTGGAAGGCCGGCGCCCTGCCGCTGACGGTGCAGTCGATGGACAACTGCTCCCACAACGGCGACAAGGTCAAGGCCGGCGTGCTCGCGTATGCGAAGCGCTGGGCGGCCGATGGCCTCGTCCCGGCGGAATTCCCCGCCTACCTGGAGGACGAGACGAAGATCACCTTCCCCTGGTCGATGATCGACAAAATCACCCCGCGCCCGCACGAGAAGGTGAAGGCGATGCTCGCCGCCGACGGCTTCGAGGACAACGACTACATCGAAACGGCCAAGCACACCTTCACGGCCCCGTTCGTGAACTCCGAGGAGGTGCAATATCTTGTCATTGAGGACAATTACACCTGCGGCCGGCCGCCGCTGGACCTGGGCGGCGCCCTGTACACGACGCGGGAGACCGTGGACAAGGTGGAGACGATGAAGGTCACCACCTGCCTCAACCCGCTGCACACGGCGATGAGCATCTACGGCTGCATGCTGGGCTACACCCTCATCAGCGCCGAGATGGCCGATCCGGACCTCCGCGCCTTCATCCAGAAGATCGGCTACATCGAGGCGATGCCGGTGGTGACGGACCCGGGCGTGCTGAACCCGTACGAGTTCATCGGCACGGTGATCAACCGCCGACTGCCGAACCCGTTCATGCCGGACGCGCCGCAGCGGATTGCCATGGACACGAGCCAGAAACTGCCCATCCGCTTCGGCGAAACCCTCAAGAAGTACATCGCCCGCGGGTTGGACATGGACAACCTGGTGCTGATTCCGCTCACGCTGGCGGGCTACGCGCGCTACCTGAAGGGTATCCGCGACGACGGGACGCCGTTCGAGCCGTCCCCGGACCCGCTGCTGGCGGAGCTGCAGGCCATCGTGGCGCCGCTGGAAATCGGCAAGCCGGACCAGGACTGGTCCTGCCTCAAGCAGCTGTTCAGCCGGAAGGATGTCTTTGCGGTGGACCTGTATGAGGCCGGCCTCGGCGAGCGCATCGAGGGAATGGTCCGCGAACTGTACGCCGGGCCCGGCGCCGTTCGCGAGACGCTGCACAAGTATGTGGTAGCGAGGTAATTACGCTTCCTTGGAAATAGTTTTAGCATAGTGGCACTGGAGGACTTCTCCGGTGCCATTGTGCCAATTGTGCATGCCGTTCCCGAGGCAGTCGCGCCAGGCCTTGCAGTCCTTGCATCGGCCCGTCCGGGCCCAGTCCCGCTTGCGGAAAGCCTCGAAGCGGTTCTCCCAAACCTCGTAGAAATTGTCCGTATAGATGCTGCCCTGGGAGAAGCGGTCCCGGTCGATGTTGGGGCAGGCGCAGATGCGGCCGTCGATGAGGACGGACGCGATGTTGATGCCGGCGCGGCAGAAATACCGGATGTCGCGGACCTTCTCCTCGTATCGGCCCAGGTAGCCTTCGCAGCTGAAGGTCACCTTCATCGGCCCGCCTTCCTGGCGCTTGGCCTGGATGAACTCCATCAGGGAAACGAACTGGGAATCAGAGAGTTTCATCTCCGGATCGGCGGCGGCCCGGCCGATGGGGATGATGGTGAACAGCCGCCACTGCTTCACGCCCAGGCCTTTGAGGATCTCGTAGATTTCCGGAAGTTCAGAGAGATTCCGCTGATTCACGCAGGTGACGACATCGGCGTTCAGGCGCGGCTCCGCGGCGATGATGCCGATGGCTTTCAGCGCGCGGGCATAGCTCCCGGGCACCCCGCGCATCCAGTCGTGGGAGGCCTCCAGGCCATCCAGGCTCACGGTGATGGCGCCCATCCCGGCAGCCATCAGCTTCCCGTGCATCGCCTCGTCGTAGCACCAACCGTTGGTGACCATGCCCCAGCCAAAGCCCCGGCGGCGGATTTCCCGCCCGGCCTCGGCGATGTCCGGCCGCAGCAGCGGCTCGCCGCCGGTCAGGACCACGGAAAAGTCCCGCGGCCGGTGGTCCGCCGGAATCGTGTCCAAGGCCCGCAGGAAGTCTTCCAGGGGCATATCCTTCTCCCGGCTCTGCACGGAGCAGTCGCTCCCGCAATGGCGGCAGCGGAGCATGCAGCGGGTCGTGCATTCCCAGAAGAGGTAATTCAATTCGTGGACCTTCGTCTCATTGGCGCGGAACAAGCGGAACAGCAGCGGATTCATGGCGCGGATATGGTCTTTCGGCAAATTTACGTTATTTTTGTGCAAGATTCGTCCCCGGGGGGATTTATCTTGTAAACGCGACAAACATGAAATTCTTGCATGATCTTTTGAAGGGAGCGTCCCTGACCGGCGCCCTGTTCGTATTCCAGGCCTGCTACGGCATGCCCCAGCCCCCGCTGGATATCGAGAATGGCGAGGCACCGATGACCTTCTCCCTGGTTTCCCGCACCACGGGCGAACCCCTGGAGGGAATCCGGATCAAAGGCGGCCCCTGGAAACAGGACATGGGCCGGGAGAACGTGCTGGGCGTCACGGACGCCAACGGCCGCTGCCGTGTGGAAATTCCCTATTATCGGAATCAGGAGGGCCCTTATATCCGGTTCGAGGACCCGCAAGGCGCATTCGTCGTCAAGGACACCACCCTGGCGGACCTCCGCGACCGAGAAATCGTCGTCAAGCTGGATTCTGTCCAATGAAAACGCGCCTGATAGCCCTCGTGGCGCTTTTGCTGCTGGGCGCCTCCGCCTATGCCCAGGAGGAAGATCCGCCCTTTGTCAAGCAATTCTCCGTGGAAATCGCCACCGGTCTTCCGCCGATCCACACCCTCCTCGAGGTCAACGGCACCAAATATGACAAGTCGTTCGCCCGCGACGGGAAAGAGCCGGACATGAACGGCGCCTGGATGCCCGCGCTGAGCCTGTCCGCCGTCTGGAAAACGGCCCGACGTTGGGAGATGGTCCTGACGGGCGGCGTCTCCTGGTGCCACCACAAGGTCATCCAATACGGAACCTTCGGCATCGACCCGCAGGGAAATCCCCGGTACGACCTGAAGGATCCCCACCCGGACGGATGGACCAACACCGTTCCCTCCGGCACCCTCTTCTTCCAGGCGCGCTGCTTCTGGAACCCCACGCAGAAAGTCAAGCTCTACTCCGCCTTTGGCGGCGGCCTCGTGCTGAGCGGGTCGCGCAACTACTTCGCGGACAGCCGCGTGGCCTTGCTGCCCTCCATCACCCCCATCGCCGTCCGCTTCGGCACCGGCCCCCTCAAATTCTTTATCGAAAACACCTACAGCCCGGCCGCGACCGCCTTTGACCTCGGCCTGGGCTGGACGTTCTAGAACTTCACCTCAACGGGTTTGCCATCGTACTGGACGGCCACGCCGGGGGCGTCGGGGTCGTAGGCCCACGGAGTAGCCGGGTCGACCACGACGACGCGGAAGGTGCGGTTCTGGAGCATGCCGTCGAAGGAGCCCTTGCGCTCACCGATGGTGAGGGTGCGGGAGGCCTCGTCCCAGGTGATGGGGATGTTGGCGAAGAAGCCCTTCTCGTAGTTGTAGTTCACGTTCTCGTCCTCGTAGAGGTTGAAGCAGGCGTCCTTGCCGGCGTAGACGGCGAGGAGAATGTCGTCCGCGGGCTTCTCGTCGGACCATTGCATGGCGGGGCCGAAGGGGATGATGGAGCCGGCACGCACGTAGAGCGGCATGCGAGAGTAGGGGGCATCGACCGTTTTTCGCCCGTTATCGCCCAAATAAGCCCCGGAATAGAAGTCATACCAACCGCCGGCCGGGAAATAGACACTGCGGCTGCGGGCCTGGTACTCGTACACCGGGCACGGCATCAGGGCCGGGCCGAAGAGCCACTGGTCGGACAGGTCGCGGACCTCCGGATCGCCCGGGAAATCCATCGGCAGGCCGCGCATGATCGTGTAGTCGTCGAAATGGACGGCGCCCGCGAGGGAATAGATGTACGGCATCAGGCGGTAGCGCAGGCGCATATACCAAAGGATGGACTCATAGGCTTCGGAACCCTCGTCGGCAATGTTCCAGAGCTCGCGCGCCGGTGCCTGTCCGTGGGTGCGGAACAGCGGGACGAAGGTGCCGAACTGGTGCCAGCGGGTCTGGAGCTCCTGCCATTCGGGCCGGTTCGCCGGATTGTAGAACTTGCTCATCACCGAGAAACCGCCGATGTCCATGCCCCACATCGGCAGACCGGCCATCGAGTAGCCGAGGCCCGCGGCCATCTGCATCCGCATATCCTCCCAGGACGTGCCGATGTCACCGCTCCAGGAGGCCGTGGAATAGCGCTGGAGGCCGGCGAAACCGTTGCGGGTGAGCAGGAATACGCGCGTGTCGGGATTGACCTCGCGCTGGCCGTTGTAGATGGCGTCGGCGTTCACGAGGGAATAGGCCGTGAAGTATTCCGTGGACGGACCGAGGGCCGTCGGGGTGAGCAGCCATTTGAAATAGTCCCAAGGGAGGCAGTCGCGGAGGTTCGGTTCTGAAGCATCCATCCACCACGCGTCGATCTTCTTGCCGTACTTGGAATAGAGCGTCTCGTCCATCTGGCGCCAGAACATCTTGCGGCCGCCTTCGGCATAGGCGTCGTAGAACGACTGCGGGTGATTGAGCCAGTCCACGAGGCCGGTGTCCTCGGCGTGCGTGTAGGCGTAGCCCGCCTCCTTGAGTTCCTTGTAGTGGTCCGTGTTCGTGTAGAACTTGGGCCAGACGCTGATCATGAAGCGGCCGTGCATCGCATGGATGTCGTCCAGCATCTTTTCCGGATCCGGATAGCGGGCCGCGTCGAACTCGTGGCTCCCCCACTGGTCCGGCAGCCAGTACTGCCAGTCCTGGACGATGTTGTCGACCGGAATCTCCCGCTTGCGGAACTCCGCGAGCGTGCTTACCAGCTCGTCCTGCGTGGTATAGCGCTCCCGGCTCTGCCAGAAGCCGAAGGACCACTTCGGATACAGGGAGGCCTTGCCGGTGAGGGTGCGGTAGCCGCTGACGACCTCGTCATAATCGGCGCCCGCCATGAAGTAGAAGTCCAACTCGGGCTCGAACTCCGACCAGAAGCTCAGGCGGGCCTGATCCTCCGCGCTCTGGGGCACGGCGACCTTCAGGCTGAAGTAGGAAACGCCGCCGTCAGGCTCCCAGGTCACCTTGACGGGTTTCCGTTCGCCCGCGTTGAAATGGACCTTGTAGCGGAAGCTGTTGGGGTTCCAGGCCGGACGCCAGCGGCGGGACATCGTCTCCTCGCCGCCGATTTCCGTGGCCTGGAAGCCGGCATAGTACTGGGAGAAATAGTAGTCGCCCTCCACCGGCGCCTCGATCTCGCCTTCGTAGGTCACGATGGCGCCCTGGAGCGGCAGCTTGGGCAGGTTGCCGATCAGCCGCTCGTTGTCGTACTCCAGCGCTTCCTCGCGCTGGACGAGCGTCTGGCGGCGGGTGACGTAAGTGCCCGTCAATGCGCCTTCGACGCCGTCCTTGTCATAGAGCTTGAACACCTGGCCCAGCTGCTGGAAGGGATTGGGATTGCCCCAGCGGCTCCAGGAATAGGCGTCAAACAGGAGGCCGTAGCCCTTGGAAGAGACCACGAACGGGATGCTGATCTTGGTATTGTACTGATAGAGCTCCTCATTGAGCCCCTTGTGGTCGAACTCGCCCGTCTGCTGCTGGCCGAGGCCGTAGAAAGCCTCGTCGGCGGGGGAGTCGAAGACCACCTGCGTGGAGAAGGCCTTCTTGCCTTCCACCTCGATGGGCGCGAAAGCCATCTTGCCGCCCTCGCCGGAGGCCAGGAGCGTCTTGCCCGCGGCATCCGTGAAGTTCAGTTTCCCGGTGGCCGGGTCCACGGTGGCGGTCACGGCCGATGTCGCCACCTTCACCAGGCCGCCTTCCGCCGTCACGGTGAAGGGCGTCTTTTCCTTCACGGGAAGCACGACGAGGCTCTTCCGGTCGTTGAACTTCTTGTCCGGGGCCGCGGAAACGCGGATGATCTTCTCGCCGAGCACCTGGAGCCGGACCTGGGCAGGTCCGCCCTCGGCGGGCGCCTGGAGCTTCACGGTCACGGTGTTGCCTTTCACGGAATAATCCTTCGGACTGCAGGAGAGGGGAAGGAGCGCGACGGCCGTCGCAAGGAGGAGAATCTTGGAAAAACGCATAGGTCAATGGGATGATCATTCAAAAATACGGATTTTCATTCGGAAAACAAACGGACGGAAGCCGTCTTTCGGAAAAAATGACTATCTTCGTAAGAATCAACAACAAACAGATACCGATGAAAAAGATCCTCGTCGCCGCCGTGGCCCTCGTGATTGCGTTCGCCCCGGCTTCCCTGGCCCAGCGTCCCGGCCCCCGCCCGGGCGCCAAACCCGACACCGAAAAGAAAGACAAGGAAGAAGCCGAGAAACCGGCCCCCGAACTGAAAGTGACCGCCGGCCTGTTCGGCGTCGCCCAGCACGAGAAAGACTGGTACTTCGATATTCCGGACAGCCTCCTCGGCCGCCGGATCCTGGCCGTCACGCGTTTCGTGAAGCATACCCCGGGCGCTTCCGAATATGGCGGCGAGATGGTCTCCAACCGCATGATCTACTGGGAGAAGGCCGTCAACGGCAACCTCCTCCTGCGCATCGACCCGAACGTCATCCATTCCGAGGACGGCGACGACATCGACCTCGCCGTGAAGGCCAGCTCGGAGAACCCGATCGTTGCCTCGCTGAAGCCCGAGAAGACGGCCTCCGCCGGTTGCACCCGCGTGAAGGTGACCTCCCTGTTCGAGGGCGACAACCAGCCCTTCTCGCTGACCCCGGCCACCAAGCGGTCCTACAACCTGGGCGGCCTCAAGGGCGACGCTTCCTTCATCCAGAGCATCCGCACCTATCCCATCAACACCGAGGTGACGACCACCAAGACCTTCACCTATAACGCGCCCACGCCCACCGCGAACGGCCCGGCCGCCCGGGCCAACACGCTGTCGGCCGGCACCCAGGCCGGCGTCGTGACGCTCGTGCTCAACACCTCGATGATCCTCCTGCCCGAAAAGCCCATGCAGCCCCGCTGGTTCGACGCCCGCGTCGGTTACTTCGCCGACGGCTACACGGAGTTCACCGACGAGCAGCAGGCCGTGGAACGCATCCGTTTCATCACCCGCTGGCGCCTGGAAGCCCGTCCGGAGGACGTGGAGAAGCAGAAGCGGGGCGAGCTCGTGGAGCCGATCAAGCCCATCGTCTATTACATCGACCCGGCCACCCCGAAACAGTGGCGTCCGTACCTGATCGCCGGTGTAAACGACTGGCAGAAGGCCTTTGAGCAGGCCGGCTGGAAGAACGCCATCCACGCCGAGGAATGGCCCGAGGACAACCCCGACATGAGCATGGAGGACGCCCGTTTCTCCGTGATCCGCTACCTCGCCTCCTCCACGGCGAACGCCTATGGACCCAATGTCCATGACCCGCGTTCCGGCGAAATCCTCGAAAGCCACATCGGCTGGTATCACAACGTGATGACGCTCGTGCACGACTGGTATCAGGTGCAGGTGGGCGCCGTGGACCCGCGCGCCCGCAAGATGAAATATGACGACGAACTGATGGGCGACCTCATCCGCTTCGTCTCCTCCCACGAGGTGGGCCACACCCTGGGCCTGCGCCACAACATGGGCTCCAGCAGCCAGACCCCGGTGGAGAAGCTCCGCGACAAGGAATGGGTGGAAAAGCACGGCCACACCGTGTCCATCATGGACTACGCCCGCTTCAACTACGTGGCGCAGCCGGAGGACGGCATCGGCAAGGACGGCCTGTACCCGCGCATCAACACCTATGACAAGTGGGCCATCGAATACGGCTACAAGCCCACGCCCTTCAAGACCGCGAAGGAAGACCACCTGTACTGGAACAAGGTCATCATCGACCGGCTCGCGGCCCAGCCCGAGCTCTGGTTCGGCGGCGAAGGCTCCGACTCCGACCCGCGCGCCCAGCGCGAGGACCTCGGCGACGACGCCGTCGCGGCCAGCAACTACGGCCTCATGAACCTCAAGCGGATCATCGGCCAGCTGCCGGAGTGGAACGCGGAGGAAGCCGACCAGTTCGACAACGTCTCCCGGATGTACAAGGCCCTCCTGGGCCAGTACAACCGCTACGTGGGCCACGTGGCGGCCAACATCGGCGGCCGCTTCGTCACGAACCACAGCATCGAGCAGCCGAACGCCGTCAAGTACGCCCCCGTCCCGAAGGACCGCCAGAAGCGGGCCCTCAACTGGCTGAATGACAATCTGTTCAAGAAGCCCTCTTGGCTCGTGGACGTCCCCTACATCTTCGAGATCACCGACCGTCCGGACGCCCAGATCACCCCGTACGCGAAGACCGCCATCTCCGGTCTGCTGAACGTCCAGAAGCTCGAGCGGATGGGCCAGTTCGCGGAGTATGGTCCCGGCAACTACGCCCCTGAGGAGTTCCTGGACGACTTCACGGACATGATCTTCGAGGAGCTCTACAAGGGCCGCGCGACCGACAGCTGGCGCCGCTATCTCCAGCGTACCTACGTCTCTTCCGCCCTGGAGGTCATCGCGAGCCGCCTCGCAGAAGGCACCGACGCCCGCACCCTCCTCATCGGCAAGGTCACCGAAATCCAGAAGAAGGCCGCCAAGGCGAAGTCTTCCGACGCCGCCACCCAGGCCCATTGGACCGAACTCTCCCAGATGATCGAGAAGGCGCTGAAATAGCGTCCCGCCCATCTCCCTGGCACTCAGCCATTTACAGAAAACTCCCTGGTGCAAATGTACCAGGGAGTTTTTCGTAAAACCTTGGCGATCAGCCAGATGGGCGGGACGCTATTTCGGCAGGGCGAAGGTGATGGAGAAAGGATAGGTGACACGGATCGGTTTGCCGTCCTTGATGCCGGGTTTCCACTTGGGGGAACTGCGGACCACGCGCAGGGCTTCATCGTCCAGGGACGGATAGACCCCTTGCAGGATCTGGACTTCCTGGACGCCGCCGTTCGTGCCGACCGTGAACTGGAGTTTGACGGTTCCCTCGATGTGGGCGTCTCTCGCATCCTTCGGGTACTTCAGGTTCTTGTTGACCCACTCCGTGAAAAACCTCAGGTCGCTATGGCCCCGGAAAGTCGGCTTGAAATCCGGTTCGTTTTTCTTTGCCATCATTTCTGCGTGGCGGGGGCCGTCGGCCTTGCGGAGCAAGTGTCCGCCGGTCATCTCAATGGTGGTGCCGTTATAGACCGTGCGGCGGCCGATGATGGTCAGGGTGTCGCCCGGGGCGATGCCCATCTGGGCAAACGACTGATTCGAGCCCGGGCGGCCGTCCACAAGACCGTAAATGTAGGCATCGCCCGTTGCGTCCCGGAGATAGAACACGCCGCGCGTATCGTCTTTGCGCATCTTGTTGGCCGTCCCGTGCAGGATCACCAGCGTGGTGTCGCCGCGGGACATCTTGTTGAACTCGTCCGTCGTCTTGCGGACGCCCTGCGCCGCGGCGGAAAGGCCGGCGGCGAGGGCCAGGATGGCTAAAACAACGCGTCTCATTTCTTTCTGGCAGGCAGGAAAAGACCGACGATGGAGAGGAGAAGCAGGAGAATCAGGGTGATGGAAGAGGCGCGGGAAACGTTCGCACCGATGCGGTAGGAGTCGGGATCGAAGCGCATCACGAGGTCGTGCTCGCCCGCCGGGAGCTGCGCGGCGCGAAGCGTCCAGTCCGCGCGGAAGATATCGACAGGAGCGCCGTCGACCTTCGCTTTCCAGCCGTTGGGATAATAGATCTCGCTGAATACGGCGAGACGGTCGGTCGAAGCGGTGTAATGATAATGGAGCTCGTTCGGGGCGTAGGAGGTCATCTCGATGGTGTCCGTGGTATCGGCCGGGGCGGCGGTCACCGACGGCATGTCCTTGCCGACGACGGCCTGGCGCCGCAGGTCGACACTGCCCAGGAAGGCGATCTCCTCGTCCGGCGTCGCGGCCGGGACGACCTCGTCCACGAACCAGGCGGTGCCGAAAGCGTTCGGATTCACCACCGGCATGAAATCGCCATAAATGACGATATACCTCGTGTTCAGCGCGTTCAGGACCGGCATCTCCGGCAGGTTGCTTTTCAAGTCCTCGAAGGTTTCAGACCGCTGGACGGTCGCGTAAATCTGGTTGATTTCGTCCACCAGATAGTGGTCGATGAGGTCCTGATAGCGCTGGAGCTTGGCGGGGGAATACCCGCCGATGCTCTTGTGGTGGAAGGACGGCACGGCCGAATTGAACACGCTGACGGAGAGGTCCAGGACGCGATAGGACGGGTCCGGATCGGCCATGATGAGATTGTCCACGACCCGCACGGCGAAGGGTTTCCGGAAATCCTTCATCGTGGTGAAGTGGTCGTCGTTCAGGTAGCGCTTGCCCGTGACGAAGAGATTCACGAGGATCAGCGCGCAAAGGGCGAGGCTGGCGATGACCTTGCGGATGGGGTTCTTCTGCTCCGGCAGGCAGGCCCAGAGCAGGATGCCCCAGGCGCCGAGGATGAGGAGGAAGGAAATCAGGGCATCCTGGCGCAACAGGGCGATGCGGTCCGCCTGGAAGGCCTCGATGACGACCTCCGGCTGGCCCGCGTCGGCCATCGACGTGAAGTCGCCGGCCAGCGTCGGAATCAGGTAGAACAGGAGGCAGAAACCGCCCGTGAGGGCGAAAGCGAGGCCGCTCTTTTTCAGGAACGCCTTCCGGTCATAGCCGTCCTTGACGATGTGGTCCAGGGTGAGGAAACCCAGCACGGGCAGCGTCACCTGCAGGATGACGAGCGCCATCGACACCGTCCGGAACTTGTTGTACAGCGGCAGAATCTTGAAACAGAGCTTCGTGAAAACCATAAAATGGTTGCCCACCGCCATCAGGATGGCGAGCACCGTGCCCGCGATGATCCACCACTTGTCCTTCCCCTTGTACAGGAACAGGCCCAGGACGAACAGGAACACGGTGATGGCGCCCATGTACATCGGCCCGGCCGTGTAGGGCTGCGGCCCCCAGTACAGGGGCAGGGCCTTCGCGATTTCGCGGGTACCCGTCTGGCCGGCGCTCTTGAGCAGCTTGATGGTCTCGGACTTCGCCGGGTCCATCGGCTGCGACGAAGCGCCGCCGTTGAAGTTCGGGATCAGCAGGTTGGGCAGTTCATTCCAACCGTAGGACCACGCCGTGGCATATTCCAGGTCCAGGCCGCTGCGGCTCTTGCCATTGCCCTTGGTCGCCCCGTCCTGCGTCAGTTCCGAGCCCCCGCGCATCGTGTTCGGCGTGTACTTTGCGACCGGAAGCAGCTTGTTCACGTTCGTGGCGATGCCCACGAGGCCCACGACCAGCAGCAGGGCAGACGCGATGAAAAAGCGCGAGATACGCGTCTTGCGAACCGTTTTCGTCGCCAGGGTATCCTTCTCCTTGCGGACCAGGATGTCGATGAAGAAGACCAGGGCATACAGCATCACCAGGATCGCCAGGTAATAGGTGATCTGCTGGTGGTTGGCCTTGACCTGCATGCTCAGCGCGAGGCCGAACAGGACGGCGCCGATGATGACTTTCGCGAGCCAGCGGCGCTTGGATTCGGTGCTCCGGTAGGTATAGACGAGCGCGGCCAGCACCCACGGGAAGAAGGCGATCGCCTGCATCTTCGTGTTGTGGCCCACCTGGATGATCTGGAAGTTGTACGAGCAGAAAGCGATCGCGACGGCGCCGCCGATGGCCAGCGGCCAGCTGACGCCGAGCGAAAGCATCAGCAGGAACGAGCCCAGCAAGGCGATGAAAAGGTACGTCGCGGGCCGCTTGCCCGTCATCAGCAGGTCGTAGATGGCCTGCGTGGCATCTCCGCCGTTCTTCGTGGAAATGGCGGCCGTGGGCATGCCGCCGAACATCGCGTCCGTCCAGTAGGTCGGGTCGTCCGGGTGCGCCTTGTTCCATTCCGACATCTCGTTGGACATGCCATAATAGCCGGAGATGTCGGTCTGGTCCACGACCTTGTCATTCAGCACCTGCGGCACGAAACCGTAGCTGAGCCCGAGGAAAAAGAGGACGGCGCCGAAGGCGATGCAGATGTTTTTCAGGAGTTTCTTGTCCATATCTTACTTGTTTTCGGTGGAGACCCGCTCCAGCAGGGCGGCGAGCTCGCGGGTGAGGTTGCGGCGGGAGAAGCGGGCGATGTCGCCCTTGACGGGCGGCACGCCGCCGGCCTTGTGCTGTTCCCAGGCCTTGTCGATGAAATCGCGCATCGCGGCGAGGTTGTCCCAGCCGGCGGTGACGCCGGCGCCGGTGTCGGCGAGGACGCGGGCCATGGCCCCGTCCTCCTGGCCGATGCCGAGCACGGGCCGCCGCGAGGCAAGGTACTCGAACAGCTTGCCCGGCAGGATGGGCCGGTATTCCGGATCGTTGCGGAGCGGCAGGATGAGGAGGGAGGCGGCGAGCTGCTCGCGGACCGCCGTGAGGTGGTCGCAGTAGCCGAGGTCCACGACGTTGTCGCGGAGCCCCGCCTCCTCGATGGCGGCGTACACCTCGCGGTCCACCCGGCCCACCAGCCGGAGCCGGAGCGCCTTCTTGAACTCCGCATCGGCCCAGGCCTTGACGCCCAGGACTTTCCAGAGGTTCAGCGGGTTGCCGTCGGCGGCGAACAGGCCCGTGTGGACGACGTTGAACAGGCCATCCGGCTCGACGGGCTGGTCGAAATCGCCGCCGTCGTAGCCGTTCGTGATCATCGCCACGGGGGTTTTCGTCTGCGCCTGGAATTCTTCCTGCACGAGCGGTGTGACGGCCAGCACGGTGGTGCACTCGTCCAGCACGGACTGCTCCATCGCCCGGAGCCGGCGCCACGTGCGACGCGTCATCGGCAGGTGCTTGAGGTAGTACATCCGGGTCCACGGGTCGCGGAAATCGGGAATCCAGGGAATCCCGAGTTCCCGGTGCAGCCGCTGCCCGATGAGATGCATCGAATGGGGCGGACCCGTCGTAACGATCACATCGACAGGATGTTCCGTCAGATACTTTTTCAGAAAACGCACGCTCGGCCGCACCCAGCCCACGCGGGGATCCGGTACGAACAGGTTGCCGCGGATCCACAGCGACAGGCGCTGCTTGAAGGTCTTCTTTCCGGACGAGATCTCCGTGACCTCGCCCTTGGAAGCCCCGGCCGTGAGCGTCTTCATGTCCGTCGACGCGCCCTTCCCCATCAACTTGCGGTAGATGTCGTACGGCTCGGTGATGGGACGGCGGAGGATTTCCGCCTCGCGCGGAATCTCCGCCTCCAGGGTATGGTCGATGGCCGTATACTCCGGATTCTCAGGCGTATAGATGACCGGCTGCCACCCTTCTTGGGGCAGATACTTGGCGAATTTCACCCACCGCTGGACCCCCGACCCGCCGGACGGCGGCCAGTAGTAAGTGATGACGAGGACGCGTTTCATAAGACTACAAAGTTAACTAAATTTATCGTATCTTTGTATGTTCCGAAAAAGCAGACAGTATGGCGAAGATGGCGGAAGACACCCCCCTGATCAGACAGTTCTTCGAGGTCAAGGCACAGCACCCCGAGGCGCTGCTGCTGTACCGCGTGGGGGACTTCTACGAGACCTACTCCGACGACGCCGTCACGGCGTCCCGGGTGCTCGGCCTCGTGCAGACGAAGAAATCCAACGGCGACAAGGGGCCCATCCCCATGGCCGGCTTCCCGCATCACGCCATCGAGAATTACCTCACGAAACTGGTCCGCGCCGGCTTCAAGGTGGCCATCTGCGACCAGCTGGAGGACCCGAAGTTCGCGAAGAAACTCGTCAAGCGCGGGGTGACGGAAATCGTCACGCCGGGCATCTCCTTCGGCGAGAACATGCTGGAAATCAAGGAGAACAACTACCTGTGCGGCCTCGCCTTCGAGCGCGACCAGTGCGGCGCCGCCTTCCTGGACGTGTCCACAGGCCAGTTCCAGGTGGCGCAGGGCTCGCTGGACTACATCGGCACACTGATGGGCTCGCTCTCCCCCAAGGAACTCGTCGTTCCGCGGAGCTACGAGAAGGGCGTCAAGGACCGTTTCGGCGACTATTACACGACGTCCCTGGACGAATGGGCCTTCGTGTATGACGCGGCGGTGGAGAAGCTCAAGCGGCAGCTCCGCGTGGACAGCCTCAAGGGCTTCGCGGTGGACACGATGCCGCTCGGGCTGTGCGCCGCCGGCGCCCTGATGGTCTATCTCGAGCAGACACAGCACGTGGGCCTGCGGAACATCTCCACCCTCGGCCGCATCGACGAGGCCAAGTTCGTGTGGATGGACCCGTTCACCCTCCGCAACCTGGAGGTCTTCCAGGCCGCGTCGGGCCGCGAGGGCGTGTCGCTGGTGGATACCATCGACAAATGCTCCTCGCCCATGGGCGCGCGCCTGCTCCGCAACTGGCTTGCGATGCCGATCATGGACCGGAAAGAGCTGGACAGCCGTTACGACATCGTGCAGTTCTTTGTCGACAACCCCGACACCCTGGCGCAGGTGCAGGAGGAGCTGGGCAAGCTCGGCGACCTGGACCGCATCCTGGGGCGCGTCGCGAACGGCAAGGCCCTCCCGCGCGAGGTCCTGCAGCTCAGCCGCGGCCTCGCCCAGCTCGGCCCGCTGCGCGAGAACTGCGCCGGCAAGGGCTGCGACGCCCTGGACAAGCTGATGCGCGGGCTGGTGGGCTGCGAGAAGATCTACAAGGAGATCGTCAATACCCTGGACCCGGAACCGGCCGCCCAGATCGGCAAGGGCCCGGTCATCGCCGAAGGCGTGAACGAGGACCTGGACGAGCTGCGCGGGCTGTCCGGCAGCGGCAAGGACTACCTGCTGGAAATGCAGCAGCGGGAGGCCGAACGCACAGGCATCCCCTCGCTCCGAATCGCCTACAACAACGTTTTCGGCTACTATATCGAAGTCCGCAACACCTTCAAGGACAAGGTTCCCCCGGAATGGATCCGCAAGCAGACCCTCGTCAATGCGGAGCGCTACATCACTGAGGAGCTGAAGGAATACGAGGAGAAGATCGTCACGGCGGAAAGCCGCATCTACGACATCGAAACCCGCCTGTACGCCAACCTCATCGCCCACGTCCAGGACTGCATCGTCGCCATCCAGAAGAACAGCCGCATCCTGGCGAAGCTGGATGTGCTCGCGGGCTTCGCGGAGCAGGCCGAGAACCGGCACTACTGCCGGCCCGTGATGGACGACTCCCTGTCGCTGGACATCAAGGCGGGCCGTCATCCGGTCATCGAGACGCTCATGCCCGCCGGCGAGGAATACGTCCCGAACGACGTCTTCCTGGACTCCAAGACGCAGCAGATCATCATCTTGACCGGACCGAACATGGCCGGTAAGTCCGCCCTCCTGCGGCAGACGGCGCTCATCGTCCTGCTCGCGCAGACGGGCTCCTTCGTGCCGGCGGCTTCGGCCCGGATCGGCTATTTCGACAAGATCTTCACCCGCGTGGGCGCAACGGACAACATTTCCCGCGGCGAATCCACCTTCATGGTGGAAATGCTGGAAACGGCGATGATCCTGCACAACCTCAGCGCCCGGTCGCTAGTCCTGTTGGACGAAATCGGCCGCGGCACCTCCACCTACGACGGCATGTCCATCGCCCGCGGCATCGTGGAATACATCCACGAGTACGGGAAGGGCGCAAAGACCCTCTTTGCCACCCATTATCACGAACTGAACGACCTGGAAGGCGTTTTCCCGCGCGTGAAGAACTTCCACGTGACGGTGAAAGAGGTGGGAAAGGAGGTCATCTTCCTCCGCAAGATCAAGGAAGGCGGCACGGCCCACAGCTTCGGTATCCACGTCGCCCGGATGGCCGGGATGCCGGCGCCGGTACTGGAAAGCGCCGAGCGCACGCTCAAGGCCCTGGAGAACTCCCAGGCCCTCGAGCGCATCGGCGCCCTCACGCCCGTCAAGCCGCACAATACCAAGGAAGGCCGCGTGGAAAAGGACGGTTCCATCCAGCTCTCCATGTTCCAGCTGGACGACCCGCTGCTGGAATCTTTAAGGGACCGCCTCAAGTCCTTGGACCTCAACAACATGACCCCGCTCCAAGCGTTCGATGCGCTCCGAGGGATGAAGGATGAGCTGGGGGTGTAGATTCTACAGGATCAGATTCGTCAGGAACACCACGACGATGCCCACCGGGGCGACGTACCGGATCAGGAACCAGATGACGTTGAAAATCCGGACGTTCGCCTTGAGCGTGCCGTCGTTGGTGAATTCCGCATAGACATCGGGCCGGGACATCTTCCAGCCCACGAACAGCGTGAACAGCAGGCCGCCGGCCGGCAGGAGCCAGTTGGAGCAGAGCTTGTCCAGGAAGTCGAAGATGCTGTTGCCCAGGAGTTTCACCTCCGCCAGCGGACCGAAGGACAGGCTGCACAGCACGCCCACGGTCCAGGCGAAGGCCGTGATGATGAGAACCGCCGTCGGCCGGCGCATCCCTTTTTCCTCCGTCAGATAGGCCACGCCCACCTCCATCATCGAAATGGCCGAGGTAAGGGCCGCCACGAGGATGGTCAGGAAGAAAATGATGGCGATGACGGCGCTCAGCCAGGGGACGTTCGCGCCCATCCGGTTGAAAATGTAGGGCAGGGTGTCGAAGACGAGGCCGGGGCCGGCGCCCGGGGCGATGCCCGCGGCGAACACGGCCGGCATCACGGCAAAGCCCGCGATGATGGCGAACAGCAGGTCCGAAACGGCCGTGCCGATGCCCGATACCAGGATGTTCTCCTCCTTCCGCATATAGGACGCATAGGTCAGGATGGTGCCCACGCCCAGCGACAGCGAGAAGAAGGCCTGGCCCATGGCGGCCGCCACCGCGCGCGCATCGACCTTGGAGAAATCGGGCTTGACGAGGTAGGCGACGCCTTCGGACGCGCCCGGCAGCGTCACGGAATAGACGGCGAGGGCGACGATGAGCACGAACAGGACCGGCATCGTGACCTTCGTGAAACCTTCGATGCCCTTCTTGACACCCGCCAGGACGATGCCCGCGACCAGGAGCATGAAGATGGTATGGACCGCGATGGGGCCTCCCGTCGAGGAGATGAACGCGCCGAAGAAGCCCTGGACCTGCTCCGGGGGCGTGCTCGTGAAGTCCAGGCACACCGCTTTGAACAGGTATTCCACCGACCAGCCGCCCACGACGCTGTAGTAGCTCAGGATGATGATGGGCGCAAAGACCGTCAGCAGGCCCAGCCATTTCCAGCGGGAGCCGGGCGCGAGCTTTTCCATGGCCCCGAAGGTGCCCTGGCGGCTGCGGCGGCCGATGATCGTTTCCGCGAAGAAGATGGGAAGGACCAGGATGAAGCTCGCCAGCGCGTACAGGATGATGAAGGCCGCGCCGCCGTGCTCCCCCACCATGTAGGGGAAACGCCAGATGTTGCCGAGGCCCACGGCGCTGCCGGCCATGGCCATCACCACCGCGAAGCGGCTGCCGAAGTTCTCGCGGGGCGTCATAGCAGGTTGGACAGGATCAGGATGGCGACGCCCACGGGCGCGACGTACCGGATCAGGAAGTAGAAGAAGTTGAACAGACGGACGTTGCGACGCTTCGTGCCGCCGTTGGTCAGCTCATCGAAGACATCGGCCTTGGGCATCTTCCAGCCCACGAACAGGACCACCAGGAGGCCGCCGACCGTGAGGAGGACGTTGGAGGCGACGGTGTCGAACAGGTCGAAAAAGCCCATGCCGAAGACCGTCACATCCGCGAGCGGGCCGAAGGACAGGCTGCACAGGCCGCCGAGGACGCCGGTGACGACGAACAGGAACACGCAGGCCCAGCCGCGCTTGAAGCCTCGCTCCTCCGTGAGGTACGCCACGCCCACCTCAATCAGGGAAATGGACGACGTGAGGGCGGCGAACAGGATGGTCAGGAAGAACAGGATGGCGGCGATGGAACTGATCCACGGCATCTGCAGGCCCATCTGGGCGAATATGTACGGGAGCGTGTCGAAGATCAGGCCGGGGCCGCAGCCCGGCTCGATGCCGGCGGCGAACACGGCCGGCATGATCGCGACGCCCGCCAGGATGGCGAACAGCATGTCGGAAACGGCCGTTCCCGCGCCGGAAACCATCAGGTTCTCCTTCTTGCTCACGTAGGAGGAATAGGTGATGATGATGCCCATGCCCAGCGACAGGGAATAGAACGACTGCCCCAGCGCGTCCAGGCAGGTGCCGATGGTCAATTTCGAAAAATCGGGCTTGAACAGGTATGCAACGCCTTTCTGCGCGCCCGGAAGGGTGAGGGAGTACACCGCGATGATCACCACCAGCGCGAACAGGACGGGCAGACAGAACTTGCTGAACTTCTCGATGCCCGACTTCACGCCGAGGGCGACGATCGCGACGGTGACGGCCAGGAACGCCAGGTGGAAGCCCAGCGGGGCCCAGGTCCGGGAGATGAAGCGCTCGAACGACCCACTCATCGCCTCCGGCGAGGTGTGGATGAAATCCAGCCGGAGCGCCTGCACGAGGTACTCCAGCGACCAGCCGCCCACCACGCTGTAGTAGGAGACGATCCACAGGGGGGTGAACACCATCAGGAAACCCAGGTACGGCCATGCGGTTCCTTTGCCCAGCTCGATGAACGCGCCCCGGCAGTTCGCGCCGGTGCGCCGGCCGACGACCGATTCCGCGAAGAAAATGGGCAGGGAAATGGCCAGTGTGGCGATGACGTAGATGATGACGAAGGCCGCGCCGCCGTCCTGGCCCACCAGGTACGGGAACCGCCAGATGTTGCCGAGACCGATGGCGCTGCCGGCAAAGGCCATGATGACAGCCATCCGGCTGCCGAAATTCTCACGTTCTTTCATGTGTCAAGTTCGTTCTGTTCCGGTTTACCGGCGGCGGTACACCACGAATTCGTAGGTGATGCCGGTGGCGGGGTCCACCTGCAGTTCGCTGCGGCTGTCCTCCCGCCAGATCTCCGGGTCGATGACGGGGAAGAAGGCATCGGCGTCCTCCGGGGCGTCGTGCACGTGTGTAATATGCATGGTATCAACCACATCCATCGCCTCGGCGTAGGTGTACGCCCCGCCGATGACGAAGGCCTTGGGAGATTCCTTCGCTTCGCTCGGAATGACAGCACTGTCATTTCGACCGAGTGCAGCGAGCGGAGAAATCTCCGCCGCGGTAAAGGCCGCGTCCAGGCTGTCGACGACCGTCACGCCAGCCGGGGCGTCCGGCCAGGGGAAGAGGGAGATGACGATGTTGTGGCGCTTGGGAAGCGGGCGACCGATGGACTGGAAAGTCATCCAGCCCATGATGACGGCGTTTCCGGTGGTCTGCTGCCGGAAATACTTCATATCGCCCGGCAGGTTCCACAGCAGGGCGTTCTTGCGGCCGATGGCGTAGTTGTCGGCGACGGCGACGATGAGGCTCTTTTCCATAGCTAGACGGCGACAGGGGCTTTGATGGCCGGCCACGGGTCGTAGCCTTCCAGGGTGAAATCTTCGTACTTGAAGTCAAAGAGGGACTTGACCTCCGGATTCAGGCGCATCCGGGGGAGCGGACGCGGTTCGCGGGAGAGCTGGGTGGCCACCTGCTCGAAGTGGTTCCGGTAGATGTGCGTATCGCCCGTGGTATGGACAAACTCGCCCGGCTGAAGACCGCACACCTGCGCGATCATCATCGTGAGGAGGGCATAGGAAGCGATGTTGAACGGGACGCCCAGGAAGACGTCGGCGCTCCGCTGATACAGCTGGCAGGAGAGCTTCCCGTCCGCCACGTAGAACTGGAAGAGGCAGTGGCAAGGGGGCAGGGCCATCTTGTCCACCTCGGCCGGGTTCCAGGCGGTCACGAGCATGCGCCGGGAGTCCGGATTCCGCTTGATTGTGTCGATGACCATCGAAAGTTGGTCGATGGCCCGTCCATCCGGAGCTGGCCAGGAGCGCCACTGGTGGCCGTAGACCGGGCCCAGGTTGCCGTCGGCATCGGCCCATTCGTCCCAGATCGTGACGCCGTGGTCCTGGAGATACTTCACGTTCGTATCCCCGGCGATGAACCACAGCAGCTCGTAGATGATGGACTTCAGATGGACCTTCTTGGTGGTCAGGAGGGGGAAGCCCTCCGACAGGTCGAACCGCATCTGGTAGCCGAACACGCTCTGCGTGCCGGTGCCGGTCCGGTCGTCCTTCATCACGCCGTGGGCGCGGATATGTCGCAGCAAATCCAGGTATTGTTTCATAGGTTGCAAATATACGGATAATTCCTAAAAATCCTTATATTTGTAAGACACGAAACGGCCCTTGTCATTTCGAGCGAACCTTATTGTCATTTCGAGCGAAGTCGAGAAATCTAAAGCAAAAAGATATGGAAATCACCAAGGAACTGTGGGCGACCGCCCCGGACGGAAAGGAAATCTTCCGCTATACCCTCAAGAACGCCTCCGGCGCGTATGTGCAGCTGGCCAGCATCGGCGCGGCCATCGTCTCCATCGTCGTCCCGGACAAGGACGGCAAGCTGGACGATGTCGTGCTCGGCTACAAGAACCCGTTGGACTACATCGGCGACGGCCCTTGCTGCGGCAAGGTGCCCGGCCGGTTCGCGAACCGCGTCAAGGACGGCAAGTTCACGCTGGACGGCCAGGAGTACACACTCCCTATCAACAACGGCCCGAACCACCTGCACGGCGGTCCGAACGGCTTTGCGAACCAGATCTGGGACAGCCGCATCGAAGGGGACGCCGTGGAATTCATGTACTTCTCCGAGGACGGCGAAGCCGGGTATCCTGGCAACCTGAAGGCCGTCGCGCACTATGAGTGGAGCGAGGACAACGAGCTCAAGCTCATCCTGACGGCGGAAACGGACGCCCCCACGGTCGTCAACCTCACGAGCCACGTCTACTTCAACCTGGACGGCGAGGCTTCCGGCACCGTCCTGGACCACAAGCTGGAGCTGAACTGCTCCCAGTACCTCCCGACGGACCCGACGCAGATTCCGCTGGGCGAGCCCGCGGACGTCGCCGGCACTCCGATGGACTTCGTCGAGGCGAAGCCCCTCGGCCAGGACATCCGGGCGGATTTCGAAGCGCTGAAGATCGGCAAGGGCTACGACCACTGCTGGCTCATCGACGGCGCCATGCCCGGCCAGCTGTCCACTTGCGCGGAGCTCTGGGCCGCGAAGTCCGGCCGCAAGGTGGAGATCCTCACCACCCAGCCTGCAGTGCAGGTGTATACCGGAAACTGGCTCAAGGGCAGCCCGACCGGCAAGTACGGCCGCGAGTTCGAGGACTACGACGCCGTCGCCATCGAGTGCCAGCACACGCCGGACGCCCCCAACCAGCCCGCCTTCCCCACGACGGTCCTCCGCCCCGGAGAAGTCCTCGAGGAGGCGATCATCTGGGTATTTACCGCTTAAGCGTCAACTGACATCAAAGATTTGCCAACGCCGTGAGCACCCGCTCCGGCGTTGCGTCTTTCAGGAGGACGGTCTTCTCCGCATCCAGCAGATAGATGGACGGTATCCCGCGGACGTTGTAGATGAGGTCCATGCGGATGGCGTAGTTGTGGTCGTACCCGTTGATCCACCGGGCGGGATATTCGGGAATGTGGGCCCGCCAATCGTCAATCTCCTGGTCGATGTAGACGTCCACGACCTGCAGGCGGCCCGAGTCGATCAGGGTCGAGACCTCCGGGGTCGACTCCATGTCGGTCATGATCTCCTGGCAGGCCTGGCAGCCGGGATTGCCGAAAATGAGCACGGTGTACTCCGCCTTCACGCCGTAAAGCGTCCGGACGCGGCCGCGGGTGTCGGTGAAGGAGAAATCCGTCGCCGGTGTCCCCACGCGGTTCAGGCTGCACATCCGGGCATCCCATTCATAGCCCATCCGGTAGCCGTTGTCGATGAGGTCCGACTTGCCCAGCCGATCCACGTAGAAGAAATACAAGTCCTCGTTGCGGACCGGGGAATTGGGGTCGTACAGGTAGTGCCTCGTCAGGCGGTTCAGCTCTTCGAACACGTTGGAATCCGGGAACTTCCGCTCGAAGGCGTCGGCGCGGTCATACAGGCGGCCGACGGCCCGGGCGCCCTGGTCCGCCGGCAGCTCGCCGAGGAGCGACGCGAACAGGCCCATCTGGGACTCCAGCGCCGGCAGCGGTACGCCGTTGACGGTGGCCGAGTCGCAGGCGTACACTTTCGCCGTATCCGTGAAGCGGTCCCAGAAGTGGCCGGCCGCAAAGCCGGCGCGCTCGAGCGGGTCCGTATACATCGACGGAACCTCCACCTGCGGGAACTCCCGCTTGGCCGGGGCGTCGGAAGCGGATTTTCCGCTCCGGGGCCCGCAGGCGCAGAGGATTGCGAACGAAAAGAATATCAAAAACTTACGCATTACCGTGGCAATTAGTCACGCAAAGTTACGAAAAAATGGTTAGTTTTGTGGTATGAAGCATCTCCGGACACTCCTCCTCGCCGCCGGCCTCCTGGCCGGGACGACCGCCTCGGCCCAGTTCTTCCAGGCCGGGTCGGACCCGTTCAGCCGCTGGTCCGAGATAGGCACGGTGCATTTCCGCGTGATCTATCCGCAGGGGCTGGATTCCCTGGCGCGGGCCTATGCCGTGGACCTGGAGAAATGGCAGCCCTTGGTGGGAGCGAGCGCCGGGATGGCCCCGGGCAGCCTGCAATGGGGCCGGA
Organism: uncultured Bacteroidales bacterium; assembly: GCA_900316525.1. Lineage (GTDB taxonomy): Bacteria > Bacteroidota > Bacteroidia > Bacteroidales > UBA932 > Cryptobacteroides. The sequence continues at coordinate 59,812 of ONDF01000002.1, forward strand.
CGCCGGTCATCCTGCACCCCTGGCACCCCTATTCCAACGGCTCCGTGGCCTGGGCCCCGAAGCGGATGGACCTGTACACCCATCCCGAGGCCTACGGCCCCTACCCCCAGTCCTGGATGACGCAGCTTACCACCCACGAATCCCGCCACGTGGCGCAGATGCAGCTGTCCTACCGGCGCCCGTTCAAGTGGGTGAACTACCTGGTGGGCGAGATGTGGAGCGGCGCCGTGAGCGCCTTCTACACCCCGCCGGTGTTCCTGGAAGGCGACGCCGTCGTCGCGGAAACCGCCCTCACGGCCGCCGGCCGCGGGCGCAACGCCGACTTCCTGAACTACTACCACCTCGCCTTCGACAACGGCGACTGGCGGGACTGGTACCAGTGGGTCTACGGGTCGTTCAAGAAAGCCGGACCGGACTATTACACCGTCGGTTACATGACCGTCGCCGGCATGCGGTATTTCTATGACCGGCCCACTTTCACGGCCGATTATTTCGATTACGTCACCAAGCGTCCCTTCCCCGTCGCCAAGCTCCAGCATTACATCAAGAACGTCTCCGGACAGCCCTTCAAGCAAACCTGGAAAGGCATCATGGAAGGCTTCCACGAAATCTGGGAGCAGGAAGAGGATGCCCGCGCGCCCTTCATGGAAATGGAGCAGGTCACGCGGAAACACGCGTATGCGACCGATTATTCGAACGGCTCCTGGGTCGACAACGAATACCTCGCCATCAAGGAGGGAAAAGACCTGGCGCCGCGGCTGGTCCGGATCAATGTGGACGGCTCGGAGGACGACCTGGGCCCCTTCGCTTCCAACACCAGTTCCCTCAACCCGGGCATACACCGACTGTTCTGGAGCGAGACCGTTCCCGGCAAGCGCTGGACCCTGGACGGAAAGTCGGTCATCCGGTCGCTGGAGCACAGCGGGAAACGGCGGAACCTCACGACCGAGGGCCGGCTGTACAATCCGCAGCCGGGCCCGGGCGGCATCGCCACGGTGGAATACCCGGTGCGGGGCGGCAGCAACCTCGTCGTCATCGACGAGGAGGACGGCCACGAACTCTGGCGGGTTCCCGCCCCGGCGGGCGTCGAGCTCGCGGACCCGGCCTGGGTGGACAGCACCGTCTACTGCCTGGCCGTCAACGACGAAGGCTACAGCATCTGGCGGCTGGACGAGCGCCGGTGGACCTGCGTCCTGGAGCCCACGCTGCAGGAAATCGAAAACCTGGAAGGGGAGAATCAGGTGCTGGATTTCGTGAGCGACCGGAACGGCGTGAAGGAACTGTACCGGTACGACCCGGCCACGGGACGCGCCTGGCAGCTTACGAACTCGCGCTACGGCGGCACGGACTATTTCTGGCATGACGGCGTCCTCTGGTTCAACGCCATCACGCCCGAGGGCTGCGCCATCTTCAAGGCCACGCCGCCGGAGCCGGTGGAAGTGGACATCCGCCAGGTCCACAAGTACCGGGTGGCGGAGAAGCTGGCGGAGCAGGAAAAGGCGCTGCTCGCAGAGATTCCCGGTCAAGCCGGGAATGACGTGGAGGTCAGCGAGCCCAAGCCGTACCACAAGGTGCCACACCTCGTGAAGTTCCACTCGTGGGCGCCGCTGTATTTCGACTATGACGCCATCGAGTCCCTGAGCGGCGACCTGTCGTACGACACGGCCTCGCCGGGTCTCATCGGCCTGTTCCAGAACGACCTCGGAACCGCCTGGGGGACGGTGGGTTACTCCGCGCATCCGGATGCGGACAAGCCGTCGGAGTGGCGGCATTCCGGCCATGTCCAGTTTACTTACACCGGCCTGTACCCCGTCCTGGAGGCCGGGTTCGACCTGTATGACAAGGGCACCGGCCAGTATGGCTTCCAGCGCCGTCTGTACGACGACCGGGTCGGCTACGCCGCCTCCCGCATGGACGTCCGCGGCCCTTCCTGGACCGGGCATCTGACTGCCTACATCCCGTTCCGCCACAGCCGGAGCGGCTTCCAGCGCGGATGGGTGCCGCAGGTGAGCTGGAGCATCTCGAACAACACGTTCGACAACGGAACGACGGAACTGAAGATGATCGAGGACTTCGCGCGCGAAGGGTCGCACGCCGCCCTCGTGGGCATCCGGCCCGGAGACAACGTGCTCATGCAGACCCTCCGCAGCTCCGTCCGGGGCTATATGACGCTCCCGACCGCCGACAGCCAGGTCTACCCCCGCTGGGGGATCGGCGCCGAAGCGGGCGCCAGCGTCCGCCCCGGCCTCTCGAAGATCTACACGCCGCTCGCCTACGCCTATCTGTACGGCTATGTGCCCGGATTCACCCGGACCCAGGGCCTCCGGCTCACGGCCCTGGCCCAGGTCCAGCTGCCCACGGGCGCGCCGTTCGGCGAGAACACCGTGCAGGTGATGCCGCGCGGGTTCACGTCGGCCGAAGGCCGCGCCGTCGCCCGCGCCTCCGCCGGCCAGCTCCGCCTCTCCGCCGATTACGCCCTGCCGATCTACGTGGGCGACATCTCCTGGTTCTCCCCGGTCGCTTACATCCGGAACTTCCTCCTGATCCCGCACGTGGACTGGACCGGCTTCCAGATCGGCAAAGGCGGCAAGGACGCCCGGAACACCTGCCTCCTCAGCGCGGGCGCGGATTTCACCGTGGAACTGGGCAACCTGGCCTGGGTCCCCTACCCCTGCTCGCTCGGCGTCTCCGCCTCCTGGCTCGGCGGGCCCTACTTCAAAACCCTGGCGGAATCCGCCGAGGAAGGCCGCAAGCCCTACTACGTAGGTCTTGTGTTCAGCTTCGACCTCTAAATTATCGGGAAATTATTCCTATATTTGCAGGCTATGAAGAAATGCGCGCTTCTCATCGCCCTCCTGGCCGTATCGTGCCAGATGGTGCACCGGGTGACGGATACGGCCGCCGAACTGTTCGGCGACGCCGTCGTCGCGCGCGTCGGCGAGCACCGGCTGATGCGGTCGGAACTGGCGGAATACATCCCCGCCGGCGTCTCTTCCGAGGACAGCCTGGGACTGGCGCAGCAGTATATCAAGGCCTGGGCCGAGGAGCTCCTGTTCCTGGACATGGCGGAATCCCGCCTTTCCAAGGAGGAGCAGGACGTGTCCAAGGAACTGGAGGAATACCGCCGCACGCTGCTGAAATACCGCTATGAGGAGCGCTACATCAACGAGCGGCTGGACACCCTCATCTCCGACGAGGACGTCCGGAACTATTATCAGGCGCATACGGACAAGTTCCTCGTGGACCGTCCCCTCCTCAAGACACGCTACATGATCATCCCGGCCGACTCCCGCAGCCTCAAGAAAATCAAGGAGCTGATGAGCTCGGACGACGCGATGGACGCGATCGCCGCCGACAGTCTTGCCTTCACGGCCGCGCTGCGGTACGTGGACAGCTCGGACAGCTGGATGGACGCCATCCTGCTGGCCCGCGAGCTGGGCACGGACGAGGTGTCCATGATGAAGGCCCTGAAAGGCCGGTCCATCGAGCTGAAGGGCGACGACGGAAACCTCCGGTTCGCCTGGGTGGTGGATATCGTGCAGAAAGGGAGCCCCGCCCCGCTGGATTATTGCGCCGAACGCATCAAAGATGTCCTTTTAAGCGCCCGGAAACACGAATTGGTGTCCGGTTTGGAACAAGACTTGCTCAAAGATGCGCTTGGCAAAGGAAAGTTTGTCATCTATTGAAATTGGTAATTTGTTGATATGAAGTTCAGATTTATCGTCTTCGCCGCGGCCCTGCTCCTGTCGACGGGCCTTTCCGCCCAGAAGTATCCGGGCGGGCTCGTGGACAAGACCGTCGCCGTCGTCGGCAACGAAGTGATCCTGGTCTCGGACATCGAGAGCGAGGTGCAGCAGATGCAGGCCCAGGGCCGGTCCTCCGACCGGGACATGCGCTGCACCATCCTGGAACGGATGATGGAGAACAAGATCTTCCTGATGCAGGCCCGCATCGACTCCCTCACCGTCAATTACGACATGGTGGACGGCGAGCTGAGCAACCGCATCGACCAGTACCGCACCTATCTGGGCGGTGACGAGGAAGTGGAGAAGCAGTTCGGCAAGCCGCTGTACAAGCTGCGCCAGGAATGGCGGAAGCTGTTCGAGGACCAGAGCCTCATCCAGTCGGAACAGGGCGAGATCGCGGGGCGCATCCCCGAGGTGACCCCCTACGACGTCCAGCAGTTCCTGGACACCGTGTCCGTTGAGGACCTGCCCGTCGTCCCGATCAAGTACCAGCTGAGCCAGATCTGCATCTATCCCGACCGCGAGGCGGCGGCGATGGCCGTCAAGGAACGCCTCCTGTCCCTGCGGGAGCGCGTGATCAACGGCGAGAAGTTCGCCACCCTCGCCCGCATCTACTCCGAGGATCCCGGCAGCGCCCGCCGCGGCGGCGAGCTGGGCATGGCGTCCAAGTCCATCTTCTGGCCGGCTTTCTCCGACGCCGCGATGGCCCTGCGCCCGGGCGTGATCTCCCAGATCGTGGAGACCCCGGACGGCTTCCACATCATCGAAGTCATCGAGAAGAAGGGCGACATGTTCAACGCCCGCCACATCCTCCTCAAGCCGCAGTACACGGCCGAAGACCGCGAGAAGGCGTTCTCCCGCCTGGACAGCCTCCGCACGAAGATCCTGGACGGCGAGATCAAGTTCAACCTCGCCGCGCGCTTCTTCTCCGAGGACCCGGCCACCCGCACCAACGGCGGCCAGATGGCGGATCCGACCACCGGTTCCTCCTACTTCGAGATCGACCAGCTCAAGCCGGCCGACTATGCGGCCATCCAGGAGCTGAAGGAAGGCGAGATTTCCGAGCCCGTGGAGTCCACCGACAACGAGGGCTACCAGCAGGGCCGAAACGGGAACACCGTGTACAAGATCATCCGCGTGGACAAGATCATCCCCGCGCACCCGGCTTCGTTCACGAACGACTACACCGAACTGCAGGGCCGCGTGCGGTCGATCCGGCAGATGCAGGCGATCGACGAGTTCCTGGAGAAGAAGATCAAGGAGACCTACATCGTGATCGACCCGATGTACAAGGAGTGCTCCTTCAGCCGGGATCTCTGGCAGGAAAAATTCTGACCGGTCCGTGCGGCGGAAGCGCGCATATCTCTTCCTGACGGCGCTGTCCCTGGGGATGGCGGTCGTTTCTGCGTGGGGCCAGGAGCAGAAAGACTCGCTGGTGACCCTCGTGAGCGCGAAATCCGCCCAGCTCATTGAACGGAACGGGGAAAGCTTCCGCAAGGTGACGGGCCCGGCCCGCTTCCTGCACAACAACACCTATCTTCTGTGCGACTCGGCCCTGTGGAACGTGACGACGAACATCATCGACGCCATCGGCCACGTCCAGATCATCCAGGACCGCACCCGCCTGAGCTCCGGCTCCCTGCAGTACGTGGTGGACGACGACCTCGCGAAGTTCCGCGGCGGCCTCGTCCAGCTGGAGGACAAGGACAAGAACACCCTGCGCACCCGTTACCTGGACTACAACACCAAGGACTCCGTCGCCATCTTCCAGAACGGCGCGTCCATGCGGGACAAGGACGGGCAGATCATCGAGAGCCTGTACGGCTCGTACGACTCGAAGGCCAGCCTGTTCGTCTTCAACGACCAGGTGAACATGTACATGGACACCACCTTCGTGAAGACCTCCCGCCTGGAGTACCGCAGCGACCTCAACACCGCGTACTTCGGCTACGGGACGGACATGTGGCAGGACGACAACATGCTCTCCGCCAACGACGGCTGGTATGACCGCGAGAACGAGCTGTTCTTCTTCCGGCGGAACGTGCACCTGCTCACGAAGGACCAGGAAACCTGGTCCGACACGCTGTACTACCACCGGAAGGTGAACAATGTGGAGATGATGGGGCAGGTGGAAGTGATGGACACGACGCGGAACGTCTTCGCCCTGGCGGGGCGTCTGGAATACCTGGACTCCCTCTCCCGCATCAAGATGACCGTCACCCCGGCGGTGATGAGCATCGACGAGGACGAGAAGACGGCCAAGCGGGATACCGTCTGGTTCGGGGCCGATACGATCCTGTACCGCGGCATCAAGCGGAACCTGGTGGATTCCCTGTGGAAAGTCCAGGCCGACAAGCGGCTCAAGGACCTCCAGGGCGACCCGGTGACCGAATACCGCCGGAAGGCCGCGGAAGCGGCCGCCAAGGCGGCTGCGGAGGCGGAGAAGAACAACCCGAACGCGCAGGCGGGCCGCGACCGCGGGCCGGAGGGCGCGCCTGTCGGCAAGAAAGACGCGGCCGTCGGCAAGAAGGACGCGGCCCCGAAGCCGCCCCAGGACACGGCGCCCAAGCCCGACGAGGCGCCCAGGCCGCCGGCAGACACGACGGCCGGCAGCCCGACCCCGCCGCCCGATTCCCTGACCAGGCCGCCGATGCCGCCCATCGACACGGTCCCAGCGCCCCCCGACACGAGCCGGCTCTCTTTCATCTGGGCGACCAGCCGGGTGAAACTGTACCGCGGCGACATGCAGATGTCCTGCGACTCCCTGGTCTATTACGACCTGGATTCCCTGGTCCGGTTGTACCGCGACCCGCTGGTGTTCAGCGACGGGAACCGCCAGTACGCGGCCGACAGCATCTACCTCGTCATCAAGGACCGCCGGGCGGACCGGGCGCGGCTGATGTCCAACGCCTTCATCACCACGCAGGAAGACACCATCTGCTACGACCAGATCAAGGGCGCCGAGATGATGGCCTACTTCGACACCACCCGCACGCTCCGGCGCTTCGACGCCCTGGGCGGGGCCACGGCGCTGTTCTTCCTGACGGAGAACGACGCGCTCGCCACGGTGAACAAGGTGGAATCCAAGATGCTGTACGCCCTCTTCGACCAGGGCAACCTGGACAAGATCTACTACTTCGACAACGCCAAGAACGACGCCTACCCGGTGGTCCAGCTGCCGAAGGACGAACGGTACATGAAGGGCTTCCGATGGGAGCCGGAGCGGCAGCCGAAGGGCGGCTTCGACATCACGCCGCTGGTTCCGCGCAAGAGCCAGCGCACCTCCTACCTGGCGCGCCCGCACGCCCAGTTCAAGGAGACGGAAATCTACTTCCCGGGCCACATCAAGAAGATCTACAAGGACATCGCCTACCGCGATTCGATGGAGGTCGTGAAGGCGCGGCAGCCCAAGGAAAAGCCCGCGCCGCCGAAGCCGAAGGACGCGGTCACCGCCCCTGTCGACACGACCGCCGCCCCTGTCGATTCTATCGCCGCGCCGCCGGCCCTTTCCGAGACGGACAAGGCCCTGCTGGGCGAGCTGGACTCGCTGGCCGTGGCGCCGCCGTCCCTGGATTCGCTGAAAAGGATGGCGCCGATGGATTCGCTGCAACTGACGCCGCCGCCGATGGATTCCTTGGCGACGAAACCCGAAATCGAAGCGAAGGCCCCGGAGCCGGAACAGGCCGCGCCAAAGGAGCCCGAGCCGTCGGCCAAGGACCTTGAAAAGGCCCGGAAGGCCGAGGAGAAAGCCGCCCGCGAGGCCGAGAAGGCGCGGATAGCCGCCGAAAAGAAGGCCGAAAGGGACGCCAAGAACGCCGAGCTGGACCGGAAATACCAGGAGAAGCAGGAGGCCAAGCGGCAGAAAGCGCTGGAGAAGGAGCGCAAGAAGAAGCTCCGCGCGATGAAGAAGCTGGAAAGGAAAGCCCGGAAGGAGCGCCGCATCTTCGAGCGCTACCTGGAAAAGGAGCGCTTGCGCGCCGAGAAACAGGCCCTCCGCGAGAAGGAGAACGCCGCTCGCGAGGCCGAGAAGGCCGCTCGCGAGGCGGAAAAAGAAGCGCGGAAGGCCGGGCAGGCGAAGGAGGAGAAGAAAGAGAGCGTCCGGGATTCGTCGTAAAAAAAGGCCCTTTCGTCGAAAACCCGGAACGGCTTTTTGTACATTAGACAAAAATCTATATCTTTGTCGACAGCAGAAAACACCAGAATCCACACTGATATGAAAAAGATCTTCACGATTTGCGCCGTGCTGCTGGCAGCAGCGACAGCGTTCGCCCAGGCCCCGCGCTACGGCATCAAGTCCGGCACCTACAAGACCGAAATGGACATGATGGGCCAGACCATCACCAGCACCGTCTACTTTGACGACTTCGGCGCCAAGGAGGCCACCTCGATGAGCATGATGGGCATGGAAATGACCCAGATCAACAAGGACGGCAAGATGTACCTCGTGAACAAGGGCGAGAAGTCCGTCCAGGAGATGCCTCAGCAGCAGCAGACCATCAACTACCTGCACCTCACCGACGAGGTCATCGCCAAGAACAAGATCAAGGAAACCGGCAAGGAGACCGTTTCCGGCAAGGAATGCACCGTCTACACGCTCGAAATGAACCAGATGGGCCAGACCGCCAAGGCGACGGTCTGCGTCTGGCAGGGCTTCACGATGAAGACCACCATCGACGCCGGCGGTTTCGCCATCTCCACGAAGATCGTCGAGATCAAGGAAGGTCCGGTGGACGCCGCGGTCTTCGAGGTCCCGAAGTTCTGATAGGACTTGTTCCTTTGAAGGGAAACCCTCTTCCTCCGGGAAGGGGGTTTTTCTTGTTCTGGACGCGCCATTTTCCGTTTTCCGAAAAAAAACGTATCTTTACGTGTTAAAATGCGCGTATGGCGCAAAACGGCCGAGATTTATCTAAGTCGTTCATTATCAATAGCATCCATTCGGATAGCTAAGGCGAAGCTTTGTACCTTTCCACTAGAATCTTTTTCTATGGCATCTTGTAACATGCGATTCTGCGCCCTTCTGGTCGCCGGGGCGGCCTTTTTGACCGCCTGCAGCACCGTGGCGAACGTCAGTTATCTGCAGGATCTCCGGCCGGGCGAGCCCTCGGAAATCCAGAAAACCCAGTACTTGACGCTCCAGCCGGGTGACCGGCTCCGGATCACCGTCTTCAGCCGGGACCGGGAGCTGACCGACCTGTTCAACCTGAACGACCGGTCCGGAGGCGGTGCCAACAACGGCAACGACCGCCATCCCTACACGGTGCGGACGGACGGCACGGTGGAGATCCCGACCATCGGCCCCGTGCGCGTGCAGGGACTCACCCGGCAGCAAGTGGCCGACGAGATCAAGTACCAGCTGCTGTCCTCCAAGCTGCTGCTGGACCCGACCGTCATCGTGGAGTACTATGACCTTGCGATCACCGTGCTGGGCGAGGTGGGCCATCCGGGGCGGCTCCAGATCCCGACGGACCAGCTCACGATCCTGGACGCGCTGGCGCTGGCCGGCGACCTGACCATCTACGGCAAGCGCGAGAATATCATGGTCCTGCGGACGGAGGGTAACGTCCAAACACCCTATGTCATCGATCTGACCAATTCCCGGAGCGTGTACGAGTCGCCGGTGTACTACCTGCAGCAGAACGACATCGTGTATGTCGAGCCCAATGTCAAGAAAGCCACCCAGTCCGACCAGAACGCCAGCACGCTGCGGTCGCTGGGATTCTGGATGTCCATCCCCTCGTACGTCGTGACCCTGGTGGTCCTTTTCACCCGAAACAAGTGATATGGAAAGAATGACTGACGCCGCCCCCGCGGCGGCCCGCCGACAGATGGCCACATCCCCGGCCGTTCTCCTGAAGCGCATCCTGGGCGTCGGCCTGCGGAACTGGTACTGGTTCGCCCTCTCCCTGGCCGTGGCCCTGATCGCCGGAGCGCTCTATGTGTTCAACAAGGTCCCCGTCTATGAACGGACGGCGTCCATCCTGATCAAGCCGCTGGGCAACGACGGAACGGAGAAAACCCTCCGGGAACTCGGCATCCCCCAGACATCGACCAACCTGACCAACGAGATCCTCCTGATGAAGTCCGGCGTCGTGGCCGAGCAGGTGGTGCGCCGGCTGGACCTGGATGTGAACTACACCCGGGAGGGGCGGTTCTACACCATCACGCTATATGGGCGAGATCTCCCCTTGAAACTGCGTTTCTGCGACCTGGCCGACAACGAGTACGCCTCGCTGGATGCGAAGCTGCAGGAGGACGGGACATTGACGCTCGACGGCTGGCACCGGGGCGGACATTCCCTGTCCGAACCGGCCCAGCAGGCGCAGCTCGGAGACACGCTGGAAACGCCGCTCGGCCGCATCATCACGATGCCGTCGCCCTACTATCGGGACGGGCAGACTTGCCAGGTCCAGGTTTCCCGGACCAGCCTCCACGCGATGAGCGACCGGGTCCGGAACAAGATCTCCCCCAGCCTCCGGGACAAGAACTCCTCCATCATCGACATTCGCTACCGCGACGTTTCCCTGGCCCGGGCCGATGACATCCTGAACACGCTCGTGACCGTATACAACGAGCAGTGGATGAAGGAGCGGAACCAGCAGATCGTGAGCACGAACGACTTCATCCGCGACCGGCTCGCCGTCATCGAGCAGGAGCTGGGGAACGTGGACGAGGACATCTCCTCTTACAAGTCCGAGAACCTGATTCCCGATGTGGGGCAGGCCGGTGCGATGGCCGTGGCCGAGGCCAGCGAAAACGCCCGGAAGGCGACGGAACTCGAGGCCCGGATCCGGCAGACGAGGTCGGTCTATGAGTACCTGGCCGCCCTGCAGGGGGATGACCAGCAGATTCCGCTGTACTCTTCCATCGACAATGGCGCCATCCTGCAGAAGATGGCCGACTATAATGCCCTGATCCTCCAGCGGAACGGACACCTCGCGTATACATCGGCCCAGAACCCGGTGGTGGTGGACCTGAACAACCAGCTTGCGACGATGCGGTCGGCGATCATGAATGCCCTGACCAGCGAGCTCTCCGTCCTGCAGGCTCAGCTGGGCACGCTGCAGGCGGCCCAGCGCCAGGCCGTGGGCCGCGTCGCCCAGAACCCCCGGCAGGCCAATTACCTGCTTTCCGTGGAACGGCAGCAGAAGGTGAAGGAGTCCCTGTACCTGTTCCTCCTCCAAAAACGAGAGGAAAATGAGCTCTCGCAGGCCTTCACTGCGTATAACACCCAGGTCATCGAACCGGCCCACGGCAGCTGGAATCCCGTTGAGCCTCAGCCGAAAAGCATCTACCTGCTGGCCATCCTGCTAGGTTTGGCCATTCCGGCCCTCGTTCTGTTCATGAAGGACTTCCTGACGACGACGGTCCAGGGAAGAAACGACCTAAAGTCGCTCCGGACGCCCTTCGCCGGCGAAATCCCCCAGGCGGGCGGCAAGAAGCACTGGTGGAGTCCGAAGAAAGAGAATGTGGTCTCGGTGGTCGTCTCGGACAAGAACCGCGACGTGATGAACGAATCCTTCCGCGTGGTCCGGAGCAACCTGGAGTTCCTGCTGGGCCACGAGGCCGCGCACAAGGTGATCATGCTCACGTCCATGGACCCGGGCAGCGGCAAGACCTTTATCACCGCCAACCTGTCCACGGCCATCGCCCTCAAGGGCAAGAAGGTGCTGGCCATCGACCTGGACCTCCGCCGCGGCAGCCTGTCGGGCTATGCCGGGAAGCCCCACAAGGGCATTTCCGGATACCTGAACGGGAAGTTTGACGATTTCCACGAGCTGATCGTGCCGATGGGCCCGGTGGACGTCCTTCCTTGCGGCGCGCTGCCGCCGAACCCGTCCGAGCTGCTGTACACGACCCGGTTCGCCGAGATGGTCGAGGCGGTCCGTGCCGAGTACGACTACGTGCTCCTCGACTGCCCGCCGGTAGAGCTGGTGGCCGATCCCGCCATCATCAACCGCTATGCGGACCTGACCATCTTCGTGGTCCGCGCCGGGCTCCTGGAGAAGGGCATGCTGCCGGAGATCGACCAGTGGTACGCCGAGAAGAAGTACAACAACCTGGTCGTCCTCCTGAACGGCACCGACGGCAAGGGCGGCTACGGCTATCACAAATACGGCTATCACAAGTACGGATACCATTACTACGGAAATGCCGACAGCCACAAATAACGGCGGGTGGACCAAGGTCATCCGGCCCAAGAAGGGCCTGCTGGACCTGGGCCTGAAATCCCTCTGGCGGTACCGGGACCTCTGGTACATGTACATCCGGCGGGACATCGTCACGTTCTACAAGCAGACGGTGCTGGGACCGCTGTGGTTCCTGATCCAGCCGGTCCTGACGACGGCGATGTACATGTTCGTGTTCGGCGGCCTGGCCGGGATCTCCACCGACGGGGCGCCGCAACCGTTGTTCTACCTGTCCGGCGTGATGCTGTGGAACTACTTCAGCGACTCGTTCAACGTGTCGTCCAATGTGTTCATCAACAACGCGTCCGTGTTCGGGAAGGTATATTTCCCGCGGCTCGTGGTGCCGCTGGCCGGACTGACGTCCAACCTCATCAAGATGGGCATCCAGCTGATCCTGTTCCTCCTGGTGTATGTCGGCTATCTGATCGCGGGCGTGCCGCTGCATGTCAATGCGACTTTGCTGCTGTTCCCGTTCTATGTGCTGCTGCTGGCCGGGCACGCGATGTCCTGGGGCCTGATTGTCTCTTCGGTCACGTCCAAGTACCGCGACCTGCGGTTCCTGGTCTCCTTCGGCCTCCAGCTCTTCATGTACGCGACGCCGGTCATCTACCCGCTGAGCGTCGCCTCCGGAAAGTTCAAGTTCGCGCTGGAACTGAACCCGTTGACCCCGATCTTCGAGGCCTTCAAGTACGGCTGCCTGGGCTGCGGATCCTTCTCCGTGGGCGGGCTCCTGTACAGCACGATCTTCATGCTTGTCACCCTGTTCCTGGCGGTCATCGTCTTCAACCGCGTGGAACGCAATTTCATGGACACCGTATGAACGCGATCGAATTCGACCAGGTGGGCAAACTCTACCGGCTCGGGCAGGTGGGGACCGGCACCCTGTCCCACGACCTGAACCGCTGGTGGCAGACGCGGATCCTCGGCCGCGAGGACCCCTATCTCCGCGTCGGCGAGACCAACGACCGCGCCCGGAAGGGCAATTCCGACTTCGTCTGGGCCCTGCGGGACATCTCGTTCAATGTGGCCGAGGGCGAGGTCGTCGGCATCATCGGCAAGAACGGCGCGGGGAAATCCACCCTCCTGAAGCTCCTCTCCTGCGTCACCGCGCCCACCACGGGCGAAATCCGCACCCGCGGCCGCATCGCCTCTCTCCTGGAAGTCGGCACCGGCTTCCACCAGGAAATGACCGGTCGCGAAAACATCTTCATGAACGGCACCATCATGGGCATGACCCGTGCCGAAATTTCTTCGAAGCTCGATGCTATCGTCGAATTTGCCGGTGTGGAGCGGTATTTGGACACCCCGGTGAAGCGGTATTCTTCTGGAATGACGGTGAGGCTTGGTTTTGCGGTGGCCGCGTTCCTGGAGCCCGAGATCCTGGTGGTTGACGAGGTTTTGGCGGTCGGCGATGCTGAATTCCAGAAGAAGGCCATCGGCAAGATGCAGGACGTGAGCCGCGGCGAGGGCCGGACGGTGCTGTTTGTGAGTCATAATATGGCCGCGGTAAGGAGATTGTGCCAAAGGGGTATCGTTTTGGAGAACGGCCAACTCTCTTTTGATGGAGTGGTCCATGATGCGATTTCTCGTTATTTGGAAAACACTCGAGTACAAACTTGTTTTGAGGGAATTGACGGCTCTATTGATTACGCCTATCTAAGAAAAGCCCTTGTTCGACCAAAATATGGGTCCGTTATTCTAAACTCTTCCCCAATCGTCATTGAGTTAGACTTCTGTCTTATACAAAAAATACCATCCCTCGTTGTCGGGTTCAACATTTTCAGCCAGTATATCTACCCTCTAGCCCGTGCCGATTACAATGACGAAAACCACCTCTCGTCATTGGCTCCAGGATCCTATCATCTGGTTTTCGAAATCCCACCTTATACTTTTTCCGGAGGATCATATTCTATTCGTTTCGATATCGCCGCAAAGGGGATTAGGCGATACTCCTCTGAGAGATCTTGGCTAACTTTTACCGTATCTATTGGAAACGATTGCTTTGGCAACACTTTTTCAGAGAATATTCCCCTTAAGTCATCTATTATACAGGGGAAATGGTTAAAGAGTATTGATGTACTTTGATAACCACTTATCAACCAGACACTAAATATGCTCAGATATCAAAAGAACCTGGTTTCCCTTGTCACTCCAGGCTGGAATGGCCGTCCATTCGTGCATAGGTTGCTGGATTCAATTCTTGAGCAGACCTATCGCCCTATTCAGTATATCTATGTAGATGATGGCTCTACTGACGGCTCTTCAGAATTAGTGCTCGGGTATAAAGACCGTTTTCTCAAAGCTGGAATAGACTTTACCTTCATCAGGCAGGAGAACAGGGGCCTTTGTGGTGCGCTGATGACCGGGTTTCAATACGTCAAGGGTGAGTTTCTTTCCAATCCTGAATATGATGATTTCTTGTTTCCAACCTCTGTTGAGAAAAGGGTTGCATATTTGAATAGCCATCCTGACTGTGCCGTTGTCGTTGCCGATGCTTGGGTGGTTAATGAAGATTGTGTGGAGAATCGCTCCGTGCTGATTTCCAAAAAGAATCCTAATCGATTCGAACGAAACCATTTTTATCAGTGCTTAATGTCCAATACAATATTCAATGCCGCTTGCTATATGGTGCGGATGGCAAATTTTGACCAAACTCATAAAGATCGAAAACTGATTCCTTATGCTTTCGGATCGAATCAGCAAATTCTGCTACCTTTGTATTATCATTGGAACAGAGGGTTTATTGATGAACCGCTATCCGTTTATGTTTCCAGGCGAAATAGTTTAAGTAATAAAAATGATGATTTTTCAGACGTTGTAAAACGTGATCTCGCTTATCAAAGTTTATTATTTTCAATCCTTGATGACATTGACATGTTGGACATTGATCGGCAATTGTATAAAGAACGGGTTCAAATCAATGTTCAAAAAGATTTCTATCTTTTTGGAGAAAAATATGGGAACGCCGATTTTGCACGTGATGCCGCCTCGTTCCTTAAAGAAAAGGGCGAACCTCTCCCGAACACTTCTCCCAAGAAGTTCCAAGGTCTGCTGTTCCGTTATCTAAAGACAAGACTTCATTGGTGAAGAAGAAGCTTTTATTCGTTATTGACTCCCTTTCTGGAGGCGGAGCAGAAAAAGTGTTATCCATTCTGCTCAAGCGTCTAGACAATAGTCTTTTCAGCGTGACGCTTTGTCCTCTTTGCGATGTCGGATTATATAAAAAAATAATTCCCTCTTATGTCTCCTATTGTCCAATACTGCCTGATGCTAACGGTTTGTCTGGCATTGCTCTTTTTGCTTATAAATTAAAGTATCATCTCATCCATCGATGGTTGCCGGCAAGATGGATTTATCGATTCTTCATCCCCAAAGGCTCGGACATTGAGATTGCTTTCACAGAGGGTTTTCCGACGAAGATTCTTTCCGGATCCACGGCTCGGTCATCAAAGAGAATTGCTTGGGTCCATATTGATTTGGATGTCTATCCTTGGACACTTACACAAAGAGTCTTTTCTAATCTTAGAGAAGAAACGGCTTGTTTTAGTAAATTTGACAGAATCGTCGCCGTCTCTAATTCTGTCAAAAGCTCTTTTGTTCGGAGATATGGACAGCAGCCTCCGGTTACGGTTTTATATAATCCTATTGACTATCAAGAGATTCGCGACAAGGCTAAATCTGCGAATCCTGTCCCTTGGCCAAAAGACCGAAGGATTATGAGATTTATTAGTGTCGGTCGGCTTACAAAACAAAAAGGGTTTGACCGGCTAATAAGAATTTGCGGGAAATTGATACGGGAAGGCTATTCTTTTTTTCTTGTCATTTTAGGAGAAGGAGATCTGCGGAATACCCTAGAGAACATGATTCTTGAAGAAGAGCTTGAACAATATATCCTGTTGCCCGGTTTTCTTCCTAATCCCTATCCCGTTATGGCGGAAGCCGATCTCTTTCTTTGCACTTCGCGCGCTGAAGGATACAGCACCGCAATTACCGAGTCTCTTATTCTCGGGACCCCGGTTATCACCACAGACTGCTCTGGTATGCGGGAGCTGATAGCAAATCGCAATGGTGGCATAATCACAGAAAACAAAGATGATGTCTTTTATGAAACGTTGAAAGAGCTTTTGGATGGCAGAATACCCTATGAATTTCTCAAGGAGAACGCCCTCGCGCGAGGGGCAGATTTTCAATCTGTAGATTCTATGCCTTCCATTGAGCAGTTTCTCCTTTCCTCTTTACAATGAAAAGGGTCCTATTCATCATAGAATCCCCGTCTTTGGGGGGCGCAGAACTTGTTCTTAAGGATATCGCCAATAGCCTTGATGCCACACTATTTGACGTAACCATTTGTTCTCTCTTCAAAAAAAGTGTATTTGGGAAATCTTATCCTTATGAAATAAAACAAGATTTTCGCAATTCCATACAGTATCGTTATATCTTCAACAACGGAATTCCGGGAGTCTCTTTGTTGGCTAACTTTTGTCTTTCTCGTTTTCCTTCATTCATTTACCGTTTGTTTATTCGAGACAAATACGATACTGTTGTGGCTTTTTATGAAGGTGCACCTACCCGTTTTTTATCTAAGGCGCCAATAAAAAGAGGGAAGAAGATAGCATGGTTGCACACGTCAACAATTCTCTCTCAATCTGGAAAAAACACGATTCTTCTAGATAAAGAAGAAAGAGTTTATCGCTCATTCTATCGAATCATTGCGGTATCCAGAGACTCTGCAAATTCGTTTTTAGCTTTATTCCCCGTCTTTTCATTCAAAACCTTTGTTGCTTACAATCCTATTGACTTACAGACAATCCGAGAAAAAGCGAGAGAAAGAATCGAACAGAAACGGCCCTCGGTTCCTCTATTGGTGTCTGTGGGTCGAATAACCTGGGCAAAGGGATATGACAGATATCTCCGCGTATTGAAGAACCTCTTAAAGAAAGGCTTTTCTTTCCAAGTATGGATTATCGGGGGTGGTGAGAGATCTTTTTTGGAGAGGATAATTGACAAAGACTTAATCGAGAACCTCGTCTTTTGGAATCACCAGGACAACCCCTTCCCTTTTATTAGAATGGCTGATTGGATTGTCGTTCCATCCTATGTCGAAGGCTTTTCCATGGTTGTTCTTGAAAGCCTCGCTTTAGGAAAGGCGATTCTTGCTACGGATTGTGGTGGCCCTAAAGAGATTCTCGGTGACGGTACTTATGGTCTTTTGGTACAAAACAATGAGGTCGCTTTGGAAAAAGGCTTAGAAAGGGCTTTAACTGATCTTGATCTTAAACGTAAATTTGAACTACTCGCAACCTCAAGAAGTAGCGACTTCGATATCAGTTCCTGTTTGCCTCGCATAGAGAAACTTCTTACATAGTTTATGATTTCTATCATAATACCCGTATATAATAAAGCTAGATATTTGGACCAATGCCTTTCTTCTTTATCCAAGATTAAGACAGATGACTGGGAATGTCTTTTGATTGATGACGGTTCAACTGATGATAGCCCTGTCATTTGCGACCATTGGGCAGAAACGGATTGCCGTTTCCGAGTCATTCATCAGCAGAATGCTGGAGTATCCATCGCGAGGAATCTTGGCATCAACTTGGCAAGGGGGGGGTGGATTTATTTTTTAGATGCAGATGATTGTTGTATAAACCCATCATTTAATCTTGAAAAGAATTGTGATGCCCATGCGATCTTTGGAACCTTCTTGGACGGGAAATCTCTCGTTTCTCCGTTGCGTAAAAACATCTTTTCTATTGATAACTTCGCTTTTGCATATCTGAGAGGAGATCTTCGAGGTAGGATCGGTAGCTTTTTTGTAAAGAGAGCTTTTCTCAATGAAAACAATCTTCTTTTTGCTCCGGGTTGTCGTTATGGAGAAGATTTAAGTTTTATTCTTCGACTATTGGTTTATTCAAGGAAGACCGTTTTTGAGGATAATGTTTTTTGTCATTACAAACAAAATCCAACCTCTGTTTCACGGGATTTCACATTAGCTAAATTTGATGTTTTTTTTGAGCGACTACACTTAATTGATGACCTCTCCGACTCTGACAATTATCCCGTTGTTGATTATTTGAAGGCTTTTTCGCTCATTCAAGCCATCGTAGACCCAGCAAGAGATCTCTTAAGAAACGGGATGAGTTCAATCCTTCTCAAGCGTTTTCTTATGGATAACAAAGACATCCTCTTCGAACTCAGATGCGCTTACAAAAGGAAATCGTTATCTATTAAATATCGTATCCCCGCTTGGCTTCTTCTGCACTGTCCTATAGTATACAAATGTTTTCTTGTTCTCCAGAACGCCTGGTATGAGTCCCGTGCGTTCTTGGGAAAAACAAAACGTCTTCTATTATGTCGGGAATAACCATATTTACGGCCACCTACAATAGGGCATATTCTCTTCCTCTTCTATATAAATCTTTACTTGAACAGGAGAACAAGCTTTTTGAATGGATCCTTATTGATGATGGGTCTACGGACGAAACCTCTACACTAATAGAAACGTGGATTAAAACAACTACTGCTTTTCCTATTAGGGCGTTCTATTTGCAACATGGAGGAAAGCAAAGAGCAATCAATTTTGCGGTTCAAAAGGCATTGTTTCCATTTTTCTTCATTGTTGATTCGGATGATCTACTAACCCCCGACGCTATTACAAAAGCTCTTACATGGTGTGGCGGAATCGCCGACACTCCTTTTTTGGCCGGTGTTTCAGGAGTTAAAGGTGCCATAAATGGAGGATATCGTAGTGCCCCACCGAAGATAGATGGAGACTACGTCGATCTCAGCAATCTGGAACGAAAGTCTTATAACCTCGATGGTGATATGGCAGAAATTTACAAAACCGAAATACTAAAACTCTACCCTTTTCCTGTTTGGCCTGGGGAAACATTCACTCCGGAATCCGTTGTTTGGGATAAAATTGCCCTTGACGGTTACCAACTACGTTGGTATAGAGACATCATATACTTATGTGATTATTTGGATGACGGGCTCACAAAAGGGGGATATCGGCTATACCTAGATAATTTAATGGGGTGTGCGATGGCTCAGAATATGAAGGCCCAAACATCCTCGTTTTTCTTACATAAAATATCTTCTGTCATAGAGATGGACATCGCTTGTTGTCTGAAAAAAGAATACGGATTTCTTTCCACATCTTGGTCGCCTTTGCTGAGTTATTGTCTTCTTCCTTTCGCTTGGCTGAAAGCCCAGCATCGTAAAAGAAGGCTTTCTCTTCATATTTAATTATCATGCAAGTTCTTCTATTCCCGCACGGAGGAAGCGGCAATCACGGCTGTGAGGCTATTGTCCGAACCACATCGCAATTGACAGGAGCAGATGTCGTTCTTGCTTCGGCGTCACCAGACGAAGACCTCTTTTATGGTGTTGGGGACTGCTGCAGAATCATCAAAGATCGAATTACGATAAAAAGAGGAACTCTCTCCTATTTGAAAGCGGCGCTACAGTACCATGCCCGGGGACGCAAAGACGCCTTCGATAGATTAGTGTTTCAACCCATTTTTGACATTGCAGATAAATGCGATGCCGCGTTTTCGATTGGTGGGGACAACTACTGCTACGGAGAGCAACATTATCTATATTTAATTAATCGAGAGCTAAAAAAAAGACATGTCTACACGGTGCTTTGGGGGTGCTCAATAGAACCGAAACTGATTCATGGTGCGTTATTAGAAGAACTACAAAGATATAATTGGATATCTGCTCGGGAAAGCATCACGGCTGAGGCGCTCAAAGCAAAGGGGCTAAATCATGTAACTCTTTTTCCGGATCCGGCGTTTGCTTTAGGGAGAAAAAAAACAACCCTACCGGATAACTTTGTTAAAAAAAACACGGTAGGCGTCAACATCAGCCCCATGATTCTTAATTATGGAATAAGCAAAGATACCGTACTCCTTAACTATTCATATCTTATAGAAAGAATATTGAAAGAAACCGATATGTCCGTAGCTTTGATCCCGCATGTTGTAAGACCCCATAATGACGATCGAGAACCGTTATCTTGGCTTTACGAAAAGTTTAAGGAGTCTAATCGGATATTTCAGGTATCAGACCGTCCTGCAGAAGAGCTTAAAGAGATTATTTCTCAATGTCGTTTTATGGTAGCCGCACGGACTCATGCTTCCATCGCCGCGTATTCTGAAAACGTTCCTACACTAGCCATTGGTTACTCAGTTAAAGCACGAGGAATTGCCCGGGATATTTTTGGAACAGAAACCAGGTTTGTCCTGCCCGTGCAATCCATGACGCGCCATGATAATCTTTGGTCCAGCTTTCGGTGGTTGATGGAAGAAGAGGACGCCATCCGGGGAAGATATCAAGAAACAATGGCCGATTATATCAAACGAGCCATTGCTGCTGGTCTCTATTTTAAGGGCAAATGATTAGAATTGAAGACAAAGTAAATTGCGTCGGGTGCGCTAATTGTGTACAAATCTGTCCTCAACAATGTATTTATTTTGTCCGCGACGAAGAAGGGTTTTTCTACCCGAAGGTTGACGAGGCTCAATGTCTTCATTGCAAGAAATGCGATGATGCTTGCCCCGTAAAATCAGCCCCGGTTGTGTCTCAAGACAAACAAGAAACCGTTACCCTTGGGGCCTATCATAAGGATCTATCAATAAGGATGGGCAGTTCCTCTGGAGGGGCGTTCTCTGCTTTTGCCTTGAACGTCTTGAAAAAAGGTGGGGCAGTATTTGGCGCATCAATGGTTGATTCCTATCACGTGAAACATATTGCGATTCGCTCTCCTAAAGAAATCTCTCAAATACAAGGGTCCAAATATGTCCAATCCGATCTAATGGGTGTTTTCCCTCAAATCAAAACAATAATAGAATCCTCTAGCCCCGTATTATTCAGTGGGACGCCCTGCCAGGTAAAAGCGTTATATTCTTTTCTTGGAAATCGTCCCCAGAATCTGTTGACAATTGAAGTCGTTTGTCATGGCGTTCCTAGCCCTATGGTTTTTGAGAGGTATATGCGCGAAGAAAACGCGGTTAACATGGTCTTTCGCAACAAAAACAGGAGTTGGTTAACATATGACGTTGAGTTGACTAAAACTAATGGTCGCATCAAACGGCAGCGGGCAGCAAACAATCTTTATATGCGCGGCTTCCTTCAAAATTGTACTATACGCCCTGCCTGTTCACAATGTCCCGCCAAGTCATTCGCCAGCGGAGCAGATATTACTCTAGGGGACTTTTGGGGAATCAATCGTATTGCCCCTGGGCTATTTGACGACAAAGGGACCTCTATCCTGTTCCTTCACACAAAGAGAGGAGAGAAGGCTTGGGATGCTGTCAAAAACGAATTGATCTTTGCCTTTGTTCCTTTTGATGAGGCTGTTTCAGGCAATCCCTGTATTCTCCAGTCCGCACCCCTTTCCAACTATCGTGAGAACTTCTTCAACGACTTGAAACATACCTCCGTAAGATGTTCTTTACATAAATATGCTGGAGAATTACCTTTCTCGGCAATAAAACGGATATTCCTATTATTTTGGAATTTCGTTTTTAACCTCGCTCTTCAAGTTAAAAATGGGCTGCTTATTATCTTTGACAGACTCTACTCGGTGCTTCACAATCCTCCCGTTGTGGTAGGGATTGAAGGCACTCTTCAGCAAATCCTCACAAAGAACTACTCCGCCTGTCGCTTCGGAGATGGCGAGCTAAAGCTCCTTTGCGGTAAACAGACGTGGTTCCAGGAGGCTCATCCTTTATTAAAACAACGATTGCAAGAGATTCTGATGAATCGTCAGCCTAATCTTTTGGTATGCGTTCCAAATGTTTTCGGGTCATTATCTTCACTCAAGGATTCCGATCAAAAATACTGGCGGTTACACATTATCCGCAACAGAAAGACGTGGTACAAACATATGAACCGCAACCGTCCCTACTTTGATGCATTCATCAGCCGTTGTTATTTGCCTTATATTGACAAGGAAGAGGCAATCCATTATTTCCATCTTTGGAAAAGAATCTGGGACAAGCGGGATTTGCTTATCATTGAAGGCGAAAAAACACGTTTGGGGGTCGGCAACGACCTATTTGCCAACACGCTATCTGTGAAGCGAATCCTTTGTTCAAACACGCAGGCTTTTTCCCATTATGAGAAGCTGGTTTCTTCTGTATTGAGTTATGACCGCCATTATTTAGTCCTCCTTGCACTCGGGCCAACGGCAACGGTTATGGCCGCAGACTTATGCTCTATGGGATATCAAGCGCTTGACGTTGGACACCTTGACATTGAGTACGAATGGTTTCTCCGGAGGGCTACTGGGAAAATTCCCATTCCTGGAAAGTTTGTCAATGAGGCAGGCGCCGGAAGAGGGGTTGGCGAAATGGACGACGAGCGCTATTTAAACGAGATTATATGCCGTTGCTAAGCGTTATTATACCCATCTATAACGTGGCTCCATATTTGGACAAATGCCTTACCTCTGTTACCCAGCAGGACTATCCAGATATTGAGATTCTTTGCATAGATGATGGCTCAACAGATGGTTCATCAGTAATTTTAGATGCGTGGGAAAGTAAGGACAGCCGAGTCAGAATCTTCCACCAAGAGAATAAAGGTTTAAGTAGCGCTCGGAATGTTGGGCTTCGTAAGGCCTGTGGAGAGTATGTTACCTTTGTTGATTCTGACGATTTTGTTAAACAAGATATTTATACGACGACTGTTCCTCTTTTGTTATCACACCAACTAGACGTGCTGTTTTTTTCTTTTTCAACATTTCCCAAGAACCAATTACAAACCACAGGATTTCCTGTCAATCAAGTTTTGGATTATTCTCGGCTATTTGGCTCGAATGATACCATACAGACGCGCAATTCCCTTTGCTTTTCTTGGCGGTTCATTTTCAAAAGATCAATTCTTGCTGATAACAATCTATTATTTGAAGAACAAATACGGACTGGAGAGGATATGATCTTCAACATTGATGCGATTTGCCACAGTGAAAGAATCATGGTCCTTGATACTCCTTTGTATTATTATAGAACAAACAATCCACATAGTCTACAGTCCCAGAAGTATAAACCAAACCTTGAAGGCTCTTATACAAAAATGTATTCAATAAAAAAACGCCAAATTCAAGAGTATCATTTAGGAAAGAATTCCACCTATCCTTTTGACCTCGCACGATATACTATTCTTGTTTATCTTCCGTTGTTCATTAAAAATGCCTATTATTCTGGAATTCGCATTCGCTATTCTAACATTAAAGAAATACTCTCTTTAGAATTGTTTCAAGACGCCTTCAAAACGCTAGGGTTTAAAATGACCGACTTATCAATAAAGGAATACTTGTTTTATCTAGCTCTAAAATTCAAAATAATGCCTTTGGTGATGTTTGTTTACAATCGCGCCTATGAGACAAGGCATCAGGCATGACTGTCCTGGTCACGGCATTAAATTAGGCACTTTGCTTACTTTGCTTTGTCTCTCAATTATACAGTAAATTAATTACAGCATTGTTCGTGTTTTTAATCGCGTCCTTTTTGCCATCCATTACTTCGAACTCGGTGGCACCGAGCGAAACCTCATTGGACTCCAGAACCTGTGGTGGTAATCTATTTCGCAGAAAAGCATTCTCCGAACCATGATATTCACGTTGTGACCCATCTGTAATCCGAGAGAATCTTGATTCTTTCTGTCGCGAGGATTAATAAACGCATGAACACGTGAAGGAATTGAAAGAAGACATCATCTCCGTCGTCGTTCCGGTTTTTAATGCGGAAGCCTATTTGCCGTACTGCTTGCGGTCAATAGAGTCTCAGACATATAAGAATCTGGAAATCCTGCTGATTGATGACGGATCTACGGACGGCTCTTGCCGGCTATGCGACGAGTATGCCGCTCGTGATCCACGGGCGAGGGTTATTCATCAAGAGAATCGAAAGCTTTGGGCGACAAGGAACCGGGGGCTCTCTGAAGCGCAAGGGGCCTATATCATTTTTCCCGATGCGGACGATTGCTTTCATCCTGAAATGATCCGACTTCTTCACGATGCTATTAATTTGGACGGAAAGGCCTATCCTATGGCGATGTGTGGCGTTTGCAAGACTACGTCTTATATGGCAGAACCACCGTCTTCTATCTCACCGCGGCCTGTTGTCCTATCACAAGAAGAATTATTCAAGAGAACATTCGCGGACCATAATTTGATTTATTCCGTGACGTGGAACAAATTATTTCGAACGGAACTCTTGGACTCATCCTTCCAAAGGGAATATCTCCGGGGGCAGGATTTGGATTCAAATCTTCGTTTCTACCAGAAAGTGGACAGCGTCGTCTACGTGGAAAACACCTTGTATTATTGGGTGCAACATCCTGGACAGTTAACTCGGACGGCAGATAATTTGGACCTCCGTTATGAGTGCCAAATCCGGATGTTCTCCAGGAATCTACAGGATCTTGCCGGAGAAAACCTGAAATACAAACACTATTATCTGGACAAGCTTTATAAAAGGATGGCCATCTATAAAGGGCGCGTTAAGGGTCGCCCCGAACAAAAGGCCATTGATGCGCTCTGTCGCAAGGTGGAACGAGAAACTGTCGCAGAGCTGTTGCGCAGCAAAGAGGTTTCTGTATTCAAGCGAGTTGGTCTTCTGCTATTTCTGCATGGTGGGTTTCTGACCAGGTTATGGCTCAGAGCCACCAATAATCTATAAACTACGATATGATTCCCAAAATAATCCATTACTGTTGGCTTTCCGGTGAAGAATATCCGGTAATTGTAAAGAAATGTCTGCAATCCTGGCAAGAGAAATTGCCGGATTTTGAATTTCGTTTATGGGACAGCTCTTGTTTGCCTCTTATCGGATCCGAATATGCCAATGAGGCATTTGAAGCCAAATTTTATGCTCCTGCGGCGGACATTGTCCGCTTATGGGCGGTCTATCATTATGGTGGCTTTTATCTGGACACGGATGTTGAGGTAATCAAAGACTTGTCGACGATGACCGTGTTCCCCTATGTCCTGGGTTTGGAGAATGGAACTGGTAACATCGAGGCTGCCGTTTTTGGCGCAGAAGCAGGTATGGAGTATCTTAGACAATGCCTGGCGTTCTATGATGATAAGCATTGTGTTGAGAACGGGAAACGGGTTCACCCCATCCCTATACCGAGAGTTATGACGCATGTGATGGGAGATGATAAAAGGATTCTCCGGTCATTGGATGATTTTGACCTTGATAGCCATCTTTTCCAGGTATTCAATTGGGATTTTTTCTCTCCGAAGAGTTATTTGGCAAGCGAACGGCGAGGGTGGGCTTCCGTCACAAAGAATACCTTCACCTTCCACCACTTCCGTGTTGCTTGGCTTCCTTTTCATAAAAGGTGTTCTATTTACCTCAGAAGAATCCTTGGAAAGAGGATTTCAGAGTATTTCTTTTCTCTTTGGCGGATAATTCGGAAGCGTTAAGTAGAGTATCCCAAGAAGGCGACCATGAAAAAGAGCCTCCTTTTCGCCATCCATTACCTCGAACTCGGCGGCGCCGAGCGGAGCCTTATCGGGCTCTTGCGGGCTTTGGATTATTCCACGGTGCAGGTGGACCTGTTCGTCTACAGCCACCGGGGCGAACTGATGAAGGAGATTCCGCAGGAGGTCAATCTGCTGCCGGAGATTCCGGAATACGCGCAGATAGAAAGGCCTATGAAAGATGTCCTCAAGGATGGGTATTTGCGGTTGTTCCTGGCCAGAATCAAGGCGAAATGGCAATTTGCGAAATACAAGAAGCAGAATTACCCGAAAGATGGAAACGCCATCTTCTCGTATGTCGCAAAGAATGTGACGCCCCTGTTACCGCCGATCAATCCGGACAAAGAATACGATCTCGCTGTCAGTTTCTTGGCTCCACACGACATCGTTTTGAATAAGGTCAACGCACGAAAAAAGGCCTGCTGGGTCCATACGGATTATACAAAGGTTGATGTTAACACCGACATTGAACTCCCCGTTTGGTGCCACTATGACCACATCGCGGCTGTATCTGAAGGCGTCGCCGAAGCGTTCATCAAGCGTTTTTCTTCGCTTCGAGAGAAAGTTAAGGTTGTCCCCAATATCATTAACGCACAATACGTTCAGGACCAAGCCAACGCATTTATCGTCGATGCCGAAATGCCTCGGGAAGACAATGTAATCCGACTGCTTTCTGTCGGCCGCTTTACCGAAGCGAAAAACTTCGATAATGTCCCCGGCATCTGCCAGCGCATCATAAATGCCGGCGTCCCAGCCAGATGGTACCTCATCGGCTACGGCGGTGACGAAGCGCTCATCCGGCAGCGGATTGCAGAGGCAGGCATGGAAAAGCATATAATCATCCTCGGAAAGAAGGACAACCCTTATCCGTATATGCAGGCCTGCGACGTATACGTTCAACCTTCTCGATACGAAGGCTGCCCCGTCACAATTCAGGAGGCGCAGGCCCTTGGGAAACCGATTATCGCGACGTCTTTCCCGACCGTGAAGAGTGCTATTCAAGACGGAGTAAACGGGGTCATCGTTCCTCTTGATAACGAAGGCTGCGCCCAAGGGATTATCCGTGTTCTACAGGATCCTGATTTACAAAAAAGAATCTCGGGAATACACAATGAAGATTTGACCGAAAACAAGAGTTTGACCACGATATACGAATGGACAAAATAAACTCAAAAAAGAAAAGAATCTACCTTTGCCTCGCCCATCCCGGGGGAAAGGAACAAGACTATATCCGCAAGGCCTTCGAAGACGACTGGATCGCTCCTCTCGGTCCGAATGTGGATGGTTTTGAGGACGACCTCAAACAGTTTCTCGGTGGAGAAAAAGAGGTGCTGGCTGTGTCGTCAGGGACAGCTGCCGTCCATCTAGGCCTCGTCGGCTGCGGCGTAGGTCCCGGAGATGAAGTCATCGCCCAAACCTTCACATTCTGCGCGTCCGTAAATCCGATTGTCTATCTGGGCGCAAAACCGATACTCGTCGATAGCGAGAAGGACACCTGGAACATGGATCCGGACCTGCTGGAAGAGGCCATCAAAGACCGCATCTTGAAGACGGGCCGCGCGCCCAAGGCCATCGTTCCTGTCTCTCTTTACGGCATGCCTTACAAGGTAGACCGGATTCTTGAAATCGCCGACAAATATGGCATTCCCGTCGTAGAAGACAGCGCCGAGGCCCTTGGAAGCCGGTTTGACGGAAAGGCTCTCGGCACCTTCGGCCGCTTCGGTGTGCTGAGTTTCAATGGGAACAAGATGATTACGACCTCCGGTGGTGGCGCCTTGATCTGCCCCGATCCGGAAACGAAAAAGAGAATGCTTCATTATGCCACGCAGGCTCGCGAACCATTTCCCTACTATCAACACGAAAACCTTGGCTACAACTATCGCTTGTCCAATGTCTGTGCCGGTATTGGTCGCGGGCAGATGCTGGTGGCAGACGAGCACGTCCGGCACCACCACAAGGTGGCCAAGATGTATGCAGACCTTCTGAAGGACATCCCAGGCATCCAAGTCCATGGAAATCCGTCCTCGGAAATCGACAGCAATTTCTGGCTCAGCACAATCGTGCTGAATCCCGATCTTCGTGTGCGGGGACAAGATGCCCGTCCGAAAGGCGAAACCTCTTGCGAACCCAGCCCGAATGTGATGGCGTTGATTGGCCAGCTTGACGCTGCGGGTATCGAGACCCGCCCGCTCTGGAAACCGATGCATCAGCAGCCGCTTTATAAGGATGTTCCGTACTACGGCCAAGCAGAGCCTGTCAGCGAGAATCTGTTCCGCGCTGGACTCTGTCTTCCGAGCGGGCCGAGGGTTACCGAGGAGGATGTCCGCTATATCTGCGAAACTGTTCACAAATCTATCGAAGCATGATTCCCAAAACCATCCATTACTGTTGGTTCGGCCGAGGCGAACTGACTCCTCTGGCGAAGAAATGTATCGCTAGCTGGCGACAGTTCTTCCCCGGCTATGAGATCAAGGAATGGAACGAGGACAACTTCGATGTGAATTGCATTCCCTATACGGCTGATGCTTATAATGCTGGAAAGTATGCTTTCGTCAGTGATTATGCTCGATTCTGGGTGCTCTATCATTTTGGCGGGGTGTATTTTGATACTGATGTTGAGGTGATTAAGCCAATGGACGACGTGTTGGAGAAGGGGCCGTTCATGGGGTTTGAGTTATTGGGAGCCAAACCCGCCGTCGCCCCGGGTCTTGGACTTGCCGCCGAACCGGGAATGTCCTTATACAAGGCAATTATGAATCGGTTCGAGCAGATGTCTTTCCAGACAGATAATGGAAGCCTCAACCCTTACACGATGATTCCGATGGTCACAGACCTGTTGAAAAAAAGGGGGTTGGTCTGCAAAGGAACCATTGAGCAGGTTGCCGGTATTAGTATCTATCCGCCAGACTGGTTCAATCCGTTTGATGATGCCACAGGAAGACTTCGCAAGACGGAAAACACGCGAACCATACATTGGTTTGCTAAATCTTGGCTTCCTTCCGAACCCGCGTGGATAATAATCGTTAAAAGGTGGCTCAGGCGTATCATTGGAACAGAACGACTAGCAAACTTGGGCGATTTGCTTAAAAATAGATGAGCCCGTACCTTTATCAAGAAGTGTTTACCGGCGCGATGACACTACTTGCGCTGGTGATGGGCGCTACTCGGATAACGTCTCCATACAATTTGTTCCAACAGAAAGGGACCCATCTTATTTGGCCACTTTTCCTATGCCTTGGTCTTTCTTTTTGGATTGGCTTTCGGCCCGTAAGCGGCGGCGCTTTTGGCGATACAATCAATTACGCATTGGAGTACACCTCTCTGGACCCTCGCCACATTTCCATGGACTGGAGCGGCGAGTGGATCTGGCAATGGCTGATGAATGGATGCAAGGCGACTGGCCTCAGTCTCCACATTTTCTTTACCATCGTCGCGGCCGGGTATGTGTTATCTGCCTTCTGGGCCGTCAAACTGTTTCTGCCGAAAGACCCGGTGCTGGGGACCGTTTTCCTCCTGTCGTCCTTGATGTTCTTCCCGTTTGCTGTCAATGGTCTCCGCAACGGGTTAGCTTGTCATCTCGTCCTATTGGGTGCAGCCTGGCTGTTTGATGACAAATGGGTGCCTGGGGGACTCACGTTGCTGGTGGCCATCGGCATCCATCGAAGCGTGATTTTGCCCATTCTTGCCATTGTTTTTGCTCGATTTTTATTCCGGAATGTCCGCTTTGCGATTGTGATATGGATTTTGGCCATTTTTGTTTCAGTGGTTGCAGGAGATGCTTTTGCGAACTTCTTCGCCGGGCTAGGCTTTGATGATCGGATGTCACAATATACATCCATCACCGATATGTCCGAGTTCTCCAAAGCCGGTTTTCGGTGGGACTTCTTGCTATATAGCATGGCGCCTGTCGTTATGGCCTGGTATGTTTGTATCAAGAAGGATTTGAAGGACAATTGGTACAATGCAATCTGCACGGTTTACTGCCTGTGCAACGCCTTTTGGCTACTGGTTATCCGATCTGCCTTCAGCAACCGCTTTGCCTACCTGTCCTGGTTCCTGTATCCTATAATCATTGCCTATCCTCTGGTAAATATGCCAATCCGCGAAGACCAGGACCGTTTTACGGGTTGGATTCTTATCGCTTACGCCGGTTTCTCGGCTTTTATGTGGTTTATCTTCTGGTAATGAAAACGTTGACCGTCTTTACGCCTACCTATAACCGCGCCCATACGCTGGGGCGATTATACCGAAGCCTTTGTGCACAGACTTGCCAAGACTTTGATTGGCTGGTTATCGATGACGGATCCACGGATGGGACAGCTGCGATCATTCAAAACTTCATTGACGATGGTCTGATACCAATCCGATACATTTACAAAGAAAACGGCGGTCTGTATACCGGTTACAACACCGCATATGCCAACATTGAAACTGAACTTAACGTTTGCATTGACAGCGATGATACAATGCCGGCAGATGCTGTGGAGAAGATCCTTTCCATCTGGAAAATTCGGGGGGCCGACCGCTACTGCGGCCTTCTCGGGTTGGATGTTGATATGGATACGGGCCTGCCTATTGGGGGACGTTTCCCCGAAGGATTGACCGACTGTTTCTTCCCCGAGTTATACGCTCGGAACATCCATCGAGGCGACACCAAGCAAGTCATGCGAACCGACCTGATGAAAGAGGTCGCCCCCCAAGTGGGGTTCCCGGGGGAGAAGAACTTCAATCCAGTATACATGCTCCTTCAAGTGACGGACAAATACCCGATCCTTGTCGTTAATGAGTGTTTTTGCCTCGTTCAATACCAACAAGAAGACAGTATGTCCAGAAACATCTGGCGGCAGTATCTTGACAGCCCGCGCAGCTTTGTGAAGATGCGCCAACTGGAGATGAAATTAAAACACACTTCTCCACTAAACCGCCTCCGTAGCGCATTTCATTATGCGCTCGAAAGTTTAATTGCGCTTGTCGTGTTCTCTGTTTGCGAATAATAGCATATGAAAGAGTTGATCAGCATGATTGTAACAATATTTAATGCTGAACTCGCCTTTGTACAATTATTCATAATTATCTCCAATCAGATGGAAATGAATCTGGAGTTTATTCTTATGGAGGATGGTTCCAAGATTCGTCAGGAAAGATCTGTGAAAAATTCGAAGATCGGGATTCTCGCTATAAGGCCATCTTCAACAGGAAAGATGAGCATCGTACTGCCAAGTATGCGAGCAACTATCTCGCTATAAGACAATTAAAACATACTTCTATCAGGTATTTCTTAGACAACATATGCAAATAACAAAACAAGCCTTGCGAGAATACCTAACGGACTATTATTTCCCTTTTAGAGAAAAAGCGATTATCACTTCTATGATGATCTTCCCATTTTTCACCCGTTCCGCTTTCAAGATCCTGGGCAATTAGTTTGCGCAGAAAAATGTCCCAAATGAAAATCGAACCTCAACACAAGATGCCTGGGCAGCCCATCGATTTTGTCCTTCTATGGGTGGATGGAGATGATCCCGCATGGCTCAAGGAAAAATCCAACTATCTTCCGGGAGAAGGCAGTGTATTAAATACGAACAATTCCAGATACCGGGATTGGGGAATTCTGCCCTACTGGTTCCGCTCTATTGAGCGTTATGCTCCTTGGGTCAGGAGAATCCATTTTGTTACTTGTGGGCATTACCCGCAATGGTTGAACTTAGATCATCCAAAGTTGAACCTCGTGAGGCATAAAGACTTTATTCCCTTTCGGTATTTACCAACCTTCAATTCCCATCCCATTGAAAATAACCTTCATCGCATTTCCGGTCTGGCCGAACAGTTTGTTTATTTCAATGACGACATGTTCATTTCCTCTCCGGTCAAGCCGACGGATTTCTTTATAAACGGGACCCCTAGGGATTGTGCTATCCGAAACATCCCTATGCTTTATGAAATTGGACACATCAATTTGAACGATATCAATCTCATCAACAAGGCGTTCAACTTCAAAAAACAATATAAGAAACACTTTTGGAAATGGATGAACTACCGGTACGGTATAAGATGTCTTCAAAACTTGGTTTTCACTCCATTCATAGAATTCACCGGCGCTAAAAATACACATGTAGCCAATGCATATTCTAAAACAACTTTCTCTGAAGTGTGGGATAAATTCGAAAGTATTCTAGATCAAACCTGTCAACATAAGTTCCGCTCTGTCCTGGATGTCAATCAATGGCTTTTCAAGTACTGGCAGATTGTTTCTGGAAACTTTGTCCCGCAATGGATTAATTTCGGCAAAGCGACGAATATTGGTGACCTTCGCACTATTAAAAAGGCCTTTGTTGGCCATAAATACAAGTTGCTATGCATGCAAGACTGCGACTGGATGTCCAACATGGAACCATTGAAAGCGGAAGTCCATCAACTGCTTGAGTCGGTATTTCCTCAAAAATCTTCGTTTGAATTATGAGCGGTTACCGCAAGACGATTTGTTTACGGTTGAATTGCTCTTTGCAGAAATGACAGAAAAGTCAACCAAATCCACATATTCCATCGCCATCCGCACCCTCGGCACTGCAGGAGAGATATTCCGAAAGGAACTGGTGTCCCTCTGCGCCCAAACGGTGCAGCCGGAGAGGGTTGTCATCTACATTGCGGAAGGGTACGAACGACCGTGCTTTACGGTCGGGAAGGAAGAATATGTCTGGGTTCCTAAAGGAATGATGTCACAACGAGTACTCCCATATGATGAAATCACGAGCGACTGTATTATGATGCTTGATGACGATGTGCTGCTCGCTCCGGATAGTGCAGAAAAGATGCTTCGGGCAATGGTGGAAAACGATACCGACTGCGTGGGGGCCGATGTGTTTCAAAACCATCGGATGCTGCTGAAGACAAAGGTTTATGTGGCTTTGACCAACTTGGTATTTCCACACTGGAGTCAGAATTGGGCTTTTAAGATACACCGGAACGGCTCCTTTTCTTACAATTCGAATCCCAAGAGTTCTTTTTATTGGTCCCAGAGCTGTGGAGGTCCCGCAGCATTGTGGAAGAAAGATGCGATTATGCGGCTTCATCTGGAAGAAGAGCTTTGGTTAGAAAATTTGGGGTTCCCCTACGGAGAAGACGCTTTGATGTTCTATAAGCTTCACACCAACCACGGCCGCCTCGGCGTCCTTTACGACGCCGGCATTACCAACCTGGATGCCCAGTCTTCCAGTGATGCATTCCGGAAAGGCGCAGAGTACTTTTATACCCGCACCAAGGCCATGTTCATGGTTTGGTGGCGGACCTGCTTTAAGAATGGAAAAGACACGGCTTGGACACGTTTTATCGCGGCAACAGCATTCTCGTTCAAGGCCTTATGGCTCATCCCTATCATGACCAGCGCAGCAATCGCGAAACGAAACATCCGAGTTCTCTCCTCCTATTTCCGTGGTCTCCGTGATGGTTGGAAAGAGGTCCATTCGCCTGAATTCCAGGCCCTGCCCCCGTACATTCGATGAAGATTCTCCACATTATCACCTCCCTCCGGACCGGCGGCGCTGAGAGGATTGTTGCCGACCTGTGTCCTTGTCTTCTAAAAATAGGGGACGAGGTCTCTGTTCTTTTGCTCGACGGTACCCATACTGGCCTGTATGACCAATTAGAACACGCGGGAATTCATATCGACTCTCTTTCAAAAGGGTGGCGGGCGATGCGGAATCCGTTCTTACTTCCTCGGTTACTCCGTTACTTGAAGAACAACTCTTTTGATCTCGTCCATACTCACAATACCTTTTGTCAATTCCTCGCGGCCGCGGCCTCCGTTTTCTACCCGTTGACTCTCATTACCACTGAGCACAACACATCAAACCGCCGCAGAAAATGGAATTGGTTCAGGCCGATTGACCGATGGATGTATGACAAATACAAGAAGATCGTTTGTGTCGGGGAGGGAACCGAAAAAGCCCTCGTGGCCCATCTTCCTGACTGTTCTGGCAAAACCGCGATCATCTCTAATGGGATAAACCTGGAATCCTTCTTTAGAGCTCCCGCTGATAAAGATATCCTCTCGTTCGAGGGATTCAAAATCTTGATGGTTGCTGCCTTCAGGGCGCAAAAAGACCACGCCACCCTCATTCGGGCGATGGAAAATCTGCCCAACGAATACCGAGTATTCCTTGCGGGGGGTGCGGAAACTCGCGAG
Source organism: uncultured Bacteroidales bacterium (assembly GCA_900316525.1). GTDB lineage: Bacteria > Bacteroidota > Bacteroidia > Bacteroidales > UBA932 > Cryptobacteroides. The sequence goes on from ONDF01000002.1 coordinate 93,427, forward strand.
GATGAAAAGACGCTTCAATCCTGCCAGGAACTTGTGAAGACGATGGAACTCGAGGATCGGGTAACCTTCCTTGGGGTGAGAAAAGATGTCCCACAATTACTGGCCGCTTGCGATGTGGCCGTTCTGTCCAGTCATTATGAGGGATTCGGGCTATCTGCCGTTGAGGCGATGGCAAGCGGAAAAGTATTGATCGCCAGTGATGTTGAGAGTCTAACAACGCTCGTCGGCGGCGCCGGCCTCCTCTTCCCGCTGGGCAACGCCGAGGCCCTCGCGGCCCTCATCCGCGAGGTCTGCGAGAACCCCGAGAAGGCCCGGGAAATCGGCCGCAAGTGCCGGGAGCGGGCGATGCAATATGACATCGCGGAGACTGCCAAAAGATATTACGCTTTGTATGAGGAGGTTCTCGCCAAAGCCAGCGCCAAAGCCGACGCCGCCACCCCCCCCGCCGTTAGGAAAACCCCTCCAAAATCACTAAATTTGTAGGTTATTCGCTTAAATCGATAATAGATGGTACGCTTGAGAAAAACCGGCTTGTTGGCAATCCTGTTATTCTTCGCAGGATTGTGCACCGGCGCCGCTCCGCTGCCCGAGTGGGCGCGGAAGGGCGAGGCCTATATGAACAGGAAGCGCACGAACACCAGCTATTCGTTCAAGGTGTTCAAGTCCGAGGACGCCTATCTGTCCCGCCTGCAGGAGAACCGCTTTTTCCCGCTGCTCGCGTACCTGGGCGACAAGTATGGCGTCGCTCCCGAGAAGATGGCCCTCGACAGCCTGTCCAACGGGCTCGGCGCGCCGGCGACCTACCGCATCTCCTTCCCGGAGAACGGCCGGCAGGCCACGGTCCTGGCCCAGCGGGTGGACGTCTATGACGCCGTCGATTACAACACGGACCTCAACCCCGTCTTCGAGTATTACCAGCTGTACGCCGTCTCGGAAAAGGATGTAACGCCCGATTTCGACACTTTCGAGCGCGGCGAACGCAGCAAGGGGAAGGCGGCCCTGATGAACATCATCCCGGGTGCCGGACAGCTCTATAAGGGCCACACGCTCAAGGGTTACACCATCCTCGGATCGGAAATCGCCCTCGGCGTCACGGCCATCACCCAGCAGGTCAAGGCCAACTACTACGACAAGATGGCCGAAACCGCGACCGCCGGGGCCGACAGCTACCGCAACGACGCCATCGGCCGCCGGCGCATCCGCAACGCAGCGCTCATCACGATGGGTGGCATCTGGGCCTACAGCATCTTCGACGCCCTGGTGGCCGAGTCGATGCCCAACATCTCCGTTTCCGCCCCCTCGGGCGCCCAACTGACCGTCGCCCCCGCCTCCACGAGCGCCGGCATCGCCCTCGTCTACCGCTTCTAGGAAATGACCGACCGGAAGAAGATCATACGCACCGCCACGGTCCCGCTCTCGCTGGACCTGTTCTGCCGCGGTCTTCTCCGGGACCTGTCGTCCCGTTACGAAATCATCGCCCTTTCCTCGCCGCAGCCAGAGCTGGACAGCATCCGCAAGCGGGAGAAAGTCCGGACCATCTCCGTGCCCATGGCGCGGAAAATCGCCCCCTTCAGCGACCTGAAATCCCTGTTCGAGCTCATCCGCGTCTTCCGGAAGGAACGGCCCGACATGGTCCATTCCATCACCCCGAAAGCCGGGCTCCTGTCGATGATGGCCGCCCGATGGACCCGCGTTCCGGTCCGCATCCATACCTTCACCGGCCTCATCTTCCCCTATGAAAAGGGCTGGAAACGGCGCCTGCTGATGATGACGGACCGCCTGACCGCCTCCTGCGCCACGCACGTGATTCCCGAGGGCGTCGGCATCCGGGACGACCTCATCCGCTTCAAGATCACCCGGAAACCGCTCCGGGTCCTGGGCAACGGCAACGTGCGGGGCATCGACCTGAGCCATTACGTCCGGACGGAAAAGCTGAGCCGCAGCGCGGCGGACCTCCGGAACTGCAACAACATCTCCGACGACGGCTTCGCCTTCATTTTCGTGGGCCGGCTGGACCGGGACAAGGGCATCGACGAGCTCGTCCAGGCCTTCAGGATGCTGGAAAAGGACGAGCCGAAGGTCCATCTGTTCCTTGTCGGCGCCGAAGAACCCGAAGGGAAGTCCATCCTGGACGAGACCAAGGAAATCATCGCCCGGGACGACCATATCCATCTTTCCGACGGCTGGCAGGCCGATGTCCGGCCCTGGTACGCCGCCGCCGACGCCCTGGTCCACCCGAGCCGCCGCGAAGGCTTCCCGAACGTGGTCATCGAGGCCGGCGCGATGGGACTCGCGTCCATCGTGACCGACATCAACGGCTCCCGGGAAATCATCTCCGACGGGCAGAACGGGACCATCGTTCCCGCCCAGGACCCCGAGGCGCTGTACGCCGCCATGAAGGCCTTCCTCGACCATCCGGATAAGGTCCAGGAAATGGCCGCGGCCGCCCGCGACCTGTCCAAACGGTATGAACAGAAATATGTCCGGCAGTGCCTGGACGTCTTTTACAGGGAGGTGCTCCGATGATCCGCGCGCTCGTAGCCTTCAAACGCCGGTGCCCGTGGGCCTGGAACCAAGTCGAGTGTGCCAATGGCGCGCTCTTCCGCCTCCGGTACCGCAAGATGGACACCCTCGCCGCCGGAATCCTGGACAAGGCCGATGCGGCCGGCTGCCGGTTCTCGCTCCTCGAGAAAGAGGACCTGCCGGCGCTGGAAGCGCTGCTTGCAGGCCAGCCTCAGGAGAACCTGAAGTGGTTCCACCCCCATGCCTTCGACCGGAAGACGCTGGCCCGGCTGTACCGGAACCCCGCCTTCCTGATGATGAAAGTGAACGCCCCCGACGGCCCGCTCGTCGGCTACTTCTTCCTCCGGTGCTTTATCATCGGCCGGGCCTTCGCCGGCCTGCTGGTGGACCCGGCCTGGCAGAATCGGGGCGTCGGCACGGCCATCTGGGCCTCCTGCGCCGAGATCTGCGCCCGCGCCGGGCTCCGGATGCAGGCCACCATCTCCACGGACAACAAGCCCTCGATGGCCTCCTGCCGGAAAGGGACCGACTGCCGGGAGCTGCAGCCCCTGGAAGACCATTACCTGGCCGTAGAATGTAAACAGAAAGCGTAACCGTATGCTGAAGTACCTGTTCGACCGCATCCTCGCCCTCCTGGGACTGGTGATCCTTTCGCCGGTCCTGCTGGCCGTGGCCCTGCTCGTCCGGATCAAGATGCCGGACGGGCCGGTGCTGTTCCGGCAGGTACGGATCGGCCGGGACGGGAAACCCTTCTCGCTGGTGAAATTCCGGACGATGACGGGGGACCAGACCGGCGAGACGGTCACGGCCGCGGGCGATCCGCGGATCACGCCGCTGGGCGCGAAACTCCGTCGGTACAAGCTGGACGAGCTACCCGAACTATGGAACGTCCTCATCGGCGACATGAGCTTCGTGGGCCCGCGCCCCGACGTGCCCGGCTATGCCGACGCGCTCACGGGCGACGACCGCGAAATCCTGCAGCTCCGCCCCGGCATCACCGGTCCCGCCACGCTGAAATACCGGAACGAGGAAGAACTGCTGGCCGCGGTGGACGACCCCGTGCGCTACAACGACGAGGTCATCTTCCCCGACAAGGTGCGCCTCAACCGCCTGTACCTGCACCATCGGACCCTGGGGATGGACCTCCGCCTCCTGTGGGCGACCGTCTTCGGCCGGAAGATTGTGTTCGAGGGCGAAACGATTTGACAGAGAACAACTTAAGACATATCCTGCCATGAAAAGGATGCTGAACAAGCTTTGGATCGCGGTCGGCCTGCTGGCCACCCTGCCGCTGGCCGCCCAGGTGGACGACAAGTACAAGGATTACCGGGAAGTGTACCGGGATTCCTCCGTGGTCGCCCACACGAAAGACGTGTTCGTCGAAGGCGCGGACGGAACCAATCCCTTCGAGGTGGTTTCCAACCCGTTCCGCCAGAACTGGTTTGTCTTCGGGACGGCCGGCGCCCATACCTTCCGGGGCGACTATTCCAAGGACGGCCCCTTCATGGGGACGGTCTCGCCCGACTTCAGCGTTGGCTTCGGCAAGTGGTTCATGCCCTGGCTGGCCCTGAAGGCCGAATTCATCCTGTCCGATTCCCGGGGATACACCGAGTACAAGACCGCGCATTACGGTTACGGGGACTGGATCGAAGGAAACCCCGGCTACCGCAAGATGAAGACGCGCTGGTGGGACCTCGGCGGCTCCGCCATCATCAACCTCACCCGCCTCTACTACGGGTATGAGGGGTACGGCGCCCGGGACCACATGGGCCAGCTCATGGCGGCGGCCGGCATCGGCGCCGTCCATCACATGGGCTATGAGCACTCCTACGGCTCGGACAACGAGCTCAGCGCCCACCTGGAGCTCCAGTACAGCCAGTTCTTCAACGCGAAGAAGAACGTCTCCCTGGACCTCAAGGCCCGCGCGCTCCTGTACCAGACCAACTTCGACCTGGAATACGGCCAGGCGGACCATGCCGCCCAGCACGTGGACGCGAACCTCGGCCTGAATGTCGGCCTGACGTTCTACCTGGGCAAGAAGGGCGCGAACGGCTGGCGCCGCGGTGGCAGCACCGTCCATGAGCGGGAGTACAAGGAGACGCAGAAGGTCATCATGAAAGTGAAGGAAGACGAGCGGCCGCGCGCCGTCAAGAGCGGCACCCTCACCTTCTTCGTGTTCTATCCGAACAACTATTCCGGCCGCAACGACGCCCCGATCGTGGCAGGCGCCCCGGTCAATGCCATCGACTACCTTGCCGGCGGCATCTTCACCCAGAAGCAGTACACCGACGGCTCCTTGCGGACCATCGTCGACCTGCCCACCGAGCGGGCCGACAAGGACTTCGCGATCGATTTCGTCCCGCGCGGCTATGAGATGCTGACCGACCAGCCGCTGTCCCTGAGCCTGGACAAGGCCGACATGAAGGCCTTCGCCGACAAGGCCGGCTTCTGGTACGCCCCGATCGACGACGGCCTCCACACCTGGCAGTACCGCATCGACGACGCCACCCTGCGCCAGCAGCTCGTGAGCGGCGACAACTACAAGGAGAGCGAATCCTTCGGCCTGAACGCCCATTCCGGCCTTGCGACCGTCCGCCAGTACATGGACCTGGACGAGGCCGACGAACTGGTCAGCTTCGCCGACATGTACGCCGCGATGACCTCGAACGAGGGATACGTGTCCCGGTTCACCGACGCCGGGACGGTCGACATGATCCGCGACATTCTGGACCGCGGCGCCATCCTGCTCATCCAGGCCGACGGCCTGGCGACGAGCCAGGACAACTACTCCGGCGCCGACGCCGAGCGGGTGGGACAGGAGCGCAACACCGCCCTGGCCGACAACCGCGCGAACACGGTCATCTCCTGGCTGACGGCCGACCCGCGCATGCGCGACGTCCGTTCCCAGTCGTTCATATACAACAACAAGGGTGACATCCGGAAGGTCGACGACCCGAGCACCCGGGGCCTCAACGCCAAGCTGAACCGCTGCGTGAAGGTCCGGATCCGGTATATGATCAAGTAAGGATCAGCGGAAATACTGTCCCAGCCAGGACGCGTCGACGCGCGCGAAACCGGGTTCGGGACGGACATCCGGATGGCGCCCGAGGATTCCTCGGGCGTCTTCGTATACATGGAAACCCACGTTCACGACCTTCATCTCCCCGTCCAGGGGGAAGGAGAACACGAGGTCGTTGTCGGGCCCGTCCATCTTGAAGAACTTGAGCGACGCGTCCTGGATCTCCGGACGCCGCTGCTGGTCCGCCATCTCCAGGCGGGTGACGTACTTGCACATCTCCACCAGGACGTCATCCAGGCCGCAGGCGTGGATATTGACCTTCTCCACTAGGTCGCCCACTTCCCGCACGAGGCGGAGGGTGTAGCCCTCCAGCTCCTTGACGGCGTCCACGACGGCCTGGGGCGGCTCGGCGTCGCCGGGCAGGAGCCAGACCATCAACTTCTCCGCCGGGTCATGGTACAGCGTCTGGTACTTGAGGAGGTTCCGGGCCCCGCAATGGGGGCATTCCCACACGAAGAGCGAGCCGTCCCGGACCCGGGCCTTGAGGTCCGGGTCCTGGGCGACGTTGATGCTCGGATAGGTCGTGACGGCGTGGCTTTCGCCACAGCGGCTGCAAGTTGCGTTCATCAGAGTTTGGTGTTGAAGACGAGCCCGGCATAGAAGGGCTTGAGGCCCCGGACCTGCTCCTGCAGGAACGGGAAGGCCGAGCCGCCGCTATAGGCGAGCCGCACGCCGATGCTGAAGTTGCTGGAGATGAGGACGAGGCGCTGGATGTTCACCGCGATGTCCGCGCCGGCGCTCCAGAGCTCCCGGCCGGGCATATGGACGCCTTCGGCCGGATGGAGGAAGGTCAGGTCCGCAAAGGGAACCACCTCGAAATTCCTGAAATAGAAGAGGTTGCCGATGGAGAAGTCCATCGGGAAAATGGGCATCGCATAGTCCAGGGAAACCTTTCCCGCCAGCGGGGAGGCCGTGAGGAGCAGCGCCTCGACGGCTCCGTTCTTGGCCAGTCCGCGGGGGGCCGGCGGGCAGGGATCCGTGAACCAAGTGGAGTACGTGTCCATCGTATAGTGCCGCACAGCGCCGGAAATCTTCAGGCCGTGCCACGGGTGGAAGCCCGGGAGATAGGCATACACCTTTCCGTACTCCGACCAGTTGAGGTCGACGCTCGTCGCTCCTACCTCGAAGCCGAAGCCCTTGGAGGACATCATCTGCGAGTGGGCGGCGGGACGCAGGAAGCTGCCGCGCAGGACGGCGGCCGTCCGGTACGCCGTGGACCGGAAGGTCCAGGGCAACTCGTAAGACTTATCCTCGGAATAGCCCCCTTCCGCGGCCGGATCGGCCTTGACGGGATAGAAGGGGCCGTACAGGTCGTCGTTGCTGAGCGAAACTGCCAGCGAAGGCTCGATTCTGCGCTCCCAGCCGCCGGAAGAGAAGTCCAGCGGCAGGGCGACGGAAGCCATGCCGCCCACATACATCTTCTTGTAGGAAGAGGAGCGGACGAACAGGGAATCCTTCGCCGTGTCCAGATACGGCATCTGCAGGGCGGCGTCGCGGTCGCCCACGTCCAGGGCGAAATCGAAGACCGGATACAGGCCGCTGTACGACAAGCGGAAATGGGCCCCGACGCTCGGGGTCTTTTCCTCGGGAGCCACCTTTTCGTGGACGGACAGGCCCACGGAGCCGTTCACCGTGCCGAGCCGGTTCGTAAAGAAGCCCGTCGCGCCCAAAGAGGCCGTCTGGAAGTAGTAATCCTGGAAAGAGATGTCCGCGCGGCTGAGGTCGACATAGACCGGCGCCCAGGAATGGAAGTGGAAGGCGTCCGAGATTTTATGGAAGGGCTTCGCCGGCGTCAGTTCGACGGCCGGGTCCGGCAGGAAGGTCGACATCTCTTTCTCCTGGGCCGACAGCGTTTCGGCCACGGGGTCGCGGTAGATGTCCCTGAAATCGACCGCCTTGGGCTTGCATTCCACCTGGGAAAGGATCCGCCCTTCGGGCTGGAGGACCGAGGCATACAGGCGCCCGTCGGCAAAGTAAGGGGAGCCCAGACCGTACTTCGTGATGGACAGCTGCTGCAGCGTCCCTTCGGAGAAGGTATAGGCCTCGCTCGTGCCCGTCCGGTCGCAGACCAGCAGGATCGTGTTCCCGTCCACGGCGGAGATATCCTTGATGGTCACCGGCTGTGGGGCGAGCAGGGTTTCGGGGGCGCCGCTGCCCGCGGGCACGCGGTAAAGGCCGGTCCCCTCGTCCGTGACGGCCGCGAAAACGAGCCCGGCGTCCTGGAAGGCCACTTCCGTCGGCTGGAAGCCGTCGGGCGTCTTCCAGCGACGGAGGACGTTCCCGCTGCGGGCGTCCAGGACGACCACGGCGGCCGATCCGTCGGTAGGATACTCCACGGCCGCGACGGAAAGTCCGTCGGCGGAGACCGCAGGGCTGAAGTAACGTCCGCCACGCACCAGGGAGCCCTGGCGGCCCGTCTGCATGTCATAATAGCGGATCCGGACGTCCTGTTTCAGCGTCCAGCGGACATCGGGAATCGCCTCGGACCAATAGACCCGCTGCAAGGGCGCCGACCAGGCGAGTTTCCCTTCGCCGCCGAAGGCCGCGAGGGTCTTCTCCTGCCCGTCCGGGCTTACCCGGACCAGGACGGCGGGAAGGTCCATGCCCGCCTTTTCCGCAATGACCGCCCCGCCTGCCGGCACGGAGCCGGCGTAGACCGTATAGGACCGCGGCAGCGCCACCTGCGGCTCCGTCACGGAGAACGGCGCGCGGTGGTCGTTGTTCAGGTCCCACATGTCCCGGTAGGTATGCATCATCTCGCTCCAGGCCTCCGGAAGCTTCTTGCCGGAGGACTGCTTGGAGGCCGTATTCATCGCGGAGAAGGCGCCGCCCAGGGTGGAGGCCACCTTCAGGAATTTCGTCGTATAGTACGGGTCATTGTACACGTAGCGGTAGCCGGCGACGGTCAGGTAGCCCAGGCGGTAGATATCCGGCGTGTACTTCTTGATAGACCCGTAACGCCACTGGTACCAGTTGCGGAGGTCGCCGGTGCCGAAGAACATCCGCATCTCGCTCAGGAAGTCGGCGCTGCGGCCGCGGCCCGCCTTCGTCAGGGCCGTCTCGGCCACCACCGCGTCCCCTTCCAGCAGCGAGGAGTTCGGCACCATGCCGATAATCATCTCCGCCAGTTCGCCGAAAGGATAATGGAACCCCGTCCAGAAGCCGGTCCGGAGGAACTGCTTCTGGGCGACATGCCGGCCCTCGTGGATGGCGAGGAGCTTCGCCCAGGGGACAGGAGTCATCCCGGACACGTCCGGCAGGGTGAACAGGTCCATCCGCCGGGGCGCCCAGGCGACGAGGCCGTTGGAAATGCCCGCATAGGGGTGCAGGATAACGGGCATAGGCTGGGAGAACTTCTCGTTCGGCCGGAAGCCGGAGGAGGCCGAAAGCGGGACGCTGTACTGTTGCAGCAGTGTCCCGTAAACGGTGGCCAGCGAGTCGAGCCCGCGGGGATAGATCAACTGATAGTCGCCTGTCTGGAACGTGGACCAGCGGAGGCGCCCCGGGTCGTTGCCCGTGGCGGAGAAGAGCTGGATCTGCGCGTGGGCGCCTAGGGGCAGAATGGCGGCCACGAGGGCCGCCATGACGTGACGTTTCATCGATTTAAAGCTTGCGGGCGCCGTCGGAAATGACGACCGGGTAGACCTTCGGGGCGTGGCCGAACTTCTCGGTGAACTGCTTCACGGCCTCCTCGATGAAGGCGTCGTACAGCTCGTCCTTCACCAGGTTGATCGTGCAGCCGCCGAAGCCGCCGCCCATCACGCGGGAACCGGTGACGTCCATCTTGCGGGCCAGCTTGTTCAGGAAGTCGAGCTCCTCGCAGGACACCTCGTACAGGCGGCTCATGCCGAAGTGCGTCTGGTACATCATTTCGCCCACGGTCTCGTAGTCGCCGCGCTCCAGGGCGTCGCAGACGTCCAGGACGCGCTGGACCTCGCCGATCACGTACTCCGCACGGAGGAAGTCCTCCTCGGGGATCTCGGAGCGGACCTCGTCCAGCCACACGCGCTTGGCGTCGGAGAGGAATTCCACCTCGGGATGGTTCTTGCGGATGGCGGCCGCGGCGTTCTCGCAGGACGCGCGGCGCTTGTTGTACGCGCTGGAGGCGAGCTCATGCTTCACGCAGGAATCGACCAGAACCAGGCGGTAGCCTTCCGGCTTAAAGGGGAAGTACTTGTATTCCAGGGTCTTGCAGTTCAGGCGGATGAGGGAGCCGGCCTTGCCGAAGATGGAGGCGAACTGGTCCATGATGCCGCACTTGACGCCGCAGTAGTTGTGCTCGGTGCTCTGGCCGATTTTCGCGAGGTCGAACTTGTCGATGCCGTTGCCGAAGATGTCGTTCAGGGCGAAGGCGAAGGTGCTCTCGAGGGCCGCGCTGGAGCTCAGGCCGGCGCCCAGGGGCACGTCGCCCGCGAACACGGTGTCGAAGCCTTCGACCTTGCCGCCGCGCTTGACCGTCTCGCGGCACACGCCGAAGATGTAGCGGGCCCACTGCTGGCCGGGCGCATCCTCTTCCTGGAGGCCGAATTCCACGAACTCGTCGAAGTCGATGGAATAGGCCCGTACCTTCTGAGTGCCGTTGACCTTGATCTCGGCCATGATGCCGCAGTCGATGGCGCCGGGGAACACGTAACCGCCGTTGTAGTCGGTGTGCTCGCCGATGAGGTTGATACGGCCGGCGGAGGCGTACAGGTCGCCGGGTTCGCCGAAGAGGGTCTGGAACTTTTCCTGGATTTTCGTTTTCATATCGATTGTCTTGTTTAGTGTCAATTCACAAAGATACGCAATTTTTACCGGCTACGGATACCCCAGACCGAGAAATCATAGCGGGATTCGGTGTCGTCCTCGAGGTCGTCGGGGAGGGCGGGGTAGAAGTCGAGGCCGGTGCGCTTTTCGAGCTCGTCGACGGTCAGGGCGCAGTCGTTCAGCCAGTACCGTTCGGCGTCGTTCCCCATCACGAAGGCGATGGACTGGTACCGCTTGCCGTCATGGACCATCACCACCTTGTAGAAGGCGTCCGGCACGACCACGTGGTCCTGGCCGATGGTGCCGTAGATGTTGTCGCCGACGATGGGCCCGGACACCACCCAGACCTTGCCGTACTTGCGGGCCCAGGCGCGCACCTGCTTCTCCAGGTACTGCCAGTCCTTGTTGTTCAACTCCTCCCGCTGCGGGCAGATGTTCATGAAGTAGAACGTCTCCGACATCGCCTCGTCATCCCACATGAAATCCCCTGCCGGGGCCATGTGCCCGCGGGTCCAGCCGCTGCCATTATAATCCTCCCGCATCGCCTGCTTTCCCCGGTAGTTCATGTCCATGGAAAAGCTCTTGTCCTCGCGCGTCGCGTCGCCGTAGGTCTCCTCGGCCGTGAGCTCGTAGGCGACCCAGTCGGGGATCAAAGTCTCTGGATTATAGGAACTTACATAGCCCTTGTAGGTCATGATCCGGTCGCCTTCGCGGCTGGCCGGAAGTTCCAGCTGGTCATCCGAGAGTTCGACCAGGGGCGTGGCGGCCCCGCCGCCGAGCCACCCCGTGCGCTGCACGATCAGCCACGCGGCGAACAGCACGACCAGCACCAGGGCCCAAAGGATGGATTTATCGCTCTTTTTCATCTTCGCATCATTTGGTGCGAAGTTACGAATAATTTACGGCTCTTGGAACGCCCGCCTAGAAGACCATGTTCATGGCAGCCTGCTGCGCGCGGGCGCTGTGGCCGGCGTTCATCTTGCCGAAGTTCCACTTGACGCCGAACAGGACGTAGCGGCCCATCACGAGGCGATAGGTGTCCTCCTCGTAGTTGGCGGTCACCGTATGCGTGAGGTTCCGGGTCTGGTTCAGGATGTCGTGGACGCTGAGGCTCAGGTTGAAGGCGCCGATGCTCTTGGTGATTTCCGCGTTCCACTGCCATTCCGGGAGGCCGTAGCCCGCCGCATAGCCTTTGTAGAAGACGTAGTCCAGGTCGGTTTCGATCTCGAACTCGTGCTTGGTCGTATAGGAGACCTCTCCCCCGAAACGGGTGTCCAGCGTGTTCATATTGACGCTCGGATCCAGCGAATAGCGGGCGATCCGGCCATTCACGCCGGCGTTTGCGGAGAAGGACCAGCGTTCCTGGTTGTACCGGATGGTCATCGTGGCATACGGCGAGAATGTGCGCGTACGGCTCTCTTCGAAGCCGCTTGCGCCGCTGTAGAACCGGCTGCCTTCCGCGTCTCCCCAGAAATCATCCAGGAAGGCCGAATAGTCGAAATGGTCCTTGTCCAGCCCCGGAAGCGACTTCCGGGTCTGGTAGCTGAGGGAAGTATTGTAGCTGATCGATCCGCTGATCGTCAGGAACCAGTTTTTCTTCGCGTCCAGCGGCGTGTTGTAGTTCACGAAGCCGGAGAACGACAGGCTCGGTTTCCGAGCGTTGACGGGAATGGAATACAGGATTCCGCCCGCGTCGTACCATTGCGCCTGGGTAATCGGCTTCGCATTCACCTGCCCGCTGAAATAGGCCATCAGGGTGGAGAATTTCTCCCGGTTGTTCCGCGTCCAGTTGGCCGAGAAATAGTTGTAGGAATAAGGCTTCAGATACACGTTGCCGAGGGTCAGCCGGGACGGGTTCGCGATGTTCAGCACGGGCAGCATCCGGTCCGCGGAAGGCCGCTGGCTGTAGGCGGAGGAACTGACGATCAGCCGGTTGATTCCTTTGTTGTACTGGAAATTGAGAGACGGGGCCACATACCAGGACCACAGGTCCTTGCCGGTGGTTTCCTCGATTCCATAACTCTTGGAGAAGGTTTCGTTCAGGGTGCCGATCGCGCGGGCGCCGACCGTGATCCAGCTGCCCGTCCCGAACTTGTACTGGGCCGTGACGTCATATTGCTGTCTCTGGTAGTCGGACTGGCTGACCGACGAGTAATAGTCATTCCGCCCTGCCGGATCGAAGGCGTCCCGTACCCGGTCTCGGCGGGACCAGGCGTAATACGCCGAGGTGGAAAGCACCCATTTCTTGCCGAGCGGCTCCGTATACTGGATCCGGCCGTTCAGCGTGGAAGTCTCCCCGTCGGACTGATAGGTCATGGACCGGGTCTCCTGGCCGCCTGACAGGGTCAGGATGGTGTTTTCCGCGCTCTCTCCTCCTGTTTTCCCATAGGATGTGCCTCCGCTCAGGCCGATGGTCCGCCCCGTCTTTCCTCCCACTTCCCGGAAAGTGATATCCGCGCTCACCTCCGCATCCTGGGAATCCGACAGGCTCCGGGTCGTGTTTTCGGACCGGTTCATCAAGTTTCCTTCGCGGCGGGTTTCCGAGGAGCTGCCGCCGAACGATTCGGTCCGTCCATACCGGAATCCGGGCCGGACATGGAACCAGACCTTCCCGGTCTCCTTCTGGAACTCGACGTCCGCGTTCACGGAATTGGCATATTGTTTTCCCGTGTTTTCCGTTCTGGATGCCAGGTTCCCGTCCTGCTGGTAGGTGGTCCGGTCGGCGCGGGTGCCGGTGTCCGAATCGGTGTATTTGTAATTGACGCTCACCGTGGTTTCCACATCCTTGATTCGGGTGGTATTGGCATTCACGCCCAGTTGGGCGGCGGTGGTGAGGCCCTGGTCCAGGGAGGAGAAGACTTCGTCATCATCCCCGCCGCTGACCATCACGACAATGTCGGAGTCGCTGATATTCTGTGCGTTGCCGATTACCGTAACCTGGTCCTTCTCGGTATAGGCCGACACCAGGGCGTTGGCGTTGTACAGGAAGCCGCGGTTGTCCCGGAGCGGGTCTTCTCCCTCCGGAGAACCGACCGTCGTACCGCCCTTCAGGCCCACGTTGCCGAACCAGCCCTTCTCGTATTCCTTCTTCAGGCCGACGTCCAGCACTTTTTCCCGGTTGCCGTCCTGGAGGCCGGAGGCGCGCGTCTGCTCGCTTTCCCGGTCGATCACGCGGACCTTGTCCACCACGGCCGCCGGCAGGTTGTTCAGGGCCGTGCTCTGGTCATTGAAGAAGAAAGTGCGGCCGCCCACGGTGAGCTTGTCGATTTCCTCGCCGTTGAACTTGACCTTGCCGTCCTCGGTGATCTCCATGCCCGGCATCCGCTTCAGCAAGTCCTTCAGCATCGCATTGGCCCCGACCCGGAAGGAGGAGGCGTTGAACTCGACCGTGTCTTTCTTGACGACGATCGGGTTGCCCACGTCCGTGACCGTGGCCGCCTGCAGGAAGTGCTCGTCGACCTGCATCCGGATGGTGCCCATGTCCACTTCCTCGTTGCGGAAGTACCTTTCCTTCACGAAAGGTTTGTGTCCCATCATCTCCACGTGGAAGACATAGTTCCCATAGGGGACTTCCTCCAGCGTGGCTACGCCCAGGGTGTCCGTCAGGGTGAAATTGGTGATGGTCGTGTCCTTGGCCGGAATGACATACACGGACGCGAATGCGACAGGCTCGTTGGTGAGCGAATCCAGCACGGTGGCCTTGATGTCGCTCATCCGGCCCTGGAAAATGTTGTCATTGAGGATAAACACCTGCGCCCGTGCGCCAAGGCACACGAATAGGCACAAGAACAGCGTGGAGATAACCTTCTTCATAGCGGCGTTATTTCGTTACAATAATTGAGCCTAAGGCTCTTGCATGAATTTTTCCGCCCGGATGTACTTCAGATTGTCGGCGGCGAACTCATAGCCCCGGGAGCCGGGGCGGGCGACCTTCAGGTACTTCTCGTACCATTCGATGGCCGCCTTGTACTCTTTCTTCTGCTGATAACAGTAGGCGATGGTGGAGAGGGCCGATATGAGCTTGGGATTGTAGCGGTAGGCCTCTTTGTAATGGGCGATGGCCTGGTCCCAGGCGTCCTCCCGGCCGTAATAGCCCAGGGCGTATTGCTGGTGGATGCGGGACATTACGGCCGGATCCGGTTCCAGCATCTCCAGGGCCTTGTCCAGCCAGGGCTTGACTTCCCGGTCGAACGGGCGCATCGCCTCCTTTTTCACGGCGGCGATGGAATAGGCCAGGTTCACGTCGCTGGAGTCGATCTGCCAGGCTTTCTGGAGTTCCTGCTCCGCCCGATAGATTACCAGAGTATGCCAATAGCTCTGCCCCAGATAGTAATGGATGGGATACGAGTCATTGCCGATGTCTTCCTGCCGCTGGAAGATCTTGCTGGCGCCCTCGTAATCGCCCTTCCGGTAAAGTGCCAAGCCTTTCAGCGGCGCAATCGTCACATTGTCAGGGTCTTCCGCCAGGAAAGGCTCGCTCTGGGCGATTGCCTCGTCGTACTTTTCCTTGTCGATGAGAATGCCCACCGCCTTGGACAGGACCGTTTCGTTCATCGGCTTCCGGGCCAGGGAACGGCGGTAGTACCAGAGGGCCGAATCGGCCTGCTCCAGCTGCCGGAAGGAGTCCCCCACGAAACTCAGGACCGCCGGGATGGAATCCCGCTGCAGGACCGCCCGTCCGGCCTGGATGCTCTGGGAATAGGCCTTCAGCCGGGAATAGGCCTGCATCAAGCGGATGTGGTAGAGAATGTTGTCCGGAGACTTGGACGAGAGCAGGAAATAGGTCCCGGCGGCGTCCTCATAAGCTCCGCTCTGGAAATGGCAGTCCGCCAGCTCGGCCAGCACACCCTCGTCCATCGCGCCTGGCTGCACCAGGGCCGACAGCTTCTCGATCGCATCGTCCGTCCGGTAGATGCTCTTGAGATATCGGGCCTCCGCCAGCACGGAGTCGCGGTGCGTGGTCTGCGCCTGCAGGGACGCGGCGCAGACCAGCAGGGCGGCGGTCAGCAGGCAGCGATTCATTGTTTCTTGGAGGTGAACTCTATGACGCCGTAACGTCCTTTCTCGCCGTATTTCTCGATGGCCTTTTCGTCTTTCAGGACTTGGATGGATTCGATGGTCTCCAGGTCGATGTCCTTTCTGGAAGGAACGGGCTTCCCATCCAGAACGAACAGCACGGAATCCGCCAGGGCGCCCCGGATAAAGACGTCGTTGGCTTCGCCGGTCACGCGGATGGACGCGGTCTTCTGCTCGTTCTTATCGCCATTCAACCGAAAGATAACCGGGAAGGTGTAGGTAACCTTTACGGGTTCACCCTTGACATAGCCGGGCGTCCAGTCCGGGGAGGCGGAGACGACGCGGAGCGCCTCGGCGTCCAGGTCAGGATTCACGCCGCGGAGGACTTTGGTATCACGGACTGAGCCGTCGGGATAGACGGTGAATTGCAACGTCACGCGCCCCTGGATGCCCGCGTCTTTGGCTGCCTGCGGGTACTTGAGGTTTTCATTGACCCATTTGGAGAACTCGTTGGCGGTGCCGCCGTTGAAAGTCGGCTTTACCTCGACGGTCGCAAAAGGAATCACCTTGGTCGTATCGGGGAGGGCGGTGGGAGCCGTTTCGGAGAGGACCGTCTCGGGCAGGTCGGCGGAGACGACCTTGGCGCGGACGGGATTGCACAGGAACATGGTTCCCGCAAGGAAGGGGAGGATGGCGAGCCAGGAGAGGCGTTTCCATCCGGAGGAGGGAGCTTGGAGCATCATGTCGATTCGGTTTTTGAGTTTGGCGTGCTGGAAGCCGTTCGCCAGGGTGAAGCGCTTGTCCCCGACGGCTTTCCGCACCAGAAGAAGTTGATATTGGGTAGCATCGATGCCATGGTTGAGAACGGCGTCATCGGCCTCGTACTCGTGCAGGAGCTTGAGTTCGCTGAGGGTGATCCAGACGAGGGGATTGAACCAATGGACCAGCGTGACGGCCGTAAACAGGAGGATGTCCAGGGTATGGGCCTTGCGGATATGGGCATCCTCGTGGAGCCGGATAACCGGATTCTGTTCCGCATCCTTCCGGCTCATGACGATGGTCCGGCCCCAGCTGAAGGAGGGGACATCGGCCTCGGTCAATACGAGCCGGGTGCCGTCCTCCAGGCGCGTGGCGGCGCCTTTCCGGATGGTCCGATACATCCGGGCCATCGCGACGGCGGTCCAGCCCAAAACGGCGAGGAAGCCGAGGATGTAGAGGAGTTCCAGGTAGGGGAAAGGGGAGGAGGCGGACGGGCCGGCCGTCAGGACGGGCTCGGAAGCCGCCTCGGTCAGCGGACCGACCATGAGGAACGGTACTTCCACCGTCCGGAGCCGCAGCAACGGCAGCAGGAAGCACGCTACGGTGCCCACCAGCAGCAGGATGCGGTTCAGGCGGAAGAAGGTCGTCCTGCGCATCACCAGCAGGAAGAATGCGTAGAACAAGGCCAAGTACAGGCTACTCCGGCCGATATAAAGGAGGAACGGGGTCATTTCCGCGCGCTTTCGATCCGCGCGATCAAGTCCTTCAGCTCCTGGAGGTCCATCCGGTCCTCCTCCACGAACTGCGAGACCAGGCTCGCGTAGGAATTGTTATAATACTGGGCCACCATCTCGCCCACGGTCTCCCCGCGGTACTGCTTCTCGGTGACCTTCACGTGATAGCGGAAGGTGTTCGCCATCGGCTCACGTTCCAGGAAGCCTTTCTCTTCCAGGAACTTCACGAGGGTGGCCACGGTGTTGTAATGCGGCCGCGGCTCCGGCAGCAGCGCCACCAGGTCGCGGATGAAGAGGTCGCCATGCTCCCAGAAAAGGGTCATCAGCTGCTCCTCCTTGGCTGTCAATTTCTGTCTCATGGTGCAAATATAGACAAAAATATCCAAACTCCTAATTATTTTAGGAGTATTCCGTATTTTTTTCGGAGTTTCTTGATGGCGGCCCCGTATCCGCATGCTTTTCCTTCCTTTGCCGCCAGCGTTTGACCCTACCCTCCTTCTTCACCCTTTTCCCTTTGTCCTTCACCCTCCTACCTCCTCCCTTCCCCATAACTCTTATCCTTTATTCCCGCCCTTACACCTCCCCTTAGTGCTATTACCCTTCTCGTCAACAGACTGTATGCTACTGTACGCTGCTCCTGTGTACAGCAAAACAGCACTAAAAGCGTAATTTTACTGCACACTCATTCAAACACGCCCCCGTTTTCACTCTTTTTCTTTGAGCAGCGTACATCAAAGCGAGCACTAATCACATTATTTCTGTACACCGCGGCAGCGTACAGGCCGATGGGGCCTGCGTACTCGTTTAAAGAATCAGGCATCGACGAATCTGCGCCTCGCCGGCCAGGCGACGGCGATAGAGTTCGCTGGCGATGTTGTTCTTTTCGCGGGAAGACAGTTGATAGACCGACCGCGCCCGGTACTGCGGAACATATTGATTGTCAATCAGCTCACAGAGTTGCAAGTCATTGAATCCCAGCGAGGTGGCGCGGTTCTTCTCGTTGCGGAGCATTTCGGCGATTGTCTTTTCGCGAGAAGCCGCGCGCTGGAGAACCAGATCCTCGAAACTCTCCAGGGTGATGGGCGGGCGGCCGTTGTTATCGGCCTCCTGCTCCTGACTCCAATCTTCTCCGCTCAGGCGGGTGATCAGATAGTTGAACGCTTTCGGCGTGGCATACAGATTCTCGACCACTTCCGTCTCAATGACCGATTCCCGCAGGAACACCCCTTCCACCCCCATCTTCCACTGTGGGTTGAATCTCGCCCGGCGAGGCAAGGCCGCCTTGATCTGGGCGGGCGTCAACAGAAAATCCGGCACATACAGCTTTCCAAGTTCTTTCCGGAAATAGGCATTGGCCGAACAGAACGGCCACTCGAACGGCGTGGAGGTTATGCCATGATGGACGGTATTCCTGACGGTATAGGAGATGGCAGTCAACTTATGCTGCAAGCCTTCGAGTTCCATCACGAAATAGTCAGGGTCTCCCAAGGGACCCTTTCGGCCGTACTTTTCGTTGAAATAGTGGGTATAGGCCTGTCGCTTGATCTGGATGAACTCTCCCGGGCACTCCGTTTCGTAGCAACCGTGGTGATGGTTGGGAATATCGTTCTCCGCCAGGCAACGGCTGCCCGTCTTCTTCAACGCAGAACATAAGCCATTGAAAGATCGGTTCATATCTTCCAGATTCCGATACATCACCTCTTTATGGGAGGTATAACATAGATGATAAGTCTTCAACATGATTCATTGGTTTGTTTGTTCGATTCTATTTGACCTGCTCGCCTTCTTGGCCCCTGTACGCTGCTTCTGTGTACAAGACAGTTTGTCCTCAAGGAGGCAATGGAACCTCCAGCAGGACGGGAAGATGGTCGGAGACGCCGCCGGTGTGGCGGGGGCCGGTGTAGGTGCGGAGGGGTTTCTCGCCGGAATGGACGGTGTCGCGCGTGAGCAGGAAGAGGATTCGGAGGATCCGCATTCGAGAGAGCGGGGTTAAGGCCGGGGACACATAGATATGGTCGATGAGGTCCCACTTTCCGTCGAACTTGATGGTGCCGAGGCCGTGGCGGAAAAGGTCCATGTGCATGGGCGCCAGCGCTGGCTCCAGCAGCCCGAAGACGGGATGGTCGGGCGTGTCGTTGAAGTCTCCCCCGGCGATGATCCGGTCGATGCCGATGGCGGCGAGCGAGTCCGCCAGGAACCGGAGCCGTTCCACGGCAATCCGCCGCCGCGGTTCCGACTCCGCCGCCCCGCCATATTTGGACGGGTGGTGGTTCACCAGCACGGCTACCTTTGCGGAATCCCTTTGAAACTCGCACAGCAGGATATCCCGCGTGGCCATGACCGTGTCGGCGGAAAAGAGGTGGCAGGGTTTGGAGTCAAGGAGTTCCAGGCGGGAGGTACGATAGAGGAGGGCGACGTCGATGCCGCGACGGTCGGGGGAGTCGTAGTGGACATACTTGTAGTCCAGTTTGCGGAGCGCGGTCTTCTGGAGCACCTGCCGCAGGACAAAGGCGTTCTCCACCTCTTCCAGGCCTATGATATCGGGCAGCCGTCCCGTCTCCGCCTCCACCCAGAACAGCGCTTTCGCAAAAGCGTTCGCCTTCGCCTGGAACCGCTTCCAGGTCCAATGGCGCTCCCCCGCCGCCGAAAACTCCACGTCCGATACCGTCGTGGAATCATTCCGCCAGTCGAAGAAGTTCTCCACGTTCCAGAACATCACCTGGAGCGTATCCGCACTCGGGGCAACGAAAAGCAACAATAATAACAGCGTTCTCATGCGCCCAAGTTAGGGGGCGACGATGGAACCAAGGGCAAGAAACGTAAAAATGTGGCGAAATGATTTTTGTTGTTCCAATAAAACAACAAAAAAGCCCCCCATGCGAAGCGCAAGGGGAGCGTGAATATAAGGTTTAGGTTGAGTACTTACACGTTGAACAGGAAGTGCATGATGTCGCCGTCCTGGACGACATAGTCCTTGCCTTCGATGCCCATCTTGCCAGCGGCGCGGACGGCGGCTTCGGTCTTGTAGTGGACGAAGTCGTCGTACTTGATGACCTCGGCGCGGATGAAGCCGCGCTCGAAGTCGGTGTGGATGACACCGGCGGCCTTGGGGGCCTTGTCGCCCACCCGGATGGTCCAGGCGCGGCACTCGTCGGCGCCGGCCGTGAAGAAGGTCTGGAGGCCCAGGAGGCGGTAGGCGCCCTGGATGAGGCGGACGACGCCCGACTCGGACAGGCCCATCTCCTCGAGGAACATCTGCCGGTCCTCGTACTCCTCGATCTCGGCGATCTCGGACTCGGTCTTGGCGGCGATCACGAGGATTTCCGCGTGCTCGTCGGCGACGGCGGCGCGGACGGCATCGACATAAGCGTTGCCCGTGGCGGCGGAGGCCTCGTCCACGTTGCACACGTACATGACGGGCTTGTTCGTCAGCAGGTACAGCTCACGGGCCATCTGCTCTTCCTCGGGATTCTCGGGAACGACCACGCGGCAGGACTTGCCCTGCAGGAGCACCTCGCGGTACCGCTGGAGCAGCGAGAGAAGCTTCTTCGCTTCCTTGTCGCCGCCCGTCGTGGCCTGCTTCTCGACTTTCTTGATGCGGTTTTCCACCGTCTCGAGGTCCTTGATCTGCAGTTCCATGTCCACGACTTCCTTGTCGCGGACCGGGTCCACGGAACCGTCGACATGGACGATGTTGCCGTCGTCGAAACAGCGGAGGACGTGCAGGATGGCGTCGGTCTCACGGATGTTCGCGAGGAATTGGTTGCCGAGGCCCTCTCCCTTGGAGGCGCCCTTCACCAGGCCGGCGATGTCCACGATCTCCACCGTGGCGGGAATCGTGCGTTTGGGCTGGCAGATCTCGGTCAGGACTTCCAGGCGCTTGTCCGGCACGTTGGTGGAACCCACGTTGGGTTCGATGGTGCAGAACGGGAAGTTCGCGCTCTGGGCCTTGCCCGAGCTCACGCAGTTAAACAAAGTGGACTTCCCGACATTGGGAAGTCCAACTATTCCACATTTCAAAGCCATAGTCTAGAAGAAACGTGCGCGGTTGTCCTTGACGTCGGCATCGTCCATCATCACGGGAAGGATCATCTGCGCGGCGTAGTTCAGGATCTGCGCGTTGGCGTTCTTGGCATCGCTCTCGGTGTAGAAGGAACCGGTCTCGCGGCCGTTCACCTTGAACACGTAGACACCGAAGGAACCGGCGACCGGGCCGCTGACCTTTCCTTCCGGAGCGGCGGCGATGGCGCCGACGAACTTCGGATCCAGGCTGCGGGCGGACATCGAAGCGAAAGCGACGTCGTTCTGCGTGGAAACGGAGGTTCCAAGCTTCTCGGCGATGGCCTCGAGGTCGGTCAGGCCGGCAATCTGCTCGGCCACCTCGCCCTGACGCTTCTCGGCGTACTTCTCGCTGTAGAGCTGGTTCTTGATCTGGTCAGCCACCTCATTGACCGGGGCGAGACCCTCCTTGTGGGCGCCGGTGACGGCCACCACGAAGAAGTAGTTGTTGTCCACGGTGATGATGTTGGACACCTTGCCCGGCTTGTTGTCGAAGGCCCAGCGGGTGACTTCCTTGGCATGGCCGATGGCGCCGTAGGTATCGGTGGCCTCGTTGATGGTCAGGCTGTGGGAGTAGGTGCCGATAGAGTCGCAGGCGGCGCGATAGTTCGCATACTTGCCGCCGGCGAGGGTGGCGACGCGGTTGGCGTCGTTATAGTACTTGTTGAAGGTCTCCTTGCTGGAGAGGATCTCCTTCTCGAACAGGGCCACCTGCTTGAAGAGAGCGGGCTCGCCGGCCGCGGTCACTTCCACGATGTGGGTGGCGATGTTGGACTGGAGGATGAACGGCTGGCCCACCTTCGCGTTGAAGATGGCGTTGAAGCCGGTCGGGAGGTAGGAGATGGTCGCCTGGGAGATCTCGCCGATCTTGCCGAACTCGCCGTCGGCCTGGGAACCGCGGTCCAGGGAGAACTCGGTGGCCAGGGCGGTGAAGTCGGCGCCCTTCTTGAGCTCGTTCAGGAGGCTGTCGGCCAGGTGCTGGCCGTCCTCGTTGGACTGGAACATCATGTGACGGACGGTCACGGTCTCAGGCATGGTCGCCGTCGCCATGATCCGGCCGGCATACAGGGTGTTGTTCGCGCTGATCACCGGGGAAACGCCCTCGTTGTTCTCGGACACGAAGGTGTCGAGGTCGGCATTGACGCTGCGGAGGTCGCCGGCCTTGTACCACTGGTCGCTCCACTGGGTGTCGGAGTTGCGCTGCAGGAAGGCGCGCACGTTGTCCGTGGTGGAGAAGTCCTCATAGAGCTTCACGAACTCGTCGTTCGCGGCGGTGATGTCCTCGGCGGACGGGACCACCTGGAACACGACGTACTCGATGTCGCGGGTAGCCTTCTGCTCGAAGAACTTCTTGTGGTTGTCATAGAAATCCTTGATCTCCTTGTCGCTCACCACGATGGTGGAGTCGGTGACATAGGAGAAGGGAACCATCACGAAGTCCACGTCGGCGGTGGTGTTGTTGTCGGCGATGGCCTTGTTCACCTGGAGGGCGTTCTCCACGTTGGAGTTCATGAACAGGGCGTTGTACTTGGTGTGGTACTGGTTCATGAGGATCTGCTCCTGGAGGTAGCTCCAGATGGCCTTGGCGTTCTCGTCACCGTCCTCCACGTTCTGGAGGAAGCTCACGAGCTGCTCGTTGGAGAACACGCCGTTCTCGTCCACGAACAGGGAAGCCATGACCGGGGAGACGTTCTCACCGTTGGTCAGGTCCATGATCTCGTCCTTGCCCACGTTGATGCCGGCGGCCTTCGCGTTCTTCACGAACAGGTTCTCTTCCACGAGGCGCTGCCAGACCGCGTCGCGGATCTGCTGCTGCTGCTGCTCGCTGGAGGAGGTGTTTCCGGACATCAGCTCGTTGATGCGGGAGAAGCGGTCGACCTCCGCCTGGAAATCGGTATAGCTGACGGACTTCTTGCCGATCTTGCCCACGTCATACTTGGAGGAGACGGACTGGACCGTCTGGATGATCTGGCTCGGATCGATGATGAAGAGTAAGAGCGGAAGGGCGACCAGGATGGAAAGGACGATGCCCCAACCGCGGAGTTTCTCTAAAACTGCCATTTTATCGTTACTTTTTTAAAATTTTCGCCAATTTTCAGTCAAGGGCGCAAATTTAGGTATTTTCTTTCAAATAATCACTATTTTTTCACACCTAACGCCTTTTCAGCCCTTTTTTAGGCGGAAAAGGGCCGATAAAATTGACGGAATCCAAGACAACCTTGGTGGAATCCTGCTCGACGACGCCGTAACTGTTGAACGGACGCTGGATGATGGCGTTGCGGGCCATGTCGTCGGACCGCATCCCGAAACCCTGCATGAATCCGGCCGGAGAGTACATCTTGATGTAGCAGTCCGTCCAGATTTCCTTGGCCTTCTGGTCCCAGTAGATGGTGTCCGTCTCCATGGTCTCCTGGTTCACGATGTTCCGGATGACCACGCTGCCGAACGCCGACCACTTGTCCTCCCCTTCCTTCTTCCGGGTGTCGTGGCGGGCCTTCTGCGACTTGATGGTGGTTTCCAGGGAGCCGTCCTCGGCATAGCCGTACACGGACAGGCCCTTCGGGAACAGTTCATAGGAGACCGTGTCGTGGTCGTATACTTCCATGACCGGCGCTTCCACGCGCATCTTCAGCTTCCCGTTCTCCGTCTGCACGAAGAACATGCTGTCCACGACCTGGAGCGGGGTCTGGGTCAGGTCCAGCTTCTCCGCCTCGGACAGGTTTCCCTTGCACGAAAATACGACGAAAGCAACCGCCAATGCGGTTGCCATCGTCGTAAGTATGCGGTGCCGTCTCACTGAATCTTATCTGGTACGGACCGTGGTAGTGGTGGTCATGCCGCTGCAGGAGACCGTGTAGATCTGGCCCTTGCCCAGGTCGTACATGAAGATTTCGCTGGCCTCCGGATAGTAGATGCTCACCTTGCCGATGGCGGAACGGGCGTCGTCCGCGAGGGTGGCGTCGGCAGCCTGGGCCTTCTGGTAGTAGTCCGTGGCGGCCCAGTAGCGGGCGTACTTGTCCACGTCGCCGCCGCAGCTGGCGGAAGCCCAGAGGTTGCCCATGATCATGTAGGCCTTGCCGGCATAGCCGTTGTCCAGGCGGACCGCCTTGCCGGCGGCGTCGAAGGCGCGGCCGCGCATGTTGTTCGCATAGCAGAAGCGGGCGAGCTCGTACAGGTACTGGGCGTCGGTGGCCTCGTCGGACTCCTCATAGTCGATTGCCTCTTCCAGATAGCGGCAGGCGTCGGCGACATTGCCGCGGGCGGCGTTCAGCTTGTACAGGCCGAAGGCGCTGCGGTAGGACGGATCGTTCTTGTGCATCTGGGTGACGGCCTTGAAGTAGAGGTCGTTGTTGGCGCAGTCCTCGGCGCTGTTCATCAGCTTCACGATGTTCGTGACGACGGCCATGTTGGTCGGATCGGCCTCGAAGCGCGGGGTGAAGATGGCGATGAGGTTGTCGCAGGAAGCGACCTTGCTGTCGGCGAACACGCTCTCGATGGTGGCCTTGGTCTTGAGGTTGTCCTCCGCCTCGGCGTCGCTCTTCGCGGTGGCGCCGGCGATGGCCTCGGTCACGGTGTCGTACATATTGATCACGTCATCGGCCTGGAGCTTGCCGTCGCGGTACAGGTTGATCGCCGCCTGGAGGTTGTTCACCAGGAGGCCGCCCTTGGTCGCGCTGCCCAGTTCCTTGATGATGGCCGTGAGGTTGTCATACAGATACTGGGAGTTGTCGGAGCGGAAGTTGATCATGTACTGGCCCTTGTTGTTCAGGATGGTCGCCTTCTGGTCCACGCCCTTGGCGGTACGCGGATAGAACTCGAGGCGCTCGTCCTGGAGCTTGAGGAGGCTGTCCACCTGCGCGCTGAAGAGGGCGGCGTTCTTGCGGTTCTTGTTGATCTCGCGGTTCAGGAGGGTGGAACCGTGGACGAACAGGTTCTGGGACGCGGTAGCCGGGCAGATGGCGTACGCTTTCCGCCAGTTCGGGAGGGCGGAATCATAATTCTTCTGCTTGTAGTACTCCTGATAGTAGGAGAGGTACTTGATGCACTCAGCGCTGTCCGCACCATACTTTCCCTGGGCAGACGCGTTCTGGCCCATGAAGGCTGCCATGACGGCCAGGAGGATGAAGGTCAATCTTTTCATATCGCGTTAGAATTTTGTTTGCCAAACTCTCTTTTTACTGGTATTGCGGCTTCCGGAACCAGATGTCGAAGATGTTGAACCCGACGTGGAATCCGAGGTAGTTCTCCTTCACGAAACCCGTTCCGAAACCCCTTTGACCGAGGTCTACGGCAAAAGTGATGCCATTGTAGCCCTGGAACACCGGAACGGTCATGCCGAGGGTGATACCGGCCGACAGGATGTTCTTCCCGTCCACCTGATAGTAGGACTGGTCGAAGTACCCGCCCACGCGGTAGGTACACCGGCGCAGGAAGTACCGGATGTCGTTCCGGTTCGGGGTGATTTCGAAGCCCGCCTTGACCGATTGCGCGGTGCCCGTGGTGAACGCGTAGACACCGTTGTTGCGGAATCCGCGCACCTGGTCGAAGTTGCTGCCGGTCCAGTTGCCCCGGAGGTAATCCACCTCGACGGACCACTTGTCGCCCTGGTTGTAGGCGAGGCCGAAGCCCATTTCGTCGCCCAGCGAGATGTTGTCTTTCTTCAGTTCATGGCCGCCGAGGTCCAGTTCCGCCACGTTGCTGTATTCGATGGCGTGGCCGGTCACCCGCGCCTTGAGGCGGTAGGTCGCGCCCACGACAAGTTTGCCGGTGCCCACGGGCTGCTCATACTGAAGGCCGAACTTGGCGGTATGGGCGCGCACCTCCAGGGTGTCGCCGAGGGTCTGGCTCCGGTAGCTCGCATCGGAGAACTGGCTCATCGAGTACTTGCTGATGGTGCCGAAGTACAGGTTGTACTGCGCGCCGACGGACAGACGGTTCCAGAGCGTCGCCGAAGCGCCGGCGAAGAACTGGTTGAGACCGCCGTCGCCATAAGCGCCATACGCGCGGTTGCCGGTATAGCCGATGCTCTGATCGCCTTCGACCATCTTGTCCACATAGGACATGGAGAAGCCCGTGTCGCTGAAGGGCTGGATGCCCACCATGAACGCGGTGCGGCGCCACATCGGGAAGGAAATCACGAAGTTGTTGATGTTGAACAGGGTCTTCGTGCTCTTGAGGTCGCCTTCGCTGAAGACGGAGAACTTGCCGGAAAGGCCGAAATCCGCCATGAAGGACAGGGAGTCGCGGGCGGTGGCGGAAGCCGGGTTCATCGTGTTCACGAACCGCTTGTTGCGCGTGGCGATACCCACGCCGCCCATCGAGCTGTTGAAGGCGGTGCCGGCGGCATGGAGGTCTCCGATGCCATATACGGAATAGGGAGAAAAGCCGTTGTACGTGCCGTTCTGGGCAGAGAGCGGCAGCGCAGCCAGCAAAAGGGCCGCGACGGCGATCCAGATCCTATTGGTCATTCTTCTTGACATATTCGTCAGCCATTAAAGCCAACCCCATCAAAACGAGGTTACAAATTACAAAGATGGAACTTTTCATCCGTTTTGCAAAATAATTCGCATCGCCGCCGGTAAACACGACGACATTCTCCGGATGCAGCGCCAGGTATCCCTCTATTTCAAATTGTATGCCCGAAACGACTCCGCTCTCGATGGAAGCCTGTTCCGACTGGCCCACCACAGCGCAGTTTTCGGGGGTGTTCACCAGCGGAAGGGCGCGGGAATACCGGTTGAGCGCCTTGAACCGCGTGCGGCAGCCGAGGGAGATGTTGCCGCCCGTATAGAGCCCGTCCTTGTCCAGATAATCGACCGTCAGGGTGGTGCCGAAATCCACGAGGGTGCAGCCCATCCCGCGGAACAGGTACCGCGCCGCCAGGACGGAGGCCGCCCGGTCATAGGACAGGTAGGACGGAAGTCCATGGCTCAGAAGCGGTTCCTTGTGTTCCTTATCCAGCAGGAGCAGATGGCCGCACTCGCCGGAAAGGGTCTTGCAATCCTCCTCGGTCAGGACGTAGACGGAGGAAACGACCAGCACGGCCGGCTTCTCCCGGCGGGTGAGCGACAGGGTGAAGTCCATCCATTTCTCGCCCTGGTACCGGAAGGTCTTCCCGAGGGTCATCCCGTCGGACCAGGCCGCTTTCAGGGCGGTGTTTCCTATTTCTACCAAAAGATTGGCCATAGACTGCAAAAATAGTGATTTTCGGCGGTTATTGCAACCGCTGGAGCACCTTGAGGGCTGTATCCAGGGAGTTGACGCCCCGGGAGACGGTGCGCAGTTTGCCCTTGTCCTGGTTCACCTTGAAGAGCGCCGGATTGTCATTGACCTTGCCGATGACCCGCTCGAACTGTCTGGACTGGTAGTAGCCGGACATCGGGTTGGACACGAAGAACATGATCTGCATCCCGTTCTTGACGATGATCTTCTCGAAGCCGGAGCAGGCGCCGAGATTGCGGATCTTCACTACCGTCAGGAGGTTCTTCACCTGCGGCGGCATCGGCCCGAACCGGTCCTCCAGCTGACGGCCCAGGCGGTCTATCTCGCGGTCGTCCTTGAGGCTGTCCAGCTGCTTGTAGATGCGGATCTTCTCCGCGGTGATGTCGATGTAGTCGTCCGGAATGAGCGCCGGCTGGTCGGTTTCCACGGTGCAGTCCTCGACGAAACTCTCGCGGGACTGCTTGGTGGAGATGCCCGTTTCCACGCCCAGTTCCTCCATCGCCTCGGACAGGATCTGCTGATAGGTTTCAAAGCCCATGTCGGTGATGAAGCCGCTCTGCTCCGCGCCCAGCAGGTTGCCGGCGCCGCGGATGTCCAGGTCCTGCATCGCGATGTTGAAACCGCTGCCCAGGTCGGAGAACTCCTCAATGGCTTTCAGGCGGCGCCGGGCGTCCTCCGTGATGGAAATGAGCGGCGGAACAACCAGATAGCAGAACGCCTTCCGGTTGGAGCGGCCCACGCGGCCCCGCAGCTGATGCAGGTCGGAAAGACCGATGTTCTGCGCCTGGTTGATGATGATCGTATTCGCATTCGGGATGTCCAGGCCGTTTTCGATGATGGTCGTACACAGGAGCATGTCGTAGTCACCCCGCATGAAATCCAGCATCTTGTTTTCCAGTTCCTTCGCTTCCATCTGTCCGTGCGCGACGCAGATTTTCATATCCGGAACGAGCCGGTGCAGGATGTCGTGGATGGCGGGGAGTTCTTCCACCTTGTTATGCAGGAAGAAGATCTGGCCGCCCCGGTTCAGTTCATAATTGATGATGCTCTTGATTTCCTGCTCGTCGAACAGGATGATTTCCGTCTGGATGGGAATCCGGTTCGGCGGCGGGGTACTGATAATACTGAGGTCGCGCGCGCCCAGGAGGGAGAACTGGAGGGTTCTCGGAATCGGGGTAGCTGTCAAGGTCAGGGTATCGACGGACGCCTTCAGGTGCCGGAGCCTTTCCTTCGCCGCCACGCCGAACTTCTGTTCCTCGTCGATGACCAGCAGGCCCAGGTCCTTGAACTCGAAGCCGGCGCCCAGCACCTTGTGGGTGCCGATCAGGATGTCGATCTTTCCTTCTTTCAACCGTTTCTTGATCTCGGTGATTTCCTTTGCCGTCCGCAGGCGGCTTACGTAATCGACCGTGCAGGGGAGTCCCTTGAGGCGGGACTTGAAGGTTTCGAAGTGCTGGAGGGCAAGGATGGTCGTCGGCACCAGCACGGCCACCTGCTTGGAATCGCAGACGGCCTTGAAAGCGGCTCGGATGGCTACTTCCGTCTTGCCGAAGCCCACGTCGCCGCAGACGAGACGGTCCATCGGGCAGTTGTCCTCCATATCTTCCTTGACCGCCTTCGTCGCCCTTTCCTGGTCGGGGGTATCCTCATACATGAAGGAGGATTCGAGCTCTTCCTGGAGGTAGTTGTCGGCCGAGAAGGCGAAGCCCTTCGAGGCCCGGCGCTTCGCATAGAGCTGGATGAGTTCCTTGGCGATGTCCTTCACGCGAGACTTCGCCGAGGTCTTCATCGTGGCCCAGGTCTTCGAGCCGAGCTTGTTGATCCGCGGCATCTCCCCTTCCTTGGACCGGAAGCGGGAGATCTTGTGCAGGGAATGGACGGACACGAAGACGACGTCGTTGTCCCGGTACATCAGTTTCACGACCTCATGGACCCGGCCCTTGTCGTCGGTCATCTTCACGAGACCGCCGAAAATACCCACGCCATGGTCGATATGGACAATGTAGTCGCCCAGGTTGAAGGAACTCAGGTCGTTCAGGGTGAGCTGCTCCGACTTTTCCACCGTCCTTCTCAGGCGGACGCGGTGGAAGCGGTCGAATATCTCGTGGTCGGAATAGCAGCAGATGCGGTCCTCGTTGTCGATGAACCCCGCATGGATGTTCTTTCCCTTGACAAACTCCGGCAAGAGCGCATGCTCGTCCTGCAGCATGATGGACCGGAGGCGCTCCAGCTGGGATTCCTTCTCGCCGAAGATGCATACCTTATAATTATTCTCCAGCCTGGTCCGGATATCCGAGAGCAGGAGTTCAAAGTTCTTGTTGAACACCGGCTGCGGCGCGATGGCGAAAGCCACGCTGTCCACGCCCTGACTCTGGAGCGGGATTTCCAGAAACACATGTCGAAAATTCAACAGTTCCGGGAAAAACGGCTGATCCTTGTACATATCGGACGAATCCAGCCAGACCACCGCATCCTCTTTCAAGAGCGTCAGAATACTTACTCCGCCCTCCCCCTGGCCGCCGGCGACGATGTCCGGATAAATCTCGGCCTTTTCCACCTTGTCGATGGACAGCTGCGTGTTGCAGTCGAAGGTATGGATCTTCTCGATTTCATTTCCGAAGAAAGTGAGCCGATAAGGATGGTCCAGGGAATAGGAGAATATGTCGATGACCGCGCCGCGGATGGCATACTGGCCCGGGGCCGATACGAAGTCCACGCGTTCGAATCCCAGCTGCACCAGCGTCTCGCGCAGGGTGTCGTAAGATATTTCCTGCCCCACGCTGACGGTCAGGAGCGCGCCGGTAATCTTTTCCTGTTCGGGAACCGGTTCTTCCAGGGCCGTCGGATAAGTGACGATGAACAAGGGACCCTGACCCGGATCCATCATCTTGCCGATGGCGGCCGTGCGCTGGACGCCGAGAGAGGATTTGTAATTGCTTCTTTCGACGGCGCCGCCGCTGTCCGGCAGGAAGAAGACGCGGTCGCCTTCCACCAGATTATACAAGTCGGCGCTGCAATATTCCGCCGCTTCCCGGGAGGGAAGGACGACGAGATGGGTTCCTTTATCCGCGATCTGGGAGAGGATGAACCAACGGGCAGACAGAAATAGCCCGCTGCAGAATGTCTCCCGATTGGAATTCATCCTGCGGCGGAGCAAGGCTGTCGATGTTTGACTTATCAACATTCCGCTCAAAAAGGCTGTTGAAAAGCTGTTGATAACCCTGTTGATGGAACGGTGGATAACCCGGCCGGAATTTTTCCCTTCCTTTATCCACAGGTTACCCACCGGGAAAAAGCGGGGTTTTCAACAATTTTCAAAGCACTCAATTAAATGATATTCAGTAAGTTCCTACTAGTTTTCAACAAATTGACAGGAACATAAACATCATTCAATTTCAATAATAAAATACTATATTTGTAACTGAAACAGACCCGACCGCCCATGAGCGAATTCGACCCGCGCAGCACAACCGACCGCAAAGATAATGAATTGGACGGAATTATCCGCCCCCAGCAGCTGGATGATTTCACCGGACAGAAGGAAATCGTCTCGAACCTGGAAATCTATATCAAAGCCGCCAAGATGCGCGGCGAAGCCCTGGACCACACGCTGTTCCACGGCCCTCCCGGCCTGGGCAAGACCACCCTCGCGCACATCATCGCGAACGAGATGGGGGTCAATATGAAGGTGACGAGCGGCCCTGTCCTCGACAAGCCCGGCGACCTGGCCGGCCTCCTGACTTCCCTGGAAAAAGGCGACGTCCTCTTCATCGACGAGATCCATCGGCTCTCCCCCGAGGTGGAAGAGTATCTGTACTCCGCGATGGAGGACTATGTCATCGACATCATGATCGACAAGGGCCCCGGCGCGCGGAGCGTCCGTATCTCGCTGAATCCTTTCACGCTGATCGGCGCGACGACGCGCAGCGGCCTCCTGACCGCTCCCCTGCGGGATCGCTTCGGCATCAACTGCGCGCTGGAATACTATGATACTGAGGACCTTCGGAAGATTGTCATCCGCAGCGCAACCATCCTGAACATCGAGATCGACAACGACGCGGCGCTGGAGATCGCGCTCCGTAGCCGCGGCACGGCGCGCATCGCCAACGCGCTGCTCAAGCGCGTCCGCGACTTCGCGCAGGTGCTCGGCGACGGCCGCATCGACGTGGACATCGCCCGCTTCGCCCTGAACAAGCTCAAGATCGACAAGCGCGGCCTCGATTCCATCGACCACAAGATCCTCCGCACCCTCATCACCACCTTCAAAGGCGGTCCCGTGGGTGTGGGCACGCTCGCGACCTCCATCTCCGAGGACGCCGGCACCCTGGAGGAAGTCTACGAACCCTTCCTGATCAAGGAAGGCTTCCTCATCCGCACCCAGCGCGGCCGCGTCGCCACCGACCTCGCCTACCAGCATCTTGGCATGGAATCCTGCCTCCCCCAGCGCAAATACAACCCCGACGACAACGGAACTCTCTTTTGATATGAAAAAAATACTGTTTACCCTTCTTCTGACGCTGGCGGCCGTGCCGGCGCTGGCGTGCACGTCGGTAATCATCAGCGGGAAGGTAAGGGCCGACGGGAAGCCGGTGATGATGAAGCATCGGGATACGAGCCACGAGACGAACGACATCCGGTGGTTCCAGGGCGAGAAGTACGCGTTCATCGGCCTGGTCAATACGGACGAGCCTTTCGACAAGCAGGTCTGGGCCGGGACGAACAGCGCCGGGTTCAGCATCATGAATACGGCGACGTACGACCTCAAGGAGGACGACGTGCCGGCCGAGAAGATGGACCGGGAAGGGTATCTGATGTATCGGGCGCTGGAAGTATGCGCGACGGTGGCGGATTTCGAGCATTTCATCGACACGCTGTCCAAGCCGATGGGGGTGGAAGCCAATTTCGGTGTGATCGACGCCCAGGGCGGCGCGGTCTATTATGAGATGGACAACTGGAAGATCCGCGCCAGGTACGATGTGAACGAGGAACCGACTGGTTATCGGGTGGTTACGAACTTTACCTGGCAGGGCCGGGAAGCGGACCGCAAGGGCGTGGACCGCTATGAGAAGGCCTGCAGCCTGCTCGCCGAAACCTGCATTCCCATCTCCGAATGGGACCACGACTTCCTGATCAACAAGATCTCCCGCAGCGGCGCGCCGATCCTTCGCAAGATCACCACCGCCTCCGTCGTTTTCGAGAACGGCGTCATGTGGGCCTCCCTGGGCCAGCCGGACAAGAACCCGTATAAAGCGTATACGGTAGATGGCCGATCAGGTCGGCCATGACGATAATTCCGTAATAGTCCTAAGATTTTTTGTGAAAGTCCTGATTTTTGCGTAAAATTGCAAGAATTCTGAAATTATAATTTCTCATTTATAACTTATATGGCTGATACTAAACTTATCTCCAAGATTCCGGAAGGGCCGCTCGCCGAGAAATGGTCGAAGCGCAAGGCCGAAATCCGGATCGTCTCTCCGAACAACAAGCGGAAACTCGAGGTGATCGTCGTCGGTACGGGCCTCGGCGGAGCGTCCGCAGCCGCCTCCCTGGGCGAGCTCGGATACAACGTCAAGATTTTCTGCATCTCCGACTCTCCGCGCCGCGCGCACTCCATCGCCGCGCAGGGCGGTATCAACGCCGCGAAGAACTACCAGAACGACAACGACTCCATCTACCGGCTGTTCTACGACACCATCAAGGGCGGTGACTACCGTTCCCGGGAGGCCAACGTGTACCGCCTGGCGGAGGTAAGTGCGGCCATCATCGACCAGTGCGTCGCGCAGGGCGTTCCTTTCGCCCGCGAGTACGGCGGATATCTGGCGAACCGCTCCTTCGGCGGTGTCCAGGTGAGCCGTACCTTCTACGCCCGCGGACAAACCGGACAGCAGCTGCTCCTCGGCGCCTATGCGGCCCTGAACAAGGAAATCGCCGCCGGCTCCGTGAAGAGCTATCCGCGCCACGAGATGCTGGACCTCGTCATCATCAACGGCGAGGCGAAGGGTATCATCGCCCGCAACCTCGTGACCGGTGAGATCGAGCGCTTCGGCGCCCACGCCGTGGTTCTCGCCACCGGTGGTTATGGAAATGCCTATTTCCTGTCCACGAACGCGATGAACTCCAACGGCTCCGCCGCGATGCAGGCCTACCGCAAGGGCGCTTTCTTCGCGAACCCCTGCTTCGCGCAGATCCACCCGACCTGTATCCCCGTCCATGGCGACCAGCAGTGCAAGCTCACCCTGATGTCCGAGTCCCTGCGTAACGACGGCCGCATCTGGGTGCCGAACAACATGGAGGATGTTATCAAGCTCCGCAAGCACGAAATCAAGCCTTCCCAGATTCCTGAGGAGCGCCGCGACTACTACCTGGAGCGCCGCTATCCGGCCTTCGGTAATCTGGTTCCGCGTGACGTCGCTTCCCGCGCCGCCAAGGAGCGCTGCGACGCCGGCTACGGCGTGAACGAGACCGGCCTCGCCGTGTTCCTCGATTTCGCCGACGCCATCAAGCGCCTGGGTCACCAGCGCGTGGAAGAGCGCTACGGCAACCTCTTCCAGATGTACGAGAAGATCACCTCCTCTTCCCCTTGGGAGGAGCCGATGATGATCTATCCGGCCATCCACTACACGATGGGCGGTCTCTGGGTGGACTATGACCTCCAGACCACCATTCCGGGCCTGTACGCCATCGGCGAAGCGAACTTCTCCGACCACGGCGGCAACCGTCTCGGCGCTTCCGCCCTCATGCAGGGCCTGGCCGATGGTTACTTCATCCTCCCGTACACCATCGGCGACTACCTGTCCCACAAGTTTGCGGAGCCCAAGACCGACACCAACGCCCCCGAATTCGCCGCTGCCGAAAAGGCCGTGCGCGAGCGTATCGATAAGATCTTTGCCGTGAAGGGCACCGAGACCGTGGACAGCATCCACAAGAAGCTCGGCCACATCATGTGGGAGTATGTGGGCATGGCCCGCAACGAGGCCGGCCTGAAGAAGGCCATCGAGGAAATCGGCGAACTCCGGAAGGAATTCTGGAAGACGGTCCGCGTCCCCGGCACGAACGAGGAATTCAACCAGGAACTTGAAAAGGCCCTCCGTCTGGTCGATTTCTTCGACATCGGCGAACTGATGGCCCGCGACGCCCTGAACCGCAGGGAATCCTGCGGCGGCCACTTCCGCGAGGAAATGCAGACGGAAGAGGGCGAGACCAAGCGCGACGACGAGAACTTCATGTATGTGGGCGCCTGGGAATACAAGGGCGAAGGTGTCGCTCCGGAACTCCACAAGGAGCCGCTCAAGTATGAGAACATCAAGATTGCGACCCGTAACTATAAAGACTAACGACGATTATGGAATATAACGTGAAAGTGTGGCGTCAGAAGAACGCCAAAGCCAAGGGTCACTTCGAGACCTATCATGTCACCGACGTGGAAGAGGACGCCTCCTTCCTGGAGATGCTGGACATCCTGAACGACCAGCTCATCCGCAAGGGTGTGGAGCCCATCGCCTTCGACCACGACTGCCGCGAGGGCATCTGCGGCGCCTGCTCCCTGTATGTGGACGGCCGCGCCCATGGTCCGGACGACCAGGTGACCACCTGCCAGCTCTTCATGCGTCATTTCAAGCCAGGCGCCACCATCACCGTAGAGCCTTGGCGGAGCGCCGCCTTCCCGGTGATCAAGGACCTCGTCGTGGACCGTCAGGCCTTCGACAAGATCCTCCAGGCCGGCGGTTTCGTCTCCGTCCGCACCGGCGCCGCGCAGGATGCGAACACCATCCTGATCCCGCACGATGACGCGGAACTGTCCATGGACGCCGCCGCCTGCGTCGGTTGCGGCGCCTGCGTCGCCACCTGCAAGAACGGCTCTGCGATGCTGTTCGTGGCTGCGCGCGTCAGCTCCCTCGCCCTGCTCCCGCAGGGCAAGCCGGAAGCCGCCCGCCGCGCCCGCGCGATGGTTGCCAAGATGGACGAACTCGGCTTCGGCAACTGCACGAACACCCGCGCCTGCGAGATGGAGTGCCCGAAGCACGTCACCATCGACCACATCGCGAGACTGAATCGCGAATATCTCAAGGCCCGCTTCAGCGAGTAGGCTTTGTCATTCTAAGCGAAGCGAAAGAATCTCCCATCGCAGGAATCCATCCGGTTCCTGCGATGTTTTTATAAACTTAAAGTTAATAACCTTTTGTTAATAACTTTTGGTTAATTGTATTTTTCATTCTATCTTTGCTGAAAAGACGGAAAACAATGAAAAATCCTTTTGTTATAGAGCCTTATGTTTCCAGCCGCTTTTTCTGTGATCGGGAAAAAGAAACAGCTCGTATCATCGATTGTTTGGAAAACGGACGGAATATTACGCTGATTTCTCCGAGAAGACTGGGAAAAACCGGGTTGATATACCGTGTTTTTGATGAAATGAAGGAGAATAAACTGCCTTTTGAGACCGTTTATGCCGATATGAGTTCCAGTCAGAATCTGGAAGATTTCATCAAAATTCTTTCGGAATCCGTGGCAAAGGTCCTTCATAGAAAGAACAGAATCAAGGATATATTCAAGGCCATTGGAGGAATCCGGCCTTTGATCAGCTATGATGAATTGACGGGACAGCCCCAGCTCTCTTTCACTTATCGGACGGAAGAGGATAAAAAAATGACGCTGAGTTCGTTGTTCTCATATATGGAAGACTGTGGAAAAGAGGTTGTGGTCGCCATTGATGAATTTCAGCAGATCAGGGAATATCCGGATGTTCAGATGGAGGCTATGCTCAGAACCTGCATCCAGCCGCTGCACCATGTCCGATTCATTTTCTGCGGCAGCAAAAAACACGTGATGTCGGATATGTTTACGAATGCGAAAAGGCCTTTTTATGAAAGTACGACGAATGTTCCGCTCGGTAAATTGGATGAAACGACCTATGCCGGATTCATTACCGGACTTTTCAATGAATACGGAAAGTCGATAGAACCTGACCTGGTTGAAAACATCATTCATTGGACGAAAGACCATACCTATTATACCCAGTCGCTTTGTAATGAGGTATTCAACATTTCCGGAAAGCAAGTGACCGCCGATCATGTCCGGAAGGCGAAACTGACCATCTTGCAGTCCAATACCGACCGTTTCCTGGAAATCAAGCGAATGACGACTCCGTCCCAGTGGAAACTTCTGAAAGCCGTTGCAAAGGAAGGAGAAGTACAGAAACCCACTTCGGCCGCTTTCCTGTCCAAGTACGGACTAGTTTCCGGTCCGGCCGTCCTGAAGAGTTTGAAATCTTTGGTCGAGAAAGAACTGATTCTGGAAACCGTGACTTTGGAGGGAAGTGTTTACAGTGTTTATAACGTATTCTTTTCCAGATATTTGGAATATCTATAAAAAAGTCGGCCGCAAGCGGCCTCCTCAGAATGACAATTGACAGCAGGAATCATCCGGTTCCTGCTGTTTTTTTGAGCGCTTTCGTACATTAACCTCCAAATTGTTACTCCGTAGGGAAAGGGCCGGAAAGCCGTCCAGAGGGCATTTTATAGGTAAATAGATCCGCCAGAACCCCTATTGTATGGGCTTGAAAGGCAATAAAAGGGTAAAAATCGGCACCAAAACTCACTTTTTTACAGTTTTTTTAAATATTATAAATTGTTAATTGTTTTTATAATTTAATAATAATTAGTAAATTTGACCTCGTAATTCATTATTAATTTTTTATTTACAAATCCGAATCATTAACACTGTTTTATTTTTGAATATACTCTTTATATTTGCATAATTCAAGATTGTTTCCAAACTTTGCAGGCATACGTCATCATTTATGACCTTTGAAAAAACTATTTAGGTGACAATTTAGGAGTGTATTCGATACAAAAAAACCGCAATTTATTTTGTATCACCATATTTATGTTTAACCAAAGTTTCTTGCTTATGAAAAAAGTAAAACTGTTCCTGGCGTGCCTGCTGGCTGTCGTCGCGACGGCTGCGTACGCTCAGAACATCACCGTCAGAGGTACGGTTACCGACTCCTCCAACGGTGAACCCATCACGGGAGCTGCTGTCGTCGTGCAGGGAAGTGCCACTTCCTACGCGCTGACTGATGTGCAGGGTGCTTTCTCCATCAATGCTCCGAGAAATGGCGTCCTTGTCGTCAGCAACATGGGCTACAAGACGACGTCCGTCGAGGTGAACGGCATGACCGTCGTCAACGTCGCTCTCGAGCCTGATACGGAGTACCTCGATGAGGTTGTCGTCACAGCCCAGGGCCTGACCCGCAAGCAGAAAGCCATCGGTTATTCCGCCCAGGTCATCAATGACGAGCAACTGACCATCACCCACAGCTCCTCCCTCGGTAACTCCCTCGCCGGTAAGGTTGCCGGTGCGCAGTTCTGGGGATCTGCCGGTTCTACCTTCAACGAGGGTAAAATCATCCTCCGTGGTCCGACCTCCTACAGCAACCAGGAAGGTAGCGAGCCGATCTATGTGATCGACGGAACCATCGCCAGCGCTGCGGCCGTCAATATGGACGACGTGGAGAGCATCAACATCCTGAAGGGCCCCTCCGCGACCGCCCTGTACGGTTCCCGCGGTGCCAACGGTGCTGTCATCATCACCACCAAGAAGGCTCAGGAAGGTCAGTCCCTCGTGGAATTCAGCCACACGACTACGGCTGAAGTCCTGTACAACCACATCAAGTTCCAGAAAGAATTCGGTGGCGGTTCGATGGCTCAGCAGAATACGGCCATGTACAATGCCGTCCAGAAAGCCGGCCTGCTTGACAAATATCCGGATGTCCTGGACGCGAAGGCCGCTTTCGAACTGAACGGTTTTGATCTGCCGGACGGCACTTATACCTATGACTATTGGGAAGATGTGAACTGGGGTCCCCGTTATGACAACACGACCATGGTCCGTCCCGCCGTTTCCTGGGATCCTTCCCATCCGAAGTACGGCAAGGCCGAGCCTTGGAGCTATCAGCTCGACCTCCGCGACCTTACCCGCGTCGCCTGGACCAACACGACCACCGTTTCCTTCAACAAGTCCGTCAAGGGAATGAACACCCGCGTGTCCTTCACCAACGTGGACCGTCCCGGTATCTTCTACAATTCCAAGGCTGTCCGCCGTTCCTTCAGCGTCAGTTCCCAGATCAAGCCCAACAGCTGGCTGACCGCCGACCTGAGCTATCGCTATCGCGTCCGTGTGAACCAGAACGCTGAGCAGGAAGGTTACTCCGCCAATGGTAACTACATCTGCGACTTCGTTCAATGGGGCCATACGAATGTCAATCTGAAAGATCTCAAGGATTGGCAGCGTCCTGACGGCGGATGGCGTACCTGGAACATCGTCGGTGCCAAGAACTTCGACGACTATGCCGCCGCTTATCTGGCCGGAGACGCCGACCTTACTGCGAACTACCACGACAACCCGTATGCGGTGATGGAGCAGTACACCTATACCAACAAGACCCAGTATCATATGGCTTCCGCTGACGTTTATGCCAGCCTGCCGTACAACTTCCGTCTGGGCGCCCGCATCAACAACCTGATCCAGAACTCTCACTATGAGGAGAAAGATGGTTTTGGTTCCATCAACTTCGATCCGTACTACCGGAACTATTTCTCCGAGACGAACGACATCACGGCCCAGGGTTACCTGACCTGGAACAATTCCTTCGTGGATAACCGTCTCACGGCAGAGGCCGCCGCCTTCGCCGAGGCCCGCAAGTATGACTACTACTATCTGAACAGCGCCACCAACGGCGGTCTGTCCGTGATTGGCCTGTACAACCTGAGCGCATCCAACAACACGTATTCCACCAACAACAGCGAGACCCATTACAAGACCCGTTCGTTCTTCGGTACCGCGACCGTCGGTTGGGATGACCTGGTCTATCTGGACGGCTCCCTCCGTTATGACATCGATTCCCGCCTCCCGGCCGACAAGAACGGTTATCTCTATGGTGGTGGTTCCCTGTCCTTCATGGCCAGCAAACTCATCAACGCTCCTTGGCTCAACTTCTGGAAGATTCGTGGCTCCCTCGCCCAGGTGGGTTCCACCATCGGCGCTTACAACGTGAAGCCGACCTACACGGTCTCCACCAAACTCCATGGCCAGACCGGTCTCTACGAGCCTTCCACGCAGGTGAATGAGCACATCCTTCCTACCATCTCCACTTCCTATGAGGTCGGTACCGAGTTCAAACTCTTCAACAACCGCTTGTACGGTGATGTCAACTTCTATTTGAAGAATACGAAGAACTCCATCATCAACGCGACGGTTCTCCCGCAGTCCGGTTTCAATTCCCGCACGATCAACGCCGGTCTGGTGCAGAACAAGGGTGTGGAAATCCTGCTCGGTGGTACGCCTGTCCGTACGAAGGATTTCGAGTGGAATATCTCCGCGAACATTTCCAAGAATGTCAACACGCTGGTTGAACTGGCCCCCGGCCAGCCTTCCACCCGTCTGTATGGTAATTCCTTCTATTTCTTCTGGAATTTGATGTCCATCGAGAAACAGCCGATCGGTGTCATTCAGACCAATGCCCGTTGGCTGCGCAATGATGACGGCCAGCTGATCCTCCGTGCCGGTACCGCCAACACCGGTGATGTCCGTCCTTCTTGGGAAACCGATGTCCCGAAGAACGTGGGTAACATCCAGCCCGACTTTACGGGTGGTTTCAATACCAGTTTCCGCTACAAGGACTTCACGCTTTCCGCCGCTTTCGACTATGTCATCGGTGGTCAGATGGTTTCTTGGACGAACATGTGGGGTAAGGGTTCCGGTCTGCTTGCTGAAACTGCCGTCCTGAACGACAGGGGCAAGAGCATCCGTGAGCCTGTCCAGACCGGTGGCGGTGTCCACTTGACTGGTGTGGACAAGGATGGCAATGCGATGGACGGTTACATCGACGCCTTCTACTATTTCTACTATCAGTATGTCTATGACCAGGATTCCACGATTTTCAACCGTTCTTATCTGAAGATGCGTGAACTTGCTCTTCGTTACAACATGCCGAAGAACATTGTGAACAAGATCAAGGGCATTTCTTCTGCCAGCGTCGCTTTTGTGGCCACCAATCCTTGGCTCATCTACTCCGCGGTTCCGCACATCGATCCTTCCGAACTGGGCGGTGCTGAATACAACTTCCTCGAAGGCGGTCAGGCTGTGTCCACCCGCTCCTTCGGTGTTACGCTCAATGTCACTTTCTAATATAGGAGGATGAAGATTATGAAAAAGATATATGCCCTTTTGATTCCCGCCCTGGTTGCCGTTCTTATGGCTGGCTGTGCCAAACTCCATGATTTCGGCGACATCAACCTGGACCCCAATAAGCCTTCTACGCCGTTTACGACCTACTTCTTCACGCAGGCGTGCAAGTATGTACCGCTTTTCGTGCTGAGAGATGCGGACAACGGCTATGATCCTTGGCAGCAGGAATGGGCCGGTTACCTTTCCGAGTCCAAGAACAACCAGTACGGTCCGCTGTCCACGACATCTACCTTCGGCAGTGGCACTTACTACCTGAATCCGATCAAGAATCTCACGAAGATCGTCGAACTGAACGAGGACGAAGAGGAGAAGGATAAACCGAACGTCACGGCCTTCGGCTCCGCCAACAACCAGATTGCGGTGGCCAAGACTTTGATGGCCTTCATCTACATGACCATCTCCGACATCCAGGGCCCCATCGTTCTCTCCGAGGCGCTCCAAGGCGTTTCCCAGGACAACTGGAAGCCGAAGTATGACTCTCAGGAAGATGCCTACAAGCAGCTTGACGAGATGCTGACCCAGGCTTATTCCCTGTTCGATGAGAGTGGTGACCTGAATGGCGATGCGGACGTCCTCTTCGAAGGCGATGTTGCCAAGTGGAAGAAATTCAATGCTTCCGTCCGGATGTTGATGGCCATCAAACTCAGCGACGTGGATCCCGCTACGGGCAAATCCCGCTTTGCGGCCGCCTATGCCCATGGCGGTATGACCTCCGCCGAGGACGGCTTGGACTATACGTATGACGACCTGAACAAGAACTACCTGTATTACTGGGTCAGCCCGGACAACCCGAGCGCCGGTTTCAATGCCGTTCCGAACTACTTCATCGTTGAGGAGATGAAGGCCCTGAAGGATCCGCGCATGTTCAAGTACTTTGACATCGAGGGTTATAAGGGAACGCGTCCCGCAGAGAAGTTCCCGCGTGATCAGTACACCTCCTTCTATGGCATTCCGTTCGGTCTTGCCAGCAACACCCACGTTTCCGCGTGGGCCAGCTACACTTGCTGTGTCAACAGCAAGATGATTGCGATGGACGCCACGATCCCTGTGATTCCTGCTGCCCGTGTTCTCCTGGTGGAGGCCGAGGCCGCCCAGCGTGGTTGGATTTCCGCTTCCGCGAAGGACCTCTACGAGGCCGGTATCAAAGCTTCCTTCGACTGGTGGGGTGCCTCCGGCGCTGACGAATATGTCGCCAGCGAAGGCGTCGCCTTCGACGCTTCCAAGGCGATTGAGCAGATTGCCCTCCAGCGCTGGATCGCCGGTTATCTCGCCGACGGTATCGAGGCCTGGTCCGACTGGCGCCGCCTGGATATTCCGAAGATGCCCGTTGGTCCTGCCGCCGCTGACCAGGGTACTACCCATTATCCGTTCCGTCTCCCGTTCGACGCCGATGTCGACGGCCAGCGCAATGAGGAGAATTACAATGCGGCCATCAAGACGCTGAAGCCCACCGGTGAAGACACCAAGGACAACCGCGTATGGTGGGATGTTGCTGCGAACGATGATGGTGTTCTGACCGAGGAGCAGTGCACGCCGCCTACCCTCTAAGTCTTGAACCGACACAACGAGAAACCCGACCGAAAGGCCGGGTTTCTTTTTATTCCACCTCGAAAGCGAATTCTTGATAGACGGGCTTTCCGTCCTCGGTGAATCCTTCGGCGACCGCCTTGAAGCGACCGGCGTAGCCCGGCGTATGGATTTCGATGCGGTAGTCGGAACCGGCGTCCAGGTTCAGGACGGGGTGCCAATACAGGAGTTGGCGCAGGTCCTGACCCTCCCCTTCCGGGACGGCGCCGTTGTAGGCGACCGGATAGGCGACCCCCTGGAAGTCCACCACGCGCACATTGGCGGGGAAGTGGAGGGCGGTGACGTAGTTTTTCTTGGTGATGAAGTTCACCAGCCCGTGGTAGGCGACCTTCCCGCAGACGAAAGACTGCAGGTAGATGTCCACGTCCTCGAGCAGCATCGCATCGAAGTCCAGCAGCAGGTCGAGGTCGCTCAGGACGACGCCGTCCATCATGACGAGGATGCTTCCCGTCCTGTCGAACCGCGACTGGACGGCGTCCGAGACGACCAGTTGCAGCTGCCAGACATCGTTCACCCGGCGGAGGCTGAGCTCGGGGATGATTTCCACCAGGACTTCCCGGACCGACGGGAAGCGGTTGTAGTCGTCCAGGTGATAGCGACGGTGGTCGACGGATTCGAGCAGCAAGTCTTTCCGGCGGGTCATGAAGGTGGTCAGGGTGTCGATGCGGAGGGTCTTTTCGGCGCGGAGGGCGGCCTTCCGGGAAACGAGGTCCTGCCGCTGGACGGGGCTCAGGAGGAGCTTCGGCAGCGTCCCGGCTTCGGGATGGATGAAGGGACTCTCAAAGTCGATATATCCTTCCTTCCTGTCCAGCTGCGACACTTCGCACACGATTTCCCGGTTGCCGTAGATGTTGGACGTATGATACCGGATGATGTCCGTTCCGTCGGCACGGCCGATGTAGAGGCTGGCGGGATCCCCGGCCGTGGACAGGGTGGCTTCGGTGTAGTCGCTTTCCGTCCTCGCTCCCAGGAGACGGGCGGTGACGATTTCTCCATCATACTCGGTCACAGGATTCGCGCCGGGGCGGAGGCGGACATCGGCTGGAAGGGCCTTCAGGAAGCTTTCCGGCGAGTTTTCCTGCGCGGCGGGACGAAGGTCGTCCTCGTGGCGGACGGACAGGCTCACCGAAGCCCTCGATCCGCCGTTGCTGAGGACCAGCGCGGCCGCGGCGCCTTTCGGAAGGCGCGTCCGGGCGGAGAGCTGCAGCGCCCCCTGCGGGGCCGCTTCCTGCTGCGGCATGGATTCATAGACCGGTTCGTCCAGGATTTCGACGCCGTCCGGTACCCGGGCGGCGGAGGTGGTGTTGAAGACGGTCAGCAGGCGGGAACCCGCCATCCAGGGCGTCCCTTCCTCCCCGGCGTTGACGGCGGTATAGGCGACAAGCCGGTAGGTGCCGGTAGGAGCGGTGACGGGAATCCGGAAGGATCCGGCGCCCCGGCCTTCCAACAGGCCTATTTTGGCCGTACAGGCCGTTCCGGCCTCGGAAACGAGTTCCAGGTAGGATACGGCGCTTTCGTTCGAAAAACGGCCGTTTCCGTCCAGGCAGGTCAGGGAGCACCAGACGGCGTCGCCGGCGACATAGACTTCCCGGTCGGTGGAGACATAGATGCGTTCCACGGGCACGGCGGCCGCCCCCTGGAGGATGCCGGCGCAGAGGGCCAGCATCGAAAGTATCGTCTTTTTCATCGTCATTCTTCCCAAAAAACAGGTACATCCTGCGTTCCTCCCGCAGCAAAACAGTCGTAGCAGCGGGCTGCGCCCCAGCCGTAGGGGCCTTCCATGGACGGATCCGAATTCGGCAGCGTATTCGGGATGAGGGGCATGTATCCCCAGCTGTAGAAGTCGCGCCAGCTGTTTTCTCCGGCCATGTTTCCGTACTGGAGGGGATAGCTCAGCGCATAGGGGTCCCTGGCTTTCGTCAGGAGGTACTGGCTTCCGATGTAGGCCCTCAGAGTGGAGGACGTGGAAACGGTCACGTATCCCAGGACCATCCGGTCCGGCTCGGTCTCACAGCGGAGGTTGCCCTGGATCTCGCCGGGATTCGGGGTGAACAGGTTGTCTCCCGCGCCGGTGCTTTCCTCCAAGTGCTGGAGGAAATCGTAGGTTCGCTTGTCGATGGTACGGGCTTTCACCCGGATGCTGTAGCGGCGGTGGTTCCGGTCGTCATACCGGGAAAACGAGTGCAGGGGGAAATCCTTCACGCCGGAAGTGGACATGCCGGTATAGTCGACAGGAATCTGTTTGCCTTGGTCGAGCGACTTGAAGCACCAGTAGCGGTCCCAGGCATTGATCCGGTATTCCGTGACGGTATTGGTCCTGGAATCGTAGTCGTAATTCAGGTAATACTCCGTATGGAACCGCCAGGTTTCGTCGAAGGAGAGGAGCAGATAGCCCGTTGCATCGGGGCCCCCGTCCAGGGTGACGTTCACCATGACGTCGTTCAGGTTGGCCTTGAAGTTGATTTTCTTGATGACGGGCGGGGTCAGCGGCTTGATCCAGTCGCTCGTGTACAACGCATCGTCCGTATTGACACACACGCGGTAGTTGTGGCCGACAGGGGCGT
Organism: uncultured Bacteroidales bacterium; assembly: GCA_900316525.1. Classification (GTDB taxonomy): domain Bacteria; phylum Bacteroidota; class Bacteroidia; order Bacteroidales; family UBA932; genus Cryptobacteroides. The sequence continues at coordinate 137,961 of ONDF01000002.1, forward strand.
TTTCCGTGTGGAGGACATATTTCGTCATTGGAATATGAGCGTCTGTCTGCCCGTCGGAGGAGATGGTTCCCTCATATACGCCGCCGGCGTCGTCTTCGGCCCAGACGCGCTTGACGGATATCTTGGGCCGGGCGTCGTCCGGACCGGGCCAGAGGGAGGACATGGACCCGACATAGACCGTGGACATCTCTCCGAGGACGAGGTTTCCGTCCACGACGAGAACGCCTTCCGGAGCCTCCTCAAGATCCGGCTGATACGGGTAGATGCAGGCCGTCGCCAGGGAAAGGACGGCGAGAAGGGGCAGGATCTTTTTCATCAGAACAGGATGTTGAGGTTGACGTACGGAATCTGGGTGGCGAACACCGACAGCATATAGCCATTGGCCACCCCGGAATCGTTCTTGAAGAAGACCGAGTACGGGTTCTTGCGGCCGGTGACGTTGTATACGCCCACGGTGATGGTCGTGTGGAAGGCGGCCTTCAGGTAGTGGCCCGGGTCGATGTTGAAGGCGATGTCGGTGCGGAAGTAGTCCGGGATCCGGAACGAGTTGCGCTCGTCATAGGCCATGCGCCAGTTGCCGCCATACCAGTACGTGCCGATGGGAACCGTGACCGGCCGGCCGGTGGAATAATCCACGTTCACCGAGAAGCTGTACCGGTGCGTCAGGGCGAAGTTCGTCACGAGCTTGAACTCGTGCGGCTTGTCATAGGGGGCGTTGTACCAGTCGCCGCCGGCGATGGTCTCGTTGCCGCGGTCCTGCATCTCTTTCTGGTGGGCGCGGGAGTAGGTGTAGGAGAGCCAGCCGGTGATCTTGCCGGTGGTTTTCTTGGCCATCACTTCCACGCCGTAGGCCCGTCCGAATACCGGGATGAGGTCGTCGGCCAGGTCCGGGTTCATGGCCAGCTGCGCGCCCGGCCGGAAGTCCAGGGCGAAGCGGGTCCGCTTGTAATAGAGCTCGGCGGAAAAGTCGATGCCGGTGTTCAGTTCCGTCCAGTACATGCCGCCGGCGCCCTGCCAGCCCCAAGTGGGCTTGATGGCTGCGTCGCTGAGCTTCCAGGTATCCATCGGGGAAACCGCGGAAGTGTTGGAAATCAGGTGGATATACTGGGTGAGCGAGTTGAGGCCGGCCTTGAAGGAGAGGTTCTCAAGGGGCGAGTATTTGAGGGCCAGCCGCAGGTCGGGCAGGCCGAAATAGACGGTTTCGTCCTTGAGGGCGAAGAAGGTGGAAATGCGGACGCCGCCCTCGAGGGAGAACTCGTCCGTCGGCTTCCAGGTGTCGGACAGGTAGAAGGCCGGCTCCTCGGCGTTCTCTCGCTTGAGGGTGCGCGCCCTGACCATAGAATCGAATCCGAAGGGCGTCAGAATGCCGGGGTCCAGCATGTAGTGCGTCATGTGCATGCCCCAGGCGAGTTCGTGGTAGAGCCCCAGCTGCCGTTTCCGGTCCATGCGGAGGAAGACTTGGCGGATGTAGGTGTCCAGGTCGTAGGCGCCACTCTCCCACTCGTGGGCGGAGAGACGGTTCGTATAGCGGTCGTAACCGGCGCTCACCTCCGTGCGTCCGATCTTGGAACGGTGCTTCCATACGACGGAAGCGTTCACGTTGTTGTAGCGGAAGGTCGTATCGCCGCCAAAGGTGAATCGGTCGTTGGCGTAATAGCCGTATACGTGGAGGGAATTGTTTGCGTCGAACCGGTGGGTGAGACCGAAGTTCGCATCCGCGAAGCCCGCCGATCCCCCGGAATACGCGCTGTTCTTGGGCAGCCGCTTCATGATCCAGTCGGAGTAGGTGATACGGCCGCCGGCATTGACGGAGGTCTTTCCCTTGACGATGGGCCCTTCCACCTGCAGCCGGCTCGTAAGGACGCCGAGGCCGGCGGATCCTTTCCATTTCTGCATGTCGCCGTCCTTGGAATCCACCCGGAGGACCGAGGACACGCGGCCGCCGTATTCGGCCGGAATCGAGCTTTTGTACAGCTCCACGTTGGATACGATGTCGGGATTGAAGGCGGAGAAGATGCCGAACAGGTGCGTGGGGTTGTAGATGGTGCTGCCGTTGAACAGGATGAGGTTCTGGTCGGCGCTGCCGCCGCGGACGTTGAAGCCGCCGGACGCCTCGCCGACGCTCTTGACGCCCGGAAGGGTGAGGACGGCCTTGATCACGTCCCCTTCGCCGAAGGCCGACGGAATCTTGTTCATCGTCTTCACGCTCACCTTTTCCACGCCCATCTCCGTGTTCCGGTGCTGGGCCATGCTTTCGGCCGAGACGATGGCCTCCTTGAGCATCGTCACTTTCTCGGTCATCACGACGTTCAGGCCGCCGTCGGAGCGGACCACGACGCGGAGGGCGAGGTCCTCCTTGCCGTCGGCGCTGAAGTTCAGGACGTTCTCGCCGCCGGGCAGGCTGAGGGTGTAGTTTCCGCGCCGGTCCGTCCGCGTATAGCTTTTCGTGTTGTCGTCGAAGACCACGACCCCGTACAGGGGCTCGCCGGTTTCGGCCTCCGTCACGGTTCCGTGCACGCTTTTCATCGCCTTTCCCTTGTCCACGGCCGCGTCGCCGATGGTGTAGACTTTGTTCCGGTAGGTGGCGAGGGCGGGGGCGTCCACATACTGGACGACGGTCGTATCTTTTTGTTTCTCAGAGAAATACGATTCCGGAAGGCCAATCCCGGTGCCGGGCAGGTCGGCCGGCGTGGCGGCCCCGTACACCGGCGCCTCGGAGACGGCGTGCCAGCGGACGGCATCGACCGTAAGGAGCGGGTCTCCCGCGGGTTCCTTCAGCAGTTTTTTCAGCGTGCGTTTCCGGATTTTCCGGACGGCGCCGTTCTCGAGCACGTAAAAGTTCTCTTCCTGCTGGAAGTAGTTCGGGACCGAGGGGTTGAAGTCGTCCGTCTCCTCGCCGATGGCCCGCCAGCCTCCTCCCCCGTTCGCGTCGAACCGGATGTTTTTCCGGACCTGCCGCAGGAGGGGTTTCCGCCCGTTCCGGAGCACCTCGAAGAAGCCTTCCGGGGCTTCCTTCCATCCCAGGTACTGCAGGTTCACGAACAGGGTTTCTCCCATCGTGAACCAGGCAACCTGGTCACGGTAAACCACCACGGGCGTCGTTCCCTCGAGGGGACGGACCTGCAGCTCGTTCATGTAGGCGTCCACGTTCAGGGAGATGTCCTCGTACTGCTTGCCGTTGTACCAGACGGTCCCCTGCTGGAAAGCCTTGCGGCTCCAGAAATAGGTTCCGTTGTACTTGAAGGGGTAGGTGGCCGGCAGCTTTCCGCGGAAGATGCCCGAAAACACGGCCGCCTCGTCTTCGCTTTGCGCCGCGGCCGTTCCGGCCAGGGAGAGCAGCGCCAAAGCGAGGAGAATCGTTCGTTTTACCATAAAAAGTTATTGAAGGGATACCGGCCTGCGTGGATTTCCGCCACCATTTTGTACAGGTCGTTCCTCAGTTTGTCAATGCCGATCTTCTGCGTCGCGGAGATGAAAATGCAAGGGGTTTTCTCCTGCGCGATCCAGCTATTCTTAAGTTCGTCCAGGGTGCGGTTCTTCGCTTCTTTGGGGGAGAGGGAGAACTCGTCGTAGGGCTCGTAGGTGTACGCATCGACCTTGTTGAACACGACAAAAACGGGTTTGTTCGCCGCGCCGATGTCTCGGAGCGTCTGTTCCACCACCTGCATCTGTTCCTCGAAGTCGGGGTGGGAGATGTCCACGACGTGCACGAGGATATCGGCCTCTCGGACCTCGTCCAGGGTGCTCTTGAAGGCTTCCACCAGCTGCGTGGGCAGTTTCCGGATGAAGCCGACGGTATCCGACAGCAGGAACGGGCAGTTCTCGATGACTACCTTCCGGACGGTCGTGTCGAGGGTGGCGAAGAGCTTGTTTTCCGCGAACACGTCGGATTTCGCCAGAATGTTCATCAGGGTGCTCTTGCCGACGTTCGTGTAGCCGACGAGCGCGAGGCGCACCAGGGAGCCACGGTTGCTGCGCTGGGTGGCCATCTGTCGGTCGACTTTCTTCAGGTCCTCCTTGAGCTTCGAAATCCGCTGCTTGACGATTCGGCGGTCCACCTCGATCTGGGTTTCACCCATACCGCCACGGGTGCCCATGCCGCCTCGCTGCCGCTCCAAGTGCGTCCACATACCGGCGAGCCGGGGCAACATGTATTGATAATGAGCCAGTTCAACCTGCATCTTGGCATAGGAGGTCTTGGCCCGCTGGGCGAAAATCTCGAGGATGAGGCTTGTCCGGTCGATGACGTCGGAGCACTCGATGATCTTTTCGATGTTGCGCTGCTGCGTGCCTGTGAGCTCGTCGTCAAATATAACGTACTGGATCTCGTTTTCCTCGCAGTAGGCCTTGATTTCCTGGAGCTTGCCCGTGCCGATGTATGTGGCCTTGTCGGGCCGGTCCATCCGCTGCATATACATCTTGTCGCCGATGGCGCCGGCCGTCTCGGCTAGGAACTGGAGCTCGTCCAGATATTCCTGCACCTTGCGCTCCCCTCCCTTCTCCAGGACTACGCCTACGAATACCGCTTTTTCTGTCTTGAATTGACTCATTCTCTCTTTAAATCACGAACATTGACTAATCTTGCAAAGATATTTATTTTATTTGTAGATTTGCACAAAATTCCCGATATGGTCTCTTACTTCACCGAAGATACGAAGTTTGCCTTCAAGGAGAAACGGCTCACCAACCGCTGGCTCAAGCTCGTCGCCGAGAGCGAGATCCGCCGCCTGGGCGACATCTCGATCATTTTCTGCTCGGACAACTACATCCTGGACGTGAACATGAAGTACTTGCAGCACGATTACTTCACGGACATCATCACGTTCGACTACTGCGAGGGCGACCACCTGAACGGCGACCTCTTCATCAGTGTCGATTCCGTCCGGGAGAACGCGGCCTTCTATGGGACGGAGTTCGAGAACGAACTGAATCGGGTAATTGTCCATGGTGTCCTTCACCTGATCGGTTACGACGACCACACGAAGGAGGACATCGCGCAGATGCGGGCCAAGGAGAACTACTATCTTTCCCTCCGGGAGCTCGTATGACCTCCCGCTTCGACATCATCGTCGTTGGCGGCGGTCACGCCGGCTGCGAAGCCGCGATGGCCGCGGCCTCGCTCGGCTCGTCCGTCCTCCTGGTCTCCCCCGACTTGAACGGCTTCGCGAAGATGTCGTGCAACCCGGCGGTGGGTGGCATTGCCAAAGGACAGATAGTCCGGGAGATCGACGCCCTCGGCGGATGGACCGGCGTGGTCACGGACGCGGCGACGCTCCAGTTCCGGATGCTCAACCGCTCCAAGGGCCCGGCAATGTGGAGTCCGCGTGCGCAATGCGACAAACTCGCCTTTTCGCTGAAATGGCGCGAAGTCTTGTTAAGTTGCTCTAAATTAAGTATTTACGCGGATTTTGTCGAAAATCTTCTCTTTGAGAATGGCGTTTTGGCGGGCGTCCGTACGATTACCGGGGCAATTTTCAAATCTCAAGCGGTTATTTTGACCGCTGGGACGTTCTTGAACGGCAAGATGTTCATCGGCCCGCACTCTTTCGAGGGCGGCCGCATCGGCGAGCTCTCGGCCTATCACGTCTCCGACCAGCTCGCCGCCCTCGGCATTCCGACCGCCCGGATGAAGACCGGCACTCCCCCGCGGATCGACGTCCGCTCGGTGGACCTGTCGAAACTTCCCGTCCAGGTCGGCGATCCCGAACCCGCCCGCTTCTCCTTCCTGGATATTCCTTCGGCGATTCAGGGTGGTGCCCCGCAAATGGACTGCTACATCCTCCATACGAACGAGGCCGTCCATGACATCCTCCGCTCCGGCTTCGACCGCTCTCCCCTGTTCACGGGACTGATACACGGTCGAGGCCCGCGCTATTGTCCAAGCATCGAGGACAAGCTCCGTACCTTTGCGGACAAGGATTCCCACCAGCTTTTCCTGGAACCGGAAGGTCGGAACAATGACGAGTATTATCTGCAAGGATTCTCCTCCTCGCTGCCGCTGGATGTGCAGCTGAATGCCTTGCATGCTATTCCCGGATTGGAGAATTGCGTGGTCTTCAAGCCTGCCTATGCTGTGGAATACGATTACTTCGATCCGCAGTATCTGCACTATTCCCTCGAATCCCGCGTTGTCGACGGGCTCTTCCTGGCCGGTCAGGTCAATGGTACTACGGGCTATGAGGAGGCTGCTGCGCAAGGTTTGATGGCGGGTATCAATGCCCATCGCAAGCTGAAAGGGGAGGAACCGTTCATCCTTCGCCGGGACCAGGCGTACATCGGCGTGCTCATCGATGACCTCATCAATAAGGGCGTAGATGAGCCTTATCGGATGTTTACCTCTCGTGCAGAATACCGCATTCTGCTGCGTCAGGATAATGCCGACTTCCGTTTGACGGAGCTTTCGCATGAGATTGGATTGGCCTCTGAGGGGCGCTACGCGGCCGTTTGCCGCAAGAAAGAGCAGGTAGCAGAGCTTCAGGATTACTGTGAATCCAAGAAGGTTCGCGCCGATGTCGTAAATGACTATCTGGAGTCCGTGGGCTCCGCTCCCCTATCCGATTCCCGCAAGTTGGCCGAGCTCGTGGCTCGCCCCGAACTCTCTTTGGCCGACCTGATGAAAATTGTTCCACATGGAACATTTTCTCCGGAAGTTGTGGAATCTGTCGAGATCGGTATTAAGTACGCGGGCTACATCGAGCGCGAAAAACAGCAGGCCGAAAAGAACAATCGCCTGGAATACATCAAGATTCCCGCCGACTTCGACTTCGATAAAGTCCAGAGTCTTTCCATTGAATGCCGTCAGAAACTGAAGCGCTACCGTCCCGCCACCATCGCCCAAGCCTCCCGCATCTCCGGCATCTCCCCCGCTGATATCTCCGTCCTTCTGGTCTACTTCGGAAGATAAAGGTTGTCTTCTGACCGTTTTTGTTCCACGTAGAACATTATCTCCGCCAGAGGGTTTTTGTTTCGAAACCGTCTCCGCTTCGCTCCGACCCCTCCCAAAGCCGGCTTGCGCCGTCTTCGGGCCCCTCGAAGGGTTGGCCTCCGGGGTCCCCGAAAATCTGTTGATTTTTGGGGTGGTTCTGCCGAGGGTGGCCATAGGTTTCGGAACAAACACCCTCTGCCTCCGTTTCTGGCATATTATAAGACCTTGGCATTGGAGAAAGGGTATAGGTTTCCGAAGGCGTGTCCACCCCAGGACACGGGCAGGGGGAGGGGCCCGTTGGATACAAGTTCCCGCCAAGGCGGGGACGCAGGAGACAATGGGAGGGGCCGGAGCGAAGCGGAGTCCTTCGGGAACCTATACCCTTTCTCCGCCGAGGGTGGAATGGACTTTTACAGCTTCTTGAGGGCGGCTTTGATGAGGTCTTCGACGCGGGGGGTGGGGTTGTCCTTGAGGAGGGAGGGCATGACTTTGGAGATGGCAGCTTTGGAGAAGCCGAGCATCACCAGGGCCGTGGTGGCCTCGTCGACAATGGCGTTGTTGTCGGTCTTGAAGATGGTGGTGTTGTCGGTGCCGGCGCCCTTGACGATCTTGTCCTTGAGTTCCAAAACCAGGCGCTGGGCGCTCTTGAGGCCGATTCCCTTGACACTTTTGATCCGGGCGATGTTTTCGGAAAGGATGGCCTGGCGGATTTCGTCGGAGGTCAGGGAGGACAACATCATCCGGGCGGAAGCCACGCCGATGCCGGAGACGCCGATCAGGAGCCGGAAGAGTTCCCGTTCGTCCTTGGTGGCGAAGCCGAAGAAGAGTTCCTCGTCCTCCCGGATATAGTGGTGGATGTAGGCGACCGTCTGGGTTTGGAGCTGCATCTTCTCGTAGGTCTGCAGGGAGATGAGGATGCTGTAGCCGATGCCGCCGCATTCGAGGATGAGCTCGGTGGGCGACAGCTCTATGATTTGTCCTTTAATATAATCAATCATAACGCAAAAATATGTAAATTTGCAGACTTATCAAAGAAGTATGACGGTAGAGGAAATCAGAAGCCAATTCCCGGCCCTGGCGCAGCAGGTGTACGGAAAGCCGCTTGTCTATCTGGACAATGCGGCGACCGCGCAGCGGCCCTTGGCCGTGCTTGAAAAGGAGCGCACGCTGGCATCGACGGTGAACGCGAACATCCATCGCGCCGTGCACAAGTTGGCGGCGGATGCGACGGAGGAGTACGAGCGGACGCGTGAGCTGGTGGCCGATTTCCTGAATGCCGAAAGCCCGAAGGAGATCGTGTTCACCTCCGGGACCACGATGTCCATCAATCTCGTCGCTTCCTGTTTCGGCGAAGCGTTCATCGGGGAAGGGGACGAGATCATCGTGTCCGTCGCCGAGCACCATTCGAACATCGTTCCCTGGCAGCTCCTTTGCCAGCGGAAAAAGGCCGTGCTGAAAGTCCTTGAGATTGACGAATTCGGCGGCCTGCAGGTCGAGTCCCTGCAAAAATTGATTTCTCAGCGCACCAAAATTATAGCTATCTCTCACATTTCCAATGTGTTAGGCCTTGTAAACCCGGTGCAGGAAATCATCCGGATTGCGCATCATAACGACATTCCGGTGCTCGTGGACGGCGCGCAGGGGAGTATCCACGCGAAAGTCGACGTCCAGGAGCTGGACTGCGACTTCTACGCGTTCTCCGGGCACAAGGTGTACGGCGCCACCGGCACCGGCGTGCTGTATGGAAAGAAGAAGTGGCTTGAGGCGATGCCGCCGTACATGGGCGGGGGAGAGATGATCGAGACGGTCCGGTTCTCCGGAACCACCTACGCCCCGGTCCCCGGCAAGTTCGAGGCGGGCACCCAGAATTTCAATGCGGTCCCCACCCTCCAGGAGGCGCTCCGGCTCGCCCGGCAGTTCCAGGAGGACCCGGAGGTCGCGCAGCGCGAATGGGCCATCACCCACTACCTGCTGGAAACCTTGACGACCGATCCCCGCATCCATCTGTACGGTGTTCCCCGTGGAACGCAGGTGAAAGTGCCGCTCTTTTCCTTCACGGTCGAGGGCGCGCATCACGAGGACCTGGCGCTGATCCTGGACAAGATGGGCATCGCCGCCCGTTCCGGTCAGATGTGCGCCGAGCCGCTGATGGACCACTTCGGTGTCACCGGCATGCTCCGCATCTCTTTCGCCCCGTACAACACGATGGAGGAGGCGGAATACTTCGTGAAGAGTTTGAATAAAGCGATTTCGATGTTGATATGACATTAGAAGAGAAGAAACAGGCGGTCATCGAGGAGTTCTCGATGTACGACGAGTGGTTGGACAAGTACGAGTACCTGATCGAGCTCGGAAAGGCCCTGGAGGCCTATCCGGAGGAGAAAAAGACGGAGGAGAAGCTCATCAAGGGATGCCAGTCGCGCGTGTGGCTGGACTATGAGCTGAAGGACGGAAAGCTGTATTTCCGGGCCGACAGCGACGCCATCATCACCAAGGGCATCATTTCGCTGCTGATCAGCGTCTATTCCGGCCGCACCCCGGCCGAGATCGCCGCCGACGATTTCGGTTTCATCGACCAGATCGGCCTCAAGGAAAACCTTTCCCCGACCCGCGCCAACGGGCTTGTGTCGATGATCGACACCATCAAATGGGTGGCCAATGACACCGCCGCCAAGGAGCAGATGGCGGGTCAGGCCGGCCATGACGACAAGGCCGTACTCACGGCCGAGGACGTGGCGGCGCTGCAGCCGCTGTATGCCGACGTGATCCTGGCACTGAAGCAGGTGTACGACCCGGAGATTCCGGTCAATATCTACGACCTGGGACTCATCTACGAGCTGAACATCGACAAGGACCGCAAGGTGTCGATCGTGATGACCTTCACGGCCCCGAACTGCCCGATGGCGGACGATGTGATGCACGAGGTGGAGGACAGCGTGAAGCGGGTGCCCGGCGTGACGGGCTGCTCGATCGAGCTGACCTTCGAGCCGGTCTGGGACCGCAGCATGCTGTCCGAGGAGGCCCGCGTGGACCTGGGCCTCGACTATGAGGAAGACGACTACGGGAAGTTGAGCTAAATGGCCTTCGTGAGTGTATATCTCGGCCTCGGCTCCAACCAGGGGAACCGCCTGCAGAACCTGACGCAGGCGCTGGACCAGCTGGACGCCGCGTTCGGGTGCCACTACACGGCGCTTTCCCGGATCATCGAGACCAAAGCGTGGGGGTTCAAGGGCGATAAGTTCCTGAATGCCTGCGTGTTATACCGAATTTTCAAGAAAGGGATGCCCGAGGAGCACGGCCACGAAATCCTGGCAATCTGCAAGGATATCGAGCGCCGGCTCGGCCGGGACGACGCCCCCGAATACGATGCCGACGGCCGCCGCGTGTACCACAACCGCGCGATTGACATCGACATCCTTTTTTACGGCAAGGAACGCATCGACTGCGAGGACCTGCAGGTCCCGCATCCGCTCATCGCGGAGCGCGATTTCGTGAAGATCCCCCTCGTCGAAATCGCGAAACCCTCGCTGAAAGCGGCGTTTCCCGAATATTTTATGTAATTTTGCAGGCTCTGTCATTCTGAGGAGGGCGGAGCCCGACGTGAGAATCTAATACAACGGAATATGACACAGGATGAACTTTTCAAGGTGCTGGTAGCCCACTGCAAGGAGTACGGCTTCATTTTCCCCTCCAGCGAAATTTATGACGGCCTCGCCGCCGTGTACGACTACGGCCAGATGGGCGTCCAGCTCAAGAACAACATCAAGAATTACTGGTGGGAAGCGATGACCCGCCTGCACGAGAACATCGTGGGCATCGACTCCGCCATCTTCATGCATCCCCGCATCTGGGAGGCTTCCGGCCACGTGAGCGCCTTCAACGACCCGCTCATCGACAACAAGGACTCCAAGAAGCGCTATCGCGCCGACGTCCTGATCGAGGATTTCCTCGGCAAGATCGAGGAGAAGATCAACAAGGAGGTCGCGAAAGGTCGCAAGCGCTTCGGCGATTCCTTCGACGAGGCCCAGTTCCGCGCGACGAACCCCAACGTCCTCCGCGAGCAGGCCAAGTGGGATGAGGTCCACAACCGGTACGTGGCCGCCGAGAAGGCCAACGACCTCGCCGAATATCGGCAGATCATCATCGACAACAACATCGTCTGCCCCATCAGCGGCACCTGCAACTGGACGGATGTCCGCCAGTTCAACCTGATGTTCCAGACGTCCATGGGCTCCACCGCCGAGGGCGCGAACATCATCTATCTGCGTCCGGAGACCGCCCAGGGCATTTTCGTCAACTACCTGAATGTCCAGAAGACCGGCCGCATGAAGATTCCGTTCGGCATCGCGCAGATCGGCAAGGCCTTCCGCAACGAGATCGTGGCCCGGCAGTTCATCTTCCGCATGCGCGAGTTCGAGCAGATGGAGATGCAGTTCTTCATCAAGCCCGGCACGGAGCTCGACTGGTTCGCCAAGTGGAAAGAGGCCCGCATGAAGTGGCACGTGAACCTGGGCATGGGCGCGGAGAACTACCGCTTCCACGACCATGAGAAGCTGGCCCACTACGCCAACGCCGCCACCGACATCGAGTTCAACTTCCCGTTCGGCTTCAAGGAGCTCGAGGGCATCCACAGCCGCACGAACTTCGACCTCGGGAACCACCAGAAGTTCTCCGGCAAGAAGATCGAGTACTTCGATCCGGAGGAGAACGTGTCCTACACCCCGTACGTCATCGAGACGTCCATCGGCGTGGACCGCATGTGCCTCGCCGTCATGGCCCATTCCTACACCGTCGAGAAGCTCGAGAACGGTGAGGAGCGCGTCGTGATGAAGATTCCCGCCCCGCTCGCCCCGATCAAGGTGGCCGTGATGCCGCTCGTGAAGAAGGACGGCCTGCCCGAGGTGGCCCAGAAGGTGGTCGACGAGCTCAAGTACGACTTCTCCTACCAGTACGACGAAAAGGATTCCATCGGCAAGCGCTATCGCCGCCAGGATGCCATCGGCACGCCGTTCTGCGTGACCGTGGACCACGACACCCTCGTCGACGGCTGCGTCACCGTCCGCGACCGCGACACGATGACCCAGGAGCGCGTGAAGATCGAAGACCTCCGCGCGATGATCGACAAGAAGGTCTCCCTGACGAACCTTCTGCGGAATCTGTAGGTCTCCAAACGTCCCTTCAAGCTCCCGCCACGCGCTTCTCCCTAAGAATGGGGATTGCAAAGGGCGGGAGTTTTGTGTATCTTTGCGTATTCTATGCGAAGAATTCTGTCCATATGGGTGTTGCTGTTCGTGTGCGGAACGGCGTTCGCGGCCGGTTTTCGCGTACGCGGGCGCGTGACGGACGCGCAGGGGGAGCCGCTCCCCGGGGCGGTCGTGCACCTGGACGAAAACTACCTCTGGGCCGTCACGGACGCCCTGGGCGGTTTCGTCCTGGCTTCCGTCGAGGCCGGCACCTACCGGATGGAAACGGAATGCCTGGGCTTCGCGACCGATGTCCGGACCCTTCGCGTGAGCAAGGCGGTCGATGACCTTGTCATCGTCCTGCAGGAACAGACGCTGGCCTTGAACGAGGTCGTGGTGACGGCCGAACAGTCCAAGGAGAATCTCAATACCACCCGCCGGATCGAGCGGACGGCCTTGGAGCACCTGCAGGTGTCCGGCCTGTCCAACATCGCGGCCCTCATGCCCGGCGGCAAGACCGTCAATCCGGACCTGACGGCCGCGACGGAACTCACCGTCCGCGGGGGCGGGTCCGGCGCCGGCAACGCCGCCTTCGGTACGGCGGTGGAGGTGAACGGCGTCCGCATGGGCGACAACGCCGCGTTCGGCGGCCTCGCCGGCGTGGATACGCGCAGCCTCCAGGTGGAGAACATCGAGTCCGTGGAAGTCATTTCCGGCGTCCCGTCGGCCGAATACGGCGACCTGGGCAGCGGCATGGTGCGGGTGACCACCCGCAAGGGTCGCACGCCCGTCCAGGCCACCTTCTCGGTCAATCCCCGCACCTACGACGTCTCCGTTTCCAAGGGCGTCGCCGTGGGGGAGGGCGTCCTGAACCTCAGCGGTCAATGGACCCGGGCCACGCAGAAACTTACCTCGCCGTATACTTCCTACACCCGCCGCGGCATCACGGCGGAATACAGCCGGACCTTCGCCCGCGTGCTGCGGCTGGAGGCCGGCGTGACCGGCAACCTCGGCGGCATGGACAGCAAGGACGATCCGGACGCCTTCTCCGAGGAGTTCGCGAAGGCCCATGACAACCTCCTGACCCCGCACGCGAAGCTCACCTGGATGCTCAACCGCTCCTGGATCACGAACCTGAGCCTGGAAGGGTCGGTCTACTACCACGACAACCGGACGCACGAGCACCTGTACAACTCCTACGGCTCCTCGCAGCCGGCGGTGCACGCGGAAGAGCGGGGCTATTTCCTTGCGACGGCGCTGCCGCTTACCTTCTATGCGGACCGCATCACGGACTCCCGCGAGCTCGACTACGCCGCCTCGCTCAAGTATGACTGGCTGCACCATTTCGGCGCTGTGAAAAGCGTGTTGAAGGCCGGTGTGCAGTGGAAGGCCGACGGCAATGTGGGCGCGGGCGAGTACTACGAGAACCCGGACCTGGCGGCGAACGGCTACCGCCCGCGGCCGTACACGGACTATCCGTACATGCATAATCTGGCGGTCTATGTGGAGGAGAAACTCTCCTGGAAGGGCCTGGAAGGAAGCTTCGGCCTGCGGGGAGAAAGGACCTTCATCGAGGGAACGCAGTACAAGAATCTCCAGACGCTGTCGCCCCGCCTGAACCTCCGCTGGCATGTGACGGACCAGTTGTCCGTCCGCGGCGGCTGGGGCGTCACGCGCAAGCTCCCGGGCTTCTACATCCTGTTCCCCCGGCAGGAGTATCGCGACATCCAGACCTTCGGTTTCTCGCACGGCACGGGCGCCTCGTACATCTACTACACCATCCCCTATACGATGGCCTACAATCCGGACCTGCGCTGGCAGTCCAACCGGAACGCGGAGGTGGGCGTCGACTATGAACGCCGCGGCTGGAAGCTCTCGCTCGCCGCGTTCCGCAACGTCACGAAGGACCCGTACGAGCTCGTGAACCAGTACGCGCCGTTCGCCTACAACGCCCTGCAGGTTCCGGCCGGCTTTATGATGCCTTCCGACCCCGAAATGGTCGTTGACCACCAAACCGGCGCCGTTTACCTGCGAGATAACGCGGATGAATACTTTACGCCGATGGATCTCCGCGTGGCCGACCGCACCTTCGTGGGCAACCGGATGCAGCGCGGCGGGGCGGATATTGTCCGTACCGGCCTCGAGTTCACGGCGGACTTCCCGGAGATCGCCGCCCTGCGGACGCACCTCCGCCTGGACGCCGCCTACACCCATACATCGACCTTGGACGAGAAGGAAGCGGCCTACTACCAGACCGGCTGGTCGCACACCGAACTGCCCGGCCGCTCCTACCAGTATGCGGGCATTTACGCGGGCGGCTCTTCCATCGCCAACGGCCGCAAGACCGACTGGCTGGACGCGAACCTGACGGCCATCACGCACATCCCCGAAGTCCGGCTCATCGTCACCTGCCGCGTGGAGGCCTCGCTGCTGCGGAACTCGCAGAACATCTCGACCCACGCATTCACCGTGTCGGGGAACAGCCTGGCGCCTACCGGCGGCAACATCTACGACGGCGACAGCTACACCGCCGTCTGTCCGGTCGCTTACATCGACCTGGACGGCGCGCGCCATCCCTGGACCGCGGCCTCGGCCGACGATCCCGCCCTGCAGCGGCTCATCCTCCGCTCGGGCAATCTGTACACCTTCGCCCGGGACGGCTATGACCCGTACCTGTCGGCGAACCTGAGCGTCACGAAGGAGATCGGCGACCACGTGTCCCTGTCCTTCTTCGCGAACAATTTCACGAACGCCCGTCCGTACCGGAAGAGCCACGCCACTGGCGTCAGCGCGATCTTCACGCCCGCCTTCTACTACGGACTTACCTGCCGGATCAAGCTATGAAGCGGTTCTTTCTCATAGGATTGGCCTTGCTCGTGGTGGCCTGCGTCGAGGATTACAAGAGTCCTTGGCCGGACGCCCTGCAGCTGCTGTCGGTGAACGCCGTCTATCCGGACGGCTATGCCCATGCGGTGCACGAAGGCGCGGTCATCCGCATCGAGGAAATCTCCTCCGGCGCCGCCTACCTGGCCAAGACCGACCGCCGCGGCCTCGCGGAGATCCAGGTCCCGCCGGGCATCTACCGCATCACCTGCAGCGACCGCACCGGGAAAGACCTGTTCAACGGCGCGGCGGACAAGGTGGTGGTCACCGAGCGGCGTATCGTGGACCTCCGGCTGTCGCATTCCACGGCCGGCGGGCTCGTGGTCAAGGAAATCTACTGCGGCGGCTGCAGCAAGGCCCCACAGGAAGGCACCTACCAGAGCGACCAGTACTTCATCATCCATAACAACGACTTCGAGACGGTGTACCTGGACAGCCTCTGTTTCGGCACCCTGTCGCCGTACAACAGCACTTCCGTCAATAACTGGACGGAGCGTGACCCGGTCACGGGGGAGACGGTCTTCCCGGATTTCGCGCCGGTCGTGACCGTGGTCTGGCAGCTGCCCGGAAGCGGGAAGGACTTCCCGCTGGCCCCGGGCGCCGATGCCGTCGTGGCCCTCCGCGGCGCCATCGACCATACCCTCCAGTACCCCCTGTCGGTGAACCTGAACCGGCCGGACCTGTTCGCCTGCTACAATCCCACATACTTCCCGAATCCGACTTACCACCCAGCACCGGGCGACCTGGTGAAGCCCGAACGCTATGCGCAGGTGGTCATCAAGACGGGCCAGTCCAACGCCAACACCTTCTCCATCTCCTCGCCGACGGTCGTCCTCTTCCGGACGCCGATGCCGGCCGGGGAATACGTCCTCCAGCCCGATGTGGTCCGGGTCACGCCCGGCAACAGCGCGGACCGCGTGGTCGTGGTCCCGTATGAGTGGATTGTGGACGCCGTGGAGGTGTTCGACGGCCGTTCCTCCAGCAACGGGAAGCGGGTAGCGCCCGCCGCCGACGCGGGGTTCGTCATCCAGAGCGACATTTACAAGGGGCATACGCTCCGGCGCAAGGTGGACGAGAAGGCTTCCGCGGAGAACGGGTACGAGGTCCTGATGGACACGAACAATTCAAGCAACGACTTCTATGAGAGCGAGATACAGAGCCTGCATCCTTAGCCTTCTGCTGGTGCCGCTGGCCCTGCAGGGCCAGGACATCGGCCTCCTGCGGCTGAACCCGAAGACGGGCGCCACAGGCAAGGCCGGCGTGTACGGCGGCTACGAGGCGGGCGGCTACCATCCCGCTTTCGCCCCGGCCTCGCTCTGGAAGGCCGGCGCCTCGGCGCAGGGCACGCACCACGGGGAAAACACCTCCTTCACGGGCTCCTTCTCCTTCGAGCAGGTCGACGGCAAGGAGCAGTTTACGTCCGTCTTCCTGGAGCCGGGCTATTTCCCCGTCGATGTGCTGGAATTCACCCCCGGCGACAAGACGCGCCAGACCTACAAGCTGGGCGGCGGCTTCGCCACCACGTTCGCGGAGGAGTTCGTCTTCGGCGTCAAGGCCGATTATACCGCCGCGAACTATGCCAAGCGCAAGGATATCCGCCATACGACCTATGGTATGGACCTGCAGGTGGAGCCGACCTTCGCCGTCATCGGCGACAACGGAATCGGGATTTCCGCCGCCTATGTCTTCCGCAAGCGCACGGAAACGATTGACGCCGAGCAGGTCGGCGCCGCCACGGACCAATCCTATTTCGCGTTCCTGGACAAGGGAATGCGGTACGGCACCTACCAGGTCTGGGACGGCGACGGCATCCATCTGGACGAGGCGGGCGTGGGCGTTTTCCCCGTGAAGGAATTCACGCACGGGTTTTCCTATATCATCCAGATGCCTGTGGCCTCAGCCGGCATGAGCCTGCTGTGGAAGCACGGCTCCGTGGGCGAGAAGGGCTATGACTGGTTCCGGTACCCGGGCTCCTCCTGGAAGGTCTTCCTGGAAGGCCGCTTCAAGGGCGGTCATTCCCTCCGTCTGGACTTCAACCTGCAGAACGACCAGCTGGAGGAATCCGTGCTGGACAAAGTCAGCGCCGGCGGCATCACGACACCCACGGTGTACGCCTGGAACGCCGTTTCCGACCGGAATTGGGGGAGCCTGGACCTGACCTACGCCGTCCGGTTCCAGAACGGGCCTCTGAAGCGCCTGCAGGCCGTTTTGCACGGCGGCCTCTGGGAGGAGAAATCCTACCTGATGTATCCCTACGAGGACCAGACGATGCGCTATAACGGCATGGCGACCCTCGTCGCGGCCTTCGGCTTCGGCCCTGTGGACCTGAACCTGCGGGTGAACGGCGGCGCCGGCGCCTGGAAGGACCAGGGCCTCAAGGGCGGCACGGACGCCGTCGAATCCGCCCCGTTCCGCCTGCTGCCCGACTGGCTCCTGAAGATGGAGTATTTCTCCACCACGAAGGCGGGCGCGGGATTGACATTGACCTATCACCTGCGGGCCGTGAAGGGCCTTTCCCTCCAGGCGGAGGGGACCTGGCTCCACGGCTTCGGCATCGACCTGCTCCCGGGGGCGGACCGCTGGAGTTCGACCGTCCGCGTCGGCTATGATTTTTGACAATAAAGGACACTAAAACGATACAACCTATGAAAATCACGAAGAAAGCCAGCCTGCTCAGCCTGCTGCTCCCGGCCCTCCTGAATGCCCAGGAGATCGGCCTGCTCCGCCTGAACCCGGAGCAGCCGGCCCGGGAGACGAAGGTCGCCATCACAGGCGGTGTGGAGGAAGGATGGTTCCGGCCCACCTATGCCGGCACCTTGCAATGGTCGGCCGGCGCCCGGGCGGAAGCCGTCCGGC
>ONDF01000027.1 GCA_900316525.1 uncultured Bacteroidales bacterium
ACTCGCCGCACCGGGACTCACCAAGGAGGACTTCAAGGTCCACATCGACGCCGACAACAACCTGCACATCGAAATGGAGAAGAAGTCCGAGAACAAGGAAGACAAGAAACACGGCAAGTACCTCCGCCGCGAATTCTCTTACGAGAAGTTCCAGCAGACGCTCCTGCTGCCGGAGGATGCCGAAGCCGAGAAGATCGAAGCCAAGGTGGAACACGGCGTGCTGAACGTCCATATCCCGAAGAAGGAGAAGGCTCAGCAACCCGAAACCGTCAAGCAGATTGCCGTCCAGTAAGGTCCATTGACACATCTCCCATCGAGAAAGGGCGCCACCCGGCCGGGTGACGCCCTTTTTTCGTATGAAGGATCATCGCTTGAACCGGTACCCCTCCCCCCAGCAGAGGATGACGGTCGGGACGGGGAGCGCCAGGGCATCCACCTTGTACTGCGAAAGCCAGAACGCCTCCCGGTGGTCGATCGTATGCCCCATCTCGTTCTCGTGGCCGGTGATGACCACCCGCGGGGAGAAGCCGAGCACCGTCTCCTTCATTTCCATCGCCCAGCAGTCGATGAGGAGGATGTCGAGGGGGCGGGTCAGTTTCTCCGAGGCGCGCCTCAGCCAGGCAAGGTCCTCCCGGAGGTACTGGTCCCCGCAGTGCGCCACGGTATACCCTCCGGGGAAAGTCACCACCCAGATATTGTTCTGGAGGCCGTCCTGATGCCCGGGGAGCGCCTGCGCGGCAAGGGAGCCCCCTCCCCTGCCTTCCAGCCGGATTTCCGAGAAGTCCTCCGTGCGGACCTTGACGACGCGGTCGTTGTCGTAGTCCTCCGGGCCATAGACGGGGATTCCCAGCTCCGAGGCCATCGCGACGACGTTCCTGTCGGCGTGGTCGGGATCCCTGTGCGAAATCAGCAGCAGGTCGCAAGACGAGACGAGTTCCCGCATCAGCGCGTCCGGGATGTATTTCTCCTTCCCCCGGGTTCCGCAGAGGTCAAACCCGACAACGGCCTCCCGGGTACGGACGACGAAGCCGTCGTTATAAAGCTTGTACACCTCGACCCCCTTCCTCGAGGACGGCCGGGACAGGTCCCCGACGACCCGCCCTACCCGCGTGTCCAGGAAGGCGTGCAGCGCCGGCGATCCGTCGTTCCGCGTATCGTGGACGAGGGCGTCGAGCGAAGCGAGGGCGAGCTGCCGCTCGGGAGAAGGATCCGCAGCGGCGGGATTCCGCTGGAGGACCCCGTCGACGAGGCCGAACAGGACCTCCGCCTGGTTGTCCAGGTAGCCTTCGGGATTTCCCCAGTACTCCCAGGGCCGTTCCTGGGCGAAAAGGGAGCCGGGCAGCGCCGTCAAAAGAAAAAGGAGGGACAGTCGAACGGAATGATGCATAGCTGGTTCAAGTTTATGGATGCATAAAAATAAGAAAGTTGCGCGGATTTTCCACGCAACTTTCCCTTTTATCGTATGTATTTTGAGAATTACATCATCCCGCCGGCGGGCATCGCCGGGGCAGCCGGAGCCGGCTCGGGGATGTCCACGATGCCGCACTCGGTGGTGAGGAACATGCCGGAGACGGACGCGGCGTTCTCCAAGGCCACGCGGGCCACCTTGGTCGGGTCGATGACACCGGCCTCGTACATATTCACGTACTCGTCGGTCCGGGCGTTGTAACCGAAGTCGCCCTTGCCCTCGCGGATATTGTTGATGATCACGGAGGCCTCCACGCCGGCGTTCGCGGCGATCTGGCGGAGCGGCTCCTCGATGGCGCGGGCCACGATGTGGATGCCGGTGGTCTCGTCCTCGTTCTCGCCCTTGAGTCCCTTCAGGGCCTCGGCGGCGCGGATGTAGGCGACACCGCCGCCCGGCAGGTAACCTTCCTCCACCGCGGCGCGGGTGGCGTGCAGGGCATCGTCCACGCGGTCCTTCTTCTCTTTCATCTCGATCTCGGAAGAAGCGCCCACATAGATGACGGCGACCCCGCCGGCGAGCTTTCCGAGACGCTCCTGGAGCTTCTCGCGGTCATAGTCGGACTTGGTGGTCTCGATCTGCTTGCGGATCTGGTCGGCCCGGTCCTTGATGGCCTCGGCCTCGCCGGCGCCGCCCACAATCACCGTGTTCTCCTTGGTGATGGTGACCTTTTCGGCCCGGCCCAGCATCTGGACATTGGCCTTGTCCAGGGTGAAGCCGCGCTCCTCGCTGATGACGACGCCGCCCGTCAGAGTGGCGATGTCCTGGAGCATCTCCTTGCGGCGGTCGCCGAAGCCCGGCGCCTTGACGGCGGCGACTTTCAGCGTTCCGCGCAGACGGTTCACCACGAGGGTGGTCAGGGCCTGGCCCTCGACGTCCTCGGCGATGATCAGCAGGCTCTTGGCCTCCCGGGCGATGGGCTCGAGCACGGGCATCAGGTCTTCCATGTTGGCGATCTTCTTGTCGGTGAGGAGGATGTAGGCGTCGTCCAGGACGGCCTCCATCTTGTCCCCGTTGGTCATGAAGTACGGGCTGATGTAGCCGCGGTCGAACTGCATGCCCTCGACGACCTTCACCTCGGTCTCGGTGCCCTTGGCCTCCTCGACGGTGATGACGCCGTCCTTCTTCACCTTGGACATCGCGTCGGCGATGAGCTTACCGATGGTGGCGTCGTTGTTGGCCGAGACGGTGCCCACCTGCTCGATCTTGGAGTAGTCCTCGCCGACCGGCTGGCTCTGGGCCTTGAGGTTCTCGACCACGGCCGCGACGGCCTTGTCGATGCCGCGCTTGAGGTCCATCGGATTCGCACCGGCAGTGACGTTCTTCAGGCCCACGTTCATAATGGCCTGAGCCAGGACCGTGGCGGTGGTGGTGCCGTCGCCGGCCAGCTCGTTGGTCTTGGAGGCGACCTCCTTGACCATCTGGGCGCCCATGTTCTGGAAGCGGTCCTCGAGTTCGACTTCCTTCGCGACGGTCACGCCGTCCTTGGTGATCTGGGGAGCGCCGAATTTCTTGTCGATGACGACGTTACGGCCTTTCGGGCCGAGGGTGACCTTCACGGCGTTCGCGAGCGCGTCAGCGCCTTCCTTCATCGCGGCGCGGACGTCAGTATTGAATTTGATCTCTTTTGCCATAGTATATCGTCATACCCGGCTTGACCGGGCATCTCCTTCCTTACAGGATTGCTAAAATGTCAGACTGTTTCACGATGAGGTACTTCTTGGTGTCCACGGTGACCTCGGTACCGGCGTATTTTCCGTACAGGACGACTTCGCCGACCTTCACCTCCATGGGCTCGTCCTTGGAGCCCGGGCCCACGGCGACGATGGTGCCCTGCTGCGGTTTCTCTTGTGCGTTGTCCGGGATGTAAAGGCCCCCGGCGGTCATCGTCTCGGCCTCCTTGGGCTCGATGACGACTCTTGTTCCTAACGGACGGATCATAGTTATTGTGTTTTGTATGTTTGCTCATTCGCCTCCGGTCACTCCGGAGACGCCGGATTATCATCAAGCGTTGTGCCAGCCGGGGAATACTGACAATTTGGCAGAGGGAATGTGACGAATTATTCCTATCTTTGCGCCGTCAAAAAGAAAACCATCTATGGAATACATCAAAGACCAATACTTTGAGGGCGAGCGCCCGCTGTATGTCCGCCACGGACTCCGGCTCGAGAACGTGTCCATCGGCCCCGGCGAATCCTCCCTCAAGGAAGGGTCCGACATCGAGGCGGTGAACTGCGAGTTCAATGGGAAATACCCGTTCTGGGAGTGCAAGGATTTCACCATCCGGAACTGCGTGTTCCGCGAGGGGGCCCGCGCCGCGCTCTGGTATACAAGGGGATGCAAAATGTACGACACCCTGGTCGAAGCGCCCAAGATGTTCCGCCGCATCAAGGACGTGTACCTGGAGAACGTGAAGCTTCCGAACGCCCTGGAGACCTTCTGGGACTGCGACGAGGTGGAACTCCGGAACGTGGAGGCCGCCCAGGCCAACTACATCTTCATGCACACGTCCGACATCCGGATCGACGGGTTCAAACTCCAGGGGAACTACTCCTTCCAGTACGCGAAGAACGTGGTCATCCGGAACGCGGAGATGGACACCAAGGACGCCTTCTGGGAGTCCGAGGACGTGACGGTCTATGATTCCCGCATCAACGGCGAATTCCTGGGCTGGTACGCGAAGAACCTCCACCTGGTGAACTGCAAGATCGGCGGCACCCAGCCCCTTTGCTACTGCGAGGGCCTGGTCCTGGAGAACTGCGTCTTCGAGGAGGACGCGGACCGCGCCTTCGAGTATTCGGACGTCGAGGCCAGCATCATCGGCCCGGTCCCGAGCGTCAAGAACCCCCGCTCCGGCCGCATCAACGCCGACAGCTACGGCGAAATCATCCTGGACGGCAACATCAAGGCGCCCGCCGACTGCGAGATCCGCACCTGGGACGCGCCGGATGTGGATCTGGCCGCCAATCCGGACATTGTGGAATATTAGATTTCTCGACTTCGCTCGAAATGACAATTCTTATGTCATTCTGAGGAGGTCGAAGACCGACGTGAGAATCTCGTAAACGACCATGACTACCTTCAATTTTGATGAAATCGTCCCGCGGCGGAATACCGCCAGCGTGAAGTGGGACCTGTTTGAGGAAGATACGCTGCCGCTGTGGGTGGCGGATATGGACTTCAAGGCGGCGCCGGCCATCCTGGAGGCGCTGCGCAGACGGCTGGAGCACGGCGTGTTCGGCTATGAGCTGGTGCCGCAGTCCTATTATGATGCCATCGCCGACTGGTTCGACCGCCGGCACGGTTGGAAGGGCATCACCCGGGAGCAGGTCATCCCCACGACGGGGGTCATCCCCGCCTATTCCGCCTGCATTAAGGCGATGGCCCGGGTCGGGGACAATGTCATCGTCCAGACGCCGGTGTACAACGCCTTCTTCCCCGCCATCCGGAACAACGGCTGCCGGGAGTTGTGCAATACCCTGGTTTACAAGGACAACACCTATACCATCGACTGGGCGGACCTGGAAGCCAAGGCGGCCGATCCCAAGACGACCGTGATGCTGGTGTGCAACCCGCACAACCCCGCCGGCCGCGTATGGACCCGGGAGGAGTTGGAACGCATCGGCCGGATCTGCCTCAAGCACGGCGTGTTCGTCATTTCCGACGAGATCCACTGCGAACTCACCTACCCCGGCCACGACTATACGCCGTGGGCCACCCTGCCGGAGGAGCTGGTGCGGAATTCCGCCTCCTGCATATCCCCCACCAAGTCCTTCAACATCGCCGGCATCCAGATCGCGAACATATTCGCGGCGGATCCGGAGGTCCGCCGCCGCATCGACCGGGCCATCAACGACAACGAGTGCTGCGACGTGAACGTGTTCGGCTGCGCCGCCCTGGAAGCGGCCTACAACGAGTCGGAGGAATGGCTGGACGCCCTGCGCGCCTATCTCTATGACAATGCGCAGCTGGTGTACAAGTACCTCAAGGAGGAAATCCCGCAAGTGACGGCGCTCCCGCTGGAAGGCACCTACCTGATGTGGCTGGACTGCCGCGCCGCCCGCCACGCGGACGAGCCCCTCGAGGGCTTCTCCGAGCGTTTCGCGCAGCACCTCCGCTACGAGGCCAAGCTCATCCTCTCCACCGGCACCATCTACGGGGCCGACGCCGAAGGCTTCGAACGCCTCAACATCGCCTGTCCCCGAAAGACGCTGCTGGAAGGCCTGGCGCGCCTCCGGCACGGATTCCTGACCTACTGAAACAAAAACGGCTGACCCGGACGGTCAGCCGTTTTGCGTTTTCGGCGATTTCCTAGAACTGGTAGTTCATTCCGATGCCGATCCAGGGATCCGCATTCATCGGCGTGTAGAAGCAGTGCGCGTACTCGGCGGAGACGATGAAGTTCTGGTTCATCGCGATCTTGAGGCCGATACCGCCGCTGTACACGAAGTCCTTCACCCGGGCGGCGTCGTAGATCTTGCCGTCATAGCCGGCGCCGTGGACCTTGTTGAAGCGTTCGAGCGTCGCGGCGTTCTTGGGATCGCCCTCCAGGTACTTGCGGTAGGCGGCAAAATCGAAGTCCTTCAGTCCTTCGTCATTGATGACGCCCTTCAGGAAATCCGTACGGTAGGGCTTGGTGATGACGCCGGCGTCGAAGAACGGATTCAGGGCGATGTAGAAGTACTGGTTGAACAGCTTGAAGTTCACCAGCTTCACGCGCAGTTCCGTGTTCGCCCAGGCGAAGCCCTCGGTCAGGATCCGGTTCTCGCGCAGGCCGCGGATGGTGCCGCTGGAGCCGAAACCCTCGGAGATCATGTTGCGCTGGACCAGCAGCGGGATGTTCTGGATCATATAGAACGGGGTCTCGCCGGCAATGGTCTGCTGCCAGGCCAGGCGGTAGGCGAACACCGGGTCGCCGGCCGGAAGGTGGATGGGAATGTCGATGTAGTGACGGAAGTAGGCGCAGGCCTTCAGGTAACGCTGGTTCAGGACGTTGCCGTTCAGGTAGGCCTCTGCCCAGATGCCGCGGTTCGGGGCCGCCTCGATGTCACGGGTGTCGAACACCAGGCCGGCGTTCAGCTCCAGGGCCGTTCCGCCGTTCTTCTCGGCCTCCGTGATGGCGCCCAGCTCGATGTATTTCTTGTAGAGCGTCAGGTCGGTATTGTAGTACTCCTTGGCGTCTCCGGTTCCCTTGACGCCATTGTCCTTCATATCTCCCAGCTTCCAACGCCAGAAGTTGACGCCGGCCGCCCAGTTCAGGTTGTCCGTGATGCGGCCCTGGAAATTGGCCAGGATGCGGAGCATGTCGCGGCTCATCCCATAGTAGTTCAGGTGATGGCCCGCGCCGGTGTTGCGGTTGGACCACAGGTCGTAATCCTGCACGGCGGCCGGACCGTTGAAGCCCCAGAAACTGTACAGGGGGTCGTTCA
This sequence comes from uncultured Bacteroidales bacterium, assembly GCA_900316525.1. GTDB lineage: Bacteria > Bacteroidota > Bacteroidia > Bacteroidales > UBA932 > Cryptobacteroides. Next base: position 6,895 of record ONDF01000027.1, read on the forward strand.
TATAGGTCACGGACGCATTGACACGCATATTGGGGATCAGGTACTTGGAGTCATAGGCCAGGTACAGGCGCATCCGGTGGCTGTGCGTGAAGTAGGAGGCTTCCCAGCTGATCTTGTGGAGCGGGTCCGGATAGGTGGAGCCGTCGCCATAGTAGTAGACGTCGCCGAAAGCGCCGGCCTGGAAGCCGTTGTCCGTGGACCAGGTGGCGGTAGGAAGGAGGCCAAAGCTCCAGCCGGTCTTCATCTCCTTCTCCTGCTCCTGGGCGGAAAGGGTGAGCATCGCGCCTGCGGCGAGCAGGGTGATGGAAGTCAGGAATAATTTCTTCATATTTGTCATCATTTAACTCGATTCTGCAGGCAAATATAACAAATCTTTCGTTATATCCATAAAATTGTAAGCGTCAGGGTTTCCGGCTGTCGATCCACACCCAGAGCCGGTACATCAGCCAGCCCCAGGCCAGGAAAAGGACGATATGGACCCAGACCGGGACCTTCGTATGATAGACATCGTCCCGGACCACCTTGTCGAAGCCGGGAATGTCGGCATAGTAGTAGGCCCCCGCGCCGAAGTCGTAGTCCGGCGAAAGGCCCAGCCGGCACGCCATGATCCAGCCGGCGCAACCGAGGACGGCCACGACCGTGAGAATCGTGACCGTCCGGAAAATGCGTTTGCGCCGCTTGGGGTCCATTACTTGTACAGGTCCAGCACCGGGATGTCGAACAGGACGCCGGACAGGAGCAGCCACACCGCGAAGAAGGTCAGGGCGATGTTGAACGTCTGGCCCACGATGTACAGCCACAGCACCTTGCCGCCCTGCATCTGCTTCGCGATCTCGCGGAAATTGGTGTCCAGGCCGATGGAGGTGAACGCGAGCACGAAGCACCAGTTCTTGTACTGGTCCAGTACGCCGTTGATGGCCTTCACGCTGTCGGAGCCGGCCAGCGGCTGGATCAGGAAGGAGGCCACGAGGGAGGCCACGAAGAAGCCGATGATGAACTTCGGGAAGCGGGTCCAGATCTCGCCGGCGCCCACCTTCTTGCCTTCGGTCTTGTCCACGCGGGTGGCGAAGAACAGGGCCACAAAGAAGGCGATGAAGCCGATGAGGATGTTCTGGATGCTCTTCACCAGGACGGCGGCCTGCTCGGCCTCCGGTCCCAGGGCGTTGCCCGCGAGGACCACCGCGCCGGTGGAATCGACGGTACCGCCGATGAGCGCGCCGCCCATCAGCTGGTTCATTCCGACGGCCTTGATGATCATCGGCTCGAACACCATCATCAGGATGGTGAAGATGATGGAGATGGAAATGGCGATTCCGAGGTCGTTCTTCTTGGCGCCGGCGGCCGCGCCCGTGGCGATGGCCGCGGAGGTGCCGCAGACGGATGTCGCGGACGCGAGCGTGATCACGAGCGGCTTGTTGTCCATCTTGAGGACCTTCGTGCCGAACCACCACATGAAGAGAATCACGATCGGGGTGACGATCCACGCGATGCCCAGGCCGTACAGGCCGAACTTGGCGATGTTGCTGAACAGCACGGAGAAACCCATGATCACCAGACCGGTCTTGATGTAGAACTCGGTGCGGATGGCGGGCTTCAGCCACTTGGGAACGCCCACGGTGTTGGAGATCAGAAGGCCCACGATGAGCGCCCAGAAGGCCCATTCCAGATAGCGGTTCAGGGTGAATTCGGCGCTGATGAGGCGCACGAGGACGGACAGGACGAACAGGACAAGGAAAGCGGGAATGTATTCCTTGATCTTACCGCCCTGCAGCTTGACGCCGAGGGTGAACAGGACGCCCAGCACCAGGAAGGTGCGGAGAAGCTTCACCCAGAAAGCGCTGTTGAGCTGCGCCAGGAGGGATTTCTTCTCGGCGACGTTCTCCCACAGATGCCAGGTGGAGAACTTGGCGGCCGCGAAGTCGAAAGCGCCGGTGAGCACCGCGATGCACGCGATGGCGATGACGGCGAAGCCGATCCAGACGGCCAGCCAGTCTTCCTTTTTCCAAAGGTTGGAGAGGTTCGTTTTCATATCGATAAAGGTTTTAGAACAATCCATTCACTTGCCGGACGATTTCCTCGGCGGGGAGGTCCGGGGAGAGCACCAGGTCGGGCTCCTTGAGGACGAATCCTTTGGACATCGCCCCGAGGACGCCGCCACCGGTGCAGTTGAGCATGACATACTCGTCCTTGCCCACGGTGCCGTCCTCCACGGCTTTCGCCAGGGCGGTCACGGCGACGCAGGCCGCCGGCAGGAGGTCGTACCCTTCGCGGTTGCGGAACTGGAGCATCCAGTGGACAATCTCGTTGTTGGTCGCGGTATAGAAGTCGCCGCCGCTGGCCTTGAGCGTGTCAAACAGGCCTCCGGCAAGGCTGTACGGCGGTTTCCGGTTGGAAAGGACGCTCGCGAGGACCACTTCGGCCTCGTGCCGGCCCTTTTCGGGATCCAGGTCCACCAGGGCGCGGGAGCCGGCCTTCCAGGAGTCGTACATCAGCGTGAACGGCTCGTTCTGGGCGACGTACACCCGCATCTTGTTTTCCCCGAAACGGCCGTCCTCGCCCAGGCGGCAGGCGTTCTCCCAGGCGGCGATGGCGCCGGTGCCGGAGCCCACGGCCTGGAAATAGGCGTCGGGAATCCGTCCCATCTGCTCCACGCAGCTCAGGAGGGTCGTGCCCATGCCGTCGCGCCGGGCCACGTTCTTCGCCCCGCCTTCCAGCATGTAGCGCGGGTCGGTCGCCAGCTTCTCGCCCACGGTGATGGCATCATAGTAGTCGCATCCGTGCGGAGCCGCCACGAGCTTCACGCAGGGGTGGAGCCTCCGGCGGAACCACAAGTCATGCAGGTTGTCTTCGGGGACGCAGATGACGATGGGGATGCGGTTGTCGGAGCACACCTGGGCGAAGGCCCGGGCGGTGTTGCCGGCGGACTGGACGATCAGGACCCGCTTCTCGCGGGCGTCCATCCGCGCCAGCACGGAATAGGCTTCCGTCTCCTTGAACGAACAGGTGCGCATCTTCGCGCCGATGCGGGGATTCCAGCCGGAGAACGTGATGTACAGGTTCTCCAGGCCCAGGTACCGGGCCAGGCCCTTGGACTTGTAGGTCACCGGGGCGCAGGATTTGCGGAGCGTGCGCTTGATGGGCATCCAGTCCGCATAGCGGTAGATGCCGTCCAGGTCGTCCCGCGGGGTGAACCGCTTGTTCTCGTAGACGGCCCGCACGAGGGAGGGGCTTCCGCCTTCGGGGTCGCCCATCGTCCAGCCCGCGTCGTCGAAGACGCGGCCGGTGGCGACGTTCATCAGTCGATAGGAGGTCGGTTTGAAGCTCATACAGGTTTCAGTTTACGGGCGAGCTTGGCGCAGAGGCCCGGGAAGAAGCGTTTGACATAGACCATCAGCAGTTCCTTGCTGCCCACGAGCACCTCGCGGCGACCCTGACGGATCGCTTTCACAATCTTTTGAGAAGCCTTCTCGACGGTGATGCCGCCGGCCTGGCCGGGATCCATCTTGCCGTGGGGCTTCCCGCCCTTGTCCAGGGCGCGGAGGGAGATGTTCGTGCGGACGCGGCCCGGGCAGACGATCGTCACCCGGATGCCCCGGTCATAGGATTCCGCCTGCAGGGTCTCGAAGAACCCGTACAGGGCGGCTTTGGCGGAACAGTAGCCGCAGCGGAGCCGGAAGCCGAAGCGCCCGGCGATGGAGGTCGTGACGCCGATATGGCCGCCGCCCTGCGCCGCCATCCGCGGCAGGAGTTCCTTCGCGATGCCGACCGGGGCGAAATAGTCGATTTCCATCAGCAGCCGGAGCATGTCCATGGAGGTGTCCTCCACGGAGGTGCGCTGGCTGATGCCGGCGTTCAGATAGACGGTGGTGAGGCCGCCGAAGGCCTCCCAGGCCGATTGAACCAGGGCGGGGATGCCGTCAGGCTTGCTGAGGTCGTAAGGAAGGACGGCCACGTCGGGCGCGCCTTTCTCCCGGCACCTGGCGGCCACCGGCTCAAGTTCCTCGGCCGTCGGGGCCGTAATCACGAGGCGCGCCCCGCCTTCGGCCCAGCGGTAGGCGCACGCCTCCCCTATACCGGAGGATGCGCCGGTGATCCAGACGGTCTCCATCTACTTGTACAGGGAGATGTCCGGAATGGGTTTGTCGTATTCGCCGCGGTCCAGCCTTTCCTTGATGTCCTTGAAGGCGGACAGGGTGTATTCGACGTCCTCCATCGAATGGGCGGCCGTCGGGATGATGCGGAAGATGACCATGCCCAGCGGGATGACCGGATAGATGACCACGGAGCAGAAGATGCGGTAGTTCTGCCGGAGGTCCACGACGATGTTCGTCGCCTGCTCCAGGCCGGCCTCCATGTGGACCGGGGTCACGCAGGCCTCGGCCGGGCCGATGTCGTAGCCCAGCTCGCGGAAGCCTTCCTGCAGGCGGCGGGTCACCTTCCACAGGTGGGCGCGGCGCTCGTCTCCTTCGGGGCTGTCGATGATCTCGAGACGCTTGATGCAGCCCTCGACGATGGGCATCGGCAGGGACTTCGCATAGATCTGGGAGCGCATGTTGTAGCGCAGGTAGTCAATGATGTCCTTGTCGGAAGCGACGAAGCCGCCGATGGTGGCCATCGCCTTCGCATAGGCGCCGATGTACAGGTCCACGCCGTCCATCACGCCGAAGTGCTCGGAGGTACCGCGGCCGTGGGGGCCCATCACGCCGAAACCGTGGGCATCGTCGATCATGAAGCGGAAATTGTACTTCTTCTTCAGGGCCACGATCTCGTCCAGGATGCCCAGGGCGCCGGTCATGCCGAACACGCCCTCGGTGATGACGAGGATGCCGCCGCCGCTGGCCTCGGCCACCTTGGTGGCGCGGGCGAGGACGCGGTCGCAGTCCTTCGCGTCGTTGTGGCGGAACTTGAACTTGTCGCCGATGTGAAGGCGAATGCCGTCCAGCAGGCAGGCGTGGCACTCGGCGTCATACACGATGACGTCGTGCCGGCCCACCAGGGAGTCGATCGTGGAGAAGATGCCCTGGTAGCCGAAGTTGAACAGGAAGGCGGCCTCCTTCTTCTCGAAGTCGGCGAGCATGCGCTCGAGCTTCTCGTGGAGGACCGTCTGGCCGGTCATCATGCGGCTGCCCATCGGGTAGGCCATGCCCCAGCGGGCGGCGGCCTCGGCATCGACCTTGCGGATCTCGGGATGGTTCGCCAGACCCAGGTAGTTGTTCAGGCTCCAGCAAAGGACTTCCTTCCCGGCGAAGCGCATGTGGGGGCCGAGTTCGCCCTCGAGCTTGGGGAACGCGAAATAGCCGTCCGCCTTGTCGCGGTACTGGCCGATGGGACCGCCGGTGGAACGGCGTATTTTCTCAAAAATGTCTGTCTGCATGATGGTTGATTGGTTTATTATTCAGTTTTCAGTCTATTTCACTTTTTCGCGGGAGACGAGTCCCATCGCACGGAACAGGAACTTCGGGAGCGGCTTCCGCGGGTCGCGCTTTTTCATGTCGATGAACCAGCCCAGCTTCTTCACCACGGGGACCTTGTGCGTCTCCACGAACTCGATGAGGGTGCCGTCCGGGTCCTCGATGTAGGTGAAGTGGCCGGAGGCGTCGCCCATGTCGAAGGTGATGCCGCCGGGGCAGCTGTCCACGGTGAAGGGATGGCCCTTCTCCGCGCAGAACTTCTCCAGCGCCCGCATCCCGGTGACGTCGTAGCAGATCTGGATGAAGCCGGGATCGCCCCAGTAGCGGCCTTCGTAGATCTTCCGCGGAGCGCGGTCCAGCGCCTGCACCAGTTCGATGCAGTCCGGGCCCATGAGGGCGGAGAAAGCCCCCTGGCGGGGTTTCGAAGGGGCCATCAGGACGCGGCGGTACCTTTCGCCGGCGCCCGGAAGGAGGGACCAGTCGGCGAAAACGCCGGTCTCGTCATATTTCACGGTATCGTAGCCGAGGATCTCCCGGTAGAAGGCGATGGACTTGTCCATGTCGGTGACGCCCACGACGGTACCGGCCATGCCGCCCGTCAGCTTGCCCTCGTCGATGTAGATGTAGTCCGTCTGGACCAGCTGGAAGCAGTTGCCATAGAGGTCCTTGACATAGAAGCAGGGAGTTCCGTCAGGAAGCGCGCTCACGTCGGAAACGGCGTCCCATTTGGCCTTGAGCGCCTGGTGGCAGGCGGGAATGTCGCGGCAGTTGAGCTTCGCGGCGAAGACGCCGAGGTCGCCGACAGCGATGTCGAACCCGACCGGCCGGGGCTTCCGCTCGGAGTACTGCCAGATTTCGAATCCGCCGCCGCCCTGCAGGTTCACGGCGATGCAGGCGTGGCGTTTCTGCGGCTGGTTGCCGGTGTAAGGAAGCATCCGTTCCGCCACGGTGTCATCCTCCAGGATTTTCACGTCCGTACCGAACATCCGGATGAACCAGTTCCACGATTTTCTGAAGTTTTCCGTTCCGACCCCCACTTGCTGGATGCCGGAGATGTTGAATCCGTAATCAGGCTGCATACGTATAAAAGCAATTACGCAAAGATAACATTATTTTTGTTTATATTTGTATGAGAATAAAAACCTGACACGATATGCGTCGAATTCGACTGTGGGCCCTTCTGGCCCTTTCCGCCGCCTTCGCGGCGGCCTGCGCCCCCAAAGGGGCCGAAACCCTGGACCCGGCTTTCGCCAACTACGTGAAAGCGTACACGGGCGGCGTGGTGTCCGACGGAACCGCCATCCGCGTGGAACTGGCCACGCCGGTTCCCATGGACAAGCAGACCGACGGCCTGTTCTCCTTCAAACCCGCCCTCAAGGGCTCCGAGCGCTGGCTGAGCCCGACCGTGGTCGAGTTCGTGCCCGACGGCTGGAAGAGCGGCACCGTGTATGAAGGCTCCTTCCAGGTGGGCAAGGTCCTGCCCGTGCAGGAGGCCCAGTGCCAGGTGTTCCCCTTCCGTGTCCAGGCGGCGCCCCACGCGGCGGCCCTCGCCGTAGACGGCGTCACCATCCGGGACGGCGCGCGGCTGCAGGGCACCATCACCCTGAGCGTTCCCGCGGCCAAGGAGGACATCACCCTGACCGTGGACCCGGCCGCTCCCGTGACGGTCGCCGGAGAAGGAACGCAGTATCATTTCGAGGCGGGTCCCTTCGAGCGCTCCACGGCCGACACGCCCGTCAAGATCACCTTGAAAGTCAAGGACTTCGACCAGGAAGTCTCCCGCAAGACCTACATCCCCGCCTCAGGCGGCTTCAAGGTCATCGACACCCGCGTCCTCCGCGGGGAGAACCCCTGCGTGGAGGTCCGCTTCAGCGAGCCCCTCTCGCCCACCGCGTCCCGCGAAGGCCTGATCGAGCTCGCCGGGGTCGTGCGGCAGACGGTCGACATCCAGGACAACGTCGCCCGGGTGTATTTCGATGCCAATCCCCGCGAGGACCTCGCGCTGACGGTGCACCAAGGTGTGCAGAGCGCCGATGGAAAGGCCCTCGCCGAAGGCTTCCGCATGGACCTTCCGTCCACGGATCCCGCCCCGGCCGTGGCCATTCCCATCGACGGGACCATCCTGCCCGACGACAGCAAGCTCGTCCTCCCCTTCCGCGCCGTGAACCTGAGCGCGGTGGACCTTCGCGTCATCAAGATCTATGAGGACAACGTGCTCCTGTTCCTGCAGGAGAACAGCCTGGCGGGCAATTCCGAACTCCGCCGGGTGGGCCGCGTCGTGTACAGCCGCCAGATTCCCCTGACGGACGACGGCGTCCGCGACCCGCACACGTGGAACGACTACAGCGTGGACCTCTCCGGCCTGTTCAAGCAGGAGCCGGGCGCGATCTACCGCATCACCCTCTCCTTCCGCCAGGAGTACTCCCTGTACGGCGGGAAGAAGGCCCCGTCCATGCTGCCCGTCCAGAGCGGCAAGCCTACGCCGGAAGAGGAAGCGGTCTGGGACGTCCAGAGCACCTACTGGTGGGACAACTACATGGACTGGGAAGCGTACGACTGGGAGGACCGGAACAACCCCGAGACCCCGTCCTACTACATGGATGACGACCGGTTCCCGTCCATCAACCTCCTCTCCTCCAACCTCGGCCTCCTCGCGCAGTACGCCGACGGCAACACCCTATGGGTCGCCGCGACGGACCTGGGCGACGCCAAGCCCGCGTCCGGCGTGGACCTGGAAGTGTATGATTTCCAGCTCCAGCGCATCGGCAAGGGCCATACCGACGGCAAGGGCCTCGCGCAGGTCGACCTGCCCCGCAAGCCCTTCATCCTCCTGGGCCGCAAGGGCAAGACCACGGGCTACCTCCGCCTCGCCGACGGCTACGAGAAGTCGATGAGCCGCTTCGACGTGGGCGGCCAAACCCTTTCCAAGGGCCTCAAGGGGTTCATCTACGGCGAACGCGGCGTCTGGCGCCCGGGCGACACCCTGCACGTGACCATGATCCTCGCCGACAAGGCCGAGCGCCTGCCGGAAGGCCACCCGGCCACCCTGGAGCTCTACACCCCGGAAGGCCAGTTCTACACCCGGATGGTCTCCACCGGACAGGACGGCTTCTACACCTTCCCCATCGCCACCTCCGCGGACGATCCCACCGGCTGGTGGAACGCCTACGTGAAGGTGGGCGGCTCCGCCTTCCACAAGAGCCTCCACATCGAGACCGTCAAGCCCAACCGCCTGAAGGTCAATCTGGAACTGCCCGGCGACATCCTCCAGGGCGGCGCCCGGAACACGGCCCGCGTGACCTCTTCGTGGCTCACGGGCGTCCCGGCCTCCGGCCTCCGCGCCTCCGCCACGATGACCCTGAGCAAGGCGCCCGCCACGTTCAAGGGTTTCGACGGCTACACCTTCCGCAATCCCGCCTCTTCCTTCGAGAACAGCGAGTATCCGCTCTTCGAGACCACGCTCGACGGCAACGGCTTCGCCGAGACGGCCTTCGACCTGCCGGCGGCGAAGGACGCTCCGGGCCTGCTCCAGGCCTTCATCGTCACCTCCGTCCTGGAGAGCGGCGGCGACGAGAGCTTCACCACCCAGACCATCCCCTATTCCCCGTTCCCGGCCTACGTGGGCGTGAAACTGCCCGAGGGCGAACTGGAGACGGACAAGGACAACACGGTCCAGGTGGCCGTGGTGGACGCCACCGGCGCCCGCCTCGCCGGCCGCGAGCTGGAATACCGCGTGTTCAAGACCGAATGGAGCTGGTGGTGGGACAACAATCCGGATGAACTCGCCGGCTACGTGAACGGGCGGAACGCGAAGCCCGTCGCCTCCGGCAAGCTCACGTCCGGCTCGCAGGACGTCACCTTCAACCTCCGCGCGGCCGAAGCCGACTGGGGCCGCTACCTGGTCGTCGTGCGCGACGTCGCGGGCGGCCACATCGCCGGCAAGACCGTCGTCATCGACTGGCCCGCCTACAAGGGCCGTTCCGGACGTGAGGATCCGAGCGCCCTGTCCATGCTCACCTTCGCCGCCGACAAGGAAAGCTACCGCGCCGGCGACAAGGCCAAGGTCTACATCCCCGCCGCGCAGGGCGGCCAGGCCCTTGTCAGCCTGGAGAACGCCGCCGGCGTGATCGCCCGCGAATGGGTGGCCACGGACGCGTCCAAGGACACGCCCTACACCTTTACCGTCACCCCGGAAATGGCGCCGAACTTCTATGTCCACATCACCCTGGTCCGGCCGTACGAGGCTTCGGAGGGCGGCCAGCCGCTGCGCCTGTACGGCGTGAAGCGCCTGCTGGTGGAGAATCCCGCCTCGCACCTGGAGCCGGTGATCAAGGTGGCCGATACCGTGGCCCCGGAAGAGGCGTTCACCGTCCAGGTGTCCGAGAAGTCCGGAAAGGCCATGACCTACACCCTCGCCATCGTGGACGAGGGCCTGCTGGACCTGACGGCCTTCAAGACCCCTTCCCCGTGGGATGCGATGTACCAGACCGAGGCCCTGGGCGTGAGGACCTGGGACCTGTACGACGAGGTGATCGGCGCGTACGCCGGCCGCTTCAGCCCGATGCTGTCCATCGGCGGTGACCAGGAGAACATCCGCGCGGCCCGCAAGGACAACCGCTTCAACCCGGTGGTGAAGTTCCTGGGACCGTTCACCCTCGCCAAGGGCGCGGGCAAGCACGAGGTCAAGCTCCCGATGTACGTGGGCAGCCTGCGCGTGATGGTGGTCGCCGGCCACGACGGGGCCTACGGCAACGCCGCGACGACCGTGACGGTCAAGTCCCCGCTGATGGTCCTCGCGACCCTCCCGAGGCAGATCGCCGACGGCGAGAACGTCGTCCTCCCGGTGAACGTGTTCGCCCTGGACGACAAGGTGAAGGACGTCAAGGTCACCGTCAAGGCCGAGGGCGCCCTCCAGGCCGACGGCGCCACGACCGAGACGACGCACTTCGACAAGGCGGGCGACAACGTGGTCCACTTCGCCCTCAAGACCGCCGGGGAAGGCGCCGCCAAGGTGACCGTCACGGCCGAGGGCGGCTCCCGCAAGACCTCCGAGACCATCGACATCCAGGTCGTGAACCCGAATCCGGAGACGGTGACCATCCGCCAGGCGAAACTGGCGGCCGGGGAATCCGTTTCCTTCGACGCCGAGGGCAGTTCCACCCTCGCGCTGGCTTCCTTCCCCGCCGTCGACGCGGCCGGGATGTTCCAGAAGATGAAGAACTATCCGTACAGCTGCTCCGAGCAGCTCTCTTCCAAGGGTCTGACGATGCTGCACCTGCTGCCGCAGCTCTCCGAGGCCGATTCCCAGGAGGCCCGCGAACTCATTCCGGGCATCATCCACCAGCTGTACGCCCGCCAGCGGAGCGACGGCGGCTTCGCCTACTGGAGCGGCGGCAACGCCTCCGACACCTGGGCCAGTTCCATGGCCGGCCAGTTCCTCGCCGAGGCGGCCGCGGCCGGATTCGAGGTTCAGAAGGACGTCCTCGCGAACTGGCAGCGCTTCCAGACCAACCTGAGCCAGGCCTACCGCCTCGCGGGCAACGCCGTGTTCAGCCAGCTGGACGAGTGCTACCGCCTGTACACCCTCGCGGTCGCCGGCGCGCCCGCCAATGCGGCGATGAACCGCATGAAGGAATCCGGCAAGCTGGAAGGCCGCGCCGAATGGATGCTCGCCGCCGCCTACGCCGTGAGCGGCAAGGTGAAGACGGCCCAGGAAATCGTCGCCAAGGACGTCGTGTCCACGGGTGAATACGGCTATGCCGACTTCACCTACGGCTCTTCGCTGCGCGACAAGGCGGTCGTCCTCCAGGTCCATGCCCTCTCCGACGACCTCGCGCAGGCCCTCCCGACCGCGCTCGAAGTGGCCGAGTACATCAACGACGGATACTACTCCACGCAGGAAGCGGCCTTCGCCGCCATGGCCATGGACCGTCTCTTCGCGAAGGTCGGTTCCCAGTCCGTCAAGGCCCAGGTCGGCGGGGAGGATGTCGTGTCGGCGAAGTCCGTCTACACGCAGCCGGTTACCGGCCGCGTCACGGCGAAGAACACCGGCGACGGCACGCTGTATGTGACGCTGACGTCCATCTCCCGCGCTCCTGCGGGCGTGACGGTCCCGGCCGAAGCGCACGGCCTGCAGATTTCCGTCACCTACCAGGATGCGTCCGGAAAGGCCCTGAAGGCCACCTCCATCCCGCAGGGCACGGAGTTCAAGGCCGTCGTGAAGGTGACCAACCCGACCACAGCCGACTACCGCTCCCTGGCCCTCAGCGAGCGCGTCCCGTCCGGCTGGGAGATCCTCAACGACCGGCTGCGCATGGGCGATGCCGGTGAAGGGAACGCCGACTACCGCGACATCCGCGACGACCGCTGCGACTGGTTCTTCGACCTGCCGCACGGTGCGTCCAAGACCTTCACCCTGAAGCTCCGCGCCGCCTACGAGGGCTCGTACACCCTGCCGGCCATCACCTGCTCGGCGATGTACAACCCGCAGGTCTCCGCCAATACGGAGTCCAAGACGACGGCCGTCACCCGATGAGCCGCCGCAAGGCTGCATTCCTGATTCTTTTCGAGGTCCTTCTGGCAGGCTGGCTGTGCTGCCTGCCGAAGGACCTTTTCAAAGGTACGTCCTACGCGACGGTCGTCACCGACCGGAACGGCGAACTGCTGGGCGCCCGCATCGCGGGGGACCAGCAGTGGCGTTTTCCGCCGTGTGACACCGTGCCTGACCGGTTCGCCATGGCGCTCGTCCAGTTCGAGGACCGGCATTTCCGGTGGCATCCGGGCGTGAACCCGGTGGCGCTCGTCCGCGCCGCCGCGGACAACGCGCGCGCCGGGCACGTGGTGAGCGGCGGCAGTACGCTGACGATGCAGGTGATCCGCCTGTCCCGGAACCGGGAGCGGACCCTCTGGCAGAAGCTGGTGGAAGCCGTCCTGGCCACCCGGCTGGAATTCCGCTGCTCCAAGGACGAAATCCTGGCCCTGTATGCGTCCCACGCCCCGTTCGGGGGCAATGTCGTGGGCCTGGAGGCGGCGGCCTGGCGCTATTTCGGGCGCCCCGCCGGGGAGCTTTCCTGGGCCGAATCCGCCACCCTCGCCGTGCTGCCCAACGCGCCGGCCTCCATCCACCCCGGCAAGGCCCGGGACCAGCTGCTGGCCAAGCGGAACCGCCTGCTGGAACGGCTGCACCGCCGCGGATACTTCGATGCGTCGACCTTGGAAACGGCGCTGGCAGAACCGCTGCCGGACGCGCCCTATCCCCTGCCCAACCTGGCCCGCCACCTTGTAGAGGCGCAGCCCCACGGGGAGGAGACGCGCACCAGCATCGACATTTCCCTGCAGCGGCAGGTGGAGGATGCGACCACCCGGTGGTCCGATGAACTCGCCCTGACAGGGACGGCGGACCTCGCGGCCGTCATCCTGGACATCCGCAGCGGCGAAACGATCGCCTATGTAGGAAACGCTTCGCCCCTGCGTACGCGCCACGGTTCCGAAGTGGACATCGCGGCGTCCCCGCGCAGCACGGGCAGCATCCTGAAGCCGTTCCTGTACTGCGCCGCCCTGCAGGACGGGACCATCCTGCCCCGGACGCTGCTGCGGGACACGCCGGTGAACCTGAACGGTTTCACGCCGCAGAACTTCGACCTGCAGTTCCACGGGGCGGTCCCGGCGGCGGAGGCGCTGGCCCGGTCGCTGAACGTGCCCGCCGTGCACCTGCTGCGCGCCTACGGGCCGCCGCGCTTCCTGAAAGTCCTGCGGGACGCCGGCCTCTCCACCCTGCCCCGGGACGCCTCCTACTATGGGCTTTCGCTCATCCTGGGCGGTGGCGAGGGCACCCTGGCCGACATCACCCGCGCCTATGCCGACATGGTGCGCAGTTACGACGGGCTGCCGACGGATTCCCCGTTCCGGGACCGCCTCGCCCTCTGGTACACCTTCGAGGCCCTGAAAGAGGTCAACCGGCCCGATGAAATCGACTGGAAACTGATCCGTTCCGTACGGAAAGCCGCATGGAAAACCGGCACGAGCTACGGTTCCCGGGATGCCTGGGCCGTGGGCGTGACGCCGGACTACGCCGTGGGCGTGTGGTGCGGCAACGCCGACGGACACGGCGTGGCGGGGATGACCGGCGCCAAGACCGCCGCCCCCGTCCTGTTCGACCTGCTGAACCTCCTGCCGCCCACGGCCGACTGGTTCGAAGAGCCCCTGGACGGCGGCGTGTGGCTGGACGTGTGCAAGGAATCCGGGATGATCCGCAGCCAGGACTGCCCGGACTACGAGCGCGTGCTGCTCCCGGCGCAGGCCCAGGAAAGCGAAGTGTGCCCTTACCACAAGGACGGCACCTTCCGGCTGCCGCCCGCGATGGAGTGGTACTACAAGGCCTATCATCCCGAATATGAGGTCCGCCCCGTCACCCGGGACGCCGCCCGGATGGAGTTCCTCTATCCCGAGCCCGGCAGCGTCCTCACGCTGCCCAGGCAGCTGGACGGCAGCGAGGGCGGCGCCGTCTTCCAGGCCGTCCACCGCGACCCGGCCGCCACCCTCTACTGGCACCTGGACGAATCCTACCTCGGCGAAACCCGCCTCATCCACCAGATGCGCCTTTCCCCCGCCCCCGGAAAACACACCGTCACCGTGGTGGACGGTGACGGCAATTCGGTTTCCGTGGGATTCACGGTGAAATAGATTCCCGGACAAGCCGGGAATGACGCTACTCTACGGCCAGGACGCCGTGGAAGGCGTCGTTGGCGCGGTAGTGGGGGGCGTAGAGGGATTCGACGGTGAGGACCGGGGCGGTGAAGGTGCCGGCCTGGGTGACGAAGAATTCCTCGGTGAGGGTGGTGTTCTCCTCCGGGAAGGAATCGAAGTAGTATTCGGTGCGGTCCGCCTTCACGTTGCGGTAGCCCTGCGGGGTGAAGGTGAGGCGGCGGAAGCTGAACCAGCCCCAGCCCGTGTGGCCGGAAAGCTGCTGCACCGGCCGCAGGGCGGCCTCGCGGAACGCGTCGACCTTCACGAAACTGCGGTTCTCCTGGTTCCAGATCCGGTATTCGGCGATGATCTTGTCGCCCACCGCGACCGGCGCGCCGGGCGCGATTTCCTCGCGGACGGTCACCTGGTCGTTCTCGCCGGAGCGGTCGTCATAGACCTTCTCCACGGTCTTCTCGCGGAAGAACTTGCGGGCGATGGTGAAGCCGTTGCCGGCGGCCTTGATGTCGGCGAAAGGCTTGTCGTACGTGGCGGAGTAGGACAGGATGGAGGTGGCGAGGACCGCGTCGGAGCCATCGAGGATGGCGGTGATCGCGTCCACGAACGCCGGGCTCTCGTCCCACTTCTGCGTTTCTTTCTGGAGCATCAGCCACAGGCGGATGCCGTCGGAGATCTCCGGCGCGTACGGATTCATCAGGCCGCACAGGAGAGCGTGCGCATCGGCCTCGGTCTCGAGGAGGCCGCGCCAAGGCATCACGGCGTTGGGATAGTACCAGCCGCCGTCGCGGTGCTCCACGGCGTACTCCTTCAGGGAGGCGATGTCGGCCTTCAGCGAGGATTCCATCCGGGGCTTCGCGGCGACCTTCACGCCCCAGGCCTTCGCCAGGGCGATGCCCTCGGAGGAGGCGGAGAGATTGAGCAGGGTCTGCACGCGGCGGGCCTTGGCCATGATCTGGCCCTGCAGGCCGCGGCCGTCCTTCGCGGAAGGAACGAGGTAGCCCTTCACATACTTCTGGAACTCCTCGAACCGCTTCTTCCCTTCCTTCGTCACCGGCTTCACCTCGAACGGGACCGTGGGGTAGAGGGAACGGACGAACAGGTACTGCGCATCGGACAGGTAGCCGCGCCAGTACGGAAGCTCGGTCGCGAAGTGCCTGGTGTCCAGGAACTTGACGGAAGAGGTCAGGTCCGGCACCTCGAAGCCGCGGTCGCGCAGCTTCGCAAAGCGCTGCAGCAGCACGGCCGTGATGATCGGCGAGGACTCCATCCCTTCGAACCAGCCGAAGCCGCCGTCGTTGTTGCGGCAGGCGAGGACTTTTTCGAGGAGAGATTCCTCGACTTCGCCTTCGGCTCCGCTCGAAATGACAGTCTCTTTGTCATTTTGACCGAGCGAAGCGAGCGGAGAAATCTTCCCGGCAATCAGGCGGACATACCAGGCCTCGGAGAGGGAGAGGACGTCCTTGCCTTCGGGATCCACCTTGGCGGGGATGGCGGCGCGGACGAGGTCCAGGAGGGTGGTTTCGGTCAATGCGGCCTCGGACGCGGGCACATTGACGAAGCGGGCGCGGAGCTCGGAGAGGAGCGTCTCGCGGCTCATGCCGGCGCGGAGCACAGCGGAATGGGCCTCGGTGAGGGTCTGGACGGGTTTCTTGACCGCAACCGGCAGGAAGACGGCGTCGGAGAACTCGTCGGCGGCGAAGACCACCTTGAAGCCGAGGGTTTCGACGGCCGGCACGCGGACCGGGAAGCGGTGGCTTTCCGTGCCGCCGGCCGGAACCGTCACCGCGACGCGCTGGACGCCCATCGGCTCCACGCCTTCATATTCCTTGGACGGATAGGTATAGAGGTACAGCCAGCCGGAAACCGGCTTGTCGGTGTTGCTGGACACGCTGGCGGCCACCTCGTAGGTGTCGCCCACATAGAGGAACTGCGGTTCCACGACCGCCACCTTCACGGGCACGCTCACCACCATTTCCTCGCGGAGATACGTGTTCCGCATCCCCTTGTCGTGGGCATACAGCGCCACGTAGTAGGTCGAGAGCTTGTCGGACGTGCTGAACGTGAACGAGAGGTTGCCGGCCGCGTCGGACACGAGATGCGGCTGGAAGGTCAATGCGTTCTCGAACTTGGAGCGCACGGTCACCTCGGCCGCCGCCCCTTCGTCAGCGGCTTCGACGGACTCCTTCGCCGCCATCGGCGCTTCCGCCAGGACCATCCGGTCCTCCATCATCGCGCTGTTGGCGGAACGGGTCGCCTTCATCATCGGCGCGGCGCCATAGCCGACCACCGCCGTCTCTTCCAGCGCCAGTTCCTCTTCGTACGGATTGTCCCCGTTCACCCGGCCGCAGGCAGACTCGATGCTCACGTACGGGACGCTGAACTCGCGCAAGGTGACCACCGGCCACCAGTTGCCGGCGATGGCGTCGATGCTCTTGTCATACACCGCCGCGAGGGCCTCCACACCCGGATCGGTCTTCAGGGTAAAGGTATAGGATGTGCCCGGGAAGGCTTTGTCCGTGAAGGATTCGAACTTCAACGGCAGCGCCAGGCGGGTGCGCGTGCGGGAGTATTCCTTGTCGAAGACCACGGAATCGCCCCGCTTGAAGTAGAACACCTGCAGGCGGACGGCGTCCGGATAGTCGGGCTTGTAATCGAACTCGAGGGTGGTCAGGGAGCCTTCCTTCGCCCGGACGCCCTTGAGGACGACCTTCCGGGTTTCCAGCACCTTCCGGGCCTTGCCGAAGAGGGTGACGATCGCGTATTCGGCCCCGTCGGCGGTACCCATCGTCAGGCGGATCTTTTCGCCCATGGGCACATCCCCGGGACCGGTCAAGAAGAGGCGGCGGACCGGGGCGTCCAGGACCTTCCCCTTCGGGTCCACCTTCAGGATCCAGCACTTCGACTCGTCCTTGGCATCCCGCTCGGAAGCCTTGCCGACGAGGAAATAAAGGCCGTCGGGCAGGCCTTTCAGGTCGATCTCGACGACTTCGCCGGACGCGGCCTTGCCGGAGCGGACGACGGTGCTGTCCTCGGCAAAGAGTTCGAACTGGACCGGAACGTCGATCTTGTTCCCGTCGCTGTTGTCCACCTCCATCAGCACGCGGGCCACTTCGCCGGTGGCGATGTACTTGGACGCGGACGGACGCCAGCGGCGGCCGATGAACCGGCCGCCCGGCTCGTTCTTCTCCTCCATCGTCACGAACTCGCCCTCGGCGCCGTCCTGCATGGTCAGGGATACGGAGATGTAGTCGCTGACATACACGCCCGTGCCGAATTCCTGCATTTCGCCGGTGGCGTCGGTGACGGTGACCTCGGCATTGTACCAGCCGGTTTCCTTCGCCGGGAAGGATAAGGAGAAGGTGCCGTCGGTCTCGGGCTGGACGTTCGTCTCCAGGACGACGTTGCCCCAGCGCTCCACCTTCACGGCCAGGTCGGCGCCGGTCAGGCTGTGGCCGGAGAAGCTCTTGACCTTGCCGCTGACCACGACCTCGTCGCCCTTCAGGTACAGCTTGTCGTTCTTGTCGAAGGAGAGGGTGAAGGTCGGGAGGACGAACTCGTCCACGCGGAAGGAGTCGCCCTCGAGGAACTGCTTGCCGGATTTCACCTGCAGCTGGAAATAGCCGTTGCGCTCTCCCTTAGGCAGGGTGAAGGAACCGGACACGGAGCCGAATTCGTTGGTCTTCAGCTTCAGGCGGTCGATTTCCTTGTCCTCGCTGTTCAGGAGGATCACCTCCACGGCCTTGTCCGGGACGACGGAGACACGATCCACGAGGTTGCCCTGGTACACCACGGCCTTGAACTGCAGGACATCGCCGGGATTGTAGGCCCCGCGGTCCTTGTAGATGTGGCAGAAGGTGCGGTCCGTGCGGTCGTCGCTGTCGTAGTCGTAATAGTAAGCGTGCACGCCCACGCGCTGACTGGCCCTGAGGCCCGTTCCGGAACCGGTTTCCGCCGTCAGGTTGTAGTAGGTATCCTTGTGGCTGTCGATGGTCTCCTGGAACTTCTTGGGAAGCGCCGTGAAGCCGTCCAGCCGGACCTGCTCCGAGACCACGGCCTTGTCTCCCTTCCAGAGGGTGACCTTCGCCTGGTCCAGGGGCTTGCCGGAGAGGTAGTCCGCCACGTACGCGGCAAAGCCGTCCGCTTCCCGGCGGACCGCGATCGACAGGGTGTGCTGGTTATAGTAGGCGATGCCGTTCAGCTTCCCGTTCACAGCTTCCAGCGAATAGGAACCGTCCCCGAGCTTCGGAAGCGCCACCCGCACGGTGTCATAGACATAGAAACTGCGGGTGGAATTCGCGAGGTTCCAGGTCTTGACGGTCTTGTCGCCTTCCCGGAGCGTGAGCGTAGCCTTGTCCAGGTTGCGGAAGGTAACGCAAACCTGCTTGTCCTCCAGGCAGACGCCGACGCCCTTTCCGGTGAGCGTCTCGGTCAGATTCTTGACGGCGGTGCAGCCGGCGACAATCTTTGCGTCGTCCCCCTTCTGGGCTTTGCGTTCCTTCTCGTAGGTGAGACAGTCGGCGTACAGGGCCTGGTAGGCGGCCGATCCGGCCTTCTGCTCGTTCAATTCACTGAACCGGATCCGGAGCAGTTCCTGGCGGGGCCAGAAGGCGACGGACTGGCCGGCGTACCGCTTCGCGACAGCCTCCAGGGCCTCCTTCTTGGCGGGACCGTACTTGCGGTTCGCGACATAAAAGGCCAGGTAGCCTTCGCCGGGATGCTTTCCTTGCACTTCGCCCTGCAGGGCCTGGTAAATCTCGTCCTTTTCCGGATTGTCGTAACGCCGGGCGCCGATCAGGTGCCACAGCACATATTCATAGTCCGACGCGACGAAATCCTTCATCGCTCCGCCCATCAGGCCGCCGATGCCGCGCCAAAGCGCGGTATTGTGTCCGGCGCGGAACGCTTCCGCGCGGGGGCGGACATAGGCCCAGCGGGCGTCGGAGGAGGAGCCCGCCTGCTCGCTCATCCAGAGGTAGGTGACCATCGGCTCGTCAAAATCCCGCACTTCCTTCTCCAGGTTCCGCCGGAGCTCGTCGCGCTTCTTCCAGTCGCGGCGCTGCACTGACTCCACGTACTTCACGGCGGCGTCGTAGAAGTCGGCGGCGAGGCGCTGCTTGACCGCCTCGGCCTTGATCTTCGTGAGGATTTCCGCCTCCTTCTGCGGGCGGTCGGCCTTGTTGGCCTCTTCATACTGTTTCCACAGGGCGGTCAGCACGTGGCCGTCCTTGTCGGGCGCGGGGTTGGCGTTCATAAGCGGGGCAATCAGGAAAAGGGCGGCGGCCGCAAGGGCTGCCCGGACATATCGGAACATAATCAACTTTTTTCTACCGGCAGGATATCTTCAACATCCATACCAATCAGCGGAACAGGGGCAGGGCCTCGGCGACGACGAAAGCGGAGCCGCCGATGAACACGAGCGGCGGGACGGGCTTCGAGGCGGAGGCGGAGCGGTTCGTCTGCTGGGACAGCGTCTGGGCCAGCTGCATCGCCATCTGGACGGCCTGGCGGACGGAATCGGCCGCGTAGGCGCGGAGAGAAGGCTTCCCTCCCTGGAAAGCCGTATACCGCTTCAGGAGCTCTCCGGCGGGGAGGGCGCGGGCCGTCTGCGGCGCCGTGAAGATGTAGGTGGCGTCGGCGGGCATCAGCGGAAGGATGCCGTCCAGGTCCTTGTCGGCCATGATGCCGTATACGATGATCAGCGAGCTGCAGCGGCCTTCCTCCACGTAGCGACGGAGCTGGGCGAAGTTGTACTGCAGCGCCTGGGGGTTGTGGCCGATGTCGCAGATGACGAACGGAAGCTCGGAAAGCCGCTCCCAGCGGCCGCGGAAGCCGGTCCGGCGGGCGGCGCCGGCGATGCCGGCCAGCACGCCCTCCGTGTCCGCCAGGGCCTTGAAACCGGGCACCTGCTTGAGGAGGTCGACGGCGGCGAGGACGGTGCGGAGATTCTTCTCCTGGACATCGGCCTGCAGGTCCATCTTCTTGAGAATGTCCTGCCGGCGATGCCACAGGGACGGGCGGATCTTGTCCGCATAAGTGAGCGGACACAGCATCCAGGCCTTGTCGTCGAAGACGGGGTCGGTCTCGGGATTGCTCTCGCCCACGAGGGCGGGGACGCCGGGCTTGAAAATGCCCGCCTTCTCCCCCGCGATGGCCTCCAGCGTATTCCCGAGGAGGGCGCAATGGTCCAGGCCGATGGTGGTGACGAGGGCCAGCTCCGGGGTGATGACGTTCGTGGAATCCAGCCGGCCGCCGAGGCCCGCCTCGATGACGGCGGCGTCCACGCCGGCGTCGGCGAACCACTTGAACGCGAGGCCGGTGGTGATCTCGAAGAAGGACAGGCCCTTTTCGATGAAATAGGGCTCCCAGGTGGTCAGGAAGTCGAAAACGTAGTCCTTGGGGATGAGCTCGAAGGAGTCGCCGGTGACGATCCGGGCGCGCTCCCGGAAGTCCACCAGATGCGGGGACGTGTACAGGCCCGTCCGGAGGCCGACGCCGGCGAGGGCCGCCGTCAGGAGGCTCGCGACGGAGCCCTTGCCGTTGGTCCCGGCCACGTGGATGCTCTTGAACGCCCGCTCGGGATGCCCGAGCGCCTCGCAAAAGGCCTCCATCCCCGCCAGGCCCGGCTTGTAGGCCGTGGCGAAATCCGTCTTCTGCACCGAAGGGAACCGCTGGAAGATCTCCTCGAGCAGCGCCCCGTACCGAGACTCCGAAAATTCCATAAAAACGCGCTTGTTTTGATTTCAACACAAAAATACCTATTTTTGAGCACAAATAAAAACGCCCAGGATGGCCGACAAAGCACCCAACCTTTACGACGCCTACATCATAGACGGGATCCCGCAGGCCCTCACGCCCGCCGGACTGCTGCAGGAATGCACGCTTCCGGGCGCGCTCCCGGCCCCGTTGCCCGCCGGCAGCGTGGCGGACGAGACCGTGGACATCTCCCCGACGCCCTTCGACTTCCGCGACGAGGACATCGAAGCCTATGCCGACGCCGTCGCCGCCCTGCCCCGCCCGCCGTTCCCCCTGCCCTTCGCGGGCCAGGTCACGCGGGCGCGCATCGCCAAGGCCATGCTGGACGCCATCTGGATGGGCGGTCACTTCCGGCTCGGAGACCTCACGTTGAAGGCCGACTGGCGCTGGAACGACGGCGCCATCGGCAACCAGGCCGCCTTCTACGCCTCCGTCGAGGCGGCGGCCGAATACATCGACCACCTGGGCATCAAGCTCAGCGAGGTGAAGGTCGCGGGCGGCGCCTGCAACGTCTCCTTCAAGGCGACGACCACCTCTGAGGAAGAGGCCCCGGACGAAGAGGAAAGCATCATCCGCGAGCTGCCGTTCCGCACGGCGAACCCGCGCATCTCCCGGCGCCGCCGCTGCCCGGCGACGATCCAGCCGGAAGCCTCCGACTGGTTGATCTACGTCCCCCTGGACACCTGCGACTACCGCCTGGGCGGGTCCCTGCTCGCCGCCGCGACGGGCGAGAAGCGGAGCACCGCGCCCGAGGTGGGCGACGCCGACTATTTCATCGACGGGTACGAAGTCATCCGGGAACTGGTGGAGGACGGCATCGTCCGCGCCGGCGCCACGGTCCTCGAAGGCGGGCTGATGAACGCCCTCCGGGGCATGGCCGCCGTGAACGGGGCCGACATCTCCGTCGGCGACGTCTGCCGCGCCTACGGCGACGAACTCCGCGTCCGCGTCCTGTTCGGCGAGATTCCCGGTGTCATCCTGCAGATCGCCGACATCGACTACGACTACGTGGACGCCGAATTCCTGCTCCAGGACATCGCCTACTTCCCGCTCGGACACCCGGCCGTCGGCACGCCCGGCGTCTCCGTCCTGTCGGGCGGCAGCGGCATCACCGGCATCCTGGAGTCCCTGATGAACTCCCTGGAGGGAGAAGACTGACAACACCGAAACCATGGCCAAGATATTTGTCCTCGACACCAACATCATCCTGCACGACCACCAGGCGATCAAGCGGTTCCAGGAGAACGACCTCGTGATCCCCATCGCCGTGATCGAGGAACTGGACAAGTTCAAGAAGGGCAACGACGCCCTCTCGTTCAACGCCCGCGCCTTCATGCGGGACATCAACAAGCTCACCGACAAGCGGGAGTTCGGCCCCGAGGGCATCTCGCTCGGGAAGCGGCTCGGCAACATCAAAATCGAGCCCAACCACCCCTTCACCCCCGAGTTCGCCGACCTGTTCAAGGACGACACCCAGGACCACCGGATCCTGTCCACGGCCCTGTGGGTGCGGGCGCAGAACCCCGGCCGGTTCGTCGCCCTGGTGACCAAGGACATCAACCTGCGCCTGAAGGCGAAGGCCGTCGGGATGCCCGCGCAGGACTACCAGGCCGGCCGCGTGGACGACGAGCACCTGTACGACCTCGAGCGGGAAGTGATGTACGTGGACGCCGACCCGCAGGTCATCCAGCAGCTCGCCTACGGGCAGGACAACAGCATCGACTGGAAGGAGGTCTCGCAGAAAGAGCCCAAGCCCAACCAGCTGTACAAGTTCGACCTGGGCGGGACCACGGTCTGCGCCCGCTACGATGACAAGCGGAACAAGATCGTCCTCGTGCGGACGAAGGAGGCCTACGGCATCCGTCCCCGCAACGACGAGCAGCGCTTCGCCCTGGACGCCTGCCTGAATCCCGCCATTCCGCTCGTGTCCCTGACCGGCGGCGCCGGCACGGGCAAGACGCTCATCGCCCTGGCCGCCGCGCTGGAGCAGGAGAAGGACTTCGACCAGATCATCCTCAGCCGTCCGACCGTGGTGCTCGGCGGCCAGGACATCGGCTTCCTGCCGGGCGACCAGCGGAGCAAGATGAGCCCGTACGTGCAGCCGCTGATGGACAACCTCGACGTCATCAAGCGCTGCTTCAAGCCGGGCTCCAAGCAGGCCCTCAAGATCGAGGGGATGCTCAAGGACGAGAAACTCCTCATCTCCCCCCTCGCCTACATCCGCGGCCGCTCCCTCGGCAAGGTGTATTTCATTGTGGACGAGGCGCAGAACCTCACCCCGCACGAGGTCAAGACCATCATCACCCGCGCCGGCGAAGGCACGAAGATGGTCTTCACGGGCGACATTTTCCAGATCGACCAGCCCTACCTGGACCAGTGGTCCAACGGTCTGACGCACCTCGGGGAGAAGATGAACGGACAGCCGCTGTTCCAGCATATCTTCCTTCGGAAGGGGGAACGGTCGGAGCTCTCCGACATCGCCGCCAAGCTTTTGTAAGGCTCCTCACCCAGTTTTTTTAGCATTTCTGCGGATTTTTTCTTAAATTCGCAGGTTAAATTAATGTTTAGCGTTTTCAGGAAAGAAAATCAACTAAAATATAAGCAAACATGAAAGAGATCAAAAAGAGAGTCTACCGCTTCGGCGCCAAGAAGGCCGAAGGTAACGGCAAGATGCGTGAGCTGCTCGGCGGCAAGGGTGCGAACCTCGCCGAAATGAACCTCCTCGGGATGCCCGTTCCCGCCGGATTCACCATCACGACCGAGTGCTGCACGGAATACTACCGTCTGGGTGGCGGCTACACGCCCGAACTGCGGGCCGAAGTCCAGGCCGCCCTCGAGGCCACCGAGAAGATCATGGGCAAGAAGTTCGGCGACGAGAAGGATCCCCTCCTCGTGAGCTGCCGTTCTGGCGCCCGTTCCTCCATGCCGGGCATGATGGACACCATCCTGAACATCGGCCTGTGCTCCAAGACCATCCCGGGCCTCATCGAGAAGACCAAGAACCCGCGTTTCGTGTATGACGCCTACCGCCGCCTCATCATGATGTACTCCGACGTCGTCATGGAGAAGGCCGAGGGCATCGAGCCGGCCGACGGCCAGGGCATCCGCCAGCAGCTGGACCGGATGATGCAGGACGTCAAGGACGCGAAGGGATACAAGAGCGACACCGACCTGACCGCCGAAGAGCTGAAGGACCTCGCCGAGGCCTTCAAGGTGCGGATCAAGGAAGTCCTGGGCGTGGAGTTCCCGGACGATGCGAAGGCCCAGCTGTGGGGCTCCATCGGCGGCGTCTTCAAGTCCTGGAACGGCAAGCGCGCCATCCGGTACCGCCAGATCGAGCACATTCCGGATGACTGGGGCACGGCTGTGAACGTCCAGTCCATGGTGTTCGGCAACATGGGCGACACCTCCGCCACCGGCGTGGCCTTCTCCCGCAACCCGGCCAACGGTGACAACAAGTTCTACGGCGAATGGCTGATCAACGCCCAGGGCGAGGACGTGGTCGCGGGTATCCGCACCCCGAACCCCCTGAACGAGGCCACCAAGAGCGAGAAGAACAAGAACCTCGCCTCCCTCGAGACCGCGATGCCGGAAGTGTACAAGGAGCTGGACGAGATCCGTCTGCACCTCGAGCAGCACTTCCAGGACATGCAGGACATCGAGTTCACCATCCAGGAAGGCAAGCTGTGGATGCTGCAGTGCCGTATCGGCAAGCGCACCGGCCTCGCCGCCCTGCAGATGGCCGTCGACATGGTCGACGAAGGCCTGATCGACGAGAAGACCGCCGTCATGCGCGTGGCTCCGGCCCAGCTGGACGAGGTCCTTCACCCGATCCTGGATCCGGCTTCCGAGAAGAAGGCCCAGGTCCTGGCCCAGGGTCTCCCGGCTTCCCCGGGCGGCGCCGTCGGCCAGATCGTCTTCACCTCCGAGGACGCCATCAAGTACTCCCTCGAGGGCAAGAAGTGCATCCTCGTCCGTGAGGAGACTTCCCCGGAAGACATCGACGGCATGCACGCCTCCGTGGGTATCCTCACCGAGCGCGGCGGCATGACCTCCCACGCGGCTCTCGTGGCCCGCGGCTGGGGCAAGTGCTGCATCGTGGGCTGCGACGCCCTCAAGATCGACTTCAAGAACAAGACCGTCTCCTTCGCCGGCATCGACCAGACTTTCAAGGAGGGTGACTTCCTGAGCCTGAACGGCGCCAAGGGTCTCGTCTACGGCTGCGCCATCGACACGATGGACGCCTCCGAGAACCCGCTCTTCGCCAAGTTCATGGGCATGTGCGACAAGTACCGCAAGCTCGGTATCCGCACCAACGCCGACACCCCGGAGGACGCCGCCCGCGCCCTCAAGTTCGGCGCCCAGGGCATCGGCCTGTTCCGCATCGAGCATATGTTCTACGGCCGCAACAGCGAAATCCCGCTGTCCAAGCTCCGCAAGATGATCCTCTGCGACACCGACGAGGAGCGCAAGTCCGCCCTGGCCGAGCTCGAGCCCTTCATGAAGGCCGCCGTCAAGGACACGCTCCGCGTGATGGACGGCAAGCCGGTCGTGTTCCGTCTGCTGGACCCGCCGCTCCACGAGTTCGTCCCGCAGGGTGAGGACAAGAAGAAGGAACTCGCCAAGGATCTCGGCATCTCCGTCAAGGAAGTCGAGAAGCGCGGCGCTTCCCTCCACGAGGTGAACCCGATGATGGGCCACCGCGGCGTCCGTCTGCACGTCAGCTTCCCGCTGATCGCCGAGACCCAGTACCGCGCCATCTTCACCGCCACCGCCGAACTCCAGAAGGAAGGCCTGCACCCGCACCCGGAGATCATGATTCCGGTCACCATCTCCGCCCGTGAGCTCAGCTTCCAGAAGGCCATCTGCGAGAAGATCAAGGCCGAGGTCCAGGCCACCGTGGGCACCCTCCTCAGCTACCAGTTCGGTACGATGATCGAGATCCCGCGCGCCGCCCTGACCGCCGACCGCATGGCCCGCGAGGCCCAGTTCTTCAGCTTCGGCACGAACGACCTCACCCAGATGACGTTCGGCTTCAGCCGCGACGACATCGGCACCTTCATGGGTGACTACCTCGGCAACAAGATCCTCGACGCCGACCCGTTCCAGACCATCGACACCAAGGCCGTCGGCCAGCTGGTGAAGATCGGAGTGGACAAGGGCCGCTCCTTCCGCCAGGGCCTGATGTGCGGCATCTGCGGCGAGCACGGCGGCGATCCGAAGTCCATCGAGTTCTTCAACACGATCGGCATCGACTACGTCTCCTGCTCCCCGTTCCGCGTTCCCATCGCCCGTCTCGCCGCCGCCCAGGCCGAGATCAAGCAGAACCCGAACGCGTAAGCGAAAGCGCGACACAACCAAAAGCCAGCCTCGTTTGGGGCTGGCTTTTTTTCGGGCACATGGTGATCGGATGCGTACACTTTATGGCGCTTTTGTACGCAAATGACAACCACAGGTCTTCGGTTAAGAACAGTATCGAGGAAAAATGTACGCAACCGACGACCGGCAGCACGG
>ONDF01000009.1 GCA_900316525.1 uncultured Bacteroidales bacterium
CGTGGGCCTGAACGGTTCCTACAACAAGAACCGGGTCCTGTACATCAACAACGCCGATGGCATGATCCACGGTGAGAAGAAGATCATCTCCGAGAACGTGGCGAAGGAAGACGGCTTCCGCGCCGAGCCCGGCAAGCCGATCGGCTACTTCCTGGGTATGGCCAGCGAGGGAATCTTCCAGAACCAGGCCCAGATCGACGAGTACAACAAGAAGGGCTATCTCTTCATGAACGGTTACGAGAACGCCCAGCCGGGTGACGTCATCTGGATCAACCAGAACGGCGACGAAAAGTACGACGAGAAGGACTGCGTCGAGATCGGCAACCCGCATCCGGACTTCACGATGGGCTTCAGCATCAGCCTGCAGTGGAAGGGGGCCGACTTCAGCATCAACGGTTCCGGCGCCTTCGGCCAGCAGGTGATGCAGAGCTACCGCCAGTTTGCCCTCCAGGACCTCCAGAACTTCACCAACAACCTGGTCGCCCGCTACTGGACCGGCGAGGGTTCCACCAACAAGTTCCCGCGCTTCTCCTCCGGTTCGCACAACAACTTCAAGTGCAACAGCTACAACAGCGACATCTTCATCCAGGACGCCGATTACGTCAAGATCCGCAACATCACCTTGGGCTATGACTTCAAGCAGGTGTTCAAGCGCCTTCCGTTCCAGATGCTCCGCGTTTTCGTGACGGGACAGAACCTCTTCACGATCACCGGCTATGACGGCATGGATCCGGAAGTCGGTACCGGCGCCCCCGGTTACAGCTGGTCTTCCGGCATCGACACCGGTTTCTATCCTTCTCCTAAGGTCTATATGGCCGGCGTCAGCATCAAATTCTAATTCCGAAAGCATATGAAAAAGATTGTATACATCCTGATTGCCTGTATCTTCGCGGTTGCCAGCTGCGACAAGATCGACAGCCTGCTGGACACGAAGAACTATCAGAAAGCCGATACCTCCTCCTTCCCCCAGACGGAGAAAGACGCGGAGCAGCTGGTCAACTCGGCCTACTCCACGATGCATTCCCTGTACGGCGGCAGTATCTTCCGGATCAACCTGTTCCGCCGCATGATCGCCAGTGACGACCTGTACGGCGGCGGCTCCACGAGCTCCAAGGAAACGACCGCGGCGGACCGCCTGCTGGCCCCGTCCATGGACGAGGACAACTCCCCGTGGAAGAGCTACTACAATGGTATTTTCCGTTGCAACTTCGCGCTGGAGGCCATTTCCGCCATGGACGACGACCTTTTCACGGGTGACAACAAGAACTGGTACCTGGGCCAGGCGCACTTCATGCGCGCTTTCTGGCTCTGGGAAATGGCCGAGCGGTATGAATGCTTCCCGCTGACGCTGTCGACCGAAGTGGAGAACATGCCCAAGGCTACGGTGGACGAGATCTACAAGGCGATCGGCGACGACCTCGTCAAGGCCATCGAGCTGATCCCCGCGAAGTACGGCTATTCCCGGGACAACAACCTGGCCGGCCGTGCCACCAAGTATGCCGCCGAGGCGCTGATGGGCCGTGTGTGGCTGTTCTACACGGGCTTCTACAAGAAATCCGACATGGTGGGCATCACCAAGTCCCAGGTGATCGCCTGGCTGGAGGACTGCGCGAACACCAGTGTCTCCAAGTTCGACCTGGAGAACGACCAGCGCGAGATCTGGATGTACTCCAACGAATGGTCCAGCGGTTTCAAGTATGATACCGACTTCGATACCTGGGCCAGCCGCGAGAAGCTGCACTGGGTGGGCAACCACAGCAAGGAGACCGTCTGGGGCGTCCATTTCTCGTACACCGGCAACGGCTACAACCGCCTTCCGGAATGGCTTGGCTTCCGTAATTCCTCCCAGACCCCGAACAAGGACAGCTATCCTTACTCCGCCGGCGGCAACGGTAACGCTTCCGTGAATCCCAACTTTGTCAAGGAATGGTATGAGGACCCGGATTACGGCCCGACCGACAAGCGTTTCTACGGCACCATCCTGACGACCAACGAAGCGAAGATCCGGCAGGTTTATCCCTGGTATGGGGACAGCTATGTGGAGCTCCCCAACTTCAAGGGCCACGACTCCAAGGAGATCGAGCGAACCCTCTTCTATACCAAGAAGTATCAGGCCATGGCGGCCTATGACGACGGCACAAAGTCGAATCTGCTCAGGAACTTCTTCAACAAAGTCAACGGCGCCATCTCGAACAACGCCAAGAGCGGCAACAAGTGCGATGCCATCTACATCCGCTTCGCCGACGTGCTGCTGATGCTGGATGAGCTGAAGGAGACCACCACCGGTATGAACCGCCTCCGCGCCCGCGCCGGCCTGGCCCCGTACAGCGGCTACACCCTCGAACGTCTCCAGAAGGAGCGCCGTTACGAGTTCGCTACGGAAGGCATGCGTTTCAACGACCTTCGCCGCTGGTATCCCGAAACGGCCGGTGAAATCATCCAGCGGAACCAGGATGGCGGCTACATCGAGTTCAAGGGCAAGCCTTCGACTTATCAGGAACTTCCTGGACGGTCCTTCGCCCAGCGGTATGCGCTCACCCGCGGTTTCTGGATGATCCCGCAGGAGCAGATCGGCCTCCAGGAGGGCATGCTCACGCAGAACAAGGGCTTCGAAGACCAGGACAACTACCTCTTCGTCGACGGAGATCTCCCCTACTAGTGAAATAAAAGCGCGCCGCGAAAGGCGAACTTGATTTTTTGATTGGTTGGTGTTGGCGCCCGCAAGGTTTTGCGGGCGCCTTCTTTTGTATTTGCCGGAATTTGACTATCTTCACACCGCCCGATGAAACAGCTCATGATGAAAAAGATCCTCTTCCTGACGGCCGTCTGCCTCGTGCTCCTCGGGGCGGCCATCGCCTGCAAGGGCCTGACCGGGTTCCGTGAAGGTCCCTGCGACATCTATAAGAAAGGCGGCACCCCCTGCGTGACTGCCCACAGCACCACCCGCCTGCTCTATTCCAAGTACCGGGGCCCGCTGTACCAGGTGGTCCGCGAAAGCGACGGAGCGTCGCTGGACATCTATGCCCGGAAGGACGGCATCGCCGACGCCGCTGCGCAGGATGCCTTCTGCAAAGGGACCGTGTGCTACATTTCAGCGATCTACGACCAGTCCGGGATGGGCAACGACCTGCTGCCGGCGCCTCCGGGCACCTTCCAGGGGCCGGACAAGGGCGGTTTCAACACCCGTTCCATCGCCGACATGGCCCCCGCCCTCCTCGGCGGGCAGAAGGTCTATGGCGCCTATGTCATGCCGGGCATGGGCTATCGCTGCAACGACGCCCGCGGCCTGGCCGTCGACGACGAGCCGGAGGGGATGTACTATGTCATCGACGGGAACCATTACGACAGCGGCTGCTGCTTCGATTACGGCAATTCCTCGACCAACGGACGCGCCGTAGGCACCGGCACGATGGAGACCACCTATTACGGCACTTCCACCGCCTGGGGCCGCGGCAACGGCGAAGGTCCCTGGATCATGTCCGACATGGAAGCCGGCCTGTTCTCGGGCTATGACCCCAAGCAGAACGACGTCCCGTCCATCACCGACTGGCGCTTCGTATCCGTCTTCGTGAACGGTGGCGGCGGAAACCGATGGGACCTCCGCGGCGCCGATGCCTCCTGCGACACCCTGACTGTCTTCTACAGCGGTCCGCGTCCCCACAGCAAGGAAGGGAAAGACACCTATTATCCGATGCACAAGAAAGGCGGGATGCTGATGGGCAACGGCGGTGACAACGGAAACGGCTCCGCGGGCACCTTCTTCGAGGGCGTGATGACCGTCGGATATCCCACCGACGAGGCCATCGCCGCCGTGCAGAAGAACATCGCCCGGGCCGGATACCGCGCCTATCCGCTGAGCCTCTCCCGGATCACCACCTTCACCCCGGGCGGCAGCGCCCAGGTCGGCGTTTTCTTCGAGAATACGCTGGACAAGCCCGTCAAGGGACTGTCCATCCAGGCTCCCCTCCCGGAGGGCTGGGCCGTCACGGAAGGAGAAGCCATTCCCGCGTCGATAGCGCCCGGCGAGCGCGTTACGGCCATGTTTACCCTCACTGCGCCGGACGGACGTTCCTCCGGATGGGCCGGTTTCTCGGCGGCGTGGCAGGGTGGCGAACTCGCCATCGGCAGCCACATCCGCAGCGCCGAGGCCGTCAAGGTCAATGAACTCGCCCTGGCCGGCGAGGGTTTGGAGCCGTTCCTCGAGCTGTACAACGCAGGCGCCGCGGAGGCCGATCTTTCCGGCCTCGAGCTCGTCGTGCGCCGGAGCGGCCAGGCGTCCGTCCGCGCGCTGGCGCTGCCGGAAGGCACCCGCCTCGCCGCCGGCGGCTTCCTGCTGCTGAAGCAGGCCCCGGAAGCCGTGCCGGCCCCGACCACCCTCTTCATTCCCGTTTCCACCGGCCCGATCCTCTCCTTCCCGGCCGGTACGGACGTTCTCCCGGCGACATCCGTCGACGGCATCGCGGCCGGGCAGAAGCTCGGCATCGGCCTGGGCGGCGCCTATGAACTCGTCACGGTCACCGAGGTGGGAACGCCCGCCACGCAAACCAATCTGGCCAGGCCCGCCCAGGCCGGCGACAATGTCCTCTTCCTCGACACGACTGCGGATCTGGTTGCAGGTCAGGAGATTACCCTCGACACCGGCGACCGCAAGGAAATCGCCGTCGTCAAGAACGTGCTGGTATCGGCGCGGAAACGCATCCGCCGGTTCGGCGAACCGACGCCGCCCGCCCCGCCGGAGCCGGGGCAGGTGGAGCTGGCCGAACCGTTGCAGAAGGATCACGCGGAAAGCGTGGATGTATCGAGTCCGGGAACAGGCGTCCGCTTCACCCCTGCCACCCGCTACGCCCACGAAAGCGGCGACGCGCTGCAGCCTTTCACCGCTGAGCCGGAGGGCCTGTATGCCACCGGAAAGCCCGATATCGGCTTAACCTACCGCTATGCGCTCTCCCCCGCCGCCGGGTCCGTGGCCCTGGTCGATCCCGGCACCGGCGTCATCCTGGACGCCGTCGTGTACGGTTCGCAGCAGAGCAACTCCAGCGCCAACGGAACGATCGCCAGTCCCGAACTGGCGGTTTTGGAAGGTGACCAGCAAGGGGGCGGCTGCATTGCGGTCGTGCCCCGGGCCATGTCGCCCTTCCAGCTTGCCCGGATGCCCAAGGGCACCGTTCCGCCGCCGGTATGCATCATCCGCTGGCCCGACGGAACCGACGCCGATGCGCTTTGCACCGACTTCCGTCAGACAACCGCTCCCACACCGGGAGCGCCAAATCTGGATATCCGCTAAAGAAGGTCTTCGATCTCGTCCTCCAGGCCGTCGTACTGGGGCGTGAAGCCGCATTTGGAGGCGGTGTTCACGAGGAGCAGGACTTTGCCCTTGTAGTCCTTGAAATTCACTTGTTCCCCGCTGTTGGATTCGGCGGTGAAATCGTAGATGGTGGTCTTGCCGCCGGAGCAGGCGATGGCGCAAAGAGCGGCCAGGATGGCAAGTATCTTCTTCATGGATGCGAAGTTACGCAGAATTCGCCGAGGATTCAAAGTTTTTCCGTATCTTTGGGAAAGAAACGCACTGACTATGACCCCGAGAGAGTTTCTGGACATCCTCCACGTCGCCGAGCGGCTGAAAGACACGCCCCGGCACTGCACCACCACGAAAAGACGCACCGAGAGCGTCGCCGAGCACAGCTGGCGCATCTCGCTCATGGCCCTGCTGCTCAAGGGCGAGTTCCCGGAGGCCGATATGGACAAGGTCGTGCGGATGTGCCTGATCCACGACCTCGGCGAGTGCTTCACCGGCGACATCCCCACCTTCGTCAAGACGGATGCCGACCGCGACGTCGAGGATTCCCTGCTGGGCCGATGGGTCAGTTCGCTCCCGCCGGAAGTATCCGGGGAACTGACGGCCCTCTTCCAGGAAATGGACGCGCAGGAAACCGTGGAAGCGAAGATCTACAAGTCCCTGGACAAGCTCGAAGCCCTCATCCAGCACAACGAATCCCCGCTGGACACCTGGTCCGAGAACGAATACGCCCTGAACAAGGTGTACGCCTTCGACACCGTCGCCTTCTCCGCCTGGCTCACCGACCTGCGGAAAGAGATCCTGGACGACACGCTGGCGAAAATCGACCGAAAACAATCCTGATTCCAATATGAGACTCACTGCCCTGATCACTCCTCTGCTGGCGCTGGCCACCTGCCTGGCCGCGAACGCGCAGCGCTACTGCAATCCCCTCCCGATGCCCATTGGGCAGGGAGGCAACGCCTCCGGCGACGTCACCGTCCTCGAGGAAGGCGGCAAGTACTACATGTGCTGCACCGGCGGCGGCATGTGGGTGTCCGACAACCTGCTGGACTGGGAGTTCCACGCCGTGGAGCACATCCCCGTGGCGCCGGACCTCGTCAAGTACAAGGGACGGTTCTACCTGACCGGCAACACGGACCACGTGTACGTGGCGGACCATCCGCTCGGCCCCTACACGGACCTCGGCCTCTTCAAGAACACCGGTCCGGTCGAGCAGGGCTGGAACGGAGGCTTCGACACCAAGATCTATGTCGATGACGACGGCCAGCCGTACCTGTTCTGGCCCGGCCGCGGCATCAGCGGCATCTATGGCGTCCGACTGGACCCGAATGACCTGACCACCTTCGCCGGCGCCCCGGTCCATCTGTTCGGCTTCAATCCGATGCACGCCTGGGAGCGCTACGGCGAGATGAACGAGTATCCGGGCGTCGCCTGGATCGAGGGTCCCTGGGTGATCAAGCGGAACGGCATCTACTATCTTGAATACTCCGCCTCCGGCACGCAGTGGAAAACCTACGCCGAGGGCTATTATACCGCCACTTCCCCGCTCGGGCCCTACACCTACGCGCCCAACAATCCCCTTCTCCGCAAGACGGAAGGGCTCGTGACCGGCACGGCCCACGGCTCCATCGTCAAAGTCAAGGATCAGGACGAATGGTGGCAGTTCTACACGATCGTGCTGTCCAACCCGCCGGGCGGGCGGCGCATCGGCATGGACAAGGTCACGTTCGATGCGGACGGGCTGATGGCCTGCACGGTCACGGACACGCCGCAGGCGGCGCCCGGCGCGGCCCTTCCGGCCGCCGTGCCCGCCTCCATCCCCGTCACCATCAACAAGATGAGCGCGATGAACGCCCTGTCCAAATGCTCGTCCCAGCAGGACGGCTATCCGGCGGCGTTCGCCGTGGACAACTACAGCGGGACGGTGTGGAGACCCGCCGCGGACGACCCTCAGCCGTCCCTCACCGTCGAGCTTTCCCCTGCCACGCGGTTCGATGTCGTCCAGCACTTCACCGTGGACGCCATGCGGGTCCTGTTCAGCGGCGGCGGACGCCGGTTCGGCCCGCAACGCGAGCTTCCCGTCTATCGGTACAAGCTCGAAGTCTCGCAGGACGGAGAGGCGTTCCGGACTGTGGTGGACAAGACCGGAAACACCCTGCCCAAGGATACCGTCTATGACGAATTCGCGCCGGTGAACTGCCGCTTCGTCCGGCTCACCGTCACGGACTGGCCCAAGAACAGCCCGCTGGGCATCATCGACTTCACCGTGTTCGGCTACCCGGACGGCTACGATCCGCCGGCCGTCGCCACCCCCGTTTTCTCCAACCTTCCGCTGGACGGAGAACGCCGTTAACGAATCATTGACCTATGCATAACCGTCTCACTTTCATTGCCTTGGCTGCGACGCTGACGCTCCTTGCGGGGAGCGCTCGCGCCCAGGCTCCGTATGTCCCTTCCGAGGGAAACCTGCAGTCCCGGAAGGAGTTCTCCCAGCACCGGCTGGGCATTTTCCTGCATTGGGGCATCTACAGCACCTACGCCCAGGGTGAATGGTATCTTTCCACCGGCCATCTGGATCCGGAGACCTACAGCGAGGCGGCGGCGGGATTCTATCCCGCCCGCTTCGACGCCGCCGAGTGGGCCCGGGCCTTCAAGGAGGCCGGCGCGGGATACGTCACGCTGACCTCCCGCCATCACGACGGCTTCTCGATGTTCAAGACGGCGCAAACCCCGTTCAACATCGTGGACGCCACGCCCTTCGGCCGGGACGTCCTGGGAGAACTCACGAAAGCGGTGAAGGACCAGGGAATGCGGATGCATTACTACTATTCCCTCATCGACTGGATCCGCCCGGACTACCCCAAAGGCAATTCCGGCGTGGCGAAGGACCCCGCGAAGGCCGATTATGACGCCTATTTCGAGTTCGAGAAGCGGCAGATCCGCGAACTTCTCGAGCAATACCACCCGCAGGCCCTGTGGTTCGACGGCCAATGGGACCAGGGCGGCCGGCCATTCGACTGGCGGATGCGCGAGCTCTACGACTTCATCCACGGCATCGACCCGGACTGCATGATCGGAAACAACCACCATTCCGCGGCCGTGGGCGGCGAAGACTTCCAGCTCTTCGAGAAAGACCTTCCCGGCGAGAACAAGGCGGGATTCAGCGGCGGCGCCACCGTCTCGGAGAGCCTCCCGCTGGAAGCCTGCGAAACGATGAACAACAACTGGGGCTACCACGTCGCCGACCTCAACTACAAGAGCGTCCGCACCCTGGTCCACCTGCTGGTCCGGGGCGCCTCGAAGGGATCGAACCTGCTGCTGAACATCGGCCCGCAGGCGAACGGCGCCCTGCCGGAACCCGCCCTGGACCGCCTCCGCGGCCTGGGCGAATGGATGCGCGCCTACGCCTCCACCGTGGACGGCTGCGGCGTCTCGCCCGTCCCGCCGCAGAGCTGGGGCGTGAGCACCTGGCGGCCCGGAACCGTCTTCCTGCACATCCTGGAGCCCGCCGCCGTCCCCGTTTCGGGCGACAAGGGCGTCCTCGTCATTCCCTTCCAGGGAAAGCCTTTGGCCGTCAAGACCTTCCCCGCCGGCACGCCCCTCAAATGGAAGGCCGACAAGGAAGGTTTCCTGACCATCTCGATTCCCGCGCCCGACGCTTCCGCGATCGACACGGTCATCGAAATCGACAGCGCAGCGCTGTAATCCAAATTTGAACGAATCCGACGCATTTGTGGTAGGCATTGTTTTTGGGAATGCCTATCTTTACCAAAAATAGAACGAAATGAAACTGCATGTCCTCCTCGCCGTCGCCGCCCTCACGGGCGCGACCGCCCTTTCCGCCCAGACCGTCCAGAAGCTGGACGACGAGAAATACGCCCTGTCCGTCCAGGACCTCTCGATGACCGTGGACGCCGCCCACGGCGGCAAGATCCTTTCCTTCAAGCTCGGCGAGCAGGAGATCCTGGCCCAGAATCCCGCCGCCGCGCCCCAGCCGGAGCAGGCGGAAGGCCAGCCCCCGCGGAGACGCTGGTTCAACCCGAACTCCTACGGCAGCACCTTCTGGACCAGCCCGCAGAAAGAATGGAACTGGCCTCCGGTACCGGAATATGACAGCCTCCCCTACACCGCCGAAGTCAAGGACGGTCCTGTGAAGGTCGCGGATGTCACCATCCCCGCCCTCTTCCTCCAGGGTCAGGTGTCCAAGTACGGCTACCGCGTCTGCAAGACCTTCACCGTGGACCCGTCGGACCTCGCCTTCGTCGTCACCTATTCCATCGTCAATGAATCCGGCGAGACGCGCCAAATCGCCCCCTGGCAGATTTCCCGCGTCCCGAACGGCGGTTTCCTCGAGTTCGACGCGAAACCGGAAGGCGTGACCCCCGCGGACCTGATGAAGGTCACCTTCGGCGAGGACCGGGCCACCCTGGAGGTGGACGTCGCCGAACAGAACCGCAAGATCAACGTGGACGGCAAGGGCTGGCTCAATTTCCGCGA
This sequence comes from uncultured Bacteroidales bacterium, assembly GCA_900316525.1. Classification (GTDB taxonomy): domain Bacteria; phylum Bacteroidota; class Bacteroidia; order Bacteroidales; family UBA932; genus Cryptobacteroides. The sequence goes on from ONDF01000009.1 coordinate 9,797, forward strand.
CCACGGTCTCGTCCTCACCCAGCGCTTCCCCGACATCGCGCAGGAGGACGCCGCCCCCGGCGAAGCGGAGATCCAGGTGTACATCGACGCCCGCAAGTCCTTCGTCGAGATCGAGGCGCAGGGCCCCTACACGGAGCTCAAGCCGGGCGAGAAGCTGGATTGGACCGTCCGTTGGTACCTTGCCGCCGACAAATAGCGCGCATTTCCCGGAAATTCATTATCTTTGCCTTCCCAACCAATTTCCGAGAACATGCGTAACGACAATCTTGAAATATGGTGGTCGTCCCTGACCATCGCCCAGAAAGAAAGAATCGCCCGCAAGGGCCAGACCAAGGCTTCCCCGGACGGGAAGGTGGATGAGGCGCAGGTGCGCTATCCCGCCTGCACGTGCTGGTGGAACGCCCTGCCGGATGCGGACAAACAAAAAATCCACGACCATTGCGTGGACCGTCACGGCTATCTGCTTTCCGATTGGAACGCGGCCGACCCGTACGGCGGCGACTAGATCTTCTCCAGCCGGGACGGCGGGACGACCACGTCCAGCGCCCCCGGAACTATCTCCAGCACCAAATCGACGCCGGCCTCGAAGGGGTCGCCGTCACAATGCGCCGGGCCCGGATGGTCCCGGCTTATTTGTACCCGCGCGCTCCGGAAGGACCGCACGCGGCGGCTTGCATCGGCCTTGCCCGTCATCAGCTGCGCGGCGAGAATCGGGATCTCCCAGGTAGAGAACGGCTCGACGACCGTCACGTCCAGCAGGCCGTCCCGCAGGGAAGCCTTCGGAACGATCCGCGCCTCGTTCCCCCACTGGTTCGCATTGCCCACGGTGATGATCACGGCCGGTCCGGACCAGGTCCCGGCATCCGTCGTTACCCGGTACTGATGGGCCCGGTCGCCGTGCTTCCAGAGGCCCCAGGCCGTGGAAATGTAGGTGCCCAGACCCCGCTTGGGCGAGCGGGCGAAATCCCAGGCCACGTCCGCGTCCAGGCCCACGCCGGCCGTGCAGAAGAACGGCCGGCCGTCCAGCCGGGCCGCGTCGATGCGGGCGATGCGCCCCGCATTGAGCGCCCGGACGGCCTTCGCCGGATTCCGGCTGATCCCCAGGTGCAGGGCCAGGCCGTCCCCGCTTCCGCAGGGAATGATGCCCAGCGCCTTCCCGGTGCCCAGCAGGCCCGTCGCGACCTCGCTCACGGTCCCGTCGCCGCCCACGGCGACCACGATGTCGGCATCGCACGACCGGGCCCAGGCGGTCGCGTCGCCGGCCTTCCCGGTCTCCCGCACCTCGTACGAGAATGCCGACCGGTCCAAATAACGGTCAATGGCGGCAAGGACCTTTCGTTTGTCCTTGCCGCCAGAGACGGGATTCACAATGAATGTGATGCGTTTCACTAGAACCGCCAGCCCAGGGTCACGAGGGCGTTGCAGAGGGCGGACTGGGCGCCGACTTCGGGCGTCACGACATCGCCGTCCACCAGGGTGGATCCGTCGCTGCCCTTGAAGTAGTACCAGTAAGGCGTGAGGTATTCGCTCGGAAGATACTGGAACCGGACCGCGGCATCCACGAAGAAGGAACGCGGAGAGCTGTAGCCGATACCGAAGGAAACGGCGCTGCGGAGCTGGTCCTTGCGTTCGTTGCTGGTAAGCGGGGCGACGCGGCCGTCGTCGGTGAGCCAGTTGTACTGGGCGCCGGTGGTGAGGTTGTAACCCACCCGGAGCGCCAGCGCCGGATCGGGCTTGATCTCAGCGCCCAGGCGGACCGCATGGACGGGACCGGTGAAATCCTGGATGTCCAGGTTCGTATCGCCGAAATCATAGTAGTAATCGTCGTCGTAGGCCGCGCGGAGCCGCATGCTGCGGAAGTCGGTGTACTCGTAGTCGGCGCTCACGAGGCCGAACTGGCCGATCGTGTAGGCGATACCGACATTGGCGCGCCAGGGAGCGATGACGTTGAAGGCCCACTCGTCGATCGGAGAAGACTTGGACATCTGCTCCTGATAAGCCAGGGAGGAGCCGTCCAGCTGGTAGGTCTCATGGACCGTGATCAGCGTAGGCGTCTGGATGGCGGCGCCGATCCGGAGGCCGGCGACGGGACGGGCGATGAAGCCGATCTTCGCGTAGAGGCCGGAACCGTTGTCGCGGTAGGAGGAACGGATCCGCAGGGACTTGAAGTCGTTCCCGTAATCGATGCCGGAGAGGGCCTCCTCGGAACGGGTTTCGTCGTTGCGGTAGTTCAGGGACGTGATCCCGAGGTTCGCGCCCAGGTAGAACTTGTCGTTGAAGTCCAGGCCGAAGTTCATCAGGAGGTCATACTTGCTGCCCTTGCGGTCCAGGCCGTAGTACTGGCCGATCTTGTCGGTGAGGACGATCTTGCCGTTGTCCAGCAGGGACTCGGTGAGACCGACATAGGAACCGTTGATCTGCTCGACAATACCGCTCTGCCAGCCGACCATCGTCTCCCAGGAAGGGATGTTGGAGCCGTAGAAGCTGCCGTCCAGGACGTCGGTGGTGTAGCCGTCGGCCTGGGAAGCCAGGGAACCGGCGACGGAAGTGCTCGCGTTGGTGCCGGTCGCGCTCAGTTTGTTCGTATAGTCGCGAGTGACATTGCCCACGATACCGAAGGAAATGCGCTTGAGACCGCGCTTGTTGCGGGTGTCATAGACCATCATCGCGCCGAAGTTGGGCATGCCCATCCGGTTGTTGCGGGTGCGGACCTTGTCCTGGAAGCCATCCGACAGGGTGCCCTGCGCGGTCACCGTGGAGATGCTGAGCCCGGGGGTGATGGTGAACTGCGAGTAGGAGGCCACGGCAGAACCGGCCGGATTGAAGGTCAGGGAGCCGAGATCACCGCCGACGGCGGTCATCGCGTTGCCCATGCCCACGGAACGGGCCGTGCCCAGGTAATCGTTCTCGGAGTAGTTGAGTGCGTCCCTCCAATCCTGCGCCCCGGCCTGGAGCGCCAATGCGGAGAGGAAGACTACTGCCAATATCCTTTTCATAGTCATGATCACGATTGAAAGTTAAACGTCCATTTATCGACGGCCGCCGCCACCGCGGGAGGAAGAACCGCCGCCGGAATATCCGCCGCCGCTGCTACGGGAGGAGGAGCCACCGGAGTAGCCGCCACCGCTGCTGCTGCGGGAAGAAGAGCCGCCGGAATAGCCGCCGCTGCTGCGGGAAGAGGAGCTGCCGGAGTAGCTGCCGCCGCTGCTGCGGGAGGAAGAAGAGCCGGAGTAGCTGCCGCCGGAACTGCGGTAGGAACCGCCGGAAGAGGAGCTGCTGCGAGGCGAGGTCCGATAGTTCGCGGAACTGCTGCTGCGGGAGACCGAGCTGCCGCTGCTGCGGGAGACGGAGCTGCCGCTGCTACGGGAAACCGTGCTGCCGCTGCTGCGGGAGACGGAACCGCTGCTGCGCGCGGCCGAACCGGAATTGTAGGTACCGGACGTGCCGCGGGAAGTGGCGGCGCCGCTGCGCGCGGAGGTGGTCGTTCCGGCGGAACGGGTCACGGTCGAGGCCGAACGGGTCGTGCCGGGAACCGCGGAGCGGGAGACGCTCGTCAGGCCGGTGTTGGAACGGCGGGACGTGCCGCGGGAGACGGTGGAGCCGGAAGCCGCGGAGCCGCCGGCGCGGGTCAGGCCGCTGCTGCGTCCGGACGCGCCGCCCCGGGAGACATAGCTCCGGGTGCTGCGGGAAGCGTCGCGATGGCCGACCTGGCGGGCATGGCTGTTCCGCTGCATCCAGTGGCCGGACCAGCCGCCTACGCCGTAGTAGCCGCCATAGTAGTGGCCATAGTAGCCATGGTAGCCATACCAGCCCGGATAATAGCCGTAGCCATAGTATCCGTAGTAGGACGGACCCCAATACCAGGGATCGTAATACCAGGAAGAGTACCAAGGATCCCAGGGATCATACCAGCCCCACGTACGGTAGTAGCCGTAGTGGCGCCAGGGACGGTAATACCACGGGTCCCAGTACCATGGATCCCAGTAAGTCCAGGAAGAATAGTACCAAGGATCGTAGTAACCGCGCAGGTACCACGGACGATAGGCCCAGGAATAGTCCCAGCCGTAGTTGTTCACGACCGTGATATCCGTGATGCCACTGTCGAAGTGGAGCCTTGCTGTCTTTCCTTCGGGAACGACGACCGTGTCGCCCTGAGCGCTCAGGACGTATACTTCGGATTCGACGGACTCCTTCACCAAGGCGTCCATCTCCTCCTGGGAAACGGCGGCTACGGGAGCCTCCGAACGGGGATCCGCATAGATGCCGTCTTCGAACTGCTGCGTGCCCGCAGCGAACTGGGCGGACGTGCCGCAGGAAACCGCGGCGAGCAGACCCAGCAGGTAGGGAGCCAGATGCTTTTTCATGTCAGAACCTCCTTTTTATCCAATAAAATAAGTATCTTTGTGCCGGAAAAAACCCGGATTGCAAGGAAAATCGCAACAAATGTGCCAATTCCCCCTTGCACGGGCAATGTTACTGACAATTTTTCAAAAAAGCAATCGAAAAAGCAATAGAATTATGGCAAAAGAGGTAACGAAACGGTCCGAGAACTACTCCCAGTGGTACAACGACCTCGTGGTGAAGGCCGACCTGGCCGAGCAGTCCGCCGTCCGCGGCTGTATGGTCATCAAGCCCTACGGATACGCCATCTGGGAGAAGATGCAGCACATTCTCGACGGCATGTTCAAGGAGACCGGGCACAAGAACGCCTACTTCCCGCTCTTCATCCCCAAGTCCTTCTTCAGCCGCGAGGCCGAGCACGTGGCCGGATTCGCGAAGGAGTGCGCCGTGGTGACGCACCACCGCCTGATGAACGATCCCGGCGGCAAGGGCGTCGTCGTGGACCCCGAGGCGAAGCTCGAGGAAGAGCTCATCGTCCGCCCCACTTCCGAAACCATCATCTGGAACACCTATAAGAACTGGATCCATTCCTGGCGCGACCTCCCCATCCTGTGCAACCAGTGGTGCAATGTCGTGCGCTGGGAGATGCGCACCCGGCTGTTCCTCCGCACCGCGGAGTTCCTCTGGCAGGAGGGCCACACCGCCCACGCCACCGCCGCCGAGGCCGAGGCCGAGAAGCAGCGGATGGTGGACGTGTATGCCCGTTTCGCCCGCGAAATCATGGCCCTGCCCGTGGTGGTGGGCCACAAGAGCCCGGGCGAGCGCTTCGCCGGCGCCATCGACACGATGACCATCGAGGCGATGATGCAGGACGGCAAGGCCCTGCAGGCCGGTACGTCCCACTTCCTGGGCCAGAACTTCGCGAAGTCCTTCGACGTCCAGTTCACGAACAAGGAAGGCCAGCAGGAATACGTCTGGGCCACCTCCTGGGGCGTGTCCACCCGCCTGATGGGCGCCCTGATCATGGCCCACGGCGACGACAACGGCCTCGTCCTTCCCCCGGCCCTCGCCCCGATCCAGGTGGTGATGGTCCCCATCTACAAGAGCGACGAGGAGCGCAACCTCGTGCTGGACAAGATGTATGAGGTCAAGAAGGCCCTGGAGGCCAAGGGCCACAGCGTCGAGGTCGACGACCGCGACAACCTGCGCCCGGGCTTCAAGTTCGCCGAATGGGAGCTCAAGGGCGTGCCCGTGCGCCTGGCGATGGGCCCGCGCGACCTCCAGAACGGCACCGTCGAGGTCGCCCGCCGCGACACCCTCGAGAAGATCACCGAGCCGCTGGAAGGCCTGGACGAGCGGATCATCGGCCTGCTGGACGACATCCAGAAGAGCATCTACCAGCGCGCCTTCGACTACCGCGCCGCGAACGTCCGCAAGGTGGACACCTGGGACGAGTTCAAGGAGGAGATCGAGAAGGGCGGCTTCCTGCTCTGCCACTGGGACGGCACCGCCGAGACGGAGGCCCGGATCCAAGAGGAGACCAAGGCGACCATCCGCTGCATCCCCGTGGACAGCTTCGTCGTCGAGGAGGAAGGCAAGTGCGTGTACAGCGGCAAGCCTTCGCACCAGCGCGTGATTTTTGCAAGATCCTATTAATCAACATGTCAGCGATATGAAGAAGGTTATCATCCTCGCCCTGGCCCTCGTGGCCGGCAGCGCCGCGCTTTCCGCGCAGGACACGCAGAAGGCCGCGGCCGAAGCCGCCGCCGCCCTTACCGCGGCGACCGACAAGCCCGAGGTGGCGCCCAAGACCACCTACTGGACCAACTCCCTCCTGAACCAGATCAACTTCGGCCAGACGTCCCTGTGGAACTGGGCCGCCGGCGGCTACAACAACTACACGCTCGCCGCCGCCATCGACGCGAACGCGAACTACAAGAAGGACAAGATGATCTGGAACAACCGGCTCCAGCTGGACTACGGTTTCCTCTATTCCGCCGACAAGCCCATCCTCCAGAAGACCAAGGACCGCATCTACTTCGAGTCCAAGTGGGGCTATGAGACCACGGTCCGCCACCTGGCCTACTCCGCGAACTTCGACTTCAAGACGCAGTTCAACGACAACTTCAAGTACGGCACGCCCAAGAACGAGGAAGGCCACGACCCGTCCATCCAGGACTGGCTGGATGCCCGGACGCTGATGTCCGGCTTCCTGTCCCCGGCCTACACCAACTTCGGTCTCGGTCTCCTGTGGACCCCGAAGCCCTGGTTCTCCCTCAACTTCTCCCCGCTCACCGCGGACCTCGTGATCGTGCGGAATCCCGCCCTGCGGAACACCTACGGCATGGAGCTCCGGGAAGGTGGAGACAAGACCGTCGGCACTGACTACAAGCCCGTCCGGTTCGGTCTCGGCGCCCAGCTGAAGGTGGACTGCAAGTGGGTCATCAACGACGTGTTCAACTACACCACGCAGCTGGTCCTCTTCTCCGACTACCTCCACAAGCCCCTGAACCTGCGGGTGAACTGGGACAACAAGATGTTCTGGAAGATGACCAAATTCTTCGCCCTCACCCTCTCGACGAACCTCATCTACGATGAGAACGTGAAGGTCAAGCAGGTCGCTCCGGACGTGAAGGTCGCGGCCGTCCAGTTCAAGGAATTCCTGGAGTTCGGCTTCACCTACACCTTCACCAACAAGAAATAAGTCCATGGTCCTCGTCGCCGTCAGCGGTGGCCGGGACTCGATGGTCTTGGCAGAAAAGGTTCGCCGGGAAGGCGGACCTTTTGCCATTGCCCATTGCAACTTCCGCCTCCGGGGCGCCGACAGCGACGCCGACGAGGCGCTCGTCCGCGCCTGGGCGGCCCGGTACGGCGTGCCCTGCCACGTGCAGGCGTTCGACACGGAAGCCTGTGCCGATGCGGAAGGCATCAGCATCGAGATGGCCGCGCGGAAGCTCCGCTACCGCTGGTTCGGCCAGCTGTGCCGGGAGCACGGCTACGAGGCCGTCCTGACGGCCCACCACGCAGGCGACAACGCGGAAACGTTCTTCCTCAACCTCCTCCGCGGAAGCGGCATCAAAGGCCTCTGCGGGATGGCGGAGGACGGTTTCCTGCCGGATCCGGACTATGCCGGCATTCCCCTCCGCCGGCCGCTCCTCCACACCACCCGGGCGGAAATCGACGCCCTGGCCGCCGCCTGGAACCTTCCCTGGCGGGAGGACCGCACCAACGCGGAGAACACCGTGAAACGCAATAAGTTACGGAATCTGGTCTTCCCGGTCCTGCGGGAAATCAACCCCTCCTTCGAGGAAACCCTTGCGGCCGACATGGACCGCCTCCGCCTGGTGGAAAAGATCGCCGACAGCTACTACCGGGAACACGTGGACCTGGTCTGGGACGGGCGGCGCGTGGACACGACGCTCCTGAAGACCATCCCCGGCTGGGAGTACATCCTGTACCGGATCCTGGAGGGCGAAGGGATGGAGCCGGCGCTCATCGCCCAGGCGACGGACATCGTCCGGAGCGGCCAGAGCGGCCGGCGGGCGGGCACGTTCGTCAGCGCCGCCGGGCGGCTGGTCCGGGAAGAGGCCGTGGGCGCGCCGGAGATCCGAGTCTCGGAAGAGCCCTGGGAGCCCGGCCGCTCCCCCGTGATGCCGGAAGGCGTCCTGGCCGTGGATGCGGACAAGGTCCACGGGGACCTCGTCGCGGACCGCTGGGTGGCGGGCGACTGGATCCGCCCGCTGGGGATGCGCGGCCGGAAGAAGCTCCAGGACTGGTTCAAGGACCGGCATTATTCCCTCGTGGACAAGAAGCGGGCGGTCGTCGTCCGCGACAGCGGCCTGACCGACCTGCACCACGTGGTCGCGGTCGCCGGCCAGACCATCGACGAAGCCTACAAGATCAACCCCGATACCCGTCGGATCTTCAAGATCACCCTCCATGGATAAGAAACTGCTCACCCTGGGCCTGGCCCTCGCCGGGACCGCCGCCGCGGCGCAGGAGCGCCCGAACATCGTCCTGTTCCTGGTGGACGACATGGGCGTGATGGACACTTCCGTGCCTTTCCTGACCGACGGCAAGGGCAATCCGGTGCGCTACCCGCTGAACGACTGGTACCGCACGCCCAACATGGAACGACTTGCCAACCAGGGCGTCCGCTTCTCGCAGTTTTACGCGCAGGGCATCAGCTCGCCGTCCCGTGCCTCGCTCATGACGGGGCAGGACGCCGCCCGGCACCGCATCACGAACTGGATCCGCAGCGAGGGGAACAACCGCGACGACTACGGCCCGTACGACTGGAACTGGGAAGGCCTCGGAGCGGACGACGTCACCCTCCCCCGCCTTCTTCGGGAGGCCGGCTACCGGACCATCCACGTGGGCAAGGGGCATTTCGCACCGTTCGGGCATTCGGGCGAGAATCCGCTGGACCTCGGATTCGATGTCAATGTCGCCGGCTCGTCCATCGGCGAACCCGGCAGCTACCTCGGCGAGAACGGCTACGGCCTCCTCCGCGGCACGCGCTCCCGCGCCGTGCCCGGACTGGACAAATACCACGGCACCGACACTTTCCTCACGGAAGCATTGACCTTGGAAGCCCTCGCGCAGGTCGATTCGGCCGTGACCGCGAAGGAGCCTTTCTTCCTGTACCTGTCGCACTACGCCGTCCACAATCCCTTCGAGATCGACAAGCGCTTCATCGCTCATTATCAAGACACTACATACAGCCAGGCCGCCCGCGGATATGCCACACTCATCGAGGGCATGGACAAGTCCCTGGGGGATGTGATGGACCATCTGGAGGAACTCGGCATCGCGGAGAACACCCTGATCGTCTTCCTCGGCGACAACGGGTCCGACGCGCCGCTCGGCGGCAGCCACGACATCGGCTCCTCGGCCCCGCTCCGGGGCAAGAAGGGCTCCGAGTTCGAAGGCGGGACGCGCGTCCCTTGCATCATCGCCTGGGCCCGGCCGGACGGTAAGAACGCCTGGCAGCGGAGATACCCCGTCCTTCAGGGTGCCATCAAGCCGGAAATCGGGACCATCATGGACATCTTCCCCACCCTGACCCTGCTCTCCGGCGCCAAAGTTCCTCTTCCTCCCGCCTATACGGAAGACGGATACCTTCTCTGGGGCATTCTGGCCGGAGGTGAAGACCCGTGGCACGAAGATACTTTCCTGGACCACTTCCCTCACCAGCACCGCGGCAGCTACTTCACCTCCTGGCGGCACGGTGACTGGAAGCTCATCTACTATTACAATCCGGCGCACCCAGACTACCCGCAGTGCACCCTCTACAACCTGAAGGAAGACCCGTCGGAAAGCCAGGACGTCCTCCGGAAGCACCCCCGCGTCGCCCGCCGCCTCCTCCGCGAGATGATCGACCGCCTCCGGCGCGACAACGCCACCTACCCCGTCGATTTCGAAGGAAAGCCCGTCCTTCCCCGCGAGGACGCCATCCGGTAGGGGCCAGCTTTTGGCCGTGGTGCGGAAAAGTGTTATCTTTGCAGACGATTTAATCTGTCACTATGGAATTCACCGCAAAACAGCTGGCGCAGGTGCTCAAGGGAACCGTGGACGGGGATGAGAACGCCGTCATCACGAAGTTCGCCAAGATCGAGCACGGCAAGCCCGGCACCCTGAGCTTCTTCGCCAATCCCAAGTACGAGCAGTACGTCTATACCAGCGAGGCGTCCATCATCCTGGTGGACAAGACCTTCGAGCCCAAGGAGCCCGTGAAGGCCACGCTCGTGCGGGTGGACAACGCCTATTCGGCCATCACCGAGCTGCTGAAGTATGTCAAGGACAAGACGAAGAAGGCGAAGCGCCACCGCAGCCTCCGGGCCACCTGGCACTGCTCCACGAAGTTCGGGAAGCGGGTCTGGCTGGGCGCGTTCTCCAGCGTCGGCCGCCGCACGGTGATCGGGGACAACACGGTCATCCACGAGAATGTGACCATCGGCGATGACTGCAAGATCGGCAAGGACTGCATCATCTATCCGGGCGTGAAGATCTTCCCGGGGATGGTCATCGGCGACCGGGTGATCCTGCACGCGGGCTGCGTCATCGGCGACGACGGCTTCGGCAACGCGCCGCGCGAGGACGGCAGCTGGGAGAAGATCGAGCACCTCGGGAACGTGGTCATCGGCAACGACGTGGAGATCGGCTCCAACACGACCGTGGACCGCGCCCAGATGGAATCCACCATCATCGGCAACGGCGTCCGGATTGACAACCTGTGCCAGATCGCCCACAACGTGGTGATCGGCGACCATACGGTGATGGCGGCCCAGGTGGGCATCGCCGGGTCCACCGTCATCGGCAAGTACTGCATCATCGCCGGGCAGGTGGGCATTGCCGGGCACGTCAAGATCGCGGACCACACGACGCTCCTGGCCCAGGCCGGCGTCATCGGCAACATCCGGAAAGAGGGGCAGACGCTGCTGGGTTCCCCGTGCATCGACCCGCACGTGTATATGAAGGCGTATGCCAAGTTCCGGCAGAGCGGACAGGAGTAGATTTGGGCGGTCCGCAGTTTTTCCCTATCTTTGCAGTATGGACCGCAACCAGCATACGCTCTCTAAGACCTACCGGTTCGAGGGAAAAGGCCTTCACACAGGGACTTATTCCCACATGACCGTGTCGCCGGCCCCCGCCGGGCACGGCATCAAGTTCCGCCGCACGGACCTCCCCGGCGGCCCGCTCATCGAGGCCCTCGCCGAAAACGTCACCAAAACCGCCCGCAGCACCACCATCTCCTGCGGCGATGCCGAGGCGGTCACCATCGAGCATATCATGTCGGCCCTTTCCGGCCTCGGCGTGGACAACGCCCTCGTCGAGCTGGACAACCGCGAAGTCCCCATCCTGGATGGCAGCGCGGGTCCCTATGTGAAAGCGTTCCTGGCCGACGGCCTCGTGGACCAGGGCGTTCCCCGCGTGTACATCGACATCCCCCAAACCCTGGAAATCCGGGACGGCAAGACCGGTTCCTGGATCCGGATCGAACCGGCCGACGCTCCCTCCGCGGACATCACCGTGGACTTCGGCTCCCGCATCCTCGGCGTCCAGTCCGCCCATTGGGACGAGACCGTGGACTACGCCCATGAGATCAGCGTCTGCCGCACCTTCTGCTTCTTCCACGAGATCGAGTACCTGTTCAAGAACAACCTCATCAAGGGCGGGGACGTGGACAACGCCATCGTCATCGTGGAGCATCCCGTGAGCGCGGAACAGCTGTCCGCCATCGCCACCCTGCTCGACATGCCGGACCTGACGGTCACGGACCAGGGCTACCTGAACAACCTGCAACTTCATTTCCCCGACGAGTGCGGCCGTCACAAGCTGCTGGACCTCCTGGGCGATTTCCGCCTCGCCGGCGGCCGGCTGAACGCCCGTATCACGGCGTTCAAACCCGGCCACCACCTCAATACCCAAGCCGCGAAAGCCCTTCGCGCCATCCTGAAATAACACATTGTCTATGAATAAGATCCATCCGCTCGCAACGGTCAGCCCCAACGCGAAGCTCGGCGACAACATCGAAATCGGCCCCTACGTCTTCGTAGACGACAACGTCGAAATCGGCGATGGCTGCAAGCTCCTCCCGCACGCCGTCATCTTCTCCTATGTGAAAATGGGCAGCGACTGCACCGTCTTCCCGGGCGCGGTCGTGGGCGCCATCCCGCAGGACCTCAAGTATGAAGGCGAGGTGACCTGGGTGGAGATCGGCGACCGGGTGACCATCCGCGAGTGCGCCACCATCAACCGCGGCACGAAGGCCAGCGGCAAGTTCGTGACCAAGGTGGGCAGCGACACGCTCGTGATGTCCTATGTCCATATCGCCCATGACTGCGAGATCGGCAGCCACTGCATCCTCGTGAGCCATGTCGCCCTCGCCGGCGAGACGGAGGTCGCGGACTGGGCCATCCTGGGCGGCGCCACCCTGGCGCACCAGTTCTCCCACATCGGCACGCACGCGATGGTGGGCGCCGGATTCAAGATCGTCAAGGACATCCCCCCGTACGTGCTGGCCGGCCGCGAACCGGTGTGCTTCGAGGGCGTGAACCGCGTGGGCCTGTCCCGCCGCGGCTTCACCGAGGAGCAGATCAACCGGATCAAGGACATCTACGACGCCCTGTACTTCCAGGGTATGAATGTCAGCGACGCCCTGGCGTTCATCGAGGCCAACTTCCCGCAGACGGAAGAGCGGGACACCATCCTCTCCTTCATCCGCGCCTCCAAGCGGGGCATCATCTCCCGCCCGCGCGCACCCCGCAAGTAAGTGCTCCTGTCCACCGCATACTTCCCGCCGGTGGCCTGGTTCGCCCTCCTCGCGCGTGATATGACCCTGTCCCCGGACAGGGTTTCTCCTTCCACGGTGTTCCTGGAAGCGTGCGAGAACTACCAGAAACAATCATACCGCAACCGCTGCTACATCCTCGCCGGCGACGGCGTGCAGATGCTGCAGGTCCCCGTGGTCCATGCGGAATCGATGCGCATCACGGAAGTCCGGGTGGATTATTCCACGCCCTGGCTTGTCCGGACGCAGCGGTCGCTGGACGCGGCGTATTACACATCGGCCTATTACGAGTATTACCGGGATGAGCTGTTCGCCCGGATGGACGAGAAACCGGCCCTTCTCTGGGACTGGAACCTGTCGCTGGCGAAGTTCCTGCTGGAAAAGACGGGGGTCGCCTGCCGCCTGGAGCCCACCGCTTATTTCGTGGCCCCTGCGGTGGCCGGTCCGGACGATTTCCGCGCCGCCATCCATCCCAAGCGGGCCGATACTGTCCTGCCTTCCCTGGGCCTGGAACGTCCTTATTTCCAGGTGTTTGCCGACCGCTTCGGCTTCACGCCGAACCTCTCCGTCCTGGACCTTCTCTTCAACGAAGGCCCGGACTCCATTCTCTGGCTGAAGAAGCTGTAGGTTACCGGATATACCGGTCGCGGTCCTCCGGAGTGATCTTGCGGATGACGCGGCAGGGGTTGCCGGCGGCGAGGACGCCTTCCGGGATGTCGTTGATGACGACGGACCCGGCGCCGATGACGCTTCCCGCGCCGATGGTCACGCCCGGCATCACGCACACCATGCCGCCAATCCAGACGTCATCGCCGATGGTGATGGGCAGCGAGTACTCGAGCTTGCGGCGGCGGAGGTCCTTGTCCAGCGGATGGCCCGCCGTATAGAAGCCGCACTGCGGAGCCACGAACACGTTGTTCCCGAACGTGACCTTCGCCTCGTCCAGGATGACGCAGTAGGCGTTGATGAAGACGTTGTCCCCCACCTCGATGTTCGAGCCGTAGTCGCAGAAGAACGGCTGATTGACGATGAAATTCTGACCTGCCTTGCCGATGAGCTTGTGCAAAAGCGCGGTCCTTCCTTCCAAATCCGTGACTTTCAAGGCATTGTAATCCTGGCACAACTGCTGGGAACGGAGGAGTTCATCCAGAAGCTCCCCGTTCGAGGCGTCATACAGGCGCCCGGACATCATTTCGTCGCGGATGCTCATAGGTATTCGTCGATGGCTGCCGCGATGGACAGGATGGTCTGGTAGAAGAGGATGTTGGAGTTCTTCAGGGGCATCCAGTGCTCCTCGCTCATCTTGCCCCGCAGGTACCGGTCCGTGTAGATGGTGCCGTACGTGCCGATGTACACTTCCACCTGGTCCTTGTCATTCAGCTTCATGGCCCGGATCGGGTAGGTCTCGGAGTACCCTTTCTTGCTGTCGAAGACGAGGGCGTTCATATCTTTCTTCTCCTGGTCGTTGTTGGAGCAGTTCAGGAAGGATGGCGTCGTGGATGGCCTCCCCCGCCTTCAGGTAGGTATCGGCCAATTGGATCAGTTCTTCTCTCATGCTTTCAAGATATCTTGCGCGACAACCGTTTCCGTGGCGCGGCGGCCGCTCTTGACGAGGCGGACCATCGCGGCGGCGACCTCCTCCGTGGGCATCGGCGTATAGGCGCGCATCAGGCCGAGGGCGTTGAAGGCCCTGAGCGCCACGACGCCCGCCTTCTCGCCGAACCGGTCGCTCCCCTTCCGGACGAGCGACGGCGGCTGCAGGATGAAGCAGGCCGGGAACCCGAGCTTTTTCACCGCCTCCTCCAGCTCGCCCTTCATGCGGGTATAGAAGAACTTCGCCTTCGGGGACGCGCCGATGGAAGAGACGAGGGCGTAGGTCTCCACCCCGTTCTCCCGCGCGGCCTTCGCCGCCTCGTACTGGTAGGTATAATCGACCTTCCACTGCGCCTCCTGGCTCCCTGCCGCCTTGATGGTCGTGCCCAGGCAGGAGAACAGCACGTCGCCCTGAAGCAGGTTCTGCCATTGTTCCGGACGGTCGAAATCGATGACATGGACCGTCAATTTCGGGTATTCCACGGCCAGCGGCCTCCGGACGAACGCGACGACGCTCCCGAAGGCATCATCCTTCAAGAGCTGCTCGACGAGGTCCCTCCCGACCGCGCCGGTCGCGCCGATGACAAGGGCTTTCTTATAGGTAATATGCGCCATGGTTGTTTGTCAATGGTTGTGTTCTTTCAAAGGTAAGCATTAAGGGAGAATTATCAAAACGGGGGGCGATCCCGCTTTGATTTGGAGAAACGGTTTTTATTGCGATATTTGCGTTGCGAGAATTTCGCAACGATCATTTCGCAATGACAAGGAACAAGAAACACAATGCCTACAAGGAGGCCAATGAGGCCTTCCTGCAGGTGAAGGCGCAGGAGGGAGGAATGGTGGTCCTGGACAATGGCGTCCTATACAAGGTGCTGGAATCGGGACGTGGAACCAAGAAACCCACCCCGCGCAGCATCGTTTATGTCAACTACACCGGCAGGCTCATCGACGGTACCATCTTCGACACCACCGAGGGCCAGCCGCTTCCGGCGCTGTTTATGGTGGGAGACCTCATCATGGGCTGGCAAATCGCCCTGACCCGGATGCACGAGGGCGACAAATGGGAGGTGTACATCCCCGCCAAATGGGGCTACGGTTCCATGAAGATGGACGACATCCCGGCGCACAGCACACTGATCTTCGAGCTGGAGCTCGTCAAGATCGAGCGGTAACGGAGAATGTCCATGCCTGACGATCTAGATTCTTGCCCATGACGAAATACATTGCAGACGAGGACCACTTCAAGGAGGTTTTAGCCCTGGTCCCAAAGGTGAAACGTTCGATCTGGATAGGGACGGCAGACATCAAGGACCTCTATGTGGAAGATCGACCTTTTCTGGGAATCCTCGCCGACCTCATCCAGAAAGGGAAAGAGGTCCGGCTGATCCATGCAAAGGAACCAGGGCCCAATTTCCGGGAGGATTTCGATCAGTATCCCGTTCTCTTTACCGGCCTGGAGCGAGCCCTCTGCCCACGTGTTCACTTCAAGATCATAGTATTCGACTCCAAGGTCGCCTATATCGGATCGGCAAACCTTACAGGAGCCGGCATAGGAATGAAAAGTACACGGACCCGGAACTTTGAAGCTGGAATTCTGACTGATGAACCCAGTCTCGTAGAAGCTGCCATGAACCAGTTCGATGCTGTCTGGGCCGGCTTCAAATGCAAAGACTGTGGCCGGAAGAAATACTGCGGCGATCCTATACTTTCCAGGTAGAATTTCTCAGGGTGAATCCTAAACTGAAGTGTAATTCATTATTCCTCAGGCACCCCATAACCGATTGATTTCCAGATATTTTTATCCTATCTTCCCCGCTGTTAATCTTTCAAAATGGGGAGGGATTTCAAGATACGATAGTGATGGTAGTGATGATAGTCAAGGTAGTGTAGGTAGTGCATTTTGAAGTGCTTGGAAGTATGGGTTGAATGGTATATCTTTGCGATGGAAGCATCACTGATTATGACCACGCAAGATATTATAGCACGTGTTGACCGGTTCTTAGACTCACGGAATCTGGCCGATCCCAGCATTCGGAAACGAGCCATCAGAAAAGTAGTAGCATACATGAATGACACCGGCTCGTTCATAAAAGGAGGACAAGTGGTCCTTCCTTCGGACAAGAGGATTCTTGCCAATGCTTACGAGCAATTCAAAGGCAGCGTCCTGAACAGTGCCGAGAAGAGTGCGATCAATCACATGTATGAAGTTGCTGGCTATGCCAAGGACAACTCAACATCATCCCCCAGGACAACGCCCGTGATTGTGAAAACAACTCATGCGCCCGTCCTCGCCATTGGCAAAGATGTAGAGCAAGCACTTATCAAAGGGCCGTTTGTTGCCGTTAACACCCTTGGCGAAAACACGGTGCCGACCGTATCGGGCCTTTACTGCATCAAAACTGCGAAAAGGCGTACTCCTGCCGGCCAAGTTTGGAAAGATTCGCGAGGAAGGAATCATCTACATCGGCAAGGCGAATGTACTGCGTAAAAGGCTTTGGGAAGAGGAACTGAACCATCAGAGACCTGCAACCTTCTTCCGGGGAATCGGCGCTATCCTGGGGTTTCTACCCCCGATGGGTTCTCTGGTTGGGAAAGCGAATCAAAACAACTATAAATTCAGTCCGGAGGATACCGAAGCCATAAGAAAGTGGATGCAACATTCTCTGCTTGTGAACTGGGTTCCGCTTGAGCCGACAAAGATACCGGGTACTGAGAAGGCGCTGATTATCAAGTATCAGCCGATGATGAACACAGCACACAATCCGAATAAGAACCACGAGTTGGCCGCTGCCAGAGAACGTTGCCGAGATTATGCCCAAAGCAAATAAACAGCCCCAACCCAAGCCCTGGTACACAAACAAAAACGCTTGGGCTTGGATTGTCATCTGTTTCTGCATCATCGCTTTCATTGTTGCTACTATTGCGGATAATGTTGGGTGAATTCTAATTAGAGGTGCAACAAACTTCAATAATTAAAGGTTACTTTTAATTCATTATTCCTAAGGTGTCCCATAACCCAGCGACTAGCAGAACCGGTCCTCCCCATCTTTTCCGCTGTTGGTCCCCTCGTTTCCACCCTGTGGGCATTGTCGACGAGGATCTTCATAGCTAATTGAGCGTTTAGGTTTACACCATTAAGTTACAATAATCAGCGGGTAATGCAAGAGGTCTGGCGTGGGCGTTTACCCTGTTTGGGCGTAGTGAATTCTATTGGACGGAAAAAGTTTGAGGGCCGATTAGAAAACGAGTAACAAATCAGAAATTATCTATATGGGATATCTAATCGGTAATTGTATGGTTTATCGGGATTCGGTTATTTACTGAAAATGTGTACCTTTGTAGAAAACCTGAATTATTTACATTATGCCGGACCTTTTCGGAGGGTCTGAATATGAAAGCTTAAGCATTCAACAGGCCGTCAAGAACATTAAGACGATGATTGAGGAAGCCATTATTGAAGGTGGCGTAGATGAGAATGGTAGACGAATTGACGGATGCCAAGCAAAGAACAACATTATTCGCAGCCAAGGCCCTATTTGCCAGCTTCACGACGCTGTCAAATCCTCTCTGATGAACCAGGGCGTGAATCCGGCTTATATCAAACCGCCATTCCTCATACATGAAGGTGAGATTCGAGTATTTGGCCGGCTTAAGGCAAAGGATCAAGATGTATGCGTTTTGCCTAATGACGTTAATCAGGAACGACAAATGCTCTCGTTTGATGGATTACTTCACGGAGAAATGGACCCCTTGGGACTACGTCTTACTGAAAGGATTTTGTCAATCAATGTGAGAAGTCAATTGAGCAGCGGAAGTAAGAATTTTGATACTCTCTACGAGAGACCTTTTGCTGAAGCTCTGAATTTACATTTAAGGTGCGACAAAATGGTCTTGGGGGAAGTCTATATGATTCCTGTTTATGAATACGACGACAATGCCGCCAAGAGTAATCAAGTTGTTTTTAAACCTAATCGTCGTGTACGCCAGCATATCGAAAAGTATTTGGCATCTTTTGGAGCGATTAATGGAAGACGCGACATCTCGACCGATTTCTGGCAGTATGAACGTGTCTGTCTTTTGATTGTTGACTTCAACCAAGAGCAACCTATTATTTTTAATACTGATGAGGCTCTGATTTCTGCCGGATTGATGTCACAGAATAGCGGTCTAACTATTGAGAACATGAATTTCCCCACGCTTGCTCAGACATTGCTTGCAGGTAAATTTATCTGATATAGTTTCAAGAGAGTCTTATCTATTTCTTCTTGCGACTCTGCTTTCCGCAGTTTGGCTACATCATCGTCGGATAAATAGGGAATGGTAAACTTCTCAATAAAATTCTTTTGATAGCAAGGGTAGCCCCCTTCGATGGATACGCTCGTCTTGCTCACATAGAAGTGCATTAACCCAGAATTAAGAATCTTTACAAGGACATCCTGATTTTCTTCGCACGTTATAGGTGATTTCTCTGGGGCGAACAACCCCATATCCTTAACATCAAATTCATTATAGAATAGGGCATACCCGTTAGTGAACAAGCTATCCCGGTTGCTATCAAATATGAAGCGAGGATATTGACTGAATGTTGGTGTATACACCTTTTTCCCGTGCTTACTAAGCCCTTGTGTCCTACCATATGCAAAGAATGGCGTGTACTCATGTTTGCCCTTACCTCTTTGCTTTAAGACGTCTCTAACAGAAAGCAAATATTCATAGCATTTGGGGAACTGCGTCTTCATCTCATCTTCCTGAATGGCACTAACAACGCCGTTTTGGGACTTGTACGGGAAAATGATTCTACGCTGGTTGAGTTCCAAGTCTCGTGGCTCTTTTATGGTAGAAATCTTTACTAGCGATCGAGTAACCTTCTTTTCAATTGCAAAAGAGGACGCGTACTTATTGTTGCAATAATAATAATCCTTGTCTTCTTTACAAGGCACTATGAAGAAAGCTTCATCCTTCAATGTTGCTATTCCGACAGCAATGTTAAACAATTTGCCAATTGGTTCGCCTGCATTCTCCACCCGAGAAATTACATCTCTCTCATTATCACATAATAGGCGCCATTTTTTCACATTAAGGTCAGTATACAAGTTGGAGGTAAATGTAGCGAGTTCTAGGAATTCAGCAACAGGTTGGCCGTGCTTTATTCGGGAATACTCAATACTATCTTGACATTTCTTGGTTAAGAAAGAAATCGCTGTATATGTCTGAACATCAAAAACCTTCGTAGAATTGAAATCAACGATTCTTGATACAACGTTATTGTCCTGGAAATACTTGCGCAGGCTTTCCCCTGATAATGAAGTGAAGTAATTGTTTGGAGTGATGTAGCCAAGCGTACCGCTATCTTTCAGGATCTTGTATCCTATTTCGAAAAAAGCGAAATAAAGATTAAAAGTACCAAAGCTGGTTGTTTCAAATCTTGACAGAAGGAGATTACGTGTATCATCCTTCATGTCTTGAAATTTGACATATGGAGGATTCCCTACGACCGCATCATATTTTTGAGACCATTCTCGCGTAAGACTATTATCACAAACTACCTTTATGGTCTTTTCACCGACAATCTCACCACATGATAAGCCATAAAGCATTATTAGGATCTTGCTGCGTCTCACATTATAGTCAAGTAAATCAACCCCATAAAGGTTTTCAGCAACAATCTCCGAAATGCTTTTATTATAAGTGGAATGAAAGTACCTTAGGATGCCGAGAAGAAAGGCTCCACTACCACAGCTGACATCAATCACCTTTGCCGCCGTAGACGGCTTGATACTTTGTATGATATAATCAACAATTATCTGAGGTGTGAAGAACGCGCCATTTGTTTCCCTATCCTCGGCCGGAATAAGCAACTCTAAGTCAACGGCCAAATCAGCAAGAGATGTGTGTTGTAAGGCTTCTATGTCAGAAGCAAGTTCTTTTGAAGGGACAAACCCTTTAAGATATCCCTTGAAGAAAGGATGAGAAGACTTATTTATAGAATTGACTTTGAGATAGTTAGATACTATCCCTTTCTCAATCTCATCGATGTTATACTTTCCAATAAGCTCAGTAAGCGACATAAGACTACACCCCTTTTTTAGGATGGTTTACAAATTTACTGCTTTATTTTGATACGGGGCAATTGTTTTTTTACAATAGGGACTATCGTGAAATGGCTAAAACTTTATAACAAATTAATTATTAATATGTTGGAGATTTTGTGTCCCTAATATAGGGAAAAAGACTTTCCCCCGAACACCGTAGGAAAGTGTAATTCGGAGGCATTGAACTAAAAGTTCGGCGTCAAGCGCCTTCCCGCCTACGCGTACCGGCCGAAATCCGTCATGACGCAGGAGTGCATCGGCCCCCGATGGGGAGTTATAGCAACTCCTTTTCCTTTTTCTCGGTTTTTTTCTTGCGGGAATCAATTTAATTCGTAACTTTGCCATTGTCATATAATGTGACGATTTCAAAGCACTTTAAAGGCATCTCAGCCCAAGTGAGATGCCTTTTCTATTCGAAAGAGAGCCAGAGGGGATGTAGTCTTCAAGCCGCCAGATTGCGTTTCACAAGCTTTGAAATCTAATTTTATGACACGAAACCGCACATCTAAAGCCGGCATGCAACTTCAAGCTGAAGTCAGAGTGCCCGTCCTTGTTCGGGTGAAATCGCATACGCGTAATCAGTCGGGCAAGATCGTGAAAGTCCGTTCGTACCTCAGGCGAGCTTGGGATACGCCTGGGATTACGATAAGGATCAGTACCCGATAGGGTAGTCTTCTTCCGTCCTTCTGGCTTCAGGGAGCGCTTCGGCGCTCCCTTTTTCCGTATATTTCATGATTTGAGAGATGCCCGATCAGGTCGGGCATGACGATGGCATCGAGTCAGGCATGACAGCGGCAGGTCGGGCATGACGGGCTGGACGCGTTTACACAAAATCACCATTTGGGATGCTTCTGACTGTAAACGCGGAGGGGGAAATGGCGGTTTTCGCCGAAAAGCCGTCCGCGTTTACACGCAGGGTGCTCTGTAGGACGGTTTTTCTGTAAACGCGGCCGCGGCCAAGCCGGACAGTAGCGAGAGAGATGCCCGATCAGGTCGGGCAGGACGGAGGCATCGGGGCAGGCATAACGACGGCAGGTCGGGCATGACGGAGGCATCAGGTCAAGCATGACAGAGAGGCCGCATTTACACGCAAAGTGTCCTGCACAGCCTCGACAGCCCGGAAACCAAGCACTGAAAAACAACCGGTCCGTCAAATTTGCTTACCTTTGCAACGAGAAAAAGGGTATGACCGCCGACCTTCAGAAAGAGAAGTTCATCCGGATGACTACGGCTCCTGTAGGGCATCTCGTGTCCTCGCTGGCCGTTCCGTCCATCATCAGCATGCTGGTCTCCGGCATTTACAACCTGGCGGACACGTTCTTCGTGGGGCAGATCAATACGCAGTCCGTGGCCGCCCTCGGCATCGTCTTCTCCTACATGGCCCTCATTCAGGCCATCGCTTTCTATTTCGGTCAGGGCTCAGGGAATTTCATCTCCCGGGCGCTTGGGAGCCGCCACACGGACGAGGCGGAAAAAATGGCCGCCGTAGGTTTCTTCTCTTCGTTCATCACGGGCTGCCTGATTGCCGTGGCCGGTTTCTTCCTGATGGATCCCCTGCTCCGCTTCTTCGGGTCGACGGATACCATTCTCCCCTATGCCAAGGATTATTACCGTTTCATCCTCTTGGGCACGCCGTTCATCATGTGCTGCTTCACGATGAACAACCAGATGCGGCACCAGGGAAATGCCCTCCTGTCCATGATCGGCATAGCTTCCGGAGCCATTCTCAACGTAGCCCTGGACCCGATTCTGATTTTCGGCTTCGGTCTGGGCATCCGTGGCGCCGGCCTGGCGACGGCCATCTCACAGGCGGTGAGTTTCACCATCATGTTGTCCATCTGCGGAAAGAAAGGGGGTATCAAAATCCGCTTTGGGAACTTCCGTCCATCCTGGAATACTTATCGGGACATCAACGCCGGTGGCCTCCCTTCCCTGGCCCGGCAGGGATTGATGAGCGTCGCGGCAATTTGCCTGAACCAGACAGCTGCCGCTTACGGCGATGAAGCCGTTGCAGCCTTTTCGGTTGTCAGCAGGATCGCCATGTTGGCTGGAGCCGCGATGATTGGATACGGGCAAGGCTTCCAACCTGTTTGCGGATTCAATTATGGGGCAGGGCGCTACGACAGAGTGAGGTCGGCCTTTCGCCATAGCCTGACCGTCTCCACGGTCTATTGTCTCCTCCTCGCGATACTGGGATTCATCTTCGCGCCGGGCATCGTCCGGGTTTTCCGAGCCGATGACCTTGAAGTCATCCGCATGGGCACGAGAATCCTCCGTTTCCAATGCCTTTCCTTCCCACTCACAGGGATGGTAGTGATGTCGAACATGTACCTCCAGAATATCCGGAAAACCGTTCCTGCCGTCATCATGGCCACGGCCCGCCAGGGGCTTTTCTTTATCCCAGCCCTTTTCATAGGGCGAGCGCTCCTGGGGTTCTTCGGGATAGAGATTGCACAGACCGTATCTGACGTCTGCGCTTTCCTCCTGTCCATTCCCCTTACCCTAACAGCCCTCAGGGCGATGGGAACGGAGAGATGAATTGGCTAACCGCCCCTCCCAATTGCCATTCCCGCCAAAAATCCCTATCTTCGCACCCATAACCCCCACCACCATGCCCACCGAAAAACCAACCGTCGATAAATACAAGGACGACCTTACCGCCAACCTCCTCGAGACCTGCACGGGCAGCGGCCTATTGAAAGGGACGCTGCTCGAAAGCCCGGACATCGACGAGGCCTGGATGCGCCTCGCGCCGGCCTTCTACGGCGACGCCGTGCGGAACTTCAACGCCTACCCGGAGTACTGCCTCGCCTGCGCCGGCTACCTCGGAATGGCCATCTCATACCTCTGGGACAAGGACTGGGCGAAATACCAGGACTTTCCCTACTCGTTCTTCCAGGGCGAGCGGGGCTTCGACGACATGGACGACCACATCACCGACAACATCCTGAAGGACCGCAAACACAGCGTCCCGGCGATGCAAACCTGCTCCGCCAACGCCTACCATTTCCTGATGCGGGAATGCACGGAGCCGGGCACGGCGGAAGCCTATCAGTTCTTCCTCGTGACGGTCGAAGTGATGTTCAAGATCGGAGCCGCCATCGAGCTGGGCCGGCTCGGGTACAAGTATGAGAAAGTAAACATCGGCAGCTGACGATGCCCGACGAACACATCATCAACCCCTGGCTGACCGAGCAGATCCGGCTGTACAAGGCGGCGCATGCCGATGCGGAGCTGCGGGAGGCGTACTATCGGCTCCGGGAAGCCGATCCGGACCGGACATGGTTCGGGTTCCTGATCGATTCCTCCGTCCAGGCGGCGATCCGGGAGAACCCGTTCCTGGGACGGAAGTTCATCGACACGGACCTGCCCGGGCATACCGTGGACATCCTCCTGGCCCATGAGATCGATTCCGTCGCCTTCCTGATGCAGGTTTCCCTGCAGGAACTCTCCAGCCTGGCCGGCGTCACGGAAGCCGATGTCCGGGCGGTGGTCGATTTCCTCCGCGAAGGCGGACTCCGGCTGGAAGAGAAGGGTTTCACCCGAAAACAGTCGTTCTCCTGGGAGGAACTGGAGCGGCAGCCGGCGGAGTCCATCCGGAAACAGGCCAAGGAAAAGATCAAGGCGCTCGACGAAAGCTGCGACATTGAGCTCGATGACTGGTACCGGGCCATCGCGGACATCCACCGGGAAACCGTCCTCCTGCTCCGGACGATCGGGGCCGACAAGGAAACGCTCCGGAAGGCCATTTACGAGCAGGCCCGGTTCCTCCGGGACGAGATTCCGGAACATCCGGAGAACACGGGAGAAGCCCTTGACGCAGCCTGGGAGGACCAGGAGATCTCCGAATACCTGTTTGGCACATACAGTAAGGAAAACGCCCTCGCCTGGGAGCTGCAGGCCGATATCCTGTTCATGGGCGGCCGCTACGCGGAAGCCCTGGAGAAGTACAGCAAGCTCATCCGGATCCTGGAAAAGTCCCCTCGAGCCGACAGGGAGTTCCTCGCCGAGGCCCGCCGCAGCGCGGGCATCTGCCTGCTCGGGCTGGACCGGCCGGCCGAGGCCCTGCCCCTGCTCCTGGAAGCGTTCTCTTACTACGAGAAGCACTCCGACGAGTACCGTGAGCGCCTGTTCTGGATGAGCCACACCCTCTCACGAGCCTATGACATGCTCGGAGACTTCCAGAAAAGGCAGGAATACATGGACCTGGCCGAAAAATACGATGACGATCCAATCGAATGAATCCCTATGGGCATCAAGAAATTCATAGAAACCCTGAAGAACTTCGGCGACACCTTCCTCGGCCGCATGAAGCGCGGCCTCATCCTCCTGGAGAGGGACGAGCCCAAAGACGAGACCGACGAGAAGGACTAAACCCTACACATTCCCCAGATACACGGTCTCGATTCCCAGCGCCAAAGCCACCTCGCGCGCCCGCAGGAGCGACTGCTTCGGCGTCGGCCCCGGGGTGGCCATCTTGTACCGCGGGAAGTAGCGGCTGAAGTGCAGCGGGACGCGCTGGAGGCCGTTTTCCACCATCCAGCCGCACAGGGCCCGCACCTGTTCTTCGGCATCGTTCAAGCCCGGAATCAAGAGGTTCGTAATCTCCACGTGCACCCCGGCGGCTACCATCGACAGGATGTTCTCCAGCACGGGCGCCAGCCTGGCCCCGCACCAGCTGCGGTAAAGCCCATCGTCGAAAGCCTTGATGTCGATGTTCGCCGCATCCAGATACGGCAGCAGCTCCCGCAGCGGCTCCTTCTCCACGAACCCCGCCGAGACCAGGATGTTCTTCAGCCCCCGCTCGTGCGCGAGCACCGACATATCGTACATATACTCCCACCACGTGAAAGGCTCCGTATAGGTATAAGCCATCGACGGAAGCCCGCGTCGGACGCACAGGTCCACCGCCTCCTCAGCCGACAACGCCGTGCAATCCACCCCCTCCGGCGCCACCTGCGAGATGTCGCTGTTTTGGCACCATCGGCAGGAAAGGTTGCAGCCGGTGCAGCTCAGGGAGAGGCACCAGGTTCCCGGCAGGAAGTTGTTCAGGGGCTTCTTTTCGACCGGATCCACGGCCAGGGCGCAGGGCGCGCCATAGGACAAGGCCCATAGCTTTCCGTCGCGGCATTCACGGCTGCGGCATCGGCCCCGGGCGCCTTCCTTGATCCGGCAGTGATGGGGGCAGAGTTGGCACTCCACGCCCCCCTCGACTGGGATATAGAACCGCGCCTCTTTCATTCCTCTACGATTTCCGTCTGGTAGGTGTACAGTTCGGCATCCTTCCAGCCGTTCCAGCCGATGCCGGCCTTGTCGCGGGCGCAATGGCCCAGGAACTCCTCCGTGGTCCAGCCCGTTTCCGTGGCGACCTGCGGCAGGAAAGTCCCGTGGTACGGCCCCTTGATCATATAGATGCCGTCGCGCCCCAGCTTGAACTCGTCGATGGAATGGATCCGCTTGAGCGGGGAAAGGACGGAGACCTCGATCTTGATTTTATGCGCCTCGCTGCGGGACAGGGCCGGGAAGCGCGGGTCGGAGAACGCGGCGCTCCGGGCCATTTCCCGGATCGTGGCGCGCAGGGTGCTGGAAGAGGTAAACCGGCCGATGCAGCCCCGCAGGCGGCCGTCCAGATGCAGCGTCACGAACACCCCGTACCCCTTCTCCTTCAGGATGCCGACGGGGGTATCGTCAATGTCATGGTCCAGCCTGAGCGCGGAATAGATGGACGCCCGCGCGGCGGCGAGCATCGCCCGCTTCTCTTCCGCCGAAAAATGGAACAGATGGTCGTCCCCGGCGGGTTTCTCCGGCAACCGCGTGATCGCGAATGCATTGTACCCCACCACCCGGTCCTTGTCCCCATAGACGGAATCCCCGGAGTTCCGGTACATCACATGGTCCACGGCGAAGCGGTCCCTCCCCTGCCCGTCCATCAGGGACAGCAGGACGGCGATGGCGCAGGCGCCGCAGGCGGCGGTGTCCTCGCCCACGAAACCCCGCTTGTGGACATCCGAGAGCGCTTTCAGGAACTCGTTGAGCCCGCCCGAGACGATGGTTTCCGCCATGAAAAGATCCGACTTCTTCGCGTCCTCGTAGGACGGATAATGGGAGAAGTCCGAGCTGATGACAAAGAGGTTTTCCGGCGTGAAATACGGTTCCAGCGCCTCCGCGATCCGCTCCAGCACGCCGAGCCGCTCCGTGCTGATGACGATGGGGACGATGGGCGGCACCTCGCCCAAAGCCAGCTGCAGCAGGGGCAGCTGGACCTCCAGGCAGTGCTCCCGGTCGTGCGCGTCGCTCCGGTACGTGAACACGCCCTCCCCCGCCCGGATGAGTTCCTCGCCCACGGCCACATCGACAGGGACCTTCCCCAGCGGGGTTTCCGCCCATGCGCAAGCGGTCTGCACGCTCGCGCCCGCGAAGGCCACGCGATGGCTCGGCCCGAGCAGGAAAACCCGCTTGTACGCGTGTCCCCGCGGGATACGGTTCAAGGCCGAGGCGGCCACCTCGCCGCTGAACACATAGCCGGCGTGCGGGACGATGACCGCCTGCGGGGCGTCGCCCCCGGCGGCGGGATGCAGCCACGGCCCCGCCATGGACTTGATTTCCCGGGCGGAGGCGGGATAGAAGGAGCCGGCGACGGCGGGCTTCCGGACTTTCTGGTTTTCGGGATAACGGAACATAGGAACGGCTGTTAGAAGTGCTAGGAGAATCGCGATATGAAAACGGAACGGAATCATGTCTGGACGATGTTCAAAGTTAGGAAAATTTTTGCAGGGAATGACCAAGTCCCGCCGATAAATAAAGCCCTCTGTTTCATCATGTTTCTAAAATACGGTTTTTCTGTCAGACTTGCAACACCGATCCGACGGATTCCCGCCATCCACTCTCCAAAACCGAACGTTGGCTCCCTTCGTTCTGCTACAAGCTTTCATGGGCACACGAGACTTCCTACCTTACGGCCAAATAATAACCAACCCAGTCAAACTGTACATTTATGAAAACTACCCTGAAGAAACTCGTGGTCGCCTTGCTGCTGGGCATGGTGACCATGGCAGCATCCGCCCAGCGCGGATATCAGGTGAAGGGGGTCGTGGTCGACGCCGAGGGGCCGGTAGCCGGAGCCACCGTCGTCGAACAGGGAACCTCCAACGGCGTTTCCACTGCAGCGGACGGTGCATTCACAATCGCGGTGGGCAGCGCTGACGCCCTTGTGGAAGTGAGCTGCATCGGTTACACCACCGTCATCAGCAAGGCATCGCTCCTGCCGCAGATCGTCAACCTCACCCCGGACAACGAGTACCTGGACGAAGTCGTGGTCATCGGCTACGGCGAGGTGCGCAAGAGCGACCTCACCGGTTCGGTCGTCGCCATGAAACCCAGCGAGCTCAACCGCGTCAAGGCCAACACCCCGGAGGACCTCCTGCTGGGCAAAATCGCCGGCCTGCAGATCACGCAGGGCTCGGGATCGGCCGGTTCCACTGGCACCATCCGCATCCGCCAGGGGGCCTCCCTGAACGCCTCCAACGAACCCCTCATCGTCATTGACGGTATGGTGGGCGAAAGCCTCCATTCCGTGAATGCCGACGACATCGAGTCCATCAGCGTGCTCAAGGACGCGTCCTCGGCGGCCATCTACGGAGCCCGGGGTGCCAACGGCGTCATCATTGTCACCACCAAGAGCGGCCCCCAGGGCAACAAGGCCGTTGCGCCCCGCGTCGAATACCGCGGTGACTACTCCCTGAACTACGCCTACCAGAAACTAGAGGTCTATGGGGCCGATGAATTCCGGGAGGAATACATCCGCCGCGGATGGGACGCCGCCCTGCTGGGTGACGCCAACAGCGACTGGCAGAAAGCCATCACCCAGACAGCCTTCAACCACCGGCACACCGTGTCCCTCAAGGGAGCCCTCCCTCATCTCCCCTATCGCGTTTCCCTGGGCTTCCAGGACAGCAAGGGCGCTGTCAAGGGCAACAAGCAGGACATGTTCACCGCCTCCCTCAAGCTCAATCCCGTCCTGCTGGACAAGCACCTGCTGCTGAATATCGGCCTCCGGGAGACCTACAAGCACACCCCCGAATACGGCGGTTCCATCTCCGACGCCGCCATGACGGACCCCACCCGTCCCATCTACACCGACTACGGTCCCGCCACCGTCAATGGCGTGAACTATGACAAGAAGGCCTTCGGGTTCAACATGTTCGGGGCCGATGCAACCGGCGGCAGCCCGATCTCCACGGACAACGAAGTCGCCGACGCCCTGTTCCCGGGCCTCGGATCCAGCAAGAACAACCGGGTGTCGGCCAATGTCCAGACCATCTACAAGTTTCACGGCCTCGAGGACCTGTCCGCCACCATCTCCTTCAACGGCCACTACTACACATCCAGATCCGACAACCTGGGCCGGGACAATACCCCCGCGACCTGGTCGGCCTCGATGGTGGCCCTCGGGAAGGGTGGCCAGGGGAAGCAGTCCTACAACACTTCCAGCAGCTACCACTACAACATTGATTATTACCTCAATTACAAGCATACCTTCGCCGGGAAACACGCCCTGGACCTCACCCTGGGCCACTCCTACGAAGACGATTTCGGCAAGTCTTACCAATCGGCCTCCAGCTACAACGACGGTACCCCGGTAGAGAATTCCCTGGAATCCGAGAGCCAGTCCCAGCTGCGCCTGTCCTCCTGGTTCGGCCGCGTGAACTATGTCCTCCTGGACCGTTACATGCTCACCTTCACGGCCCGCGCCGACGCCTCTTCCCGTTTCGCGCCCGAGACCCGCTGGGGCTTCTTCCCCTCCGCGGCCATCGCCTGGAAACTGGACCGCGAGCCCTTCATCCGGAACCTGGGTTTCGTAGATGAATTCAAGCTGCGCGCCAGCTACGGAAAGACCGGCCAGCAGGATATCGGCACCCGCTACGCCTACCAGGCCAGCTACTACATCTCCGACGAGAACCACTCCTATCTGGACGGCGGCACCTGGTATCCGGCCTACCGCCCCACCGCTTTTGACCGCACCATCCAGTGGGAGGTGACCACCACCAAGAACATCGGCCTGGACTTCGGGTTCTTCGGGAACCGCCTCAGCGGCAGCGTGGAATACTACGATCGCTGGACCGACAACCTCCTGATGAACTCGGTCATGATTCCCGCGGGCTCCAACTTCTCCAACTCCCTGGACCAGAATATCGGCCAGATGTCCTCCAAGGGTGTCGAGGTGTCGCTGAGCGTCGTCCCCGTCAATACGAAGAACGCCTACTGGATTATCGGCGCGAACTTCGCCTGGAACACCGCCCGCATCGAATCCCTCACCTCCTACGAGGATCCCGACGCATACATCACCATCGGCAATTCCAGCCGTTATATGCGCGTGCACCAGGTGGGTCACAAGCCATACACCTTCTACCTTGCGAAGCAGGTGTATGACGAGAACGGAAAACCGCTCGAGAAGTGGTACAACCCCTCTTACAACCCCGAGGATCCGGAGTCTCCCGAATTCGTGGACGACACCCCGTCCGATTCCTCGCGCTGGATGAAGGGCGAAGACCGCAGCGGCCTGGTGCCGTTCTACGGCGGCCTGAGTTCCTCGTTCCGCTACAAGAACTGGGACCTGGGACTGAACGCCCACTACGGCTTCGGCCAGTATGTTTTCTGGCAGACCATGTACGGCGGCTGCGACAACTCCTTCTACAGCCAGTACAACAACTACCCCACCAACACGGTGAAGGGCATTGTTCCGGACTGGAAGAACGAACACTACGAATCGGACTACTGGCTCTTCAAGGGAGACTACTTCAAGATGGACAATATCGTCGCCGGCTACACCTTTGACAAGACCCGCGTCTTCCGCAGCCTGCGCCTGGCCCTGGGCCTGCAGAATGTCTTTACCATCACCAAGTACCCCGGCCTGGATCCGGAAGTGTACGGAGGCATGGATTCCTCCAGCACCCCGCGTCCGCGCATGGTCATGCTTTCCGTCAGCGCAGAGTTTTAATTGTACAGCCTTATGAAAAAGATCATATATATCCTTGCGGCCCTTATCCTGGGTGCTTCCTGCGAGAAACTGGACCTGTTCCCCCAGTCCGAAGCGGCCCTCTCCGAAAATGAGGTGTTCTCCACCTACGAAGGCTATCACGGCTTTTTCCTGAAATGTTATCTGGCCATGGTGTGCGAAAGCCAGGGCAGCGGCCATGGCGGAGACGATCTCTCCGGCTGGGATGCCGGCCGTTCCACCTTCCTCCGCGCCCTGTACTGGTCGCAGGAAGCCACTTCCGATGAAATGTACAACCGTTCCGGCTCCGGTTACGGCCTGCGGAACGCCACGGCCCTGAACTGGGAACCCGGAACGCAGTTCCCCGCCTGGCTGTATTACCGCTGCTACCTGATCATCACCTACACGAACGACCTGCTGCGTCGCACCGAAGAAAGCGTCCTCAAGGAAAACGGAGTGTACGATGACTGCAAGGCCGATGTGGCATACTGGCGTGCTGAAGCGCGCTTCATCCGGGCCTATATGTACTACATCCTCATGGACAGTTTCGGTGACGTGGGCTTCGTAGACGACAGCGTTCCCAACGGGACCTATCCCGTGCAGAAGCCCCGCAGGGAGATCTACGAGTTCATCGTCTCCGAGCTGGAGGACATCCAGGACGAACTGATTCCCGCCGGACAGCGCATCTGGGGACGCGCCAACCAGGCCTCGGCCTGGTTCCTCCTGGCCCGCACCTGCCTCGGATGCCATGTGTACGCCGGTTCCAAGGATGATTATGGCAAGGCACTCACCTACTGCAAGAAGATCCTGGAGAGCAACGCTTTCGAGCTCTCGCCCAACTACATCGAGAACTTCCTCGCAGACAACAGCTCCTCCCGGGAGATCATCTGGGGGCTCGCGACGCAGACCGACCACGTAAACGGTTCCGGAAGCACCAACTACCTGATCAAGGCCAATCTGCACGCATCCATGATCGCCGAAGGAACGGGGCTGGACTTCGGCATCACCGAACAGTGGGGCGGAAACCACTGCCTACGCCAGAAGTTCGTGGAGAAGTTCGACGAAGCCGACCGCGACTTCCACTATGACGACAGCTGGGGCGACCGCAAGAAGGACCACCGCGCCCTCCTGTTCATGGGCCCCGAGACCGCCGGCAAGCTGGACGGTTCCAACAAGGCTCTGGTCAAAGAGCTCTACAAAGGTGACGACCCCACCGCAGCCAAAGTAGAAGGGAAAGCCCCTTACGGCGCGTTGTACACCAAGTGGAGGAACGTCACCAAAGACCGCGTGGTGAAAGCCCCGACCAAGTACTCCAACGTAGGTTTCCCCGTGATGCGCCTCGCCGACGTGTACCTGATGGCCGCAGAAGCAATCCTCAGGGCCAACAACGGCACGGCCAACGCGGAAGCCCTGGGCTATGTCAATGAAGTACGCGACCGCGCCTACTGCCATGGAAAGTACCAGCAGGCCGGCAAGAACGACACCGACGGCCGGATCAGCCAGGCCGAGCTGACCTACGCCTGGCTGCTGGATGAGCGCGCCCGCGAGCTGTGGACCGAAAACTGGCGCCGCTCCGACCTCGTTCGCTTCGGCTGCTACACGAAAGGCTACAACTGGGATTTCAAAGGTTACATGCCCAATTCCACGGGCGACTTCAACGGGAAGGACGTCGATGACAAGTACAATGTCTTCCCCATCCCGCAGGATGACGTTCGCTACAATCCCAATATCAAGCAGAACCCCGACTACGAATAATTGCGAAATGCCCCGGACCCCTTTCGCATCCGGGGCATTTTTCTTATTTTTGCAGTATGAGTAAGAGGGCTGATACATATTTGATTATCCTGCTGTTCGCCTTCCTGCATGCGACTGCGTCCCTGCTGGCCCTCGTCTTCAATTTCAACGTCCTCCTGATCCTGACGATGCTCACCATGCTCATGTCCGTCTTCCTGTCCATGCGGCAGCAGTCGGGGATGGTCTTCATGGTGGTGGCCCTGATCGCCATCAACTTCCTGGGTTTGTGGATCGGGCAATGGATAGGTGTCCAGGTTCGCCGCTACATCATTACGGCCACCTTCCCGCACCGGCATTACATCGCCGGTCCGCTTTCCACTTTCCTGACGACCCTCATCGTCGGCTTCATCCAGGTCGCCTGCGCCAGGCTGGTGGACCGCATCCGGCACGGGCAACCCGCCCGTTTCCAGGACAATCCCCTGCCGCTGATCCTCGCCTTTTCGGCCGTCCTCATCGTCCGGATGGTGATGGTCCTGCATTCGTCCTCGTCCTTTTTCAAGGGGAACGCCATCCTGAACGTCACCCTCATCTTCGCCTGCAGCATGGCGGTGATCGTGTGGATGGCCTACTATGTAAACCGGGCGCGCCGCGATGTCATCCGGGAAAAAAGCAAACGCCACAAAGCCCAGTACAGCTACGACCGGCTCAAACAGCAGATTGAGCCGCACTTCCTGTTCAACAGCCTGAACACCCTCGGGTGCATCGTCGACTCCGGGAACAAGTCGGAGGCGATGCGATTCATCCACGACCTCTCCTCCATATACCGCTATCTGTTGGAGAATGAAGACGAACCGGTCGTGTACCTGTCCGATGAAATGGACTTCGTCAAGCAGTACATCGCCCTCATGCGGAACCGATTCCCGGAAGGTCTGATCGTCAAGGTAAACGTCGCCGACGGGGACCATGCCCGCTATGTAGTTCCCTGCTCGCTCCAGTTGCTGGTGGAGAACGCCATGAAGCACAACGCCGTCTCGACCGAAAACCCCCTGGTCCTTGAAATCTCAACAGAAGACGGCTACCTGGTCGTATCCAACAACCGCAATCCCAAAATCACATCACAGCCTTCCACCGGCAACGGGCTCAAATACATCCGGAACCGGTACCGCGACGCCGTGGGGACGGATGTGATCATTCAAGAAACACCGGAACGTTATACGGTAAAACTCCCTTTGCTCTAGATGAATGCGCTAATCATAGAAGACGAAAAGCCGGCCCGGGAGGTACTCCTCCGCGCGCTGAAGAGGACCTGCCCGGACGTCCAGGTTATCGCCGCCGTGGGGTCGGTACGGGAAAGCGTATCTTGGCTGGAAACTCCCGGCCATGAGGTGGACCTCATCTTCATGGACGTGGAACTGGAAGACGGCAGCAGTTTCGAAATCTTCCGCCAGACGAAGGTGACGGCCAAGGTCATCATGACCACGGCCTTTGACAAATATGCCCTGAAGGCTTTCGAGGCCGGCAGCGTAGACTATCTTCTCAAGCCCTACGAAGACCAGGCTCTCGTCCGGGCTGTCAGCCGCTGCCGGGCGTCTTCCCAGGAGATGAACCTCGCCTCCATCCGCATGGCCATGCGCATCCTCGCCAAGAGCCAGTCAAACCAGTACCGGAAACGGGTCATCGTGCGCCTGGGCCGCCAGATCATCCCCGTCACAATCAGCGAGATCGCCTATTTCTTTGCTGAAGGAAAGACGCACTACATCGTCATGGACAGTGGCTCCCGCTACATATTCGACGAGCCCATCGAAGAGTTGATGGCCGAACTGGACGAAGACCTGTTCTTCCGTATTTCCCGCAATTATTACATTTCCTTTCACAGCATCCGGGGAATCGAGAAACGTCCGGACGGGAGGCTGGACATCCAGGTCGAGCCTTCCACCGGAGAGCCCCTCCAGGTATCCCGCCAGCGCGTGAAAGCCTTTTTAGATTGGATAGCATAACATGCTTAAACGAACCGCACTCCTCCTTCTCACCGCTTTTCTTACGGTCTCCCTCCTGGCCCAGCCCCAGGCGAAATACGTCTTCTACTTCATCGGCGACGGCATGGGCGTGAACCAGGTCATCGGCACCGAGCAGTACAACCGGGCCACCGGGAAAGGCCCGGCCGAGATCAACTTCAACCACTTCCCCGTGCGGGTGTTTATCACCACCGTGTCGGACAATTCCCTGGTGACGGATTCCGCCGCCGCGGGAACGGCCCTCGCCACGGGCGTGAAGACCTACAATGACGCCGTGGGCGTTGATCCCGACGGAAAGCCGGTCACGTCGGTCACCGAGTGGGCCCATGCGGCCGGCCGTGGGACGGGCATCGCCACTACCGTGGGCGTGAACCACGCCACGCCGGCGGCGTTTTCTGCGCACACCGCGCGCCGGGGCAATTATGACGACATCGCCCTGCAGCAGATCAAGGCCCCTGTCGATTTCCTCGCCGGCGGCGGCTTCATCACGCGCCGCAGTTCGGGCCACGACGCCGCGTTCTATGAGCAGGAGGCGGTCCGCGCGGGCATTTCCCTGTTCCGGGGACCCGGTTTCACGGGCGTTTCCGCGACCGACGGCCGCGTCCTGTGCCTGAGCGGCACGCCGCAGAACGACCTCCCGTACGCCATCGACCGCAAGGAAGGCGACACGGCCCTGTCCGATTTTGTGAAAGCCGGCATCGGCTACTTGGAGACGCATTTCTGCGAAGAAGGCTTCTTCTTCATGATCGAGGGCGGAAAGATTGATTATGGCGGTCACGGGAACGACGCCGCCGCCTGTTTTCAGGAGGTGACGGACATGGCTGAATCCGTGGACCTCGCCCTCTCCTTCCTGGAGCGTCATCCCGGGGAGACCCTGATCCTGGTGACGGCCGACCACGAGACCGGCGGTCTGATGCTGGGCGCCGGCGAGTACAAGATGAACCCGGAGCGGCTCGCGTGGCAGGATGGCTCGGCCACCGTCCTGACCGACCTTTTCCGCGACGCCTTCTTCCCCGACGAGAAAGCCTACAAAGCTCCTACCTGGGAGGCTGTAAAGGCATTTTTCGCCCAGCATCTGGGCCTATGGGAGCATGTGGACGTACCGGCCGAAGCAGAGGCCTCCCTCCGGGAAGTCTACATCCAGACCTTCGGAGAGAACGGCGACCGTCACCTCGGGAAAGCCAACCTGTATTCCGTGAACGCCAAACTCGTGGATGAGGCCATCCGCATCGTTGACAACGCCGCCGGATTCCGCTTCAGCTTCGGATCCCACTCCGGTTCTCCGGTGGGCCTCTACGTCACGGGCGCGGGAAGCGAAACTTTCACGGCCGTGAAAGACAATGCCGAGATCGCTCCCCTGATTGCCAAAGTAGCCGGTTATTGATCGATATGAAACGGATTCTGATATTTGCCTGCCTGATTGGAGCGGCGGTCTCCTGCCGGGAGCAGCAGCCGGTGGAACCGGTGGTGCTGGACGATACCTTTGCGATTGAGTAGCCCACACCGGGGACGGTGGGCTTCCGGACTTTCTGGTTTTCGGGATAACGGAACATAGGAACGGCTGTTAGAAGGGCTAGGAGAATCGCGATATGAAAACGGAACGGAATCATGTCTGGACGATGTTCAAAGTTAGGAAAATTTGGTTATTCCGCAAAGAATTGCTATCTTTGCCGACGTGAATGAGATAGAGGACGGACGGTCCCCTATTTTTTGTTATATAACGAGATGAAAAAGGAAGAGATCATCCAGGCCGTGGAAGCGGCGGTCGCTGAAAGAGGGTGCTTCATCGTGGACGTCACGGTGAACGCCATGAACGACGTGGAAATCGTCCTCGAGAAGGAGGACGGCATCGTGGACTGGGACGACTGCGCCGCCATCGACAAGGTCGTGCACGAAGCGTTCGACCAGGACGTGGAGGACTACGCCCTCACCGTCTCCTCCGCCGGACTGGACCGGCCCTTCAAGGTGCTCAAGCAGTACCTGAAGGCCGTGGGCTCCAAGGTGGACGTCAAGTTCAAGGGCGGGCGCCGGCTCGTCGCCCTCCTCAAGGCGGCGACCGAGGAGGCCGTCACCCTGCAGTACACCGCCCTGGAGGCCGTGGAAGGCAAGAAAAAGAAGGAGAAGGTGGAGCACGAGGAAACCTGCCCGCTCGCCGAGATCAATTCCGTCACTCCCTACATCGATTTCAAATAATACAAGATAACCACAATGGCAAAAGACAAAGAAAAAGAAATCACCTTGATCGACGCGTTCAAGGATTTCAAGGAAGAGAAGAGCATCGACCGTCCCGTGATGCTCGGTGTCCTGAAGGATGTGTTCCTCACCCAGCTCGCCAAGACCTACGGCAGCGCCGACAATTTCGACGTAATCATCAACGTGGACAAGGGCGACTGCGAGATCTACCAGAACTTCGAGGTGGTCGAGGAAGTCGAGAATCCCGCCACGGAGATCACCGTGGAAGAGATCGCCGAGGAGACCGGTGACGACGACTACGAGATCGGCGACACCTACACCCGCAAGCTCAGCCTCTCCTCCTTCGGCCGCCGCGGCATCCTGAACATCCGCCAGAACCTGCAGGGCCGGATCATGGACATCGAGAAGGCCAATGTCTTCAAGAAGTACTCCGGCAAGGTGGGCGAGATCTTCACCGGCGAGGTGTACCAGACCTGGAAGAACGAGGTCCTCATCCTCGACGAGGACGGCAACGAGCTCCGCATGCCCAAGTCCGAGCAGATCCCGGGCGAGCGCTTCAAGAAGAACGACACCATCCGCGCCATCATCAAGAGCGTGGAGATGAAGAACAACACGACGCCGTACATCGTCCTGTCCCGCACCACCGATTCCTTCCTTGAGAAGCTGTTCGAGATGGAGGTTCCGGAGATCTACGACGGCCTGATCACCGTGAAGAAGGTGGTCCGCATCCCGGGCGAGCGCGCCAAGGTGGCCGTGGAGTCCTATGACGACCGCATCGACCCGATCGGCGCCTGCATCGGTGTCAAGGGTTCCCGCATCATGGGCATCGTCCGCGAGCTCCGCAACGAGAACATCGACGTGATCCAGTGGACCGCGAACACGCAGCTCATGATCACCCGCGCTCTCAACCCGGCCCGCATCTCCCGCATCGACCTGGGCGAAGGCCCCGAGGACAAGATCAAGGTCTACATGCAGGCCGAGGAAGTGAAGAAGGGCATCGGCAAGGGCGGCTGCAACATCAAGCTCGCCGGCATGCTCGTCGGCCGCGAAATCGAGGTCTGGCGCGAACTCCCGCAGGACGAGGCCGAAGAGGAAGACGTCCTCCTGAGCGAGTTCACCGACGTGATCGACCCGTGGGTCATCGAGCGCCTGCAGGCCATCGGCTGCGACACCGCGAAGAGCGTCCTCGCCCTCGCGCCGGCCGACATCGCCAGCCGCGCCGACCTGGAGGACGAGACCGTGGAAGAGGTCTTCTCCATCCTGAAGTCCGAATTCGAGGAAGAATAAACTGACAAAAAACTGGGGTTACTATATGGCAGAAATCAGACTGAACAAACTTATCAAGCAATTCAACATCGGGCTGGATACGCTCGTGGACTTCCTGAACTCGAAAGGGGCCGGCATCGAGAATGCCAACCCGAACCTGAAGGTGTCCGACGAGTTCCTGCCCGAGCTGCACAAGAAGTTCGGCAAGGACCTCGAGCTCAAGGAAGCCGCCGAGAAGGTGGACGTGAAGCTCACCGAGATCCTGGACAAGGCTTCCCGCCGTCCGTCCGGCTCCCGCGAGGAGGAGGACGAGTACGAGCCGGAGCGCGTCACCGTGATCAAGAGCAACAACCTGTCCCGCGCCACCGTGGAACCGGAACCGGTGAAGGAACCGGAGCCGGAACCCGTCGTGGAACCGGAACCGGAGCCCGTCGTGGAACCGGAACCGGAGCCCGTCGTGGAGCCCGAACCCGTGGTCGAACCCGAACCGGAACCGGTCGTGGAACCGGAGCCGGTGGTCGAGCCCGAACCGGAACCCGAACCGGAGCCCGTCGTGGAGCCGGAGCCGGTGGTCGAGCCCGAACCGGAGCCCGTCGTTGCGTCCGAGCCGGAAAAAGAGCCGGCCGAAGAGCCTGTCGCAGAGCCTGAGCCTGCCGCCCCCGCCAAGGAGACCCCTTCCGCCCAGACCCCAGCGGAAACTCCCGCCCCGGAGGCCCCGGCCCAGCCGGCCACGCAGCTCAAGGTCGTCGGCAAGATCGACCTGACGCAGTTCGACCCGAAGAAGGGCAAGAAGCGCGAGCGCATCAAGGCGAGCGGTTCCCAGAAGGTGGACGTCACCAAGGTGCAGGCCGACAAGACCCCGAAGAAGGGCGAGCCCGGCAAGGGCGGCAACAAGCAGCAGCAGCCTGCCGCCGCCGGCAAGGGCCGCAAGCGCGGCAACGACCGCTTCTCCAAGCCGGTCCTCACCGAGGCCGAGCAGGAGGAGATGCAGAAGGAGATCCAGAAGCAGGTCAAGGAGACCTACGCGCGGATGAACGAGACCAAGAACAACTTCGGCGCGAAGCACCGCAAGGAGAAGCGCGAACTGGCCGCCATCCGTTCCCAGGAGGAGATGGAGCAGGCGATGGCCGAGAACAAGGTGCTGAAAGTCACCGAGTTCGTGACGGTCAACGACCTCGCCACCCTGATGAACAACACCCCCGTGGTGAAGGTCATCGGCGCCTGCATGTCCCTCGGCATGATGGTGTCCATCAACCAGCGCCTGGACGCCGAGACCCTCGTCCTGGTGGCCGAGGAGTTCGGCTACAAGGTGGAATTCGTCACCGCCGAGCTGACCGAGGAGATCGAGCAGCAGGAGCCGGACAAGGAGGAAGACCTCGTCGAGCGTCCCCCGGTGATCACCGTGATGGGTCACGTCGACCACGGTAAGACCTCCCTCCTGGACAACATCCGCAATACGAACGTCATCGCCGGCGAGGCGGGCGGCATCACCCAGCACATCGGCGCGTACAGCGTGAAACTGGACAACGGCCGCCGCATCACCTTCCTGGACACCCCGGGCCACGAGGCCTTCACCGCCATGCGTGCCCGCGGCGCCCAGATGACCGACCTCGCCATCATCATCGTCGCGGCCGACGACGCCGTGATGCCCCAGACCAAGGAAGCCATCGCCCACGCGCAGGCCGCCGGTGTCCCGATGGTGTTCGCCATCAACAAGATCGACAAGCCCGGCGCGAATCCCGACACCATCCGCCGCCAGCTCTCCGAGATGAACATCCTCGTGGAAGACTGGGGCGGCAAGTACCAGTGCCAGGAAATCTCCGCCAAGAAGGGCATCAACGTCGATAAACTTCTGGAGAAAGTCCTCTTCGAGACCGACCTCCTGGAACTCAAGGCCAATCCGAACAAGCTCGGCAGCGGCGCCGTCATCGAGTCCTCCCTGGACAAGGGCCGCGGCTACCTCGCCACCGTCCTCGTGCAGGACGGCACGATGCATGTGGGCGACGTGATCATCTCCGGCAGCTACTACGGACGCGTCAAGGCGATGTTCAACGAGCGCGGACAGAAGGTCCAGGAAGCCGGCCCTTCCACGCCGGTGTCCATCCTCGGCCTCAACGGCGCTCCCGCCGCCGGTGAGAAGTTCAACGTGATGACCGACGAGAAGGAGGCGAAGTCCATCGCCAACCGCCGCGAGCAGCTCATCCGCATCCAGGGCATCAAGACCCAGAAGCACCTCACCCTCGAGGAGATCGGCCGCCGTATCGCGATCGGCAACTTCAAGGAGCTCAACGTCATCGTCAAGGGCGACGTGGACGGTTCCGTCGAAGCCCTGTCCGACTCCCTCATCAAGCTCAGCACCGAGGAAGTGCGCGTGAACGTGATCCACAAGGCCGTGGGCGCCATCTCCGAGAGCGACGTCCTGCTGGCCGAGGCCTCCGACGCCGTGATCATCGGCTTCCAGGTCCGTCCTTCCGCCGAAGCGCGCCGCGCCGCGGAGAAGGAGGGTATCGAAATCCGCCTCTACTCCGTCATCTACGACTGTATCAACGAAGTCAAGGAAGGTATCGAGGGTATGCTCGAGCCGGAGAAGAAGGAGGAGGTCACCGCCACCGCCGAGGTCAAGCAGACCTTCAAGATTTCCAAGGTCGGCACCATCGCCGGCTGCCAGGTCAAGGAAGGCAAGCTCACGGCTAAGGCCCAGGTGCGCCTGATCCGCGACGGCATCGTGGTGTACACCGGCGCCCTCGCCTCGCTCCAGCGCGGCAAGGACGACGCCAAGGAAGTGGCCGCCGGCTTCGAGTGCGGCTGCTCCCTGGAGCGCTTCAACGACATCCACATCGGAGACATCATCGAGGCCTTCACGGTCGTGGAAATCAAACGAAGCCTGTAAGTTAATGAAAATCAGGAATATCTGCCATTTGGCACTGTACACGCTCGCTTTTGCGGGCGTGTCCTGTAAACCGGACGAGATACAAGTCGCAACGGTCTCTGTGCAAAGTGTTTCCGTCCAGCCTGCTTCCGCCTCCCTGAAAGAAGGCGAGACTTTGCAGCTCGAAGTGGTGATTTCTCCTTCAAACGCCACGGAGAAGGGTGTGGAGTGGAGCACGAACAATGACAAGGCCGCCATCGTGGATGCAAAGGGCCTCGTCACGGCGCTGGCTCCCGGCGCCGCGAGCATCACCGTCAAGACCCGGGACGGCGGGCATTCCGCCCGCTGCCGCGTCACGGTGAAGGGCCCGGACGATCCGGGGACCGATCCCGGCACCAATCCGGGCACTGACCCCGGTACCAATCCGGGTACTGACCCCGGCACGAATCCCACCACCTACCGCACGTGGGACGACACGGGCGCCAGCCTGCCGGACTACCCCACCTACAACACCGTCAGTTCCCTCTCCGACTTCCCGCGGATCGACATCACCTGGGAAAAGGAAACCCAGCGCCTGGCCGAGGGCGAATACACCTGGGTGGACGGCACCGTCCGCTTCCGCGACCCCAAGGGGATGTACAAGACCGCTAACGAGAAGGACTACGAAACCGACTCCCAGGTGCTCCAGATGCGCATCCGCGGCCGCGGCAACACGTCCTACGACGCCGAGGGAGGTATCAAGCACTCCTACAAGATCAAGCTCGCCGACCACCGGAAGGTGTTCGGGATGAAGGGCGACAAGGACTGGATGCTGCTGGCCGACGTCCAGGACCCGTCGCTCCTGCGGAACGCGGTCGCCCTGCGCATCGCCCGGATGGTGTCGATGCCCTGGACGCCCAAGTACCGCGCCGCGGAGGTCTATTTCAACGGCCAGTACGGTGGCTGCTACCTGCTGGTGGAAGCCAAGGAGGTGGACCGGGAGAACAAGATCCCCATCACCGTAGTGGAGCCCGGCCAGACCGACGGCGGCTATCTCCTGGAAATCGACAACAAGGGCGACTACGACCGGTACTTCCGGACGGAAACCTTCCAGAAGAAGATCAAGTTCAAGGATCCCGAATTCGGGGACCGGAACAATCCGGACAACTCGGCCGACGCCCAGGCCCAGATGAAGTTCATCACCGACTACGTGAACGACGTGGAGCGCCTCCTGAAGGAGCGTTCCTTCGATCCGGAGACCGGCTACCAGTCCAAGCTGGACCTGTACACGGTCATCGGCAACTACATCGTGCACGAACTGACGATGAACGTGGACGGCGGCATGCGCCTTTCCACCTATTTCGCCAAGGACAAGGACACCAAGCTGTTCATGCCCCTGGTGTGGGACTTCGACCTGTCCCTCGGGAACTGCTCCTACATCGGCAACGACTTCAACCTGGATCCCGGCATGGACGGCCCCAAGGGCTGGTTCATCAAGATCCGCGGCGGCTCCTTCGAAAACGGGGACTGGGACGGTTCCCGGAAGAGCTACTACCAGTATCTGTTCGAGGATCCGGTCTTCGTGCAGGCCCTCAAGGACCGCTGGAACCTGGTGAAACCCCGCCTGGACAAGATTCCCGCCTTCATCGACAAGATGGCGGAGTACAATACGCTGGCCTATGACCATAACGTGTCGGGCGGGAAGAATCCGCGCGCGAACCGCTCGTATTACTACCCGCCGGACAACTTCACTACCTGGTCGGAGGCCGTGGCATATATGAAGAATTTCTATACCGAACGGCTGGCCTGGCTGGACCAGGCTATCAACAGCCTATAAGAGGAACAGCAGGGCGAGCAGATAGAGCGCAAAGCCCTGCGCCTTGATGCGGCGACCGGTGATGAAGTCGGTGGACAGGCCCACGGGCTCGCGGTCCAGCAAGCCTTTCAGCTCCTCGCCCTTCGGGACGTCGCGGGGGCTCCATTTGGAGATCAGCTCGCCGTCGTTGAAGTAGGTTGCGCCGCCATTGGCGCGGTTCAGCGTGATGAGGGGCTTGTAATCGGCCAGATACACATCTTCCGGGGTA
The DNA here is from genome assembly GCA_900316525.1 of uncultured Bacteroidales bacterium. Classification (GTDB taxonomy): domain Bacteria; phylum Bacteroidota; class Bacteroidia; order Bacteroidales; family UBA932; genus Cryptobacteroides. The sequence goes on from ONDF01000009.1 coordinate 52,250, forward strand.
TACTCGCCGGGAACGGCGAGGATGAGGGGCGTCGCGCCGCTGATGCGGGCCTCGGCGGCCTGCGTGCGGATGCGGTCCCAATCGGCATCCTCCGGGTCATACACGGAGAACACCATCACTTTTCCGAGCACCGCCAGTTCGTCCTGGTACTCCCCGTCCGCGTCGCGGAAGGAAAGGACCGGCTTGGCGGCGTTCTTGTACATCCCGCTGCGGCTGAGCGTATCCACGCCGACGAAGGTCCACGTGGAATCCGGCAGGGCGTCCAGGGTGAAGGACCCGCGCTGCCCGTTCCGCTCGTAGATGAAGGTCGGGACCTTGCCGTCCATCTCCTGGTAGTCGTTGTCCAGGGAGGCGAAGAGCTCGGTGCCGGGGGCGAACTCCGTGAAGTCGATCATCGGCAGGTGCCGGGCATTGTGGACGAGGGCAAAAACGAGGGAAGGGACGGCCAGGAAGAAGGCCACGTACTTCCCCTTCCGGGGCACGCCGAAATTCTGGAACGGAATGAAGGCGGCCGCGGCCAAGGCCAGCAGGACGACATTCTTCAGGAGCGTCTGCCCATGGGAAAGGTGGATGGCCTCGCCGAAACAGCCGCAGTCCATCTCCGGATTCGCGATCCAGAGGATCAGGGTGATGATCGTGAAGAACACCACCAGGATGGAGGTGACGACCGCCGTCGTCTTGCGGAACACGCCGCTGATGAGCGCCGCACCCGTGGTGGCCTCCACAAGGGACAGGACCATCCCGAGGGCCTTCGCGGTCCCCTGCAGGAAGCCCAGGTGGAAGAACTTGAAGTATTCGCTGACGATGAGGCCGGTGCCCACCGGGTCCAGCAGCTTGAGCAGGCCCGAGGCGAGGAACACCAGGCCGATGAGGATGGCGCATAAACGCCTTAATCTATGATGTGCCTTTTTCATACGAGGTAAGGGTCGACCGCCGCGCGGACCTTGGCGAAAATGTCGTCCGGGGGGAGCATCCGGCCCTCGGCGTCGCCGCAGTCGATGCGCAGGAAATGCGCATCGCGGGCGGCCTCGGCGCGGTACATGTCCCGGACGGCCTCCTGGAAGCGGATGTCCGCCTCGTGGATGTCCTGCGCGCCGTGCAGGTAGGAGCGGTCATCGCCCTGGCGGTGCGCCGCCAGGCTCTTTTCCACAAAGCCGATGGGCACGTCCAGGAACAGGTTCAGGTCCGGTTCCGGGAGGTCGAAATCGCCGTACTCCGTGTCGAAGATCCAGTTGCGGAGGCGGGTCCGCTCGGCCCCCTGGGGAAGCTTCGCGCACTGGTAGGCGATGTTGGAATACACGTAGCGGTCCAGGAGGACCACCTTGCCGGCGTCCAGGGCCTCGCGCATCATCGGCGCGGCCCGGTGCCGGTCCTCGGCGAAGAGCAGGGCCACGAGCTGCGGATGCACGGCCTCGATGCTGCCGAACTCGCCCTTGAGGAAGCGGCCGATCAGGTCGCCGTACACGGGGGCGTCGTACCGCGGGAAGTGGATGTATTCCAGCGCCCCGCAGCGTTCGGTGAGGTATTCCTTCAGTTTCTTGACCTGGGTGGACTTCCCCGCCCCGTCCAGGCCCTCCAGCACGATGAGCATGATTTTTCGTTTAATCTTACAAATATAACTATTTTTGCGTTATGAAACCGAAAATCCACCTCCTCGGCATCGTTAACCTCACGGACGACTCGTACTACGCGGCGAGCCGGGCGCAGGACCCGGACGCCTTCCTCGCGCGGGTCGGGACGATGCTGGCGGAAGGGGCCGACTGGATCGACATCGGCGCCTGCTCCACCCGCCCGGGAGCACAGCCCGTCGGGGCGGACGAGGAGTGGCGGCGGCTGGAACCGGCCTTGCAGGCCCTCCGGCACGCGTTTCCGGACGCGCACGTTTCCATCGACACCTACTGGTCATCCGTCGTCGAGCGGGCGTACGACCTCATCGGCCCGTTTATGGTCAATGACATTTCGGCGGGGGCGTTCGACACGCAGATGCTGCCGCTCGTGGGCCGACTAGGTCTCCCCTACATCGCCATGCACATGCGCGGAACGCCGGAGACGATGCAGTCGATGACCGACTATCCCCAGGGGGTGACGGCGGAGGTCCTGCGGTACTTCAAGGCATTTGCGAAGCGCGCCGCGAAGGCCGGGGTCACGGACTGGATCCTGGACCCGGGCTTCGGCTTCGCCAAGACGGTGGAACAGAACTGGACCCTGCTGGAAGAGCTGGAACTCCTGCAGGTCCTGCAGATGCCCATCCTCGTGGGCGTCTCCCGCAAAAGCATGATCTACAAGCGATTCGGCATCACGCCCGAGGAATCGCTCCCCGCGACGCAGGTCGCGCATTACATCGCGCTCCAGCGCGGCGCCACCTGGCTCCGCGTGCACGACGTCGCCGAAGCGCGCCGCACCGTGGCTATATACGACGCAGATGGCCGATCAGGTCGGCCATGACGCATACGTCATTCCCGGCTTGACCGGGAATCTATTTACTCGATGATGTAGACATCCTCGCCCGGAGCCGCGAAGTGATAGGTTTCCCGGGCGAACTTTTCTAGGGAATCCCGGCTGTTCGTGAGGGCCTGGATTTCCGCGTCCATCGCGTCGATGTCGCTGCGGAGCCGGTCCATCTGGCGCTCCTGGCGCTGGATCTCCAGGTTCGCGCGGACCCAGTTCAGGACGCTGCTGTGCGACAGGAACAGCAGCCACAGCGCCGCCAGCGCCGTGATGACGATCACGAACGGGAGGAAGTAATTGTGGTCGCTGCGCGTCAGCAGGTTGCCCTTCTGTTTCTTGTCTGCCATAAATCCGGGAGATTGTGTTCCGACTTTTCTGCGAAATTAGTAAATTTGCATGAATTACGCGACAACAAATTTAAAAATCGTATACGCTATGAAACCTACCCTTCTCGTCCTCGCCGCCGGCATGGGCAGCCGCTATGGCGGGCTCAAGCAGATGGACGGCCTCGGCCCCCACGGCGAGACCATCATCGACTATTCCATCCACGACGCCGTGGAAGCCGGCTTCGGCAAGGTCGTCTACATCGTCCGTGAGTCCTTCAAGGCCGATATGGAAAAGGCCGTCCAGGCCAAGTACGCCGGTGTCAAGACCGTCGACGGGGAACCCCTCGAGTTCGTCTTCGTCACCCAGGAACTGAACAAGATCCCCGCCCGCTTCCCGCTCAATCCCGAGCGCGTGAAGCCCTGGGGCACCGCCCACGCCGTCCTGATGGCGAAGGACGTCATCCACGAGCCGTTCGCCGTCATCAACGGCGACGACTTCTACGGCAAGGAGTCCTTCCGCATCCTCGGCGACTGGTGCCGCGCCCATGCGGACACGACCGGCCAGTACTGCATCGTCGGCTTCGAGCTGGACAACACCCTGTCCGAGAACGGCACCGTCTCCCGCGGCATCTGCGCCTACGACAAGGCCGGCAACCTCACCGACATCGCTGAGCACCTGGAAATCGGCCAGGAAGCCGACGGCGTGGTGTACGGCAACAACTCCGTCACCGGCGAGAAGCATGTCGTCCTGGACGCCAAGGCGCTGTGCTCGATGAACATGTGGGGCTTCACCCCCGACTACTTCGCCAAGAGCGAGGCCATCTTCGAGCAGTTCCTGGAGGTCAATGCCAACGAGCCCAAGAAGGAATTCTACATCCCCTTCGCCGTGGACTGCATCGTCAAGTCCGGCCAGGGTTCCTGCGAGGTGCTCTCCACGCCGTCCCGCTGGTTCGGCGTGACCTTCAAGGAGGACCGCCCCGGCGTCGTCGCCAAGTTCGCTTCCCTCGTGGAAGAAGGCGTCTATCCCAGCCCCCTGTATTGATATGGCCGCTTTTTCCGCACGCAAGGTCAAGGATTATGACCTCTATTCGGGCCACGCCTGGTACGTGCCCGGTGTCAAGGGAATGTTCGGCTTCATCGGCTGGTTCCTGCTGGGCGGCCTGCTGGGCGGCGTCGTCCAGGCCATCCTGGGCCTGTTCATGTCCCAGCAGGCGGTCATCGACTACGGGATGATCGTCGTCTATCCCCTCCAGTTCCTTCCCGCCATGGTCTACGCGGCGAACCAGAGCCGCAAGAACATGGTGTTCGATCCGGGTTATGTGCTGGATAACAAGCACTTCAGCCCTTACGGCATGGGCCTGGCGATCCTCATCACCGTGGTGATGACCTTCGCCTCGATGTTCGCTTTCGACCTGCCCAACTACTGGAACATGCAGCTCACGCTCAAGTCCTCCGTCATGGCCAAGTTCTATGAGCTGTTCACCGAAATCATGAAGCAGATGACCGGCGGTCCGCTGTGGTCCTCCTTCCTGGTGGTGGCCATCTTCGCCCCGATCTTCGAGGAATGGCTGTGCCGGGGCATGGTGCTCCGCGGCCTGCTGACGAAGATGAAGCCCGGCTGGGCCATCGTCGTCTCCGCCCTCTTCTTCGCGGTCATCCACGCGAACCCCTGGCAGGCCCTGAACGCCTTCCTGATCGGCCTGATGATGGGCTATGTCTACTACAAGACCGGCTCCCTGATCCTCACGATGGTCATCCATTTCGTGAACAACGGCACCTCCGTCATCCTCTCCAACATCGAGCAGTTCAAGGACTTGGAGGATGTCTACCTGGTCGACATCATTGACAAGCAGAACTACGCCATCCTTTACATCATCTCCTGCATCATCCTCTTCGCGTGCCTCTGGGCCTTCTCCCGCATCAAGGTCGAGAACCCCTGGGGCAACATCGACCGCATCCCGCCCGCCGACGAGACGGTGGTCGAAGAGGCTCCGGCTGAAACACCTGCTGAATGATCGGTTTTTACCTGAGAATGGCTTCACAAACCCTTTCCGCTTCGGAGAGGGTTTCTTTTTTGCCCACGTCGACCAGCTGGAAATCCGGCGGGACGGCGGCGTAGATGGGATAGTCGGCGCAGGCGCGGAGGTAGAAGTCCACGATGGAGAAGCGGTCGCCGAAACCGTACCGGTCGAAAGCGTCGAAGATAGCCGGCGACATCAGGTGGATGCCGGCGAAAGCGAGCTTCCGGCACCGGTCCGGGTCAATATCGGGGAACGGGCTGCGGACTTCCCCGGTCGCGATGTTGGTCCAGCCCTTGAGCCGGTTGTCCTCGTCGAACAGGAAATACCGCTGCGTCTTCCGCTCGCTCGCCACCAGCGTCACCAGCGCCCCCTCCCGGTGCTGCTCCCGCAGCCACCCCAGGTCCAAATTGCTGACAATGTCCACATTATGGACGAGGAAGGGCTCGCTTCCCAGGAGCGGAGCCGCGTAGCGGATCCCCCCGCCCGTCTCCCGCAGGAAATCCCTTTCGTCGGAGACGGCGATGCGGGCGCCGAAGTCGTGGGAGTGAAGGTAGTGGATGATCTGGTCCGGGAAATGATGGACATTCACCACGAGGTCGTCATACCCCGCCGCGACGAGCTTGGTGATGACGTGGTATAGCAGCGGCTGGCCGCACACGGGCACGAGCGCCTTCGGCATCGTGTCCGTAATCGGTTTCAAGCGGGTCCCCAGCCCCGCGGCAAAGATCATCGCTTTCATCTCATTCGCAGCAACTTGAGTGGGACGGTAACCAAGTGTCGATGCCCCGCTCGCGATGGATCAGGTGCACGCGGACGGGATATTTCGCGACGAGGTACTCGGCGAGGTGCTGGGCGCTGTAGGCGGAGCGGTGCTGGCCGCCGGTGCAGCCGAAGCTGACCTGCAGGTGCGTGAAACCGCGCTCGAGGAAGCGCTCCACGTGCGCATCGACCAGAGCATAGACGTGCTCCAGGAAGCGGAGAATCTCGCCGTCCTCCTCCAGGAACCGGATGACGGGTTCGTCCAGGCCGGTCAACTGCTTGAACCGCTCGTACTTTCCGGGATTATGCACGCTCCGGCAGTCGAACACATACCCTCCCCCATTCCCGGACGGATCCTCAGGGATTCCCTTTCGGAAGGAAAAGCTGTACACCGTCACGGTCAGGGGCGACCCGGAGGAGGGGGTATTCTTTCCCAAACCTGTGCCCACCCTCGGGCACATTAGAGGGAGGGGCCCGCCGCTTGCGGTGGGAGGGACGGAGCAATCTTTGATTGCGGAGGGTTTGGGAAAGAATACCCCCTCCGGGGAAAGGGCGCCCCTGCAAAGATTCGACAAGACCTCGGAGAGGTAGGGATAGTCATTGAACGGCAAAAGGGACTTGACGATCGCGAGGGCCGGGGGGATGCTGGAGGAGAAGGCTTTGTTGCCTTCCCAGAGGCCGCGGTAGCCGTAGCAGCCGAGGACCTGGAGCATCCGGAAGAGGATGAAGAGGCGGAGGCGCTGCCGGAAGTGGGCTTCGTCCACGGGCAGGTAGGCCTTCAGCGCGTCCAGATAGACCTGCAGCAGTTCTTCGCGCAGGGCTTCCGGGTATTTGGCGCGGGCCTGCCAGAGGAAGGAGGCCACGTCGTAGTAGACGGGGCCGCGGCGGCCGCCCTGGAAGTCGATGAACCAGGGCTCCCCGTCCACCAGCATCACGTTCCGGGCGTTGAAGTCCCGGTAGAGGAAGGTGTCGGAAGGTTCGGCCAGGAGGTCCGCCTTCAGGCGGTCGAAGTCGTCCTGCAGGAAGACCTCGTTGAACTCCACGCCGACGAGCTTCAGGAAGTCGTACTTGAAATAGTTCAGGTCGAAATCCACCATCCGGGCGTCGAAGGACGGCTGCGGATAGCAGACCGAGAAATCCAGCCCGCGGGCGCCCTCGACCTGGATCTTCGGGAGGGCGGCGAGGGTCTTGCGCAGCAGCGCGACCTCGTCCGGCCCGTAGTTCCCCGAGGCGCGGCCGGCGGCGAGCGCGTCGTACAGGACGGTCGTGCCCAAGTCCTCCTGCAGATAGCAGAGGCCATCGACAGCGACCACCTTCGGGACGTTGATTCCCTGGGCGGCGAAGTGACGGTCGATGGTGAGGAAGGCGCGGTTCTCGTCGGCGTCGGTGCCTTCCACGCCGATGAGGGTCCGCCCGTCGGCCCCCGTCAGGCGGTAGTACCGCCGGTGCGAAGCCGACCCGGTGAGCGCCACGCTGGACGCGGGCGCCGCGCCGGTATACTGTTCGAACAAGGATTCCAGTGACATGGTGCAAAATTAATTATTCTTATCTTTGCAAGCAAATGACGGTACGATGAAAAGGATTCTGTTCAGCCTCCTCGCAGCTTGTTTCACGGCCCTGGGTTGCAGCGCGCAGCCGAAGGGGAAAGTGGTGTACGAACCCGTCCGGTTCGAGGACGGGACGCCCGTGGAGGGCGATGCGGAGGCCGACAGCCTGTTCGCAAAGGACCGCTTCGTGACGGACACCACCGTGACGGAGAAGGGCGATTCGCTCTTCACCGTCCGGCACGCCGGCGCCTTCGTCCGGATGCAGATGGACGGCCTGCCGGCGGGCGTCGACAAGGTCCTGCTGGTGCCCGTGGTGGGCGAAGCGCGGACCCTTCCGGTGACGGGAACGGGGCCGATGATCCTGTGGATGGCGAAGGAGCCGGGCGTCCTCACGGCGGTCGCCGCCGTCGCCGAGGCGCCGGACGGCCGCCTTTGGTCCGCCCGCCTCTCCGGCAGGAACATCGAGCCCGGCGTCGCGTACCGGTGGACCGGGACCCTCCTTCCGCCGGAAGCGCCGGATGCCGGCCTCCGGGCCACGCCCCTGCCGGCCACGCTCCTGGACATCGACCCCGGCGAGTATTCCGGCATCACCTGGCTCGGCGGGAACCAGTACGCGGTCGTGGACGACAACCTGAAGGGCGGCGGCATCCTGCGGTTCGCGATTCCCATCGACGCGGACGGCAACGTCGGCCCGGTCCTCCGGCAAGCCGCGCCCGGAACGGAGGCGGCCGACGGCAAGAAGCGGGACACCGAGGGCGTCGCCTTCGTCCCCTCCGAGAGCAAACTGTACGTCACCTCCGAAAAGCACCAGGAAATCCGCGCCTACGACCTCAACGGGCACGACGCCGGCACCGCGCTGAAGGTTCCGAAGGACCTGAAGGGCATCGTCGACAACCAGGGCTTCGAGGCCCTCACCTACAACGAGAACACCGGCCTGTTCTGGACCACGACGGAAGCGCCGCTGAAGGCCGACACCTTCCTCCCCCGCATCCTCCGCCTGCAGAGCTTCGACCGTGAAGGGAAGCCCTCCAGACGCTATTTCTACCAGACCGGCGAGCCGACGCAAACCAGCCAGAAGACCGTCGCCTACGTGTTCGGCGTCCCGGCGCTCGCCGCCCTGGACGACGGCCGCCTGCTCGTCCTGGAGCGGGAAGTCTATGTGCCCCAGGGAAGCCTGTGGGAGAAGCTGCAAGGGGCTTTCACGGACATCCACATCTATGTCGTGGACCCGGTCCATGACACCGCCGGCATCCTCCGCAAGTCCCTTCTGTGCACCTTCACCACCGGCGCCCTCAACCTCGCCAATTTCGAAGGGATGTGCCTCGGTCCCGTCCTGCCGGACGGCCGGCGCACGCTCGTCCTCATCGCCGACTCCCAGAAGGGCTCCGGCGGCCTGACGAACGAGTACGTGAAAGTGATTCTTTTCCGGTAACATCCTATCGGTTTTTTTCATATCTTTGTGGATAACGCCCTCGGCGGCATCTACAAAGAAAAAAATCATGGACAAACTGAACACTGCCTATTGCTCCGACAAGTACCAGTACACGATGGGAAAGTCGTACCTGGAATGCGGAAAGGACAAGGAAATCGCCACTTTCAACCTGTTTTACCGGAAGGCTCCGGAGAACAACAACTGGGCCGTCGTCAGCGGCACGGAAGAAGTCATCCAGATGATTCAGAAGCTGGGCACCGAGCCGGAGGAATTTTATGAGAAGTTCCTCCCCGGGGACGACTACAAGGAGTTCCGCAAGTATTTGAGCACGATGAAGTTCACCGGCGCGGTGTACTGCATGCGCGAGGGCGAGATTGCCTTCCCCACGCAGCCCATCGTCACCGTCGTCGCGCCCATGATCGAGGCCCAGGTTCTGGAGACCCCGATGCTGTGCATCCTGAACCACCAGATGGCCGTCGCGACCAAGGCCTCCCGCGTGTGCCGCGCCACGGACAAGCCGGTCTCGGAGTTCGGTTCCCGGCGGGCGCACGGTCCCTGGGCCGCCGTGTACGGCGGCAAGGCCGCGCAGATCGCCGGCTGCGCCTCCTCCTCCAACATCCTCACCGGCGCGATGAACAACGTCCCTTCCACGGGCACGATGGCCCATAGCTTCGTGACCGCCTACGGCAGCACTGTCGAGGGCGAACACCAGGCCTTCTGCGACTACATCCGCACGCACCGGGGCGAGAACATCATCCTCCTGATCGACACGTACGACACCCTCAAGTGCGGCGTCAAGAACGCCATCCGCGCCTTCCGCGAGAACGGCATCGACGACAGCTATCCCGGCGGCTACGGCGTCCGGCTGGACAGCGGCGACCTCGCCTACCTGTCCCAGGAAGTCCGTTCCATCCTGGACGAGCACGGCCTGAAAAAGTGCAAGATCTTCGCGACCAACAGCCTGGACGAGTACCTGATCACGGACCTCGAGCGGCAGGGCGCCTGCATCGACAGCTACGGCGTGGGCGACGCCATCGCCACCTCCAAGGCCGCCCCCTGCTTCGGCAACGTGTACAAGCTCGTGCAGATCGGCGACCAGCCCGTCCTGAAGCGCTCCGAGGACAAGATCAAGCTCATCAACCCGGGCTTCCAGATCACCTGGCGCATCAGCGCCCTGGACTCCTCCAAGGGCAACAAGATCGACGGCTACGTGTTCAAGGCCGATGTCACCTGCCTCCGCGGCGACAAGATGGACCTCGCCATCCAGAAGGGCGAGACCATCACCGTCCGCGACGAGTACGACTCCTTCAAGTACAAGACCTTCGAGGCGGGCTCCTACGAGGCCCGTCCGCTCCAGCACCAGGCCATCGCGAACGGCAAGCGCGTGTGCCCGCAGCACACCCTGCTGCAGAAGAAGGCCTTCTTCAAGGACAACCTGCACCACTTCTCGCCCGCTGAATCCCGCCTCATCAACCCGCACTACTACAAGGTGGACATCTCCGACGACCTCTACGACACCAAGATGCGCCTGATCGACGACCTCGTGAAGCAGATCCAGGCCTTTGAAATCGACTAGCTATGGCAAAGAACCTGAAAGACAGCGCACTGGTGGTCGTGGACATGCTCTACGACTTCATTGACGGGAGTATGGCGTGCCAGGGGGCCGATGGGGCCATCGAGGGCACGCTGAAGGCCATCGACAAGCTCACGGACGGGACGAAAGCCGACGACACGGGCGTCGTCTCCACCTACCCGATCCTCTTCATCCGGGACCATCATCCCGCGGACCACTGCTCGTTCGCCGAGCAGGGCGGTCCCTGGCCGCCGCACTGCGTCCAGGGCACCCACGGGGCCGATGTCCACGAGTCCCTCCTCCCCTACGTGAAGGAGGACCTGACCTTCTTCAAGGGCGAGGACCCGACCAAGGAGCAGTACAGCGGCTTCGAGGGCGTGAATGCCGCCGGGCAGAGCCTCGCCGAGGTCCTGAAGCTCCTGGACATCAAGAACGTCCTCGTGTGCGGCATCGCCACGGAATACTGCGTCCGCAACACCGCGGAGGACCTCCTGAAGGACGGTTTCGCGGTCTATGTCCTGAAAGATGCCCTCGCCTGGGTCGATGCCGACGGCCATGTGGAGGCGCTGAAGGCGATGGAGAGCGAAGGGATTCATCTAATCTAGAGATTCCCGGTCAAGCCGGGAATGACGAAAAAGTAAGCCGGGAATGACGACATGACCGACATTTTCGAGGGACTGAACAGCCGCCAAAAGGAGGCCGTGACCACGACGGAGGGAAGGATCCGCGTCGTGGCGGGAGCCGGCACGGGGAAGACGAAGGCGTTGACGCACCGGTACGCATACCTGGTGAACGTGCTGGGCATCGACCCGGCGAACATCCTGTGCCTCACCTTCACGAACAAGGCGGCCGCGGAGATGCGCGCCCGCATCGCGGGGATGGTCCACAGCGGCGACTACAACGACTTCGTGTGCACCATCCACGGTTTCTGCGTCAAGTTCCTCCGGAAAGAGATCTACCGCCTGGGCTTCCCCAAGGGCTTCACCGTCCTGGACGAGGAGGATTGCAAGTCCATCGCGAAGCAGGCGATGGACGAGATGGGCCTCAAGCGCACCGAGAAGACGGTCAAGCAGTTCCTGGACATGGTCTCGGTCGACAAGGCCCTGAACGGCTACATCCCGGCCTTCATGCTCCCGGGGGCGAAGATCACCGACGAGATGCGGAAGGGCAACCGCCTCGCCGGCTACGTGAGCCGGCAGATGAAAAACTACGCCCTGGACTTCGACGACCTCATCAACGTCACGAAATACATCCTGGACCGCTTCCCGGAGGCCTGCGAATGGTGGCAGAACACGCTGAACTACATCATGGTGGACGAGGCGCAGGACTGCAACCTGGACGACTGGGACCTCGTGGAGCGGCTCGCGGCGAAGCACCGCAACCTCTTCATCGTGGGCGACCCGGACCAGGCCATCTACGAATGGCGCGGCGCGCGGCCGGACCTCTTCGTCCAGTTCGCGGCCGACCACACCGTCATCCTGGACGAGAACTACCGCTCCACCCCGAAGATCCTGGACATCGCCAACTCGGTCATCTCCCACAACAAGAACCGCATCCCGAAGGACCTCTTCACCCGCAAAGCCGAAGGCCGCGCGGTCATCCACTACCACGGCAAGTCCGAGAAGGAGGAGATGGACTGGATCATCGCGCAGATCAAGACCCTCCTCGCGCACGACGCCAAGGTCAATGACATCGCGATCCTGTACCGCAGCACCTACCAGTCCCGGGCCCTGGAGCAGGCGCTCCTGAACGCCCGCCTGGAATACACCGTCTGGGGCGGCACCCGGTTCTTCGAGCGCCGCGAGATCAAGGACGCGCTCTCCTACCTCCGCCTCGTGAACAACCAGGACGACGACCTCGCCTTCGAGCGCATCGTCAATGTACCCTCCCGCAAGCTCGGCAAGAAGTTCCTGGACACTTTAAGGGCCGATGCGGACCGCGACGGCGTCTCCCTCTTCAGCGCCCTCCAGCTCCGCGACGGCTACGGGAAACCGACCGCCCAGGCCTTTGTCGACGTGATCGAGGACGCGAAGGCCTTCGCCCTGGAGCATCGCGTGAGCGACCTCCTGAACCGTCTGCTGGACCGTTCCGGCCTCAAGCAGGACATCCGCGAGGACCAGGACGAGGACCGGCTGGAGAACCTGGACGAACTCCTCTCCTCCATCCGCTTCTACGAGTCCGTCCGCACCCCGGACGAGTCCACCCTCGCCGACTACCTGCAGGACATCGCCCTGTACACGAACGACGACCACCGCAAGGACGTTCCCACGCTCAAGCTGATGACCATCCACCAGGCGAAGGGCCTCGAGTTCCCGTACGTCTTCATCATCGGCCTGTCCGAGGGCGTCTTTCCGAACCTCAGGACCATCCGGGAATACAAGAAGAACGGCGAGGAAGAGGAGCGCCGGCTCATGTATGTCGCCGTCACCCGCGCCGAGAAGGCGCTGTTCCTCACCGAGTCGGAAGGCTTCAACCTCTCCACGAAGATGAACAAGTACCCGTCCCGCTTCCTGGCGGAAATCAAGCGGGAAATGGTTGTCACCGAAGGATTTATCCCCGAGGAACTCTGGCGCGGGACCCGGAACCTCATCCACGTCCTGGACGAGGAGTTCGACCCGCACCGCCCCATTGACCTGGACAGCGTCGACTTCACCGAGGAACGGGCGGAACTCAAGAGCCCCTTCCACATCGGCGACACCGTCACCCACACCGTCTTCGGCGAGGGCGTCATCCGCGCCGCGAACAAGGACTGGACCACCTTCGAGGTCGAATTCGCCGACGGCAAGGTGCGCTCCCTCCGCGCCGCCTTCCTCAAGCTCGCCGACCTGCCGGAATAAAATCCAAGATTATGAAAAGACTGATTGTTTCTCTTGCGCTCGCCGCGCTGTGCGCTTGCGCTCTCGCCCAGGGTCCTCTCCGTAGGCCGGAAGTCCCTCCCGGCTACCAGGAAGTGCTCACCATCCAGATCGACATCAAAGGCGCCCAGACCGTGATGGCCGATTCCGTGTCCGTGACCATGATCCCCTTCGCCGGCAGCGTGGACTGCGCCAATTTCAAGGGCGAGGTGCTCCCGACCGGGGTCGACACCCAGGTGGGCAAGCCTTCCGGCCGGACGCTGTCCGCCCGCTACATGCTGGTGGGCAAGGACCTGACCGGCGCCGACTGCCACATTTTCATCGAGAACAACGGCGACATGCGCGAGCCCTTCACGCACCCGTTCATCGTCACGGACAGCGAGGCCCTCTCCTTCCTGAACACAGCCACCCTCCTCGGCCAGCTCGACTTCAGCGCCAGCGGCCTGACGATCCGGATCTACTGCCCGCCGGCCGGCCTGGATCCCACAGCCAGCCAGCGGCAGCTGTAGGATCCAAGATGCCCATTCACTTTTACCGGTTCTTCGCGTCCCAGGAGACGAAGGTCTCGTAGTCGTATTTCCAGGAGGCTCCGTAGGCCAGCTTGTGGATACGGTAGTAGATGGCTTCGCGGGACGGGGCGTTGAACTTGCCCTTGTTCGTGAACATGATACTGTCCTCGGTCGGGCGATACAGGCCGGTCAGGCAGAGGTACGCTCCCCCCACGCCGCCTTCCTCAAGCTCGCGGACCTGCCGGAATAAGAGATTTCTCCACGCGCTTCGCTTGGTCGAAATGACAAGGTTTTTCGGAATAAAATTTGTATCTTTGCAGGTTGATTGCGTACGCGTGCCCAAACGCGTGCGAAAACCCCAGAAAATACGATAAAACAAACGATATGCTTTTCCTTTTGCAAACTGACACGCTGGTCCAGGCCGCCGGAGAGGCCCTGGAGCAGGTCACCGCGACCCCGGCCGCGCAGCCTACCCAGATGAGTGAGAGCCTCTTCTCGATGTTCACGATGGGCGGTCCCCTGATGTGGGTCCTCCTCGCCCTCTCGATCGTCGCCATCTACATCATCGGATGGAAGTGGTGGACCCTGAACAAGGCCTCCAAGATCGACGGCAACTTCATGAACGACATCCGCGACTACATGAACGCGGGCAAGACCAAGTCGGCCGTCACCCTCTGCCGCAAGTATGACAATCCGGTCGCCCGGATGATCGAGACCGGCATCCACCGCCTGGGCCGTCCGATGGCCGACATCCAGTCCGCCATCGAGAACACCGGCAACGTGGAGGTCTCCCGCCTGGAGAAGGGTCTCCCGATCCTCGCCTCCATTGCCGGCGGCGCCCCGATGATCGGTTTCCTCGGCACCGTGCTCGGTATGGTCAAGGCCTTCTTCAACATGTCCAAGGCCGGCAACAACATCGACATCACCCTTCTCAGCGACGGCATCTACACCGCGATGCTCACCACCGTGGGCGGTCTCGTCGTGGGCATCATCGCCTACTTCGGCTACAACTGGCTCACCTCCAAGGTCTCCAACCTGGTGTACAAGATGGAGAGCTCCACGATGCAGTTCATCGACATCGTCCTTCACGAACCCGGAGAAGAATAGTCTATGGCACTCAAGAGAAACACGAAGGTGGACGCGTCGTTCTCGGTATCCTCGATGACGGATATCGTGTTCCTGCTGCTGATCTTCTTCCTCGTGACCTCAACCCTCATCAACCCGAACGCCCTCAAGCTCCTCCTCCCGAAGAGCACGGGCCAGATCGGGGCGAAGGCAACGGTGAGTGTCAGCATCAAGGACTGGGGCAACGACACCTACACCTACCACATCAACGGAGACCAGAACCCGGCCTCCTACGAGGAAGTGGAGGACGGGCTCATCGAGCTCCTGTCGGGCGAAGAGGACCCGACCTTCTCCATCTTCTCCGACCAGAGCGTCCCCGTGGGCGAAATCGTCGGTATCATGAACATCGCCAAGCGGAACCACTACAAGGTGATCCTGGCGACCCAACCCGAATAAGCGATGCAGCCGTATCTCCGCTCCAGACAGACTGAGGACAAGCGGGCCCGCCTGACGGGCCTCGCGGCCACCGTGCTCATCCACATGGTGGCCCTCGTCTTCTGCCTGACCGCGGGGCTGAAGTACCTGGATCCCCCGCCGCCGGAGACCAGCTTCCTCATCGACTTCGAGGAGGAGATCCTGGAGGAAGAGAAGCCCGTCGACGCCAAGGTCGGCCGACAGCCGCAGGCGGAGGAGACGGATCCCACCCAGCCCGTCGAGCTGGTGCAGAAGGCGGAGTCGCCCCACGTGAACGACCGGCCCAACCGCACGCCGGCGGCGAAGGAGAACGGCCACGGCGACGTGGAAGTTCCCGCGCCCCCGAAGAAGGAAGAGCCGAAGCTGGATCCCCGCGCCTCGTTCCCGGGCATGAGCCAGCAGGACGACAAGGCCACGGCGCCGCACGGCGCGGCCGAGGCCCGCGAGGGCTTCAAGGCCGGCGAGCCGGACGGCAACACGAAGGAAGGCCGCACCCAGGGCGCCGCGAACGCGCACCTGAGCGGACGCAACGTGGTCGGAACGCTCCCCCGGCCCACGTACAACGCCCAACTCGAAGGCACCGTCGTCGTGCAGGTCAAGGTGGACCAGTACGGAAACGTGACGGAGGCCGTCCCGGGCGCCGAAGGCACCACGGTCACCGACAAGGGCCTCTGGAACGCCGCCCGCAATGCGGCGATGAAGGCCCACTTCAACACCAAGGCCGACGCGCCAGTCATCCAGACGGGCACGATCACCTACATCTTCAAACTGCAGTAACTGAAAAGCAAGACCTTATCCCAACAATGACGTGAGTCATTGATTTTTATCACTTTAGAACCCCCGTGAAGGGGCAAGAAAAATGGAAAACAACAAGAAGGGTACACATACCCATTTCACCAGGAGGCCTGCCGAAGGCCGCGCAGAGAAAGTGGAATACGGCCGCCGCGAAGGCGGATACCGCCCACATCGGGAAGATTACAGCACCAGCCGTTCCTTTGATTCGGACCAGCAGCCGCAGCGCGCCTTTGGCGCCCGTCCGGCCCGTCCGCAGGGCGAACGCCGGAGCTATGGAGAGCACAAGGCGTACGGCGAGGGCCGCCCGCAGGGCGAGCACCGCGCCTACGGCGACCGCCCGCAGGGCGAGCGTCCGTACGGCGAGCGCAAGCCGTACGGCAGCAAGCCGCACGGCGACAAGCCCTACGGCGAGAAGCCGTATGGCGACAAGCCCCGCAAGTCCGGCTACGGCAAGCCGTCCTTCGGTGCGAAGCCGGGTCCGACCCGCGGCCGCAAGCCCGTGGGCAAGCGTTCCGAGGCCGACGCCGGCATGAGCGCGATGCTCAGCCGCAAGCCGCAGGTGAGCGGCAGCGCCTGGTCCGACGACGATACCGCGAAGACCCCGATCAAGGAGGTCGTCCGCCTGAACAAGTACATCGCCAATTCCGGCGTCTGCTCCCGCAGGGAGGCCGACACGCTCATCCAGAGCGGCGTCGTCACCGTGAACGGCGAGGTCGTCACCGAACTCGGCACCAAGGTCAACGTCCTCACCGACGACATCCGCTTCAACGGCGAGCGTCTCAAGGGCGAGGAGAAAGTGTACATCGTGATGAACAAGCCCAAGGGCTATGTCACCACCGCCAGCGACCCGCACGCGGAAAAGACCGTCATGGACATCCTCAAGGGCTGCCCGACGCGCGTCTTCCCGGTCGGCCGCCTGGACAAGAACACCACCGGCGTGCTGATGTTCACCAATGACGGCGAGATGGCCGAGCGCCTGACCCACCCGTCCTACAACAAGAAGAAGATCTACCAGGTCGTCCTGGACCACCCCCTCACCGACGAGGACAAGGAGAAGGTGCTCTCCGGCATCGAACTGACGGACGGGGTCGTCGCCGCCGATGAGCTCGAGTACATCGACGCCCGCGACCACCGCCAGCTGGGCATCGAGATCCACTCCGGCAAGAACCGGATCGTCCGCCGCATCTTCGAGTCGATGGGCTACGAAGTGAAGGCCCTGGACCGCGTCTATTTCGCCGGCCTCACCAAGAAGGGCCTCAAGAAGGGCGACTGGCGCTACCTGACCGAGGGCGAGGTGAACATCCTGAAGATGGGGGCGTACGTATAATGGCACACAAGGCAGGATTCGTCAACATCATCGGCAACCCGAACGTCGGGAAGTCCACCCTGATGAACGCGCTCGTCGGGGAGAAGCTGTCCATCGTGACCGCGAAGGCGCAGACTACGCGCCACCGCATCATGGGCATCGTCAACGGCGAGGACTACCAGATCGTCTATTCCGACACGCCCGGCATCCTGAAGCCCAACTACCGGCTCCAGCAGTCGATGCTGGACTTCGTGGACACCGCCATCGGCGACGCGGACATCATCCTGTACGTCACCGACACGGTGGAGAAGGGCGACAAGAACGAGGCTTACATCGAGAAGCTCGCGAAGGTGGAGTGCCCCGTGGTGCTCGTCATCAACAAGATCGACATCTCCACGCAGGAGAAGGTGGTCGAATTGATGCAGTGGTGGCACGAGAAACTCCCCAAGGCGGAGATCATCCCGGCGTCGGCCCAGGAGAAATTCAACCTAGAGAGCATCCTGGAGGCGGTTTCCAGCCGTCTTCCGGAGGCCCCGGCCTGGTTCGACAAGGACCAGTTCACCGACAAGAACCTCCGCTTCTTCGCCTCGGAGATCCTGCGGGAGAAGATCTTCCTCAACTACGGCGAGGAGATCCCCTACAGCTGCCAGGTGGAGATCGAGGCCTTCCACGAAGGCGAGGAGCGCTATGAGATCAGCGCCGTCATCTACGTGATGCGCGAGTCCCAGAAGGGCATCATCATCGGCAAGAAGGGCGCGGCCCTGAAGAAGGTGGGCACCGAAGCCCGCCTGGAGATGGAGGACTTCTTCCAGAAGAAGGTCTTCCTCTCCACGTTTGTGAAAGTGGATCCCGACTGGCGCGAGTCCCGCAAGGAGCTCCGCCGCTTCGGGTATGAGTTCTAAAACCATAAACCGACTATGAGCGAAGAATTCGACGACATCCAGGAAGAGCCCCTCGACGAGGAACAGAATCCCGACGAAGAGCAGGCCCTTGACGAGAACGCGCAGCCGACGGGCAAGTTCACCCGCCTGCTGGGCAGCGACAGCCGGAAGTTCAAGCTGTCCGGCATGTTCAAGGACTGGTTCCTGGACTATTCGTCCTACGTGATCCTCCAGCGCGCCGTCCCACACATCGTGGACGGCCTGAAGCCCGTCCAGCGCCGCGTCCTGCACGCGATGTTCAAGATCGACGACGGCCGGTACACCAAGGTGGCGAACATCGTCGGCCAGGCGATGCAGTACCACCCGCACGGCGACGCGTCCATCCTGGGCGCCCTCGTGCAGCTGGGCCAGAAGGGCTTCGCGGTGGATTGCCAGGGAAACTGGGGCAACATCCTCACCGGCGACTCCAACGCCGCGGCCCGATACATCGAGGCGCGGCTCTCGAAGTTCGCCAAGGAAGTGATCTTCGACCCGAAGGTCACGAACTGGATGACCTCCTACGACGGCCGCAACCAGGAGCCGACCGAGCTCCCGGTGCGCTTCCCGCTCCTGCTCGCGCAGGGCACCGAAGGCATCGCCGTGGGCATGCAGTCCCGCATCCTTCCCCATAACTTCAACGAACTCATCGACGCCTCCGTCGCCATCCTGAAGGAGGAGCCCTACGAGCTGTATCCGGACTTCCCCACCGGGGGCCTCGCGGACTGCTCGAAGTACAACCACGGCCGCCGCGGCGGCCAGGTGAAGATCCGCGCCCGCATCGAGAAGGTGGACAAGAGCACGGTCACCATCACGGAGATTCCCTACGGGAAGACCTCCCACATGGTCATCGACAGCATCCTGAAGGCGAAGGACAAGGGCAAGATCAAGATCAAGAAGATCGAGGACATGACCACGGACCAGGTGGAGATCATCATCCACCTCCCGGCCGACGTGTCCCCGGACAAGACCATCGACGCCCTGTACGCCTTCACGGACTGCGAGACCACCATCAACCCGAACGCCTGCGTCATCAAGGAGGACAAGCCGCAGTTCCTGTCCGTCAATGAAATCCTCGAGTACGACACGTACCACACCCGCGAACTCCTGGGCCGCGAGCTGGAGATCAAGCTCGGCGAGCTGGAGGACCAGTGGCACTACGACTCGCTGGAGCGCATCTTCTTCGAGAACCGCATCTACAAGGTGCTGGAGCAGAACCAGCGCGACTGGGAGGAGCAGCTCGACGACATCTTCAAGCAGATGAAGCAGTACCAGGACCTCCTCCACCGCGAGATCGTGATGGACGACATCCTGAAGCTCGTGGAGAAGCCGGTCCGCAAGATCTCCAAGTTCGACACCAAGGCCCTGGACGAGAAGATTTACGCCCTGGAGGACGAGATGAAGGACGTGCGGGACAAGCTCGAGCACCTTACCGAGTACACCATCGACTGGTTCCGTTCCCTCAAGAAGAAGTACGGCAAGGACCATCCGCGCCTGACGGAAATCACCTCCTTCGAGACCATCGCCGCGACCAAGGTCGTGAACAACAACGCGAAGCTGTACGCGAACCTCGCGGAAGGCTTCGTGGGCATCGGCCTCAAGAACTCCGAGGGCGCCGAGTTCATCGCCGACTGCTCCGACCTGTCGGAGATCATCGTCATCGGCAAGGACGGCAAGTACCGCGTGACGAAGGTGGCCGACAAGGCCTTCTTCGGGAAGGACCTCCTGTGGGCCGGCGTGTTCAACCGGAACGACGCCCGCACCATCTACAACGTCATCTACCGCGACGGCAAGAGCTCCGTCCATTACGCCAAGCGCTTCGCCATCACCTCCATCACCCGCGACAAGGAGTATGACATCACCACCGGCGCCGAAGGGTCCAAGATCCTGTGGTTCAGCGTGAACCACAACGGCGAGGCGGAGACTGTCAAGATCAACCTGCGGCCGAAGAAGGGCATCAAGAAGTCCCAGCTCGAGTACGACTTCTCCACCCTCGCGATCAAGGGCCGCACCTCCCGGGGCAACCTCGTCACGAAGTACCCCGTGCAGAAGATCCAGCTCAAGTCCAAGGGCGTGACCACCCTCGAAGGGAAGGACATCTGGTACGATCCGGACATCCAGCGCCTGAACGAGGACGGCCGCGGCGAGCACATCGGCCAGTACAGCGGCAACGACCGCGTCCTGGCGATCTTCTCCAACGGCTCCTACTACACCACCAACTACGAGCTGGTGAACAAGTACCAGGGCGACGTGATCCGCATCGGCAAGCTGGACCTCAGCCGCACCTACACGGTCCTCTACTGGGACAATGCCGCGAAGGCCTACTACATCAAGCGGTTCAGCTTCGTCGAAAGCAACAACACGCCCGTCTCCTTCATCTCCGACGCGAAGGGCTCCAAGCTCATCGACCTGTCCGACGACCTCCATCCGCAGGTGAAACTCACCTTCGGCGGCCGCCAGGAAGGCCGCGATGCGGAAGTGATCGACGCCGAGGAGTTCATCGCCAAGAAGGGCCTCACGGCCAAGGGCAAGAAGTGCAGCAGCCTGGACCTCAAGTCCGTCGAGTTCATCGAACCGCTCCACAAGCCCGAGGACGACCTCGTCCCCGAGGAGGAAGAGCCCATCGACATCGAACTGGACGAAGAGATTCCGGAGCTTCCCGAGACGCCGGCGCCCGCAGCCGCCTCCGAAGGTGGCGAAGCCATGGAGATGCTGAAAAAGAAAGACGAGCCCGACGAGCCCGCCTCCGACTTCACCGATTGGACGCTGTTCTAGGCCGTTTCGCCAGCTGCACAAGCTAAGAAATGAGGATGACCCAAGATTCCTGGTCTTGAGTCATCCTTTTTTGTGGGAAGCATCTTGTTTATTTGTTATTAATCATACCTTTGCTTCGGAGGGGAGATCGTGTATGAGTTCGCCCCATTCTATCTCCTCAAACCTTCCCAAATTGACCACCCCCCGATTGGGGTGTTTTTTTGTGCCGCCGCCAAACAGGCGCACCAGAAAGTGCCTTGGAGGTCATCTGAAGGGTGTTTTGTGTGCGCCACAGGCCGATTACCGGGGTCCGCGCCCCGTGACCATCATTATGGCGCGTACAATGGGCACTAAGGTGCGGCTATTTGGCGAAAATGGTAAAAAACTGGCCGGAATGCCAAAGATTCTACAAATCCGAGATGATAATCTCGTCCGCGACCTCGTCCGGAGAAAGACCGTCCGTGTCAATGATGACATGAGCAGTTTCTTCGTAGATGGGCTCATGGGCGGCGGTTTCGCTTGTCATCAACTCGATATTCGCAAAGCGGCACTATACCCATTGTACGGCCTTCTGTGGCACATTAGCACTCTACGCGCAACAAAATGGCCGTGCATAGAGGTCCGATATGCCCCCAGGGCACGCCAGTTGGGAGTGCAGCCTCTACGCGAATTTCGGCTTGCGCCATCACGGCTGAATTTGATCACGAGACATGGACAATTCGCCTAATCAAGGGGCAAAACACGCCCTATTTGCCCCACCATCGTCCTTCTAGCGCATTCAAGGGGCGGAAACGCTCGTTGTTGTCCCTGCAATGGTGACCAATTCCGCATGGCGCAGGTCTCCACCCTTTTTCCACACCTGCGCCGCTGTTTGGCGAGAATTAAATGCCAAAGGCTACAAAGCCGAGATGATAATCTCGTCCGCGACCTCGTCCGGAGACAGACCGTCCGTGTCAATGATGACATGGGCGGTTTCTTCGTAGATGGGTTCGCGGGAGGCGAGGCGGTCGGCGAGAGAAGCATCCGCGAGCGGGCGGCCGGCGGTCTCGCCGGCGAGGCGCGCGAGGAGGGTGTCCAAGGTGGCGCGGAGGTAGATGCAGACGGTCTTTTCGCGCAGGAGGGCGGCCGAGGCGGGCGCGAGGACGGCGCCGCCGCCGAGGGCCAGCACGGCCGTGCTCTCCGCGTATTTCGCGACAGTTTTCCGCAGCACCTGGGCCTCCAGCTCCCGGAAGGCCGGTTCCCCGTCCTGCGCGAAGATGTCGGGGATGCTCTTCCCCGCCTTCTTCACGACCAGGTCGTCCAGGTCCATAAAGGGACAGCCGAGAAAGTCCGCGAGGACCTTCCCGACTGTCGTCTTTCCGCTTCCCATGAAGCCTGTGAGGGTGATCATCATTCTTCTTTCCGGATGGACTTGAGGGCCGCCTCCACGGTGGTGTCCACGGGCAGATAGTACTTGTAGAATGCGTTCTCGTTCAGCTTCGAGTACCGGGCGACGAGGGCGTTCAGCTGCGGCTGCAGGTACTCGAGCGTCTCCGCGTATTCCGCGTCGGAAACCGTGATGCCGTCGCGCTGGAGCGCGAACTTCCGGAACTGGCCCGGGATGTCGATACGGGCGAGGAAGGCGTCCATGTCCGCGTAATTGTCGATGGGCAGGAGCTGCGCAGAGTACTTGTCGAACATCGCGGCGGCGAACCGCATCTGCGTGGTTTTCCGGTTGCAGGCGATGTAGAAGGCCGATGCGCGGGTCGTATCGACGGGGACGAACACGTCCGGCATGATGCCGCCGCCGCCGTAAACGACGCGGCCGCCCTTCGTATGGTGGACGTCTTCCGTATTCAGTTTCACGCTGTCGGCGGAGAAGACCTCGCCGCCGGTGTACCGGTTGTAGATGTCGTACTCGTAGTCGTCATACGGCTTCTGGATGCAGCGGCCGGACGGCGTGTAGAACCGCGCCACGGTGAGCCGCAGGCCGGATTCGTCCGTGAAGGCGAACTGTTCCTGCACGAGGCCCTTGCCGAAGGAGCGGCGGCCGACGATGGCGCCGCGGTCGTTGTCCTGGATGGCCCCCGCGAAGATTTCGCTGGAGGAAGCGGAGTTCTCGCTGATGAGGACGGTCAGGCCGATGTCCTTGAGCTTGCCGCGCCCGTCGGCCCGGAACACCTCGCGCGGCCGGTGCAGGCCTTCCATATACACGATGGTATCGCCCTTGGACAGGAACTCGTTGGACAGCAGCAGCGCCTGGTCCAGGAAGCCGCCGGAATTGTCCCGGAGGTCCATCATCAGGTGCTTCATCCCCTGCTCCAGCAGGCTCGTGTAAGCCTCGACGAAGTCCTTCCGCGTGGAGGAGGAGAACTTGGCGAGCCGCACATAGCCGGTGGTGTCGTCCACCATGAAGGCGGCGTCGATGCTGTGCAGCGGAATCTTGCCGCGGACGATCTCGAAGGGGATGACGTCCGCGCCGCGGCCCACGGTCACGAGGACCTTGGTCCCGGACGGGCCCTTCATCCGCCGGACCATGCTGTCCTGCGGGAACTTCACGCCGGCGATGACCTTGTCGTCCACCTTCAGGAGCCGGTCGCCGGGCAGCATGCCCGCCTTCTCGGCCGGGCCGCCGGCGATCACCTCCAGCACGATGGCCGTGTCGTTCGGCACGTTGAACTGGATGCCGATGCCCTCGAAATTGCCGGCCAGCTCCTCGTCGGCCTGCTGCCGTTTCACGGGCGGCAGGTACACCGAGTGCGGATCCAGCTGCGCCAGGGCCCCGGCGATGGCGGCGTCCGTCATCCCGGCCTGGTCGATGGTGTCGACATAGTTCTTCTCGATCTCGTCGAGGATGAGGTTCAGTTTCCGCCACTCGACGTACTTGGCGCTGAGGATGCGGCGGCTCTCCCGGTAACGGACGACCGTGAGCGTGAGGACCGCGCCGAGCAGCACGCCCAGCAGGACCTCCGCGATGCGGATCCAGCTTTGCTTCTTATTCTCCATACGGGCGTCAGTCCACTCTTTCCACCTCGATGCCGGCGCGGCGGAGCAGGTCGATGCCGTCCGTCAGCCGGTACTCGTCCCGGTACACCACGCGCTTGATGCCGGACTGGATGATGAGCTTGGAGCACTCCAGGCACGGCGACGCCGTCACGTAGAGCGTGGCGCCCTCGCTGCTGTTGCCGGACTTGGCCACCTTCGTGATGGCATTGGCCTCCGCGTGCAGGACATAGGGCTTGGTCACGCCGTCCTCTTCGCAGATGTTCTCGAAGCCGGAGGGGGTGCCGTTGTAACCGTCGGAAATGATCATCCGGTCCTTCACGAGGAGGGCGCCCACCTTGCGGCGCTTGCAATAGGAGTTCTGCGCCCAGATCTCCGCCATTTCCAGGTAGCTGTGGTCGAATTTTTCCATTAGTTTCTCTGATAGAGATAACGCTTGATGCTCTTCTTGGGGGTGCGCTCGAAGTCCTCGGGCATGAACTCGACCTTGCGGATCTGCGCGTATTTCGGGAGCTCGGAATTGATGTCCGGCAGGACGCTGAGGAGACGCTCCTTGAGGGCGTCGCGGGTCATGCCGTCCAGCTCGCCCTGGTGCCAGTCGGGATAGATGAGGGCCGTGAGGCCGCCGTCATCCTCCACAACGAGGGAATCCACGACGTAGGTGTAGTTGTTGATCACGGCCTCGAGTTCCTCCGGATAGATGTTCTGGCCGGAAGGGCCGAGGATCATGCACTTGGAGCGGCCGCGCAGGAACAGGTAGCCGTCCTCGTCGATGATGCCCATGTCGCCGGTGCGGAACCAGCCGTCCTCGGTGAAGGTGTCGCGGGTGGCCTGCTCGTTCTTGAAATAGCCCAGGCACACGTTCGGTCCCGTGACCTGCACCTCGCCCGGGATGTTGCGGGGATCCGGGGAGTCGATGCGGATCTGCATGTTCTTGGCCGCGCGGCCGGCGGAGCCCACCTTGACCTTGTCCCAGTGCGCGTAGCCGATGATCGGGGCGCACTCGGTCATGCCGTAGCCCACCGTGTAGTGGAAGCCGATCCGGTGCAGGAACTGCTCCACCTCCGGATTGAAGGCGGCGCCGCCCAGGATCACCTCCTCGAACTGGCCGCCGAAGGCGGTCGTGAGCTCGGTGCAGAAGCGCTTGGCGATCACCTTGTCCAGCACCGGGATGCTCATCAGGAGCTTGATCTTCCGGCGGTCGATGAGCGGCTTGAGCTTGGTCTTGTACACCTTCTCCATCACCAGCGGCACGGCGATGATGATGTCGGGATGGATCTCCGAGAAGGCCTTCATGATGATCTTCGGGCTGGGGACGCGGCTCAGGAAGTGCACGTGCATGCCGCAGGTCATCTCATAGAGAAACTCGAACATCATGCCGTACATGTGGGCCGACGGGAGCATGGACACGCACTGCATGCCGGGTTTCAGCATCGGGCAGGCGTCGTTCTTCGCGAAGTCGATGTTGGAGTACAGGGCCCGGTACGGGATCATCACCCCCTTGGAGAAACCGGAAGTGCCGGAAGTATAGTTGATGACCGCCAGTTCCTCGGGGCTGTCCTCGTAGTAATCCAGGTGCTCCGGACCGAAGTAATCGGGATATTTCTTGCCGAAGGACTCGTTCAGGTGCTCGCGCACGTTCTGGCGCTCTTCGGTGTCGGCATACAGGAACTTGAAGGTATTGATCTGGACGACGACGGAGAGGCCGGGCATCTCGTCCTGGGTCAGGCCTTCCCAGATGACCTCGTCCACGAAGAGGACGCGGGCTTCGGAATGGTTCACCAGGTAATGGATGTTGCCGGGCTTGAACTCATGCAGGATGGGCACGGCCACGGCGCCGTAGGTGAGGGCGGCGAGGAAACTCACGCCCCAGTTCGCCTGGTTGCGGGAGCAGATGGCGACTTTGTCGCCCCGCTGGAGCCCGCACTGCTCGAAGGCGATGTGCAGCTTGGCGATCCGGCGCGCAACGTCGCGGTAGTTGAGCGTCACGCCCTGGTAGTTGGAGAGGGCGGGACGGTCCCAGTTTTCCCGGAAGCTGTTCTCGAGGATCTTGTTGACGGATTTGAATTCCATTTTCAGGTTGTTAAGGTCGGTTTCAGTACTTACAGTTTGATGTCCCGGGTCTTGCCGTCGTAGCATTCGACGGAGATGCCGCGGGAGGTAGGAGTGATCTGGGAATCGGGACGGATCATCTTGCCGCCCTCATCCTTGGTGAGCGGATCGCCGCCGTCGAAGCCGTACACGAGGGTGCGGATGGACGTGCGGACCACCCAGTATTTCTTGTCCTTGACCTCCAGGAGCTCCGGAAGCGCCTTGACCGTCTCGGGGGCGTAGATGCCCTTCCAGGCGTCCGGCTTCCGGCCATGGAGGTTGTACATTTCCAGCGAATTGTCCTGGTGGAGGACCATCACCGTATACCCGTGCGCGCCCGTGAAGTCATAAGCCTTCGGGCCCAGCAGGACCGGCTTGCCGAGGTCCGCCGGGAAGTCCTTCACGAAGCGGCCCAGGCGGTCCAGCAGGTACAGGCCCTGGCCGGCGGCGAACAGGAACTGGATCTTGCCGTTCCCGTAGTAGTCGATGCTCTCCACGTAGCCGCAGATGGGCTGCTTGAACGGGACGCCCCAGAGGCCCTTGCCGTTCTCGTCGTTCAGGCACAGGTAGAGGTTCGCGTTCTGGTAGAAGGAGTTCGTCTTGCCGGTTTCCCCGTTCAGGACCGGGAAGGGGCCGGTGGGAATGACCACGGTGGTGTCCCTTTCAAGCACCTGCACCTTGTTGCCCTTGAGGGCGCGCTTGTCCAGCGAGACGCGGATGTCCGGGTCGCCGGAGGCGAAGTCCACGCCGGCGAGCGCCGGGGCGTAGGCCGAACCGGTCACATAGTCGCCGATGGCGCGGGCGGGCGCGGCCGAGAAGAGGTCCGTAAGGACGGCCGGGAAATCCGTGGCCGAGGCGTAGGCCACGATGCCGGCAGGCATCGAAAGGCCCGCGTCGGACAGCCGCTCCCGGAGCGGATAGTCCAGGAACTTCCTATCCAGGAACGGATCCGTGGCCGGGGCGCTGCCCAGGACGGTCCAATGACCGGGCAGGGATACGCACACCGTGTCCACGACGTCGAACAGCCGGCCGAAGAGGGTGGCCAGGTTGCCCGGATAAGGATTGCTTCCCGACGGGATGTCCCGCCCGGAACGCACCAGGACGACGTCCTGCCGGATGCCGTCCAGCTGATAGGCGGCGCGGACGACTTCCTTGATCCCGTAGTGGAGGGCCCACTGTTCGGGCGCCATGGCGCGTCCGGCCTTGTCTTTCAGCGCTTTGTCATAGGAATTGAGCTTTCCCTTCGCATCCTGGAAGGAGCGGTAGCGCTCCAGGTAGGAGGACACGTCCCCGACGGGGATGGAGATCGCATAATCGGCAAAATAAGGAAGGGCGTCGCCGAAGGTGGCCGCCGGCATCTTGAGCCCGCGGAACGCCCGCAGGAAACTCGTCCCCTTCTCCGGGATGGCGGAGGTCCCTTTCAGGACGATGTGCTTGTCGTCGGTTGCGGCCAGCTCGAAGGCCGTCCAGTCGGCCAGGGTGCGGACGAAGTCCGTGTGCTGGCGGATCCGGGCCGTGGACCAGGTCTGCAGGAGTTTCGGGGTCTGGCGGGCCGACAGGAAGGCCACGGCGGCCCCGCCGATGCGGCCGGTCAGGTCCTCCAGGCCCGGGGCCTCGAGGATGCAGATGCCCTCGTCCAGGTGGCGGCGGGCCGAGCCCAGGAGCGTCTCGGAACGGGAGGCCAGGAGAAGGCCGCCCTGATACGCCGTCTTGAGGCCGGCCTTCGCGGCCAGGGCCTCATAGGGCGCGAGAAGGGTGGAATCGGCCGAGGCGACTTCCGCCGCGACGAGCGGCACCAGCGCGCCGCTGTTGTGCAGGGAGACCAGCATGCGGCTCTCCCCTGCCTTGGCCAGGTAGGCCATCAGCGCGGGCTCGTCCGGCGCGAGGAAGGCCTGGAGCACGCCGACGGAATCGGCCAGGACGCTCCGCGCCTTCGCGCTGCCGTCGAAACAGAACACCGCGGCCGCATCGGCCGGGACGGCCCGCAGGAGCGGATACTCGGTATTGACCGCCGCCTGCCGGGGCTTTTCCTCCCGGTACAGGCGGCTCACCGCCCACGCGATGCCTGCCAGCATCAGCGCGATGGCTACGATCGCTATGATAGAGCCTTTCCTGTTCATTTTTCGCTTCTGACGCACACGGCGCCAGAATATGCAAAGTTAATCAATATTTCCGAATATCTCGTGAATATTCCCAAAAACGCCCTGCAGATATCCACAGCGCCTGTTGAAAACTTTTTGTGGAAAAATTTGGAAAATTGTGGGTGAAAATGGGAGGAATTTCTTAACTTTGCACTCAGCGTGAAAGAAAGATAAGTTCAACCACAAGAAAGCCATGGTCAAGTTCCAAGGAGAAGCGGTCTGCAAGGTAGACGACAAGGGGCGCATCGTGCTCCCTGCCGCCTTCCGCGACGCGTTCACCCGGGCGGGTGAGACGGACATGACCATGGTCGTCAAGAGAAGCGTCCAGGGCACCTGCCTGAACCTGTTCACCGCCGCCGCGTGGGAACAGGAATCGGAAAAGGTCCTGGAAGGGCTCGACACAGAACTCAATCCCGAACACGCCGCGTTCTGGAGCAAGTACAACGCAGGCGTCCATTACGTCACCCCCGACGGAAAACTGAGCCGCCTCAACATTCCTTCAGAACTGCTCTCAAAAGTAGGTATAACCAAGGAAGTTGTGTTTGCGGGCGTCGGGCACAAAATCGAAATCTGGTCCAAGGAAAGGCGGGATGCCGCCTTGATGTCGGACGAAGTGTTCCAGGAAACCGCAGCGAGACTCGCCAGAAAGAGATAGGAGGTCCCGCACATGTCCGAATACCATACCCCCGTAATGCTTGACGAGAGCGTTTCGGCACTCGTTATCAATCCCGACGGCGTTTACGCCGATGCCACTTTCGGAGGCGGTGGCCACACCGCCGAACTTCTTTCACGCTTACACGATGGCGCACGCGTCATCGCCTTCGATCGTGACAGGGACGCCGTGCTGAACGCGCCGGACGACAAGCGTTTGACGATGGTGCACAACAACTTCCGTTTCATCGAGAACTACGCCCGCCACTACGGCGTCCGTTTCGACGGCATCCTGGCGGACCTGGGCGTGTCCTCGCACCAGTTCGACACCGCGGACCGCGGCTTCTCGTTCCGCTACGAGGACGCCCCGCTGGACATGCGGATGAACGCGGACGGCAAGACGACCGCCGCCGAACTCGTGAACGGCGCCGCCGTCGAGGACCTGGAGCGCATCCTCCGCCTGTACGGCGAGGTGGACCAGCCCCGCCGGGTCGCCCAGCTCATCGCCGCCGCGCGGGACGAGCGGGAGATCCGCACCACCGGCGACCTGGACCGCGCCGTCGCCCGCATCCTTCCCAAGGGCGCCGAGCACAAGGTCCTCGCCAAGATCTACCAGGCCCTCCGCATCGAGGTGAACCAGGAGATGCGCTCCCTGGAGAAGTTCCTCGAGGGCGCGACGGCTTCCCTCAAGGAAGGCGGCCGGCTCGTGGTCATCACCTACCACAGCCTGGAGGACCGGATGGTCAAGAACTGGATCAAGACCGGCAACGTGGAAGGCCGGGAAGAGAAGGACCTGTACGGACGCGCCGTCACGCCGCTCGTCGCCGTGAACCGGAAGCCCGTCCTGCCGCAGGAGGAAGAAATCGCCGGAAACACCCGCGCCCGCAGCGCGAAGCTCCGGATAGCCGAAAGGAGGACCGCGGAATGAGCCTGCAGGGAATCGGCCGGAGCTTCAAGAATTTCTGGCGCGCGCTGGGCAAGGGAGAGCTGCTCCTTTCCATCGGCGCCCATAAGTACTACATGCACATCCTCTACCTGTTCGTGCTCGCCTGGATCTCCATCCTGCTGAGCCTGAAGGTGGACGGAACCCTCACCCGGGTGGAGGAGAACAAGACGGCCCTCAAGGACCTGGAGATATACCACGCCGAGAAGGAGGCCGAGCTCGTGCGCCTGCACAGCGCCTCCACCACGGCGAAACGCCTGAAACAGCTGGGCTCCGACGTGACGCTGCCGGGGCAGCCGGCCATCAAGATCGACAAGCGATGAGCGCGAAGAAGAAACAGAAGACCGAGATCCGGGACACCTACGAGAACCGGGACCGCATCCACCTGGTGATGGTCGGCCTTACCATGCTGTTCATCGCCCTGTCGGTGGGTATCCTCGTGTGCATCGGCCACATCCAGGCGACCTATTCCGTGGACAAGAAGGTCATCAACCTCTTCCGTCCCCGGCCGGACCGCTACGTGGAGGAGCCCAAGCGCGGCCGCATCCTCGCCGAGGACGGCCGGCCGCTCGCCATCACGGCGCCCCTCTATGACATCTATATGGACTGCACCGTCCGGAAGTCCGAGTTCGAGGAGATGGACCGGAAGGAGGCCCGCCGGATCGAGCGGCTGAAGAAAGAAGGCAAGGACGCCCCCGCGCCCCAGTACAAGGGCGCCGCGGCCGAAAAGCTGTGGAAGGCCAAGGCCGACACGCTCTCCCGCGAGCTCGCCCGCCTCTTCCCCGCCAAGTCCGCCGACCAGTACTACAGCGACATCATCTCCGGGCGCGAGAACGGCAAGAAGCACGTCCTCATCCGCCGGAACGTGAACCATGCCACCCTGCAGACGCTGAAGACGCTCCACCTCTACCGGGAAGGCGCCTACAAGGGCGGCCTCATCGCGGAGGAGCACGACGAGCGCATCTACCCGTACGACACCCTCGCCCGCCGCGTCATCGGCTACGTCCGCGAGCAGAACCGCATCGGCATCGAGGGCACCTACGACTACGAACTCCACGGCACGGAAGGCGTCGAATGGCGCCGCGTCACCGACGACCGCAAGTATATCCGCGACTTCGACAGCACCACGGTGAAGGCCGTGGACGGCAACGATGTCCGCACCACCCTGAACATCGACTTCCAGGACATCGCCGACCGGGCCCTCCGCGGCCAGATCGCCGACGACCCGCAGATCCGGGCCGGCATCGCCGTCCTGATGGAGGTGGAGACGGGCGCCATCCGCGCGATGGTGAACCTCTCCCGCGACACCATCCCGGGCTCCAAGCTCTGGGAACGGGACAACCTCGTCCTCAAGGAAGTGGGCGAGCAGGGATCCGTCATGAAAACCGTCACGCTCCTGTCCCTGGTCGAGGACGGGCACGTACATAGCCTTGAAGAAACTATTCCGACCAACCACGGCGCCGTCCCGGGCTACAACCTGGACGTCCACATCCTGGACTACGAACGGCAGACCGGCCGCAGCGAGATCACGGTGAAACACGGGTTCGAGATCTCCTCGAACTACGTGTTCACCTATCTCCCGGAGAAGTTCTACGGGGCCAACCCGCAGGAGTTCTTCGACCACATCTACGCCTACCGCCTGGGCGAGAAGTTCGACTTCGACCTGGACGGTCTCGGCACCCCGGTCGTGAACCGGCCCGGCACGCGGGGCTGGAGCCGCACCACCCTGGGCACCACCGCCTACGGCTACGGCATGTCCGTCACGCCCCTGCACGTGGTGACCTTCTACAACGCCATCGCCAACAAGGGCCGGATGATGAAGCCCTATGTGGTGGAAAGCATCGAGAAGGACGGCAAGGTGCTCAAGCAGTACGGCCCTTCGGTGCTGAACAACATCTGCACCCGGGCCACGGCCGACACGGTCACCCGCGCGCTCCAGGCCGTCGTGAACGACGGTACGGCCAAGCGCCTGAAGGACGCGAAGCTGTCCGTGGCGGGCAAGACCGGCACCGCGCAGGTGGTCCTGACTCCGAAGGAGCGCAAGGGCAGCGCCGACCCGTACCACGACCCGTGGGGCCGCAAGAAGAACCAGGGCACCTTCGTGGGCTTCTTCCCGGCGGAGAACCCGAAGTACACCATCCTCGTGACGGTCTATTCGTACCTGTCCGGGGCGAGCTTCTACGGCGGTACCAAGCCCGCCCAGGCCGTCCGGGAGATCGTGGACGAAATCTACGCCATCGACGACACCTGGTCTGGGCGCATCGCCTCCACCGGCGCCCTGCCCGCGATGGCGGCCCGCAGCGTCCAGGTGGAAGGCGGCAAGGCGCCCGACCTGAAGGGCTTCGCCCTGATGGACGCCCTGTACGCCGTGGAGAACGCGGGCTACAAGTGTGTGTATGAAGGGACCGGCCACGTGACGGCCCAGAACCCGGCGCCCGGCGCCGCCCTCAAGAAGGGGGAAACCATCCGACTGACCTTGAAATGAAACTGAAAGAACTCATACAGGATATCGAAGCCGTGGAGATCCGCGGCTCGCTGGACATCGACGTCACCGCCATCACCGGGGATTCCCGCGAGGTGACGCCCGGCGCCCTGTTCATCGCCGTCCGCGGCTTCGCCTCCGACGGCCATAAGTACATCGGCCAGGCCCTGGAGAAAGGGGCCGTGGCGATCATCTGCGAAGAGATTCCCGGTCATCCTTCGACAAGCTCAGGAACCGCCGGGAATGACGCCACGTTCGTGCAGGTGGCGAACAGCCGGCACGCGGTGGCGATGGCGGCGGATGCGTTCTACGGGCATCCGAGCCGGAAGCTGACGCTCGTGGGCATCACCGGCACGAACGGGAAGACCACGACCGTCACCCTGCTGTACCGCCTGTTCAAGGCCCTGGGCCACCCCTGCGGCCTGCTGTCCACCATCGCCAACTACGTGGACGACCGCCGGCTCGAGACCGCCAACACGACGGCCGACCCGATCACCATCAACCGCCTCCTCGCCGAGATGGTCGACGCCAGCTGCGGATACTGCTTCATGGAAGTGAGCTCCATCGGCGTGGAGCAGGAGCGCGTGGCGGGCCTGAAGTTCGCCGCGGGCATCTTCTCCAACCTCACCCACGACCACCTGGACTACCACAAGACCTTCGCGGAGTACCTGCGCTGCAAGAAGCTCTTCTTCGACAACCTCCCGAAGTCCGCATACGCGATCATCAATGTCGATGACAAGAACGGCCCCGTGATGGTCCAGAACACCGCCGCGAAGGTGGTCACCTACGCCTGCAAGCGCCCGGCCGACCACACCGCCCGCATCCTGGAGCAGAGCTTCGAGGGCATGCTCCTCCGCATCGACGGGAAGGAGACCTGGAGCCGCCTCATCGGCGCGCACAACGCCTATAACCTCCTCGCCATCTACACGACCGCCGTGTGCCTGGGCACGGACCCGGACGAGGTCCTCGTGGCCCTGTCGGGCCTCCAGTCCGCCCCCGGCCGCCTGGAGAACCTCCGCGGCCCGCGCGACCTGGCCGTCGTGATCGACTACGCCCACACCCCGGACGCCCTGGAGAACGTGCTGGGCACCCTGCGCGACGTCGCCCCCGAGCGCCAGCTCATCTGCCTGTTCGGCTGCGGCGGCGACCGCGACAAGACCAAGCGCCCCGAGATGGCGCAGGTCGCGGCCCGGCTCGCCGACCGCCTCGTCGTCACCTCCGACAACTGCCGGACCGAGGACCCGGAGGCCATCCTGAAGGATATCCGGGCCGGCCTGGACTGGGAGGGGCTCGCCAAGGCCGTGTTCATCACGGACCGCCGCGAGGCCATCCGCACCGCCATCCTGACGGCGCCCGAAGGCGCCACGATCCTGCTGGCGGGCAAGGGCCACGAGGACTACCAGATCATCGGGCACGAGAAACTGCATTTTGACGAAAAAGAGATAGTTACTGAAACCTTCAAACTGATCCTGTAATGATTTACCATCTGTTCCAATATCTCGAACGGGCCGGGGTGGACATCCCCGGCATGGGACTGATGCATTACCTGTCCTTCCGGGCCATGATGGCCACGGTGGCGGCGGTCCTGTTCACCCTGCTCGTGGGCAAGCGGATCATCCGCATCCTGCAGCGCCACCAGATCGGCGACGTGCCCCGCGACCTGGGCCTCGACGGAGCCGAGCTCAAGAAAGGCGTCCCCACCATGGGCGGCATCATCATCATCCTGGGCCTCCTCACCGGCGTCCTGCTCTTCTGCGACCTGACGAGCGTCTATGTGATCCTGCTGCTCGTGAGCACCCTCTGGTGCGGCGCCCTGGGCTTCGCCGACGACTATCTCAAGCTCAAGGACAAGAAGGTCGTCAGCGCAAACGGCGTCCGCGACGCCAAGAAGCACGACGGACTCCCCGAGAAGGCGAAACTCCTGGGCCAGGTGGCGCTCGGATTCATCGTGGGCCTGACCGTGTGGATGAGTCCGGACATCGTCGTCCGCGAGAAGGTGGCCGATCCCGCCATCGAGGTCGTCACCGGCCGCTCCGACCTGGACGTGAACACGGAAACGCAGGTCACCTCCGGCCGTTACCAGGAGGAGGACGTGGTCAAGTCCACCAAGACCACCATCCCCTTCGTCAAGCGCCATGAGTTCGACTACCGCTGGCTGTCCCCCTTCAAGGGCGCCTGGGGCTGGTACGCGAAGTGGGCCATTTACGTGCTGATGATCGTCCTCGTGATCACCGCCTGTTCCAACGGCACCAACCTCACCGACGGCCTGGACGGCCTCGCGGCCGGCACCTCGGCCATCGTGGGCGTGGTGATCGGCATCCTGGCCTGGCTGAGCGGCAACCTCATCGACTCGAACTACCTCAACATCATGTATATCCCCGGCACCGGCGAAGTGGCCATCTTCATGTCCGCCTTCGTGGGCGCCCTCATCGGCTTCCTCTGGTACAATTCCTACCCGGCGCAGGTGTTCATGGGCGATACCGGCAGCCTCACCATCGGCGGCATCATCGGCGTGAGCGCCGTCCTGATCCGCAAGGAGCTGCTCCTTCCCCTGCTGTGCGGGATCTTCTTCGTGGAGAGCCTGTCGGTGATCCTGCAGCGGACCTGGTTCAAGTTCACCCGGATCAAGCGCGGCCAGGGCCGCCGCATCTGGTCGATGACGCCCCTGCACCACCATTACCAGACCTGGAAGAAAGTGAAAGGCCCCGAGCCCTGGACCTATGTGGAGATGATTCCCGAGGGGCTCAACAACCGGTACGCCAAGCCGAACGACGGACACGGGTTCCATGAGGTGAAGGTCACCCTCCGGTTCTGGATTGTCCAGATCCTCCTGGCCGTCTCCACGCTGGCATTGTTGAAAATCAGATAAGAAAAAGAAAAAGCAGATATGTCAAGAATCGTCGTTCTGGGCGGCGCCGAAAGCGGAGTGGGCGCAGCCGTCCTCGCAAAAGTGAAAGGTCATGAGGTCTTCCTGTCCGACAAGGGGAAGATCAAGGACGAATATGTCGAAACCCTGAAGAAGTGGGACATTCCCTATGAGGAAGGACACCACACGGAGGAACTGATCCTCAACGCCGACGAGGTCGTCAAGTCCCCGGGCATCCCGGGTACCGTGCCGATGGTGCAGAAGCTCCGGGCGCAGGGGACGCACATCGTCTCCGAGATCGAGTTCGCGAGCCGCTACGACAGCGCGAAGAAGATCTGCATCACGGGGTCCAACGGCAAGACCACGACCACCTCGCTGATCTACTACCTGCTGCAGAACGCCGGCCTGAACGTGGGCCTCGGCGGCAACATCGGCAAGTCCTACGCCTACCAGGTCGCGACCGAGCACTTCGACTACTACGTGCTGGAAATCAGCAGCTTCCAGCTGGATGACGTGTACGACTTCAAGCCGGACATCGCCATCATCACGAACATCACCCCGGACCACCTGGACCGCTACGACCACAAGATGGAGAATTACGTGGCCGCGAAGTTCAACATCACCAAGAACCTCACCCGCGACGACTGCTTCATCTTCGACAGCGACGACGACATCACCATCGGCCACCTGGACAACATCATCCTGCGCTGCAAGATGCTGCCCTTCTCCCAGGAGAAGGAGGTGGAGCAGGGCGCCTTCCTCCGGGACGACAAGATCGTCCTCCGCTACGAGGAGGAGGAGACCGACCTCTACCTGCAGGAGCTCGCCCTCGGCGGCAAGCACAACATCTACAACTCGATGGCCGCCGCCCTGGCCGCCAAGGCCTCGGGCATCGACAACGAGGTGATCCGGAACTCCCTGGCCACCTTCCAGCCCATCGAGCACCGCCTGGAGCCCGTCCTGTCGATCAAGGACGTCCTGTACATCAACGACTCCAAGGCCACCAACATCGACTCCGCCTGGTACGCCCTCGAGTGCCAGAAGCGCCCTGTCGTCTGGATCGTGGGCGGCACCGACAAGGGCAACGACTACTCCATCCTGAACGACCTCGTGCGCGAGAAAGTGAAGGCCATCGTGTGCCTCGGGGTGGACAACGCGAAGATCCACGCGGCGTTCGGGTCCATGGGCAAGCCCATGACCGACGCCCTCTCCGCCGAGGAAGCGGTGCGCAAGTCGGCGGAATTCGCCGAGCCGGGAGACGTGGTCCTCCTCTCCCCCTGCTGCGCGAGCTTCGACCTGTTCAAGAACTACGAGGACCGCGGACAGCAGTTCAAGGAGGCCGTCAGGAAGCTTTAGATTTCTCGACTTCGCTCGAAATGACACATTTGTCATTCTGAGGAGGGCGAAGACCGACGTGAGAATCTGTATATGACAAAGGAGAAAAAAGGTAAGAAAAGGAACATCTGGAACTGGATGGACGGGTTCCGGGGAGACAAGGTGGTGCTGATCATCGCCCTGCTCCTCATGCTCATTTCCGTCATTTCCGTGTTCTCCTCCACCCCGCTGCTGGCCATCGAGACCGGCGTGGACCGCATCGGCATCATGACCACCCAGCTCAAGGTGGTGGGGCTCGGCGTGCTGGTGATCCTCCTGCTGTACATCTTCGGCCGGAGCGGGCTGTACCGCTGGGTGGGCAAGTGGTGCTATCCCCTGTCCCTGGTGATGCTCGTCATCCTGGTCTTCAACCTGAACCTCGGGATCGTCCAGGCCGGCGAGATCAACGGCGCCCGCCGCATCATCAAGGTGTTCGGGAAGCAGCTTCACGTGTACGAGTTCGTGAAGGTGTTCATGGTCCTGTACCTCGCATGGGCGCTGGACGCGTACAAGAAAGGCGAATTCAAGCTCAACAAGTTCCTCGCGGCGCTGTCGCCGAAGCTGTTCACCTGGACCACCCGGCCGCTCGGCGAGAAACTCGTCTACATCTACCTCCCCGCCCTCCTGACCATCGGGTTCGTGGCGGCGGGCTCCAACTCGTCGGCCCTGTTCCTCGCCGCCGTGCTGATCCTCATCATCCTGATCGGCGGCGTGAACTTCAAGGAGATCGCCCTGTTCTTCGCCGGCTGCGTGGCCCTGGCGGGCCTGCTGTTCATCGGCTACCAGACGGGCCTGCTGAAGAGCAACCGCATCGACACGGCCATCAGCCGCATCACGAACGACGACGACGCGACGATGGAGATCCTGCTGAACTCGAAGGTCGGCTCGCCGGAATACGAGGCGGCGCGCGACGAGCTGCGGCAGCCCGTGGGCGCGCTCCTCGCCATCAAGGAAGGCGGCCTCGTGGGCAAGGGCATCGGCAACAGCACCCAGAAATACGCGGTCCCGGTCATCTTCGGCGACTACATGTTCAGCTTCATCATCGAGGAGACCGGCTTCATCGGGGCGATCTTCATCATCCTGCTGTACTTCAGCCTCCTCGCCCGGAGCTCGACCATCGCCAAGGACTGCGACAACTACTTCGACAAGATCGTGGTGGCGGGACTCGCCATCCTCGTCACCGGACAGGCCTTCATGCACATGATGGTCAATGTCCATTTCCCCCTGGTTCCCCAGACCGGCCAGACCCTGCCGCTGGTGAGCCACGGAACCACCTCGTTCCTGGTGTTCAGCGCCGTGTTCGGCATCCTGCTGTCCATCAGCCGCGAGACGTACCTGAAAATGCGCAAGCGTGAGGAGGAAGCGGTTCCCCTCATCCAGCGGGAACCCGCCGACGAGGTCCAGGCCAGCCTGGACGACCTCGACAACCTGGAATCCGCCAACCTGGACAATGAGCAAGACTATGGAGTATAAACCTTTACGCGCCATCATCAGCGGCGGCGGCACGGGCGGTCACATCTTCCCGGCCATCTCGATCGCGAACAAACTGAAGGAGCTGAACCCGGCCACGGAAATCCTCTTCGTCGGCGCCACCGGCAAGATGGAGATGGAGAAGGTGCCGGCGGCCGGCTACAGGATCGTCGGCCTCCCCATCGTCGGGATGCAGCGCCAGCTGAACCTGAAGAACATCGTCAACGACCTCCAGGTGCCCTTCCGGGTGCTGAAGAGCGTGTCGATGGCGAAGAAGCTCATCCGCGAGTTCAAGCCGGACATCGTCATCGGCGTGGGCGGCTACGCCAGCGCGCCCCTGCTCTGGGCGGCGACGGGAATGAAGGTCCCCGCCCTCATCCAGGAGCAGAACGGCTTCGCCGGCCTGACGAACAAGCTCCTCGGGAAGCGGGTGCAGAAGATCTGCGTCGCGTACGAGGGCATGGAACGCTTCTTCCCGGCCGACCGGATCGTGCTGAGCGGCAACCCCATCCGCAAGGAGGTCTCCACCCCGCCGACGGCCGCGATGAAGGAGGAGGCGATGGAATACTACCGCCTGGATCCGGAGAAGAAGCACCTGTTCATCGTGGGCGGCAGCCTCGGCAGCGGCACGCTGAACCGGTCGATGAAGCGGTGGATCGAGGCCGGCTGCCCCGACGGCGAGGCCGTCGAAGTCATCTGGCAGTGCGGCAAGTACTACAAGAAAGGCGTGGACGAGTTCATGGCCCAGCACCCCTGTCCGGGCGTGCAGCACTACGACTTCATCGCGCGGATGGACCTCGCGTACGCGGCGGCGGACGCCGTCGTGACGCGCAGCGGCGCCAGCACGGTGTCGGAGCTGTGCGCGATGCACAAGGCGGCCATCTTCGTGCCCTCGCCCAACGTGGCGGAGGACCACCAGACGCACAACGCGATGGCCCTCGTGCGCCGCAACGCGGCCCTCATCGTCAAGGACGCCGACGCGCCCGAGAAACTGATGGCGACGGCCATGGAGCTCCTCTCCGACCCGGGCCGCATCGCCACGCTGGAGGAGAACGCCGGCAAGATGGCATTGACGGAAGCGGCGCAGGTAATCTGCGACGAAGCATATAAACTCATATGAGATTTCTCGACAAGCTCGAAATGACAAGATGAAGAACGTATATTTCATAGGCATCGGAGGTATCGGGATGAGCGCCCTGGCCCGGTATTTCAAATTCAAGGGGTACGCGGTGTCCGGCTATGACAAGACGCCGTCGGACCTGACGGCGCAGCTCATGGCGGAAGGGATCGGCGTGCATTACGACGACCGTCCGGACCTCGTTCCGGCCGACGTGAAGGAGACCCTCGTCATCTGGACGCCGGCTATCCACGAGCTCAAGGAGCTGGATTTCGTGCGGGAGAACGGGTACCGCGTGGTCAAGCGCTCCCTCGCCCTCGGCGAGGTCGCGAAGGGCCAGCGCTGCCTCGCCGTCTCCGGCACGCACGGCAAGACGACCACCTCCACGATGATCGCCCATATCTTCACCGAGAGCGGTGAAGGATGCTCCGCCTTCCTCGGCGGCATCTCCCGCAACTACGGGACGAACCTCCTCGTGAGTGACAACGACGTGGTGGTGGCCGAGGCCGACGAGTTCGACCGTTCCTTCCACCAGCTCTTCCCGGAGATCGCCGTCATCACGGCCATCGACGCGGACCACCTGGACATCTACGGCGACTATGCCCATGTCCTGGAGGCGTTCCAGATCTTCGCCTCGCAGGTAAGCGGGACCGTCATCGCCAAGAAGGGCGTCCCCATCACGCCGGCGGACACGAAAGCGCAGCTTCTGACCTACCATTATACCAATCCGGAGGCCGATTTCTACGCCATGGACCCGCATCCGGACGCCTGCGGCAACTTCCTCTACGACCTCCGCTGGCCGGGCGGCGTCCTGAAGGGCATCCGCGTCGGCGCACCCGGGCGGGTGAACGCCGAGAACAGCATCGCCGCGGCCGCCGTCGCCCTCACCTACGGGCTGGACCCGGAGGCCGTGAAACACGCCATCGGCACCTTCGAGGGCGTCAAGCGCCGCCTGGAGGTCCATGTGAACAAGCCGGGCGCCGCCTATGTCGACGACTACGCTCACCATCCGGCGGAACTCGCGGCGGCCATCGCCTCCCTCCGGGACATCTTCCCGGGGCGGAAGCTCACCGCCATCTTCCAGCCGCACCTGTACACCCGGACCCGGGACTTCGCGCCCGAGTTCGCCGCCGCGCTCAGCGCGGTGGACAAGCTCATCCTCCTCCCCATCTATCCCGCCCGCGAGGAGCCCATCCCGGGCGTCACGTCCGACATTATCTTCCGGGACGTGACCGCCCCCGAGAAGGTGCTGGTGGAGAAGGAGAAGCTCATGGAATACCTTGAGAATGAACCGGTTGACGTGCTGGTCACCTTCGGGGCCGGCAACGTGGACCGCTTCATCGGACCGATCGCCGAACTCGTGAAGAACCGCTGATGAAACCCGTCGTCCGCTACATCATCGCCGCCTCGGCCGTCACCGCCTGCCTGTTCCTCTGGCTGGTGGGCGACCGCGTGGGCGCGGAAAACCGCCGGGAAGTGACCTGCAACAGCGTCGACGCCATCATCGCCGACAGCCTCGCGTTCATCTCCCCGGACGACATCAAGGACTGGATGGCGGACTACGGCACCTACCTCGGACTCCGGCTGGACAGCGTGGACCTGAAGAAGGTCGAGGCCGTCATCGACGGAAAAAGCGCCGTCCGCAAGAGCCAGGCCTGGCTCACCGACGACGGCGTCCTCCACGTCAGCGTCACCCAGCGGGCGCCGGTGGTCCGTTTCCAGGGCGCCTCCGGCGGCTTCTACGCCGACGCGGAAGGCTTCCTGTTCCCGCTCCAGCTGCGCCACACCGCCCGCGTCCCGGTCGTGGACGGCGCCCTCCCCTTGAAGATCGACAAAAACTTCAAGGGCGTGCCCGAGACGGAGAAGGAGCGGCAGTGGGTCCTGTCCGTGCTGGACCTCGTCCGCTGGCTGGGCGCCCGCAAGGAATGGAACGACCTGGTGGGACAGATCTCCGTCCGGAAGGACGGGAACCTGGTCCTGGTGCCGCGCGAGGGCGCCGAGCGCTTCGTCTTCGGCACGCCCACCGACATCGAGGCCAAATTCGGCCGCATCCGCAAGTACTACGAAAGCGTCGCCCCGACGCGGGAAACCCCGTACAAGACCGTGGACGTGCGCTTTGACGGCCAGATTATCTGCAGAAACAAATAATGATACGATATGGAAGAACGTTACATTGCGTCAATTGACTTGGGAACGTCCAAACTGGGGCTCTGCGTTGCCCGCGTGAAGGGGGACGACGTCCAGGTCGTCTATTACAAGGAGACGCCGTCCGCCGGCATCCGGGGCAGCGTGGTCGCCAACCCGATGAAGGCGTCCCTCCCCCTGAAGAAGGCCATCCAGGAGGCCGAGGACGAGCTGATGATCAAGATCCTGCAGGTGGTCGTGGGCATGCCCCGCAGCGACGTGCGGCAGGAGACCGCCACGGGCGGCATCGTCCGCTCCAACCCCGACGACTACATCACCGAGGAGGAGGTCGAGAACCTGAAGGCGATGGCCCTCGAGTCCTACCCGCTGGACGACGAGACCAGCCAGATCATGTACGGCGCCGTGGCCCAGTCCTTCTCCATCGACGACCAGATCCAGCTCGTGGAAAGCGACGTCGTGGGCACCCTCTCCAAGGAACTGGAGGGCAATTTCAAGGTGTTCATTGGCAGCCGCCGCGCCACTACCGCCGTGGACAAGATCTTCAATTCGATGGGGATCGCCATCGCCAAGAAGTACTTCCTGCCGGACGTGGTCGCGAAGACCGTCCTCACGGAGGAAGACCGCCAGAGCGGCGTCGCGCTCGTGGATATCGGCGCGGGCGTCACATCCGTCGCCATCTACCAGGGCGGCATCATGCGTTCCTATGTCGCCATCCCCTTCGGCGGCAAGACCATCACCGGTGACATCCGCACCGAGTGCTCCATCTCGGAGGACCTCGCGGAGAAGATCAAGCTCAAGTTCGGCGCCTGCATGCCCGGCAAGCTCGCCTCCCTGAGCGAGAAGGTCCTGCAGATCCGGCTCACCGAGCCGTATAAGGAAGTGACGGTCAAGTACATCTCCGAAGTCATCGACGCGCGCAGCCGCGAGATCATCAACGCGGTCCTGTACTACATCCAGGAGAGCGGGCTGGAGAACAACCTGCGCGGCGGCATCGTCCTCACCGGCGGCGGCGCCTCGCTCGTGAACTTCGCCAACCTGTTCAAGGAGCTCTCCGGCTACGAGGTGCGCATCGGCTTCCCGAGGCACCTGTTCTCCGCGTCCGTGGGCGCGGGCGTGTACAACCCGTCGGCGGCCGCGGCCATCGGCATGGTCCTCGCGGCCAAGGACGACCGGATGCCCGACTGCGTCACCCGCCCGGAACCGGTCTGGGCCGACGCCCCCGAGGCGGAGGAAACCGCCGAAGAAGAGACCGAGGAGACGGCGGAAGAGCCGTTCTTCGTCCCTGATTCCTCCTTCCAGCAGGGCGAGCAGGGCACGCTCATCAACGTGGAAGAGTACGGACCGGCCGTGCAGCCGGAAGAGAACCCGGAGGAGCCCGCCGAGAAGCCGAAGAAGGTGAAGAAGGAGAAGGCCCGGAAAGAGGCCGGTCCCGAAAAGCCGAAGATGCGCTGGTTCAAGGGCAAGATCAAGGACATCGGTGTCAAGGTCAAGA
This sequence comes from uncultured Bacteroidales bacterium, assembly GCA_900316525.1. GTDB lineage: Bacteria > Bacteroidota > Bacteroidia > Bacteroidales > UBA932 > Cryptobacteroides. The sequence continues at coordinate 94,785 of ONDF01000009.1, forward strand.
ACGGCGTGCTCGATTTCTACGACGAGATGACCCGGGAAGAGGAAGGGAACGAAAACAAGTAAAACGAGGAGGACAAGGATATGGATATGACATTGGACCACGATATCATGCCCCGCGACTGGAGCGAGGAGAACTCCATCATCAAGGTCATCGGCGTAGGCGGCGGAGGCTGCAATGCCGTGAACTACATGTACAAGCAGAAGATCAAGGGCTGCAACTTCATCGTGTGCAACACCGACTCCCAGGCCCTCTACAAGAGCGAGGTGCCCACGAAGATCCAGATGGGCTCCAAGGGCCTCGGCGCGGGCACCGACCCCGTGGAAGGCCGCAACGCCGCCCTGGAATCCCAGGACGAGATCGCCGCGAAGGTGCTGGACAACGGTACCGAGATGCTCTTCATCACCGCCGGCATGGGCGGCGGCACCGGCACGGGCGCGTCCCCGGTCATCGCCAAGATGGCGAAAGACCGCGGCATCCTCACCGTCGCCGTCGTCACGATCCCGTTCAAGAACGAAGGCAACGAATCCCAGTCCAAGGCCGTGGACGGCATCCACGAGCTGGAGAAGAACGTGGACAGCCTCCTCATCATCAACAACGAGAAGCTGTACGAGTTCTTCGGCGACACCCTCGCCCACGAGGCCTTCCCGATGGCCGACGAGGTCCTGGCGACCGCCGTGCGCGGCATCATCGAGGTAATCACCCAGCCCGGCTACATCAACGTGGACTTCAAGGACGTGTCCAAGATGATGCGGAACTCCGGCATGGCCCTGATGGGCACCGGCCTCGGCACGGGCAACAACCGCCTGGAGGACGCCGTCAAGGGCGCCTTCGAGTCCCCGCTCCTGAACGACTTCGACCTCAAGACCGCGAAGAACGTCCTCATCAACATCACCTCCGGCAACAACGAGCGCGGCATCAAGATGAAGGAACTGGAGACCATCGACGAGATGATCACCCAGTACACCGGCAGCGCCAACCGCTTCAAGAAGGGCCTCATCTGGGATGACGATCCCGAGATCGGCGACAAGGTGCGCATCACCGCCATCGTCACCGGCTTCGACATGGGCCAGCTGGGCCACATCACGGACGTGAACCTCGGGAACATCGTCATCATCGACCGCGACTTCCAGTGGGAAACCACCTACAAGGGCGCCGAAGTGCCGCTCCCGGACATGGCTCCGTCCATCAAGGTCGGCTTCAACACGGCCGAACCCACCCGCCGTTTCCACTTCACGGAGGACACGAAGCCCTGCCTGTGCGTGGAACCCGGCGAAAGCATCAGCGAGCTGGAGGCCGTTCCGGCCATCCGCCGCGCGCACGAAGGGAAAAAATAGCTATCTTTGCACTTTCAAAGTCAATTCGAGCTTGTAGAGATCGCTATGGAAAGAAGAACACGCGTCCGTTTCGCCCCGTCTCCGACCGGTCCGCTCCACATGGGCGGCGTCCGGACGGCCTTGTACAACTACTTGTATGCCAAGCAGCACGGAGGAGATTTCATCCTCCGGATCGAAGATACCGACTCCAACCGGTTCGTCCCGGGCGCGGAGGAATACATCATCGAAGCCCTGCGTTGGTGCGGCATCATCCCCGACGAGGGTGTGGATGCCGACGGCAAGGTGGTGGAGAACTCCTCGCCGAAGCATCCCCATGCGCCCTACCGCCAGAGCCAGCGGCGTCCCATCTACCGGGAGTACGCCGACCAGCTCGTGGAAGCCGGATGGGCCTACTACGCGTTCGATACGCCTGAGGAACTGGACGCCTGCCGCAAGGCCGCCGAGGCCGAGGGTCAGACCTTCACCTACAACGCGGTGACGCGCATGTCCCTCCGCAACTCCCTCACCCTTTCCCCGGGCGAGGTGGAGCACCTGCTGGCGGAAACCACGAACTGGACCGTCCGCTTCAAGATGCCGCAGAACCGCGTCGTGGAGATGGACGACCTCATCCGCGGCCACATCTCCGTCAATACCGACACCCTGGACGACAAGGTGCTCTGGAAGCGGGCCGACGAGCTCCCGACCTACCACCTCGCCAACATCGTGGACGACCATCTGATGGAAATCTCCGAGGTCATCCGCGGCGAGGAGTGGCTCCCGTCCCTGCCGCTGCACTACCTGCTGTACGAGGCGTTCGGATGGACCGATACCATGCCCCGTTTCGCGCATCTGTCGCTGCTGCTCAAGCCGGACGGCAAGGGCAAGCTCTCCAAGCGCGACGGCGACCGCCTGGGCTTCCCGGTGTTCCCCCTGCGCTGGGTCAATGCCGAGGGTGAAGTCTCCCGCGGCTACCGCGAGGACGGCTACTTCCCGGAGGCCTTTGTCAACATGCTCGCTTTCCTGGGCTGGAACCCGGGCGACGACACCGAGCTCTACACCCTGGACGAGCTGGTTCCGGTGTTCTCGCTGGAGCGCGTCATCAAGTCCGGCGCCCGTTTCAACGCCGACAAGGCCAAGTGGTACAACAAGGAATATCTCCGGATGAAGCCGGCCGAAGAACTGGCCGACCTGTACGCCCCCATCCTGGAAAAGCACGGCATCAAGGTCGTAGACTGCCCCGCCTGCGCCCTCGTGGCCGGCTCGGAACTGTCCCCGGAAGGCTTTGATTTCGAGAACCATATCTTCACGAAGCAGTATGTCGCCCGCGTGGTCGAGACCCTGCGCGACCGCGCCACCTTCGTCTCCGACTTCTGGGACGCCGCTCCCTACCTGTTCGTCTCGCCGGAGGACTACGCCGGCTTCGGCATCAAGGCCGGCGGCCCTGTCGTCGCGCCGGAGCGGGTCGATTCCCGCGCCAAGGTGTACGACGACCTCGCCACGGCGCCGTTCCTGGCGAAGGACGTGGACAAGTTCTGGAAACCGGAATGGTATGAATACTGCTTCGAGGTGTGCCAGCACATCACCGGCCGCGAATTCGGTTTCGACGACCTCGAAGTCTACCGCGGCACCCTGGAAGTCCCGGCCCTGGAGAAGGAGCTCGAGGACTACATCAAGATGCGCGAGTATCCGATGGGCAAGGTGATGAACAGCCTGCGTCTCGCCCTCACGGGCAGCGCGAGCGGCCTGGGCATCGCCGCGATCATTTCCCTCATCGGCCGCAAGGAATTCGCCCGCCGGATGACCTTCATCGCCAACCGGCTGGGCCGGATCTAATCGGCCAGCAGGGCCAAGGCTTCTTCAAGAGACAGGGCGTCTTCCAGGCGGAAGACGCCTGTTTTTGTGCGGACGAGGGACGACAGGTGGGCGCCGGTGCCGAGGGCTTCCCCGAGGTCGCGGGCGAAGGCGCGGATATACGTGCCCTTCGAACACGCGATCCGGATCCTCGCCTCCGGCAGGCCCAACGAGGAGGTGTCCGCGACGTTGATGCGGGAAGAGGCAGATTTCTCGACTCCGCCTGCGGCGTCGCTCGAAATGACAACGGGTCCGGCGGAGGCCTTCACATACTCGAGCAGTTCCAGGTCGGAGATGGTGATGCGGCTGCGGTGGAGGGTTTCGAGGGCCGCGGCGTCGAAGTCGGGGTCCAGGACGCCTTTTTGCGCGTTGCGGTACAGTTTGCGGGCCATTTCGTAGGCGCGGACGCCATCGACGGACTTGGCGCTGAACAGCGGCGCGACCTGTTCCTGCAGGCCCAGGAAGGACGGGAGGACGGCGCGGACGGCCTCCTCCGTCACCTGGTCGTAAGGGAACGTCCGGTCCACTTCCTTCTCCAGGTCGTAGGAAGGCGTCGTGGCGCCGAACCGGATGCCGGCGACATACTCCTTGTCATGGTCCTGGAACTCCTGCGCGCGCTTGCAGGCCGGGCCCAGGCACACGAGCAGCACGCCCGTCGCCAGCGGGTCCAGCGTCCCCGCGTGGCCCACCTTCAGGTTCTTCTTGCGGAAGTGCCGGAAAGCCGCGAACTTGACCTTCCGGATGACATCGGCCGAGGTCCATCGGTACGGTTTGTCGATGGGCAGGACGATGCCGTCCGGGTAATCGGCGATATCGTGGGATAGGACGGCCCCGGGAGCAGGCTGGAAAAAGCTCATCGGCAGGGCATCTTGTCGATGCGGCGCTGGTGGCGGCCGCCTTCGAAGGCGGTGTCCAGCCAGGTGCGGACGATGTTGGAGGCGATGCGGTACGGGATGAACCGGGCCGGGAGGACCAGCACGTTCGCGTTGTTGTGGGCCTTCACGAGGCGGCCCACCTCGGAACACCAGGCGAGGCCGGCGCGGATGCCCTGGTGCTTGTTCAGGGTGATGGCCATGCCGTTGCCGGTGCCGCAGAGAGCGATGCCCAGCTCCACTTCCCCGCTCTCGACCGCCTGCGCCAGGCGGTGGGCGAAGTCGGGATAGTCGCAGCTCACCTCGGTGTCGGTTCCGTAATTGACGACCTCGATGCCGCGCTCGCGCAGCATCTTCATCAGTTTCTTCTTATACTCCACACCTGCGTGGTCGTTGCAGATTCCTATTTTCATAGCGTATTAGATTTCTCGACAAGCTCGAAATGACAAAAATCAAAGGATGGCATTCTTACATACCTGGACCGCTTCTTCGTCGGGGCGGCATTTGAGCTGGAAGCAGGGGACGGTCATGGCGACGCGTTCGATGGTGGGAACGAGGAGCGACATGATGTCGTGATTCCAGCGGATGGTGGAGACGGCGGCGATCACGCTGGCATAGGCCTGAAGAGGCTCCAGCCGGGAAATCCGGTTCTCCGGGAACTGCTCCAGCCGCACGAAGGCGTTCGCCGGGGCGACGACATTGCGGTAGCAGGCCGTCTTCCCGCTCCAGGGCGAGCCGTACACGAGGAAACGGCCGTCCTCATAGCGGATGATGGGATTGTCGTCGTTCATCAGGTCCGACCCGGGGACGTAATCGTGCCACAGGCGGCTGTGCGTGCTCTTCCCGGTGCCGCTCACGCCGAAAAAGAGATTGGCGCGGCCCTCGTAGCGAGTGACCGACGCGTGCAGCAGCAGCGTCCAGAGCCCCGCCGTGACGAAGGTATACTGGATCATCAGGGAGGTGTTCAGCTGGAACAGCGTCGTCCGGCCGCCGATGCGCGGGCAGGGGTAGTACTCCCCTTCCGTATAGTCCTTGCCCATCACGAAATAGCCGGCCCGGACCTCGCGGGTCACCATGTAATCGTAGATGGTCTTGTCCTCGAAGGTATAGCCGTAGTAGTAGGGCGCGACCTCGTCCACGGCCGTGGCCATGGCCCACTGCGGGCGCGTCTCCTCCAGCCAGGCCGGCGCTTCCGCCCGGACCGTCAGCGTGAAGACGGGATCCCCGTCGGCCACCTCGAACGGCGCGTACTGCAGGAAATCCAGGGCGTGGCGGTACTCGTCGCGCGTCGCATCGTCCAGGGTGTCCCAGATCTCGCGCGTCATCGTTTCCCGGCCCAGGATGGCGTCATTGACGGACAGCTGTTCCCGCCGGTCCGCCGGTACGGTCTCGATGCCGATATCCTCGCCGCGGCGGAGACGGTCCACGAGCGCGACCTGCTGCTCCGTCAGGACCTTGAAGGTCCAGGGCTTTTCCAGCCGCACCCGGATCGTGTGCCCGCCGATCCGATACAATCTCGATTCCATATTCATAACATACAAAGATGGGCAAAATCTTTGGAAAATGCTATCTTTGCATCTATGAAAAGACGCACTCTCCTCTGTATCGCGCTCGTAGCGGCGGCGCTTCCGCTGCAGGCGCAGCGGGCCGGCGAAACGCCGGAGCAGAAGACCGCCCGCATGGCCTGGTTCGACAGCGCCAAGCTGGGCATCTTCATCCACTGGGGCATCTACGCCGTGGACGGAGTCTCCGAAAGCTGGTCCTTCTACAACAAATACCTCCCTTACGAGCAGTACATGGCGCAGAAGGACGGTTTCACGGCCGGGAAGTACGACCCGGCCGGCTGGGCGGAACTCATCCGGGAGAGCGGCGCGAAATACACCGTCATCACGTCCAAGCACCACGACGGCGTCGCCCTCTGGGACACCAAGGCCTCCGGCCTCAGCGTCCCGAAGCAGACGCCGGCGGGCCGCGATGTCCTCACGCCTTTCGTCAAGGAAGCGCGGAAGCGCGGGCTGAAAGTGGGCCTGTACTATTCCCTGCTGGACTGGTCGCACCCTGACTACCCGAACTTCACCAAGGACGAGACCCGCTACGCCATCGCGGACGATCCCGCCCGCTGGCAACGTTTCGTAGACTTCGACAAGGCCCAGCTCACCGAGCTTTCCAAGGCGTACAAGCCGGACCTCTTCTGGTTCGACGGCGACTGGGAGCAGAGCGCCGAGACCTGGCACGCGCCCGAGATCATCGACCTCCTCGCCTCCTACAACAAGAACGTCATCGTGAACTCCCGCATCCAGGGGTACGGCGACTACGGCACCCCGGAGCAGGGCGTCCCGACCGTCCGGCCCGAGGACCGGTACTGGGAGCTGTGCTACACCATCAACGACTCCTGGGGCTTCCAGCACACGGACATCAACTTCAAGACCCCGCAGATGGTCCTGAAAACCTTCGTGGACTGCCTGTCGATGGGCGGGAACCTGCTGCTGGACATCGGTCCCCGCGCGGACGGGACCATCCCCGAAGAGCAGGTGGCCGTCCTGAAGGAGCTGGGCCGATGGACAAAGAAGCATAAAGAGGCCATCTACGGCACCCGGGCGGGCATTCCCGCCGGTTTCGCCCCGGGCTACACCACCCTGAACCAGGCCGGCGACATCCTGTACGTGTACCTCCCCTACCGCCCCAACGGCGCCGTGGAGATCAAGGGCATCATGAACCAGGTCCAGCGCGTCTGGGTGGTCGGGAGCGGCAACATGCTCAACTACAAGGTCTATAACAAGGTCTACTGGAACGACATCCCCGGCCTCCTGGAGATCGACGTCCCCGAACAGGCGCTGGATCCGGGCATCACGGTCCTCGCCATCCTGCTGGATGGTCCCGTGAAGCTGTACAAGGGCGCCGGCCAGGTCATCACCGCCAATTAATGACACTATGCGCAAATACCTGATTCTCAGCCTCTCGGCCGTGCTCCTCGCAGCCTCCTGCACCCGCACCTACCGCGCCGTCGGCGACACGCATCTCACCGTGTTCGACCACGCCCATGTCCAGTTCCTGCCGGACAGCCTGGGCGGGTTCACCGACGCCGATGCGGAAGGCATCGTCCACCTCACCAACGGACGCATCATCCTGAAGAAGGTCCAGCTGCCCGACTACAAGCGGAAGGTGGAGGTGAAACTCACCGTCCGCGTGGAGTCCGACGGCGACCGCTGGGACAAGTCCGGATCGGTCTTCGTCATCCCGGCGAACGGCCCGAAGGTGAACATCCTGTCCGTCGCCAAGGGCGAAGCCGCCTGGCCGGAAGTGGATTCCACCCGCTACGAGAAGCTCGTCGGCACGGTTCCGGGGCCCGATTTCGAGCCCACGGTGGAACTGATGCGCTTCATGACGCCCTTCGGCGTGGGCTACTACAGCCGCCGCGACACCACCACCTACGCCTCCCGGAAGCCCGTCTACATCGACGAATGGGCCCCCGAGGCGCGCTGGGAGGCCGATATCACCGACCTCTATCCCCTCCTGAAGGGCGAGGCCTGGGTGGGCGTCTTCATCGACACCTGGACCGCGGAAGGCTATCTGGCAAGTGTCGACATCGACGTGAAGGAGGACGAGTGCAAGTACGAGCCCATCCCCCGCGGACATGTCACCCCGCTCGTGAACACGGTCTACTACGTCGGCCAGGAGTATCCCGACATCTTCGCTCGGAAAGACCTGACGGTGGATTTCGAACTCCCCCGTTTCGCTTCCAAGGCCTCCCTGCGGTACATCGTGACGGGCCACGGCGGCCATAGCGAGGGCGACGAGTTCACGAAACAGCGGAATCTCGTCTCCGTGGACGGAATGCCGGTCCTCGACTTCATTCCCTGGCGTACGGACTGCTCGTCCTTCCGCCTGTATAACCCCACGTCCGGCATCTGGTACCTCCGCAACGGGCAGCCGGTCGTCACGCGGCGGGACGGCCCCCGCACGCCGCTGAGCCCGGACGACGTCATCCGCGAGATCGCGTCCTCCGACCTCTCCCGCTCCGGCTGGTGCCCCGGTTCCCAGGCCGAACCGTACGACGCCCCGCTCGGCGAGCTCGCCGCGGGCATGCACCGCCTCACCATCAGCATCCCGAACGCCCAGCCCATCGACGGGGACAAGATGAACCACTGGCTCGTTTCCGCGTACCTCGTGTGGGAGGAATAGTTTTTGCACAGAATCATACTGGATATGAAAAACCTCAAGGAATACATCGAACCGGCGCTCCGCGTCCTGGAGGCACAGTTCGAACAGGCCTTCCTCCAATCGACCGGAGAGAACAGGGCCGACTATGGCTACGACGACAACAACGACCTGGGAGACCTTTAGCGCCATGAGAAAGATTTTGCTCGCGGCGCTGGCCGCATTGACCCTCGCCGGGTGTCACAAGACCGTCTCCGAGCCGGTGAAGGCCCTGATCCTGACCTCGGAAGAGCCTTCCACCCGCACCGGATGGAACGGGGAGACCATCGAATGGACCGCCGGCGACGCCATCAGCATGGCGTACTCGGTGAATGGAAGTTTCGTGGGGCCGAACCTGTATCCCTCCGACGCATTGACGGAAAACAGCCTCACGGCCGCCTTCCGGGTGCCCGGGAACTTCCCGACCGACCTCGTCGGCGCCCATCATTTCTACGCGGTCTATCCGGCGGTCGAGGGAACGGACTTCAGCGACGCGCCGGACGTGTTCACCGCCATTCCCGAAATCCAGACGCCCACGGCGACCTCCTTCGACCCGGCCGCGGACCTGATGGCCGCCACCTCCACGGGCGACTGGCGCAGCCTGCCGGCCAGCCCCATCCCGATGATCTGGACCCGCCTGACGGCCCACGCCGACATCACCTTGAAGAATCTTGCCCTTGATGCCGACGAGACGGTGCAGAGCATCGTCCTGCAGGGCCAGAACGGCGCCGAACTGACGGGCGACATCATCATCGACCTGTGCAATGCCGAGGAGTATGTCACCGTCGGCGTCCCGCGTGTCACGGTCAATGCGGAAAACCTCGCCGTCGACGCTTCCGGCAACCTGGAGTTCTGGGTGAGTATCTTCCCGGTGGAGCTGACTGAACTCACGGTCACAGTTACTACCGATAAGGCCACTTACCGGAGGACCATCCAAGGAATCTCCAAAGTCTTTAGGCGGAACGCCCGCAATGTCCTGGGTATCAGCATGCAAGAAGCTGTGAAAACCCCGTTTGCCCCGGTCGGCGAAAACTATGTGAAGGTGACGCAGGCGCAGACGGACTGGACGGGCGACTACTTGATTGTGTATGAGGGGAACCAGTTAGTGCTGGACGGTGACGGGACAAAGACCACCCATGCGACGGTAAGCATTGCGGACAATAAGATTGCCTATGAGGCCAACAAGGCCTACAATGTCCGTATCGAAAAGGATGGCACCGGCTACACGATGAAGTTCGGTGACCAATATATGGGACTGAATAATTCGTCGAATGCCCTGGATTTCAATCCGACGGTTACCGATAACGGATATCGCTGGACTTTTGCCCTCAATGGCGGCAATACGGTCGCCACGAATGGCAAGTATTCCGGCCGGTCTCTCCAGTTTAATGGAGACAAGACCAAAGGGTGGTTCAGGGCCTATACCAACGGCAGCCAGAAACCCGTCACGTTCTTCAAGCTGGACGGCGAAGCGTCCGGCGGCGGTGGCGGAGGAACGACGCCCGCCACGCCTACCGTGACGACGGGCGGCTCCTCCAATGTCACCCAGACCGAGGCCACGCTCTCCGCTACCTACACGGGAACGCCTACCTACGGCGGCGTGGAATGGGGCCTTTCCGCGGATGACCTGTCCGAAGACTGGCAGGCGGAGTACCTGAACAGCGGTTCCTTCAACGTGACCATCAACGGGCTCGGCGCCGGCCACACCTACTATTACCGCGCGTACATCGCCGTCCTGGAAGGCACTGAATATCAATACTACTACGGCGAGGTCAAGAGCTTCACCACGCCGGCCGGAGAGATCGTCATCGGCGGCGACCAGCCCGGCTGGTACGAGACGCCGATGATGAACATCACCAAATCCGGGATTTACCGGGTGAACACCGAGGATCCTACGCAATACTACGCCATCCACATGTGCTCCGGCGGTGAAAAGGGCCCCGGCGGCAAGACCGCCCGCAGCTACACCGTCTGCTACAGCGCCGAGTATCATTGCCCCGTGTGGGTTGCCGCGCCGCGGCACAGCATGTATGTGGGCGGCGCGGGCCGGAATGACAGCTATAGGAAAGATCCTGACATTCCCTCCAACATCCAATACAATTCCAAGAGTACTGGCGGCGGTTGCAACAAGGGACACATGCTGGGCTCGGCGGAACGCACTTCTTCCGTCGCCACCAACAAGGACGTCTTCTACTACACGAACATCGCCCCGCAGCTGTCATCCGGATTCAATACCGGTGGCGGCGGCTGGAATAACCTGGAAGACTGGGTGGACACGCAGGTGTGCGCTGACACGTTGTACGAGGTCATCGGCTGCTACTTTGACAGGTACACCGACGGCTATGGCGTCACGCAGAATCCTTCCGTCATCTCCTATGGCGGGCGGGACGACGTGTCCATGCCGACGATGTTCTACTACGTCCTCATCCGCACCAAGCAGGGCAATTCCGGCAAGGCGCTCAAGGACTGCGCCGCTTCGGAAATCAAGTGCGCCGCCTTCGTCCGCACCCACAGCAACGCCCTGAAGGGGCAGAAGGTCACCTCCCGCGAAATGATGTCCGTCGCGGACCTGGAACGCATCACCGGCGTCACCTACTTCCCGAACGTGCCGAACGCCCCGAAGAATACCTTCAGCGCGTCCGACTGGGGGTTGTAGCGCTCCGGGACGGCATACAATGTCGAAGGTGTTCCATGTCCTGGACCACCTTCAGCGTTTTTACCCCTTTTCTGCCGATGGTGGTCCTCCGTTGGGACCACCATCGACACTTAGAAGCTTTTGAACGTATTCCAATTGGTATTTGTCTCCGCCGATGCCTCGATCGAGGGCGGCAGGTTCGCGAAGAAGTTGAAACCGGTCTTGCGCTCGATCTCATCGACGGAGACCGCGAAGTTCTGCCAGTTCTCGCCGCTGTGGGCCTCGTGGGTGAACCAGAAGCCGATGGCGGAAGCGGAGGTGATCGAACCACCGGAACGCTTCACTTTCAGAAGGACCTTGAAGTAGTAGTTCGGGATGGGCAGGACCTTGCCGTCGTTGGAGGAATTTTGGAATGTGCGGACGGTCTCGCTGCCGCCCGCGGTCTGGTACACCGGGCCAGTGACCACATACACGGAATCAGTCGCCGCGGCGAGGGTCCGGACCTGGTTCTCCAGGTTGTTCCAGATGCCCTGGTTGAAGGACGAGTGCTGCGGCGTGCTGTTGGTCCAGTAGTAGGTCTGGTTCTGGAGACTGTTGTCGGCATTGCGGTCCGCGTTCGGGATCTGGTGTCCGCGGTCGTAAGTTACGCCGTCCACGGATGGATAGGCCGATTTGCAACTCGACTGCTTGGTAGCCGGGATCTGCGGATTCACCGACCAACCGTTCCCGGTGCCGGAACCGTGATAAGCGTCGCAATACACGTACGCCGTCCATAGGGAAGCGTACCGCGAGGGATCGTAGAGGATCGAATAGTTCCGGACATTCTTCCCGTTCAGCGTTCCCCGCGTCGTCACAAGATACTTCCCGCTCAGGGAAGCCGGCGACTCCGGCGCCTCCAGCCAGTCCCTGTTCAGGGTGGTGGCGGTCGATGGCGACAGGGTCTTGAACGACTTCACGGCGCCATAGACCTCCTTGTACTCACCGTCCACATACACCTCCATGAAGGCGACATAGTAGTAGGTCGCATTCTCATTCAGCGCGCCCACGGCCGCATTGAACGAGCCGCTGCCGATAGTCGGCACGGACTGGGTGTAGACGGGCTGGCCTTTGGTCAGCGTGCTGAGATTGGAGGACGTTCCTACATAGAAACCCGCCCCCTGGAAGGACCGTACCCCGGAGTACGAAGCGGACAGGGTCGCCCCTGTCGCGCTTACGTTACTCGCGGATCCGGTCAGGACTGTGGGCTCTTCACCCCCGGCGCCTCCGCCGGATGTCCCTCATTTCTTGAAAAAAAAGACGCCACTATTGCTCGCTCCGTCGTAGCACTTGACAGTACTGCCGTAAGCCCGCATATAATGGGACTTATTATCATGCTTGACAGAGAAGACACCAGAGAAGCCGCCTGTGGTTACCGCGGAGAAAGTCCAATAGCCATAGTCGGAGGATGTATTGTCAACATAACCGAACTTCTTCGATCCAGTTGCGACAAGGTACTTTTCCAGCGTCGTATTGTAGATGTAGTAGGAATTCTCGACGGGGCCTGCTGTTAAGACAAACTCTCCCGATCCCTCAGCGGGGGAGAAAGACTTGTCCGTGCTGTTATAGACGCCTTCAATGCAGGTGAAAGTCTGTGCATTAATCGTCGTGGAAGGAACAGCATAATACTTATTGTCGCTCAAAGCCGTGATCACAAAGGTCCCCGCAGTCAAATCTGACAGGGTGGGCACTTCGGACCAGGCATCTCCGCTGACATCAGGCTTTGCATTGACGGTAATCTCATAAGTCGCCGTCTTGGTCTGATAGGTAACCGTCACGATCTGCTGTCCCGCAGTGGACATATCGTGTCCAGAGAAGGTCACATCGCTCTCCGCCACAGCAGTACGGGAACCATCACTATAAACCGCAGTGACAGTACCACCGAAACTGAAAGTATCACCGACCGTGAAAGTGGTCTTCTGGCCGCTCACCTCGATGGAAGACAGAGTCTTGGGCTGCACATCGCCATCTGACCAAGGAGAAACATCGACCGTGGTGAAGCAAAGCTGACCATTGGCGGTATCGCCATCCGAGCCGAAGTTCGCCTTGTCACCCACAGTAAACACAACACTGGAAGCATCGCCAGTCCAGGTCACTTTCGTATCATTCTCCGCCTGTGTCGCGATCGTACCGGTAGAAGCCGTGATGGGCGCTAAGCGCCTAAGTCCCTGGGTGGAAAGATTGAACACAATCTTGGTCATGTTCTCCTTGCTGTTGGAAACCGTCAACGTACCCTTGGCATAAATACGGAGATCACTTCCATTCGCGTTATAGGCAGGGGCAGTCGCCGCCTCAGCCTTGGCCGCGGTAAAGCTGTAAACACCAGCCGTAAAGCTCGTGCTTGCATAATCGGCAACGACAATCGTATGCAGCGTATTGTCGACCTCGGTCACCGTAACTGCGACCGTGGCGGAAGCGGAGTTGAAAGCGGAGGTGGCGGCAGCGGCGACCGTGATGGTCGTGGAGCCGGCGGCCACACCGGTCACCGTACCGTCAGTGGCGACGGTTGCGACGGCCGTGTTGGCGGAGGTGTAGGTGATAGCGCCGTCCGTGTTCGTGGTCACATCGATCTTTTCTGTCGCACCGACCTCGACGGAAAGGGCCTCGGTCACGGTAAAGGTCGGATTCACAGGAGTGGCCGGAGCGGCATCATCGGTGTACTTGACCTTGATCGCCTTGATGCGGCGCTGACCGGTCGTTCCTCCAATCGTAAACGTGACAGAACCGGCCTCACCAGTCCAAGCAGGTTCCTCATAAGTCGGGACATTCGTTGTAATGGCATTTGTTCCATCACTGCTGCCGAAAGTCAATTCGATGGAAATGATGGTCTTCCCGCCAGCGGTGACCGTCATGGAATTGGAGCCGTACATACGGACGGCAGTACCCGAATCGTAGTACTTGGGAGCATTGTTGTTGGTCCCCTTGTCAAAAGACACGGTTACACCGTTGTCAGTCACAGATTCAACCTCCTGTCCATTGGTAAGACCCTGCTTGGAGAAGTCGATCGTGACCACGCCCGGTTCGACAGGATCGACCGTAGCATCCGCCAGCTTGAAGTTCTGGATCTCCCAGGTGCCGGACTTAATCGAGGTGCTGGTGTACTTGAAGCCGATCTGAACTTTCTTGCCCTTGTAGGCGGAAAGGTCGAGGGAACCGGAATCGGCAAAGGTCCAGCCAAGGCTGGTCGGGTAGTTGACGCCTTCGATAGCAGTCCAGGCGCCGCCCTCTTCACGTACCCAGACAGAAGTCTCTTCCTGGGCCTTGGCGACACTGGTGAAGTAGTTGGTGGCATGCGCGAAGGTAAGCGCGGGATTCTGGGCGGCGGCCAGGTCGACGACCGGAGAAATCAGCCAGCTTTCAGCGTCATAATACGTATTGCTCTTGAAGGCGCTGGCCTTCATGAATCCACGGGTATCGAAGGACCAGACATAGTCAAGAGCCGCAGGCTTGTTCACATCGATAATCGTGAAGTCTCCCTGGCCCTGTTCCTCGGTAAAGCCCCACTCAAACGGATAGCCCTTGGCTTCGGTGCTGGCAGCCGCCTGGGTGATGTCGATGACGAATTCTTCATCGCTGGAGGCGACCAGTTGCGCATTGTCCGTGACAACTTTGAGCGAGTAGATCTTCTCAATCGGATCGGTGTTAGCCGGGAAGGAGACGGCAATCGTGCCGGCGCCACTGCCGGAATCCGGGGTCGCTATGACACCTTCAGAGACGTCCTGGACCGTCCAAGCCACATTGCCGGTCACATTGACGGTGACGGAGGTCACATTCGCAGCCACATTGAAGGAAGCCTGTTCCACGCCGAACTCGGGCTCGGTGGCGTCCTGGACCAGGAAGTCCTGGATCTCCCAGGTACCGGCCTTGTCCGCGGTGCTGGTGTACTTAAAGCCGATCTGAACCAGGTTTCCGGCAAAGTCGGAAAGGTCGACGGCGCCGGATTCGACGAAGGTCCAGCCGAGGCCGGTCGGATAATTGACTTCCAGCTTGGTCCATTCGCCACCCTTGACACGGGCCCAGACCGTCGCTTCCTCCTTGGCCTTTGCAACGGAGGCGAACTGATTCACCGCGTGCTTGAAGGAAAGCTGCGGCACGGCGGCAGAGGTCAGGTCAATCAGCGGAGAAACCAGCCAGGACTCGGTCTGATAAGCGGTTCCGTTCACAAAAGCGCTGGCCTTCATGCCATACTTGGAATCATAGGTCCACACATAGGAAAGCTGGGAAGGAAGGCTCACATTGTCAATCGAGAATTCGCCGATACCCACACCCTTGAACGCTTCCGAATACGGGAGCTCCTGGGGGAGGGTTTCTTCCAGGGCGACGTCGAACGGGATATTCAGCGTCTTGATGAAGCCGGGCTTGAACTCGGTGGCGGCGGTGAGGGTGACTTCCTTCGTGGCGGTCGCCTTCTTGGCGCCGTCGGCGCTCTCAGCCTCGACCTCGACCGTCAGTTTGGCGCCGGCCGCTGCGGTGAAGGGCTTGATGACGGCATAGAACTCCCCATTCGAATCGGGGGCGATGCTGCTCGGATCCGAGTTGGTCACCGTCACGTTGTCGTACACATAAGTATCGCCGCTGGCCACGAAAGCGGGGGCAGTGCCGGAGAAGTCGATATAGTAGGTACCGACGATATCTTCCGGAGCGGTGAACTTGACGGAAAGGATCCGGATTTGTTCCTCCAGGGCGTTCGTCACCTTGAAACAGGCGACGGACGCGGCATTCTTCATCTCGATGACCGGCATTTCGTCCGCCGGGACATTCTTGACATTGCCGAACACCGGGACCTTCGTGCCGGCGAGATGCTCCTTATTGTCGTCGCTCTTCTGGACCTGGGCCTGACCACCGACGGTCACGTAGCCGCTGCGTTCGTGCGAAGAACCTTCCGGATTGAGCGTGGTCGGATTCGGAATCTGGGAGGTGTAAGGATAGAACGCGTACCAGTCGTAGGCGTCGGCCGTCAGCTCGACCTCGCCCGCCGCACGGTTCGCGGAAGCGTCCTGCACCGTGAACTTGATATTCGAAGACCAGGTGTCGGTACCCGTAGGGGCGGTAAAAACGGAAAGTTCGTCACCGGATTTCCATTCCGTGGACATTCCGTAATTGATGGTACGGGTGGCGACATCGCTCAGAACAATTTCAACTTTCCGGCCATTGCCGGCGTAGTCGGCTTCCTTGTTACAACCGACGAAGGTGAGGGCGGCAGCGGCCAGACCCGCAAAGAAAAGGGCTTTTTTCATCGCTTGGGTTCTTTAAGGGTTTGACTTAGAAGTCGATAGAATCATCATCTTCGTTCCAGTCCTGGATGGGACCGGTGGTGGCGGATTGAAGGAAACTGGCGTCGAAGCGGACGTCCAGCTCACGGACGGCAGGAGCCGTGTAAAGAAGTTTTTTCTCCATAATTATGTGATTCGTTTCTTTCCTTGGGAAAAATCGTACAAATTTACGGATTATCTGCCGAAAGAACAAGTTCTCCGTAGGAGAAGTTTTCCCGAAAATATGCACGGGACGGTTACACAGGGCGGTATTCCCGGATCGCTTTCTCTAGGGTATGGCCGATCGGGAAACGGGCCCGGGAGGCCCGGATGGCGGGAAGAAACGACTGAAACGTTTCATCTTCCGCGTTTTGCGCGAAATGGTCGGCGAGCAGGCGCTCCAATTCCGCATGGAAGGCGGGGCCGTGGTCGGGATGGCGGAGATGCGTCAGCTCGTGCAGGAGGATGTAATCCTGCAGCGGCACGGGAACCCGCATGAGGTTCAAGTTCAGGTTGATGTTGCCCTTCGAGGAGCAGGAACCCCAGTTGGAAGTGTTGTGCTTGATGGCGACGCGGTGGTAAATGAAGCCGTAGCGGGCCGCCAGGTCCGCG
The DNA here is from genome assembly GCA_900316525.1 of uncultured Bacteroidales bacterium. Classification (GTDB taxonomy): domain Bacteria; phylum Bacteroidota; class Bacteroidia; order Bacteroidales; family UBA932; genus Cryptobacteroides. The sequence goes on from ONDF01000009.1 coordinate 111,553, forward strand.
AGGCGGGGCGGAAGCGCGGCCTTGGCCTTCGCCCGGAGGGACTCGATGTCCTCCCCTTCCGGCAGGTCCGCGTTCCGGGCCGCCGCCCGTTCGAGCGCCGCCAGGGCCCATTCCCGGCGAGATTCCAGGAAGGCGATGCCCATCGCGTATGGGGCGTAGAAAGGGACGGTCACGAGGATGCCGCGCCGGGGATGGACCCGGATCGAAATCCGCCGCGCCCGGGCGCTTTTCCGCAGCCGGACCTCCCCGAGCACCGGGTCGATATGGACCTTCTCTTTCACGGGGAACAAAGGTACAAAAAGTTTTGTTTTGTCGGATTTTATGCCTAAATTTGCAGGCTTTTTTGCGGGAAGGTCCCGCATACTGATAACTTTTTAACCTCATTGCATCATGGCCGAATATTTACAGCCTGAGAAAAAGCAAGAGATTTTCGCGAAGTACGGGAAGTCCAATAAGGACACCGGCTCCCCTGAGAGTCAGGTTGCTTTATTTTCCTACCGTATCGCTCACCTTACCGAGCACGTGAAGAAGAACAAGAAGGACGTGGTTACCCGTCGTTCCCTTCTCCGCCTGGTCAGTAAGCGCCGTCAGCTTCTGAACTACCTTCAGAAGGTGGACATCGAGAGATACAGGGCACTTATCAAGGAGCTGGGTCTCCGTCGATAAGTTCGAGAATAGGAAAATGCGGGGGCAGAGATCTATGCAAGGCAGGGTCTCTCCCCCTTTTTCGATGAAAAGAGATTCCGGACCGTCCTTCGACAAGCTCAGGAACCGTCCGGATCGACGATAGAAGACGTAAAGACGTAACAGAAGTAAAACAAATGAACATCATCAACAAGAAGATCGAATTGCCCGACGGTCGGGTGATCGAGATCGAGACCGGCAAACTGGCCAAGCAGGCCGCCGGTTCCGCGGTGGTGAAGATGGGCGGCACGATGCTGCTCGCCACTGTCACCTGCGCGAAGGAAGTCAAGGAGGGTACCGACTTCATGCCCCTCACCGTAGATTATCGTGAAAAGTATTATTCTGCCGGCCGTTTCCCCGGCGGTTTCCTCAAGCGCGAGAGCCGTCCCTCGGATTACGAGGTGCTCATCGCCCGCCTGGTGGACCGTCCGATCCGTCCGCTGTGGCCGGATGACTTCCATCTCGAGGTCTTCGTGAACATCATGCTCATCTCCGCGGAGAAGGACATCCAGCCCGACGCGCTCGCCGGCCTGGCCGCCTCCGCCGCCCTCGCCACCTCCGACCTGCCCTTCGGCGGTCCGGTTTCCGAGGTCCGCGTGGCCCGCATCGACGGCCAGTTCGTGATCAATCCCGGTTTCGCCGACGGCGCCCGCGCCGACCTCGACCTGATGGTCGCCGCCACCGAGGAGAACATCATGATGGTCGAAGGTGAGATGAACGAGGTGTCCGAGCACGACATGCTCGAGGCCATCAAGTTCGCCCACCGACGAGGAGGACGAAGCCCTTCGCACCGCCGTCCGCGAGTTCTGCTATGACAAGTGCTACAAGCTGGCGAAGAGCGCCGCTCCCAAGCACGAGCGCGAGGCCGGCTTCGAAGCCATCCAGGCCGAATTCCTCGCCACCCTGTCCGAGGAGGACCAGGAGGCCAAGGCCGCGATGGTCGCCCGCTACTACCACGACGTGGAGAAGGAAGCCATGCGCAACATGATCCTGGACGAAGGCTGCCGTCTGGACGGCCGCCGGACCGACGAGGTCCGTCCGATCTGGTGCGAGGTGGACTACCTCCCCTGCGCCCACGGCTCCGCCATCTTCACCCGCGGCGAAACCCAGTCCCTCGCGAGCGTGACCCTCGGCACCAAGCTGGACATGAAGGAGATGGACGAGGTCCTCATCCAGGACGACCAGCAGTTCGTGCTCCACTACAACTTCCCGCCGTTCGCCACCGGTGAGGCCAAGCCTCAGCGCAGCGTGGGCCGTCGCGAGATCGGCCACGGCAACCTGGCGATGCGCGCCCTCAAGCCCGTCATCCCCACCGCTCCGGAATTCCCGTACGCCGTGCGCGTCGTTTCCGATATCCTCGAGTCCAACGGCTCCTCCTCCATGGCTTCCGTCTGCGGCGGCTGCCTGGCCCTGATGGATGCCGGCGTGAAGATCAAGAAGCCGGTGGCCGGCGTGGCCATGGGCCTGATCACCGACGCCGAGCGCCCGAACGACCGCTACGCCATCCTCACCGACATCCTCGGTGACGAGGACCACCTCGGCGACATGGACTTCAAGGTCACGGGTACCGCCGACGGTATCACCGCCACCCAGATGGATATCAAGGTGGACGGTCTGTCCTACGACGTCCTTGAGAAAGCCCTGGAGCAGGCCCGTCAGGGACGCATCCACATCATGGGCGAAATGCTCAAGACCATCGCCGAGCCGCGCGAGGACTACAAGCCCTTCGTGCCGCGCATGGTCCAGATCGAGATCCCGTCCGACTTCATCGGCGCGGTCATCGGCAAGGGCGGCGAGACCATCCAGGGCATGCAGAAGGAATTCGGCACCACCATCACCATCGAGGAAGTCGACGCCGGCAAGGGCGACGGCACCACGAAGGGTGTCGTGGACATCTTCGGCGTGGACAAGGCCGCGATGGATGCCACCCTGCAGCGCATCAAGGACATCTGCGCCGTTCCGGAGGTCGGTCAGGTCTACCACGGCAAGGTCGTGTCCATCCTTGAGTTCGGCGCCTTCATCGAGATCCTCCCGGGCAAGGAAGGCCTCCTGCACGTGAGCGAGATCGCCTGGACCAAGACCGACAAGGTCGAGGACGTCCTGAAGGTGGGCGACGAGGTCGATGTGAAGCTCCTCGAGATCGATCCCAAGACCGGCAAGATGCGCCTGTCCATGCGCGCTCTTACCGAGAAGCCGGAAGGCTATGTCGAGCCCAAGCGCGGTGAGCGCGGCCCGCGTCGCGATGGCGACCGGGGTCCCCGCCGCGACGGTGACCGTGGCCCGCGCCGCGAAGGCGAGCGTCGCGAAGGCGACCGCGGCCCGCGCCGTGACGGCGACCGGGGTCCGCGCCGCGAA
>ONDF01000065.1 GCA_900316525.1 uncultured Bacteroidales bacterium
TTCCTGTATGTGCGCAAGGAGGACGAGGCGGCCATCAAGCAGGAAATCTATCAAGACTACTTGGAATCCCGGAGTATTCAGGAACTGCGGAAGACGGGAAACAAATACAGTGTCAATTATTGTGGAAAGACTCTGGTCAACGCCCCGTTTGAGGTTCGACTGAAAGTGGCTGGCCGTATGCTTGCCGAGCATCTGTCCGGCCGGAACGCCAGTTTGGCCAAGTCGCTGTTTCTCCAGCCGGACGATCTCAAGTTTTTGGTATGAAACGCGGCCCGGTTTTCCCGATAGCGATGTTGCAAAATCATTATTTAACGGCCCCAATCGCAACATACACCCCTTCATGAGGTGGGGTATGTTGCATCCCAGTGCATAGGATGCCTTTTTTGCAACCTTGGCCTCGGCTTACCGCGACCCCAGATACAGGAACACCATGCTCAGGAGCAGGAGGCAGAGGTCGAGGGTCTTGGATTTGAGGTTTTTCTCGTGGAGGAGAAGGGCGCCGATGGCGAAGCTCACGAGGACGCTGCCGCGGCGGATCATGGACACGACCGCGATGAGGGCTTCGGGCTTGGAGAGGGCCTCCATGTAGACATAGTCGGCCCCGCAGAGGAAGAGGCTGATAAGCGGGATGGACCAGGACCAGCGGAAGGGTGTCGTCTTCTTCCGTACCGGATACCACAGGAAACCCGTCATGACGGCCATCATCAGCGCCTGATAGAAGGTGTACCAGCCGAGGACCTGCCTGCGGTCCAGGCCCAGGTACTCCGGCGACATCAAGTACTTGTCATACAGCCCGCTGGCCGCGCCCAGGATGACGGCGAGGATCAGGCACACCAGCCATTTGTCACCCGTGCGGATGCCTTCCTTCTTCCCAGAGAGCCGTAGCATCACATAGGCGGCCATGGCCAGGCCGACGCCGATCCACTGCAGCAGGTTCAGCCGTTCCCCGAACAGGAAAATGGCGCCCAGGAGCACCAGCACCGGGCGGGTGGCATTGACCGGGCCCACGATCGTGAGCGGCAGATGCTTCATCGCGAAATACCCCGCCAGCCAGGAAGACAGCACGAGGGCGCTCTTCAGGAGGATGTACTTTTGCACCTCCCAACCGCCGAAGCCGGTGGCGAACAGGAAAGGAGAGAAGATAAGGGCCGACAGGACCGTGTTCAGGAAGAGCACCGGGATGACGGCGTTGTCCTTCAGCGAGATTTTCTTCGCCGAATCATAGCAGCCCAGGAGCGCTGCCGATACGAATGCAAGGAGCCACCACATAAAAGTGGCGCAAAGATACGGGTTTTCAGCGGAAGAAGAAATAGAGCGCGGCCCATTCCATCGGGATTCCCTTGACATGGCCGATGACCCGGTAAGAGGCGTCCTGCACGGTCCCGTCCGACTTCACATGGCCAAGGATCCGGTAGGAAGCGTCCTGGATGACGCCGTCCGGTTTGATGTGGCCCACGATCCGGTAAGAAGCGTCCTCCACCGTCCCGTTCCGCTCCAAGTGTCCGACCGTCCGGTAGCTGGCGTCCTGAATGGTGCCGTTCGAATTGATGTGTCCGATCACCCGGTAGGAGGCGTCCTGGATGGTTCCGTCCGACTTGATATGGGCAACAATCCGGTAGGAGGCGTCCTGCACCATCTGGGCGGAAGCCGACACGGCCGCAAGGGCCAGGAAAAGGATGAGGGTCAAGAATCTGCGCACGGCATTCGGGCTGCAAAAAACCGGCCAAAAACGTTATCTTTGCAACAAATCACAAATGATGACCAGAACTGTTTTCCGTTGCCTGGCGGCGCTTCTCCTCGCCGCCGCCTGTTCGCCGAAACATACGCAGGACCTCCGCGAAAGGACGGTGACCCTTTCCTGCGCCCAGCCGGCCTTCCTGCAGCCCGGGGATAAGATCGCCCTGCTGTCCCCTTCCTACCATACCCCGATGGAAAATGTGGAGGGCGCTGCCGCGGTGCTCCGCGGCTGGGGCTTCGAGCCGGTCATCGGCGCCCATGTCGGGGAGGTGTACCGGGGCAAATACGCCGGCAAGCCCAAGGAACGCGTCTCGGACCTCGAATGGGCCCTGAAGGACCCGTCCATCAAGGCCATCCTGTGCAACCGAGGCGGCTATGGCACCATCCGGCTGGTGGACCTGCTGCCGCCGGAGGAGCTGACCGCCCATCCCAAGTGGCTCGTCGGCTACAGCGACATCACCACCCTGCTGGAGATGGAAACCCGCGCCGGGGTGATGAGCATCCACGGCACCATGGGCACGCACCTGGCGCAGACCCGGGGCAACGACCCGTCCAGCACCCTTCTCCGTGACCTTCTGTTGGGGCAGGTCCCGGCCTACCAGGTCCCCGCCCATCCCGAGAACCGTCCCGGGCACGCGACCGGCATCCTGGTGGGCGGCAACCTCTGCACTTTCACGCCCATCCTGGGCACGCAGGCCGACGCCACCCTGGGCCGGGACATCATCCTGTTCATCGAAGAGGTGGGAGAAGATATGAGCCACATCGACCGCCTCATCAACACCCTGGTCCTCAACGGAGTGTTCGAACGGTGCCGGGGCATCGTCCTCGGCGAGTTCACGGACTGCAAGGCGAACCTGGACTTCGACAGCGTCGAGGAGATGGTCTGCGCCTACGTGCCGGCGGGCATCCCTGTCCTCTGCGGCTTCCCCACCGGCCATGACGACGTGAACCTGCCCCTGGTGATGGGCGCCCCCGTGACGCTGGACGTCACCGCCGCCGGCGCCTCCCTGACCTTCGGGATGGAAGGCCGGCAGGTGTCCGTCCGCACGGAAGACACCGTGGCCACCCCCTTCCAGGGCGGCCAAAAGATCACCGAAGGCAAGAAGCAGCGCCGGCTCGTCCGTATCGTCGACTTCCTGCGCCATTTCGAAGGCATCCGCCGCTAGCGGCTCTTTCGTGGGAGCATTCTGCTCCATCCAGTTGCTGTAAGCCGAAGCTAAGGTTGCAAAATAGGCATTCTATGCACCGGGATGCAACATACCCCACCTCGCGAAGGGGTGTATGTTGCGATTGGGGCCGTAGACTCTTGATTTTGCAACCTTGCGTTTGGGAGCGTCGGAATTAATCACTATCTTTGAGAAACTTAACGCTTTCTGATATGAAAAAGTGCCTGTTCCTGCTCTCCGCGCTCCTGCTGCTGGCGGCGTGCGCGGGACCGACGGTGGTCCGCGAGACCGTGGAAACCGACTCCCTTGTCTGTGAAGTGACCGTCTATGCGCCCGATGTGGTGCGGGTGGTGAAGTACCCGCTCGGCGGGGTGGGGGCTTCGCAGAAGAAGAGCTATTCCGTAGTGATGGAGCCGCAGAAGACCCGGGTCAAGCGGGTGGAGAACAAGGGGGCCCTCGTCCTGAACACCGGAAAGATCGTTGCGTTCATCGACAAGGCCACGGGCCAGGTCACCTTCTCCGACCCCGTGAGCGGCAGACGGCTGCTGCAGGAGGCCGGAACGGCCTTCGAGGCGCGCCCGGCCGACGATCCGGATGCCGGCCGTTTCAAGGTGAGCCAGGGCTGGCTGCCAGAGGCCGACGAATTCCTGTACGGCCTGGGCCAGCGGCAGGATCCGGACCTGAGCCTCCGCGGCAAGAAGGTCCATCTGTGGAACGAGAACATGCATATCTACATCCCCTTCTTCTGCTCGGAGAAGGGATACGGCGTCTACTGGGACAATCCCGGGATGAGCGATTTCGAGGATGAGCCCGGCGGCAAGACCGTGATGACCAGCGAGGTGGGGGACTGCTCAGACCTGTATTTCCTGTACGCCGGCGGCAACATGGACGCGCTGATGGCGACGGAGCGGAAGCTCGGCGGCAAGGCGACGCTGTTCCCGCTCTGGGTCCATGGCTACTGGCAGTGCCGGGAGCGGTATCATAGCACCGAAGAGCTGTGCGAGGCGCTCCGGACGCACCGGGAGATGGGCATTCCGCTGGACTGCATCGTCCAGGACTGGCAGTATTGGGGCGAGAACGAGAACTGGAACTCGATGCGCTTCGACAATCCGCTGTACGAGCGCGGTGATACGATGATTGCCAACGTCCACAACAACCACGCGCACCTGGCGATCTCCATCTGGCCGGACTTCGGCCCGCTGACCCCGCAGTTCAAGGAGCTCGAGGCCATCGGCGCCCTCCTTCCCTTCAAGACCTGGCCGATGACGGGCGGCGTGAAAATCTACGACCCGTTCAACCCCCAGGCCCGGGAGATCTACTGGAAATACCTGGAAGGCCTGGTGGACCAGGGCGTGGACGCCCTCTGGAGCGATTCCACGGAGCCCGACCACTTCTATCCCACCAAGGAGGATGACGATTACCGCACCGCCGACGGCACTTGGCGGAGCGTCCGGAACGCGTTCCCGCTGGTCACGAACATGGGCATTTATGACAATTACCGGGCGAAGGGCTATGCGAAGCGCGCCGTGCAGATGACCCGCAGCGCCTCCTTCGGTATCCAGCGCTACGCCACGTTCAGCTGGAGTGGCGACGTCCAGTCCCGCTGGAACGTGCTCCGCGCGCAGATCCCGTCCGGCCTGGACTACACGATCTGCGGCATCCCGTACTGGAACACCGACATCGGAGGCTTCTTCAACTGGTTCTATGAGGGCGGTACCGACAATGTCGCCCTGAAGGAGCTGCAGGTGCGCTGGATGCAGTGGAGCGTCTTCGTGCCGGTGATGCGGAACCATACTTCCGGACCGCTCACGACGGAGATCTACCGCTTCGGCGAACCGGGCGAATGGGCCTTCGACGAGCAGCTG